>CP063166.1:0-606041 GCA_016806145.1 Variovorax paradoxus
ATGTCTACTGACGGCATCGGCGAAAGCCTCTGGCAGGCCTGCGTCGACCAGCTCGCGCAGGAGCTGTCCGAACAACAGTTCAACACCTGGATCAAGCCCCTCACCGCCGAGGTCGCCGACGACCTCTCGCGCATGACGGTGTTCGTCGCCAACCGCTTCAAGCTCGACTGGATCCGGGCCCAGTACGCCGGCAAGATCGCCGGCATGGCCGAGAAGATCTACGGCCAGCCTGTCGCCATCGAGTTAGCGCTTGCTCCTCGGGAAATCCCCGTGCGTGCTGCACCGGTGGCGGTCATGACCGAAACCGACGTGCCGCGCGACGTGGCCGGCCCGGGCGAGGAACCGCCGGCCGCCGGCTTCAAGAACCGGCTCAATTCGGGCCTCACCTTCGACACCCTGGTCGAGGGCACGGCCAACCGCATGGCGCGCGCCGCGGCGATGCACGTGGCCGGCATGCCGGGGCATCTGTACAACCCGCTTTTCATCTACGGCGGCGTGGGCCTGGGCAAGACCCATCTCATGCACGCGGTGGGCAACCGGCTGCTGGCCGACCGGGTCGATTCCAAAGTTCTCTACATCCACGCCGAGCAGTTCGTCTCGGATGTGGTCAAGGCCTATCAGCGCAAGACCTTCGACGAGTTCAAGGAGCGCTATCACTCGCTCGATCTGCTGCTGATCGACGACGTGCAGTTCTTCGCCAACAAGGACCGCACGCAGGAAGAATTCTTCAACGCCTTCGAAGCCCTGCTGGCCAAGAAGTCGCACATCGTGATGACCAGCGACACCTATCCCAAGGGCCTCGCGGACATCCACGAGCGGCTGGTCTCGCGCTTCGACTCGGGCCTCACGGTGGCGATCGAGCCGCCCGAGCTCGAGATGCGCGTGGCGATCCTGATCAACAAGGCCCGCGTCGAGGGCGCCGAGATGCCCGAGGAAGTCGCCTTCTTCGTGGCCAAGAACGTGCGCTCCAACGTGCGCGAGCTCGAGGGTGCGCTGCGCAAGATCCTGGCCTATTCGCGCTTCAACCAGAAGGAGATCTCGATCGCCCTGGCGCGCGAGGCGCTGCGCGACCTGCTGTCGATCCAGAACCGGCAGATCTCGGTGGAAAACATCCAGAAGACGGTGGCCGACTACTACAAGATCAAGGTCGCCGACATGTACAGCAAGAAGCGCCCGGCCTCGATCGCGCGGCCGCGGCAGATCGCGATGTACCTGGCCAAGGAGCTGACGCAGAAGAGCCTGCCCGAGATCGGCGAGCTGTTCGGCGGACGCGACCATACGACCGTGCTGCACGCGGTGCGCAAGATTTCGGGCGAGCGCCAGCAGCTCACCGAGCTCAACCAGCAGCTTCACGTGCTCGAGCAGACGCTCAAGGGTTGAAACTGAAAACCGAAGTCAACCAGGCCGGACGCCGCGACAGCGGAGAATGGCGGTCTGTGCGGGGCGGTGGGGCCCCGACCGACCAAGCTGATTCAAAGAGATAAGAGAAGAGGTAGAAGACATGATCGTCCTGAAGGCAACACAAGACAAAGTCCTCGCCGCGCTGCAGTCGGTGGCGGGCATCGTGGAACGGCGACATACCCTGCCGATCCTCGCCAACGTGCTGATCCGCAAGACCGGCGGCCAGATCCAGCTGACCACCAGCGACCTCGAGATCCAGATCCGCACCACCGCCGAGCTCGGCGGCGACGAAGGCAACTTCACCACCACCATCGGCGCGCGCAAGCTGATCGACATCCTGCGCACCATGCCGGCCGACCAGACCGTGAGCCTCGAGTCGAGCGCGAGCAAGCTGGTGCTCAAGGGCGGCAAGAGCCGCTTCACGCTGCAGTCGCTGCCCGCCGAAGACTTCCCGCTGGTGCAGGAAGCCGCCAACTTCGGCCCGGTGTTCAGCGTGCCGCAGAAGACGCTGAAGGACCTGCTCTCGCAGGTCTCGTTCGCGATGGCCGTGCACGACATCCGCTACTACCTCAACGGCATCCTGTTCGTCGCCGAGGGCAAGCAGCTGAGCCTGGTCGCCACCGACGGCCACCGCCTGGCCTTCTCCTCGGCCACGCTCGACGTGGAAGTGCCGCGCCAGGAAGTGATCCTGCCGCGCAAGACCGTGCTCGAGATGCAGCGCCTGCTGTCCGACGCCGAAGGCGCGATCGAGATGCAGTTCGCCAACAACCAGGCCAAGTTCAGCTTCGGCGGCATGGAGTTCGTCACCAAGCTGGTCGAGGGCAAGTTCCCCGACTACAACCGCGTGATCCCGAAGAACCACAAGAACTCGGTCACGCTGGGCCGCGCGCCACTGCTGGCCAGCCTGCAGCGCACCGCGATCCTGACCAGCGAGAAGTTCAAGGGCGTGCGCCTGAACATCGAGCCGGGCACCTTGCGCATCGCCTCGAACAATGCCGAGCAGGAAGAAGCGCAGGACGAGCTCGACATCGACTACGGCGGCGACGCCATCGAGATCGGCTTCAACGTCACCTACCTGATCGACGCGCTGGCCAACATGGGCCAGGACATGGTGAAGCTGGACCTGGCCGATTCCAACAGCTCCGCGCTGTTGACCATTCCCGACAACGCGTCCTTCAAGTACGTCGTGATGCCGATGCGGATCTAGTCACCCCGCGTCGCCACAGCGCCTTGCGCACACAGCCCGCGGTTCGCCCCCGCGGGTTTGCGCTTTCAAGAGGCCTGAAAAACCGGGTGCCCGCGAGTCCGTGGACCCCGTGAATCCGTGAGAGATAGAGGAATATCCGAATGAGCGCAGAAGAGAACAAACCGGAAGTGCCGCACACCGAACCGGTCTACACACCCGAGATCGACAACGCGGTGCCGATCGAGGTCAAGCCCGACACCTCCTATGGCGAAGGCTCGATCACGATCCTCGAAGGCCTCGAGGCCGTTCGCAAGCGCCCCGGCATGTACATCGGCGACACCTCCGACGGCACCGGCCTGCACCACCTGGTGTTCGAGGTCGTCGACAACTCCATCGACGAAGCGCTCGCCGGCCACTGCGACGACATCGTCGTCACCATCCATTCCGACAACTCGATCTCGGTGACCGACAACGGCCGCGGCATCCCGACCGGCGTGAAGATGGACGACAAGCACGAGCCCAAGCGCTCGGCCGCCGAAATCGCCCTCACCGAGCTGCACGCGGGCGGCAAGTTCAACCAGAACAGCTACAAGGTCTCGGGCGGCCTGCACGGCGTGGGCGTGAGCTGCGTGAACGCGCTGAGCGTGATGCTGCGCCTGGTGGTGCGGCGCGAAGGCAAGATCCACGAGCTCGAGTTCAGCCGCGGCTTCGTGCAGGACCGCCTGCTCGAAACCGTGAACGGCTTCGAGGTCTCGCCGATGAAGATCATCGGCGACACCGACAAGCGCGGCACCGAGGTGCACTTCCTGCCCGACACGGAAATCTTCAAGGAGAACAACGATTTCCACTACGAGATCCTCTCCAAGCGCCTGCGCGAGCTGAGCTTCCTGAACAACGGCGTGCGCATCCGCCTGAAGGACGAGCGCACCGGCAAGGAAGACGACTTCTCGGGCGCCGGCGGCGTGCGCGGCTTCGTGGAGTTCATCAACAAGGGCAAGACCGTCCTGCACCCGAACTCGTTCTACGCGGCGGGCGAGAAGCCGGCCGACACCTACGGCGGCATCCCCGGCACGCACATCGGCGTCGAGGTCGCGATGCAGTGGAACAGCGGCTACAACGAGCAGGTGCTGTGCTTCACCAACAACATCCCGCAGCGCGACGGCGGCACCCACCTCACGGGCCTGCGCGCGGCGATGACGCGGGTCATCAACAAGTACATCGAAGAGAACGAGCTGGCCAAGAAGGCCAAGGTCGAGGTCACCGGCGACGACATGCGCGAAGGCCTGTGCTGCGTGCTCAGCGTGAAGGTGCCCGAGCCCAAGTTCTCGAGCCAGACCAAGGACAAGCTGGTGTCGAGCGAAGTGCGCGCGCCGGTGGAGGACATCGTCGGCCGCCTGCTGACCGACTACCTGCAGGAGCGCCCGAACGACGCCAAGATCATCTGCGGCAAGATCATCGAGGCCGCGCGCGCCCGTGAAGCCGCGCGCAAGGCCCGCGAAATGACGCGCCGCAAGGGCGTGCTCGACGGCATGGGCCTGCCGGGCAAGCTGGCCGACTGCCAGGAGAAGGACCCGGCGCTGTGCGAGGTCTACCTGGTGGAGGGCGACTCCGCCGGCGGTTCCGCCAAGCAGGGCCGCGACCGGAAGTTCCAGGCCATCCTGCCGCTGCGCGGCAAGATCCTGAACGTCGAGAAGGCGCGCTACGAGAAGCTGCTGACCAGCAACGAAATCCTCACGATGATCACCGCCCTGGGCACCGGCATCGGCCGTGCCGGCGCGACCACCGCGGGCGGCGGCGCCGACGACTTCAACGTCGCCAAGCTGCGCTACCACCGCATCATCATCATGACCGACGCCGACGTGGACGGCGCGCACATCCGCACGCTGCTGCTGACCTTCTTCTACCGCCAGATGCCCGAGCTGGTCGAGCGCGGCCACATCTACATCGCGCAGCCGCCGCTGTACAAGGTCAAGGTCGGCAAGGAAGAGCAGTACCTGAAGGACGGCAATGCGCTCGACGCCTTCCTGCTCAAGGTCGCGCTGAAGGACGCCAGCATCGAGACCGGCGGCGCCACCTCCACCACGCTCAGCGGCGACACGCTGGCCGAGCTGGCGCGCAAGCACCAGGTGGCCGAGGCCGTGATCCACCGGCTGCGCAACTTCATGGACGCCGAGGCCCTGCGCGCCATCGCCGACGGCGTGGCGCTCGACCTCGACACCACGCCCGCGGCCGAGGCCTCGGCCGTGGCGCTGCAGGCCAAGCTGCGCGAGCTCAACACCACCGGCGTGCCAGCCGAGGTCAGCAACGAGTTCGACGCGCGCACCGATAAGCCGCTCTTGCGCATCAGCCGCCGCCACCACGGCAACATCAAGAGCAGCGTGATCACGCAGGACTTCGTGCACGGCGCCGACTACGCCGCGCTGTCCGGCGCCGCCGACACCTTCCGCAACCTGCTGAGCCCCGAGGGCGCCGTGGTGCGCCGCGGCGAGGGCGAGCGCGCCAAGGAAGAGAAGGTGCTCGATTTCCGCCAGGCCATGCTGTGGCTGATCGGCGAGGCCGAGCGCGCCACCGCGCGCCAGCGCTACAAGGGCCTGGGCGAGATGAACCCCGAGCAGCTGTGGGAGACCACCATGGACCCGACCGTTCGGCGCCTGCTGCGCGTGCAGATCGACGACGCGATCGAGGCCGACCGCGTGTTCACGATGCTGATGGGCGACGAGGTGGAGCCACGCCGCGAGTTCATCGAGCAGAACGCGCTGCGGGCGGCGAACATCGACGTCTGAGTCGATTTCCGCCCTCACCCTCACGCCGCCGTGGTTCGTACCCGGCGGCGTTTTTCATGGGGCGCCCGATCGCCGCGCCCGGCGCTTTCGCACCATTCGCATGCCGCTTCGCGGCGGAGTGCGCGCACGCAACGCGGGCGGCTCGCGCGGGCGACCAAGGGTTTGTCTGAGGGTGGGCGACCACACAGTCTGTAAACGCTTGTCACAAGCCCGTCACCAGCTATTAAAACAATAGCGTTCAAAGCCTCGGCGAGGATCGTTCCTCGTAAACGCTATATCTAGCCCGAGTCTTGCTAAGCAAAATCCTCGACGAATTCCGCGTCACCCCTGATCGAGGACACCGAAGCAATGAAATCCATGCGTCTCAGCCGGTCCCTGGCCGCCCTTGCAACGTGCGGTGCGGCCGCCTTCCTCGGCGCGACCCTTCCGGCCCACGCGGCCCCGAATCCGCCCATCCAGACCGCCCAGGGCGTCGAATACATGTGCGGCGGCAACAGCAAGGACGAAGCCGCGTTCATGCAGATGGTGTCGCCGCGCTGGGCCGCCACGATCGAGCTCGGCATCAACGGCAGCCCCGCGCAGCGCGCGAGCTTCCCGGCCCGCGCCAAGGTCGAGGTGCGCGAGCGCTACACCGGCCGCGCGATCATGGAAGCGCAGTCGCAGGGCCCGTACATGCTCGCGCGGCTCGACCCGGGCGCCTACGACGTCAACGTCACGCTCGGCGGCCTCACGCTGACGCAGCCGCTGGTGGTGTTCGCGGGCGTGCCCGCGAAGGCGACCTTCATGTGGCCGTCGAACTTCGACATGGCCTCGGTGCTGCCGCCGCAGCCCGAAACCCAGGCGATGGCGCAGACCAGCGCCGCGCGCTGAGGCGCCGCCCGCGCGCTTCCACGGCCGGCGGCCACCCGCCGCGCCGTCTCGTTAAGTCCTGTCTAAGCCGTGCGCCGCACAGTGGCGCCGTGGTTTTCCGCCACGAGAGCAAGGAAAGAAAGGACTGACCATGACCCCCCTGATTTCACCGCGCGCGCGGCCGCTGGCCGCCGCCCTGCTGTGCGGCGCCCTCGCGTTCGGCGCGCTCGCCACCTCCGCGCAAGCCGCGTTCAACCCGCCGATCCGCATGTCGCACGGCATCGAATACATGAGCGGCGGCATCGGCAGCGACGAGGCGAAGCTGATGGAAACGGTCCTGCCGCGCTGGCCGGCGAGCTTCGAATTCGCGATCAAGGACCACCAGGGCGCGGACTTCGCGGCCGACGTGCACGTGACGGTGCGCGATGGCCGGGGCGTGGCGCTGCTCGACAACGTGGTGGCGGGCGGGCCGTTCATGGTGGCGCGGCTCGAGCCCGGCAGCTACCAGGTCGAGGCCACGCTGCGCGGCCAGACGCTCAAGCAGCCGCTGCAGGTGGTGTTCGGCACGCCCACCAAGGCCACCTTCCTCTGGCCGGCGGGCACCGACATGGCCGCCGCCGGCACGCGCGCGGTGCAGTAGGCACGCGAAGGTACGGCGGCACGGGCGCCGGGTGCATGCGCTCACCTCGCCACCGGCGGCCCGGTGCCGGCCGGCCCGGCATGCTGCGCTACTGAAAAAATAGCGTTGCGGCGACTTGAATGCACGGCATGCGCCTTGCAGATGACGTGTCCCGGGCAGTGCCCGAACCCATTGCCCCGATGCCGATCCGTCCCCTGAGCGTGCTGACCGCGCTCCTGCATGCCTACATCGCCCTGCGTCTGCTGCCCACGGCCGCGGTGCTCACGCCGGCGTGGCCGATCGGTCTGCTGGCGCTGGTGGTGTCGGCGCTCACCATCCCGCTGCCCTTCCTGTCGCGGCACGCGCCGCGCAAGAAGCCGCTGCACGGCGCACTGCAATGGACCGGCCTGCTGAGCATGGGCTGGTTCTCGTCGCTGTTCGTGCTGACGCTGGTGCGCGACGCCGGCCTGCTGCTGACCTGGATCGCGCAGCGCGTGGCCGGCCTCGCGGTGCCGTGGGACACGCTGCGGCCCTGGAGCGCGCTGGCGGTGTTCGCGCTGGCCACGCTCGTCTCGCTGATCGGCTTCGTCAATGCGCGCCGCACCGCCGACGTGAAGCACGTCGACGTGCCGATCCGTGGGCTGCCGGCCGCGCTCAAGGGCTTCACGATCGTGCAGCTCAGCGACATCCACGTCGGCCCGACCATCCGCAACAGCTACATCCAGCGCATCGTCGACGCGGTGAACCGGCTCGGCGCCGACGCGATCGCGATCACCGGCGACCTGGTCGACGGGAGCGTGCCCGAACTGCGCGAGCACATCGCGCCGCTGGCCGGGCTGCGCGCGCGCCACGGCACCTTCGTGGTGACCGGCAACCACGAGTACTACGCGGGCGCCCATGCCTGGATCGACGAACTGCGCCGCCTCGGGCTTCAGGTGCTGCTCAACGAGCACGTGGTGCTGCAGACGCGCAACGTGCGCGGCGCGCAGAACGACGAGGAAACCTTCGAGAGCCAATTGGTGCTGGCCGGCGTGACCGACTACACGGCCGGCCATTTCGACGCCTCGCACGAGAGCGATCCGCAGCGCGCGCTCGACGACGCGCCGCCGCTGGTGCACACGCGCGTGCTGCTCGCGCACCAGCCGCGCAGCGCGCCGAAGGCGGCCGCGGCCGGCTTCCAGCTGCAGCTCTCGGGCCACACGCATGGCGGCCAGTTCTTCCCGTGGAACCTGTTCGTGCCGATGCAGCAGCCCTTCACGGCGGGCCTGCACCGGCTGCAGGACATGTGGATCTACGTGAGCCGCGGCACCGGCTACTGGGGCCCGCCCAAGCGCTTCGGCGCGCCGTCCGAGATCACGCTGCTGACGCTGATGCCGGCACGCGGCTGAGCGAGGCTCAGCTTGCGGCCTGCTGCGCGCCGAGCCGCCGCGCGTTGGCGGTGGCCACCGCGTGGATCGGCTTCAATCCCTCGCTCGCGATGCGCGCCGTGCTGTTCGGCCAGCGCTGGGCCGCGTTCGCGGCGCGCGAGGCCGCGCGGATCAGCGCATCGCCATGCTCGGCGGCCTGCGCCGGCGTGACGCTGCCGGCCAGCGAGAGGAAGGCCGCGGCGCCATGCAGGCATTGCTGGCAGATGCGGCTCGCGAGGCCGATCTGGCTGCTGTGCCATTGCCGCGCCATCGCGAACCCCGAGGCATGCGCGGCCTCGAGCTTCTCGTCGCCCATGCGCCGGAATTCGACCAGGTCGTCGGCACTTGGCGCGAGCCCCGCCTGCGCGATGCGCTCGGTGCGCAGGCGAATCACGGTGCCCGATGACAGCAGCATCTCCTGCGTCTTGAGCGCGAGCTCGGTCCATTCGCGCAGCGGCCACAGCGGCCACGACGAAACGCTGAAGGAGGGAAGGGAAGAGGTGGATGACATCGTGGGAGCGGCGTAATGCCTGCGAGGGAGATCGGCCCACTATAGGCCTGTCGCGCTGCGAATGCTGCAGTGCAACAAGAAGCCGAGCGCAATTCGTGGCGTCTCGCGCATGTTGTTGGCGAAGTCCTACCCCTCGACGTGGAAATCGCGCATCGGCACGACACAAAACTGAACGCAAAGTGAATATGACCTCTCGGTTTTCATCATTCGCTTTGGCGCTCCGGATCATGAGATTCAAAACACCCGCCCCGCTCCGTGCCGCCGCGCTGGCCGGACTGCTGGGCTTGCTGGGCGCCAGCGCCCACGCCTTCGAGGACGGCCAGCGCGGCTTCTACGTGGAAGGCGGGCGCGCCCCCCACGGCCAGATGGGCAGCACCAATGCCTTCACCGTCGGGATGACGCTGCCCTGGTCACCGCGACAGCCGGTGCAGGAAGGCGCGCTCACCTCCTACTGGGACGTCTTCCTCAGCGATTGGCACGCGCCCGCGCTCGACGACGGCCGGCGCGACTACGTGCAGATCGGCGCCATCTACACCTGGCGCTGGCGCTTCGCGCACGGCACTTCGCCCTGGTACGTCGAAGGCGGCGTGGGCGGCAGCGTGATGGACCACGTCTACCGGACGCCGGACCGCAGCTTCAGCACCGCCTTCCAGTTCACCGAGGTGCTCGGCGTGGGCCGCAGCTTCGGCGAGCACGGGGAACACGACCTGTCGCTGCGCGTGCAGCACTTCTCCAACGGCGGCATCAAGAAGCCCAACCCCGGCGAGAACTTCGTGCGGGTGCGCTACACCTATCACTTCTGATGCGCGACGCGGGCCCGGCGCACGCGCCGCGCGCGCAGCTCGGTCGCGAAGTAGGCCAGCGTGGCGACCACCAGCGGCAGCAGGTAGTAGAGGCCGCGGTAGGCGAGCAGGGCAGCCAGCAGCTGCGCCTCGGCCACCTGGTGCGCGAGCAGCGCGACGAACACCGCTTCCAGCACGCCGAGCCCCGCCGGCACGTGCGTGATCACGCCGGCCACCGCGGCGACCAGCAGCACGGCCAGCACCTGCGGATAGGCGACCTGGCCCTGCAGCAGCAGCCAGATCACGCCACCGATCAGCGACCAGTTGGTGCACGACAGCAGGAACTGCAGCAGCGCCATGCGCAGGGTCGGCGTGCGCAGCTCGTGCCCGCGCACATGCCAGCGCTTCTCGTGCGCGAAGGCGCACACCAGCAGATAGACCGCGGCCAGCACCAGCAGCGCCGCGCCCAGCAGCCGCAACTCCTCGCCATCCACCTTCCACGCCGGCGGCAGGCCCAGCGGCCAGAAGAAGAAGGCGGCACCGGCCACCACCAGGTAGCCGATCCAGTTGGTGAGCATGCTGAAGCCCAGCACGCGCGTGATGGTGTCGTTGCGCAAGCCCAGCCGCGAATAGAGCCGATAGCGGAAGGCCACGCCGCCCACCAGCGAACCGAGGTTGAGGTTGAAGGCGTAGCTGATGAAGGTCACGCCCATCACCGTGCCGGCGCGCAGCGGGTGGCCGGTGAGATGGCGCCCCAGCAGGTCGTAGGTGCTGTAGAGCGCGAAGCTGCAGGCCGCGAGCAGGCCGGCGCCGAGCAGCGTGAGAAGCGGCAGCGCCGTGATCGCGTCGCCGACCTCGTGCCAGTCGATGGAACGCGCCTGGCTCACGAGCAGCCAAGCCACGAGCCCGAAGAAGCCCCACACCAGCGTTCGCTTGGCCCAGGGCCAGGCGCGGCGCCAGCCGCTGGCGGGCAACGCATGCAGGCGGCCGCCAGCCGCCGTCGTCATGCGGCCTCCGTCGACGCGGGCGCGCCCTCGACGCCGTCGCCGTGGTCCCGGCGCCGCCGGTCGCCGAGGTCGGTGACCTCCACCGGCTTGAGCCGCGGCACATGGCGCGGCAGCCAGCCGAGCAGCGAGGGATACCAGCGCATCAAGTGGAAGATGAAGAAGCTGCGCACCAGCCGCCAGCCGCTCCATTCGCTGGCGAGGTCGGCCGTGTCGATCTGCTTGCAGCTGTGTTGCATCAGGTGGTCGAGGCGCTCGTACAGCAGCGTGTTGAAGGCCGCGTCGCGCACCACCACGTTGGCCTCGAGGTTGAGCGACAGGCTCAGCGGATCGAGGTTGCTCGAGCCCACGGTGCTCCAGCGGTCGTCCATCAGCGCGACCTTGCCGTGCAGCGGCCGCTCGCAGTATTCGTAGATGCGCACGCCCGCATGCAGCAGGTGGTGGTAGAGCATGCTCGCGGCCGTCTTCACGATCGGCATGTCGGGCTCGCCCTGCAAAATCAGCCGCACGTCGACGCCGCGCCGCGCCGCGCGCCGCAGCTCCTTGATGAGCCGGTAGCCCGGAAAGAAATAGGCGTTGGCGATCACGATGCGCTCGCGCGCGCTGCGGATCGCGGCGCGGTAGTGGCGCTCGATGTCGTTGGTGTGGTGGCGGTTGTCGCGCGTGACGAACATCGCTTCCACATCGCCGACCACCGTGTCGCCCACGGGTGGCGCCTGCCTGAGACGGCGCCGGAACCAGCCCGGCCCCTTGCCGCCGAGCGCGATCGCACGCAGCGCGAAATGGTGGATCTGCGCCACGATCGGCCCGGTGAGTTCGACCGCGTAGTCCTGCTTGGCCTTGGGGCCGAAGTCCATCAAGTGGTCGGCCGAATAGTTGATGCCGCCGACGAAGGCGCGCTCGCCATCGATCACCACGATCTTGCGGTGCATGCGGCGGAACACGTTGAGCCGCTGGCCCAGGAAGCGATGGCCCGGATCGAACACGCGCACCTTCACGCCGGCCTGGCTCAGCTCCTCGAGGAACTCGCGCGAGAGATCGGGCGAGCCGAAGCCGTCGATCATCAGGTCGACCTTCACGCCGCGCCGCGCCGCTTCGCACATGGCGGCATGCAGGTCGAGACCCACCTTGTCCTCAAACAGGATGAAGGTCTCGATGACCACTTCGCGTTGCGCCGCGCGGATCGCCTCGAACACGCGCGGGAAGAACTGCTCGCCGTTCTCCAGCAGCTCGATGCGGTTGCCCGCGACCCAGGGGTTGCCGTTGCTCATGGATGGATGCGCCTTCAGAGATCGATCTCGGCCACCAGCGGCGCATGGTCGGACAGGTGCGACCAGGGCCGGCGCGGCAGCACCACCGGTGCGTGCACGCCGGCATTGCGCACGTAGATGCGGTCCAGCGGCAGCACGGGGAAGCGCGAGGGGAAGGTCTTGGCCGCACGGCCGTGCGCGTGCACGAACACCTCGCGCAGCGACGCGCCCTCGGCCAGGGTCGCATGCGCGCGGCCGCGCCAGTCGTTGAAGTCGCCCGCCACGATCAGCGGCGCATCGGCCGGCACCTCGTCGCGCACGATGTGGCACAGGAGCTCGAGCTGCTGCTGCCGATGCGCCTCGGCCAGGCCGAGGTGGGCGCAGATCGCATGCACGTCGACCGTGCGGCCCGGCAGGCGCAGCACGCAGTGCAGCAGCCCGCGTTTCTCGGGACCGGCCACCGACACGTCGTGGTTGCGGTGGTGCACGATCGGAAACTTCGACAGCAGCGCATTGCCGTGGTGGCCCTTGGGATAGACCGCGTTGCGCCCGTAGGCGAACTGCGGCCACATCGTGTCGGCCAGGAATTCGTAGTGTGGCGCCTCGGGCCAGTTGCTCACGCGCCGCGAATGGCGCGAATGCGTGCCCAGCACCTCCTGCAGGAACACCACGTCGGCGCCCACGGTTCGCACCGCGTCGCGCAGCTCGGGCAGGATGAACTTGCGGTTGAGTGCGGTGAAGCCCTTGTGGGTGTTCACCGTCATGACCTTCAGCGACACGGGCGCGGCGGCAAGTCCCGCCACGGTCGCGGGGCCGGGCGGGTTGGCGCCCACGGCGTGGGCGGCTTCCGCGTTCGCGGCGGATTCGTTCGTGAAGATCGGTGTGGAGGACATCGGATTTCGGGTTGTACGTGCTCGATCCGGGCCCGCCTGTAGGAACGCGCCACCTTCTTGTGGCGCCTCCAGCCCTCCGACGCGAGAGGCTCGCCGCGCCTTCGCGCGTGGCCGGCCGGCTCCTACAGGCAGCCCTGACGCACCCCCACAAGGCCGCGACGACACGACTCCTACGGTGAATTCAGGACGTCGGGAAAGGCGTCCGCGATTTCTTCACCCACATTCACGAGACGCAAAGGAAACCGATCATGAAACACGCACAGCAACGACTTCTTCGAGCTACCCTGCTGGCCGGCCTGATGGGTGCCGGCAGCTTCGCGATGGCGCAGACCTCCTCGATGCCCGCGGCGCCCGATCCGGCGGTGGGCGGTCAGGCCAGCACGCAGTCGCCCACGGGCGTGGCCAACCCCACGCAGCGTCCCGACGGCTTCGAGCCGGTGTCGCGCGAGGCCGTGAAGGCCGAGGCACGCGCCCACAACCGCAACAACACCAACACGCTGGTGCCCAAGGGCGAGGCGAGCACCACGATGAACGGCCAGCCGAACATGGTGATGGCACCGACCGGCGACCAGTCGCGTTGGGAAGTGAGCCAGCAGGGCCGCAAGGTGAAGCCGCACTTCGGCCAGCCGGGCGAGCGCCCGGAAGTGCCGACCAACCCGACCGAGAAGACCGGTACGCCGAAGTAACCGGGTCGAGCCGAAAAAAGGCCCGCAACGCGTGAAGCGTTGCGGGCCTTTGTCATGGGCCGCCCTCGACGCTCGGGTCGAGGGCTTCGTCGGCTCAACCCTTGGCCGGTTGGGCGTCGGGGCCGCCATGGTGGCCGCCGCGATGGAAGCGATGGCCGCCGAAGTGCATGCTCTCGGCGTCGAAGGTCTTCTGCTGCTCGGGCGTGAGCGCGGCATAGAAGGACTTCGTGGCGTCGGCGCGCTTGGCGAACATCGCGCTGCGTTCGGCCTGGCGGGCCTGCATGCGTTCGATGCGCTGCGGCGTGGTCAGCTTGGCGAAGTCGGCGCGGGTCATGCGCTGGCCATCGGGACGCGGGCCGGGCGGCTGCGTCGCGCTGGTGTAGCTGGACCATGCGCTTTCCTGCGAGGCATTGAGCTTCAGCTTGTCCTTGAGGGCCGCGAGCCGCTTGGCGCGATGTTCCTGCATGCGTTCCAGACGCTTGGCCGGATCCATGCGCTTGTGCTCCGCGTGGGCCTTGCGCTGCGGCGCCGCGCCGTCGGCCTGCGCCACGGCAGCGGCGGGTGCCGCGGTCGTGGGCGCCGGCGTCTGGGCGAAAGCGCCCGACGATGCGAGGGCGGCCGAGCCCAGCAGGCCGGCCCAGAGGATGCGTTGGCGGAGAGAGATCATGAGAGTGCTTCCTTTCGAAGAACCGCCGCCGATGGGCAGCTGGTGAGACGAAGTGTGGAAGCCTTCTGTAACCCGTCGGTGAGCCCTGCGTGAGCCTGCGTAAAGAATGGTGAATGGCGACGCGGGCCGTCGTGGATTTCCGGCGCGCGAGCTACTTGGGACGCGGCCTCTTCAGGCCCCGGTCAGGCGACTTGAGCTTGCCGGTGCGCAGTTGCCGCACCGCCTGCGCCACCGCGCGCGCGACGTTGCGCACCTCCTCCTGCAGGTCGGCATCGGCATCGAGCGTGTCGTGGCTGGTGGCATAGGGCTCGTAGTAGCCGATGTAGCGGTCGAGCTGCGCCGCATTGCCCGCATCGATCAGCCCCATCCAGTCGAGCCAGTCGCAGAGGTTGCGCCGCACGCTCTCGATGCCGGCCACGTCGCCATGCACCACCACGCCGTAGGCGCGGCCATCGAGGTGCTTGGGATAGCCCCAGCCCTCGAGCTCGAGCGCCTTGGCCTCTTCGGCCTTCTTGCCGTGCGTGCTGGTGGGATCGGGGTTGCCGCCATCGGCGCACACCAGCCGGTCGATCATCAGCTTGAGCGGGCTCGTGGCCTGGTACCAGTGAGCGGGCGTGAGCACGATCACGCCATGCGCCGCGGTCCAGCGTTCGTAGATCTCGTTCATCCAGTCGCCGGTCTGGCGCAGCGAATGGTTGGGATAGCAGCTGCAGGGCCAGTGGCACAGCGGCATCGCGGTCGAGACGCAGCCCTTGCACGCGTGGATCTCGCGGCCGTAGTCGGAGGTCAGCAGGCTGAGGTCGAGCACGTCGGTCTTCACGCCGCTGCCCTCGAGCACCTCGCGCGCGAGCTGCGTCAGCCGCCAGGTCTTGGAGATCTCGCCGGGACAGGTGCCGTCGTTGCGCGGCGAGCCATTGACCAGCAGCACGCGCGAATGGCTCTGCGGATCGGCCCACTTCGCATGCGCGGCGTCGATGCGCGCCTTGGCCTCGAGCCATTCCACCGAGAGCTCGTAGTCGGGATCGGCATAGCCGGGCCCGGCCTTGCGCGTGACCGGCGCCTTGCGGCCCTCGTGGTAGGCCTCCCAGGCAATCAGCTCGATGCGCCGCAGCGATTCGGACTCGGCCTGGAAGGCCGGGTCCTGGAAGTCCTGCATGAAGCGTTCATGGAACTCGGCGCGCTGCAGCGTGGCGGGCGCCTGTCCTTTTCGGATCGTGGGGGGCATGCGGGCAACGTAGAAGCCCCGCCGAGTCTCGCGCGACGCCTTGCATGCCGACACGCGGTAGGCGCAGGCCGCACCGCCGCGTCGGCGCAGGCTCAGCCGAAGCGGCCCTGGCGGAAGTCGTCGACCGCCTGCTTGATCTGCTCGGGCGTGTTCATCACGAACGGGCCGTACTGCACGATGGCTTCGTTCAACGGGTGGCCCGCGATCAGCAGCGCGCGCGCCGGGCTGTGGTTGGTCGAGCCCGCGCGCAGCAGCACGCCGTCGCTGCCGGCCTCGTTCGCGAGGATGGCCATGCGCCGCGTCGGCACCTCGCTGCCCGCGATCCACAGCGATTCGCGGAACACGTAGACCAGCGCGTTGTGCGACGGTGGCAGCGGCTGCGCGAACTCGGCGCCCGGCGGCAGCGTGATGTCGAGGTACAGCGGCTCGGTGCGCTCGCGCCGCACGGCGCCCTCGATGCCGTGGCTCGCGCCGGCGATCACGCGCACGTGCACGCCCGCGGCGGTGGTGAACTCGGGGATCTCCGCGCTCTGGATGTCGCGGTACCAGGGCTCGCGCAGCTTCTCGTCGGCCGGCAGGTTGAGCCAGAGCTGGAAGCCTTCCATCAGGCCCTCCTGCTGCTCGGGCAGCTCGCTGTGCACCAGGCCGCGGCCCGCGGTCATCCATTGCACGCCACCGTTCTCGAGCAGGCCCTCGTGGCCCGCGCTGTCGCGGTGCCGCATGCGTCCGGCGATCATGTAGGTGACCGTCTCGAAGCCGCGGTGCGGATGGTTCGGAAAGCCGCCGACGTAGTCGCCGGGGTTGTCGCTGCCGAAGGCATCGAGCATGAGATAGGGATCGAGCCGCTTCTGCAGCGGCTGGCCGAGCACGCGCGTGAGCTTCACGCCGTCGCCATCGCTGGCCGACACACCGGCCACGATGTGGTCGATGCCGCGTGGCGCGGCCACGGGCTCGGTGGGATGGTGGAGATGATGGTGGTTCGTGTGGGTCATCCGGCCATGGTGGCACCAATGGCCCGACCGCGCCACCCGAGGGGGCGGGCGCTCAACCCCCGGCCGCGGCCTCGAAGCGCGCGCGCATGTGCTCGGGGTACCACTGCGTGAAGCGGATCGCGCCGACGATGGCCACGACCGTGACCGCGATGCCCACCCACAGCGGCAGCGAGGGCACATAGACCATCGCCACGTCGGCCAGCACCATCAGCGCGAAGGCCACGGCCCAGGCGGCGGTGATGACCATGTTGACCAGCTTGAAGCCCGGCAGCACCCAGACCTCGGGCGGCGTCTGCTCCTTCGCGTACTGCAGGGTGAAGGGCTGGCCGATGGCCATCGAGGCCAGCACCACCAGCAGCAGGCCCGCGTCGACGCGCAGCCGCACGCCGAGCAGCGACCACTCGGTGTGGGTGGCGAGCGCGTACGCGGCGAGGCCGCCGAACAGCAGCACGGTGCCGATCTCGAGCACCTTGACCGTGCGCTTGGGCGTGAGCCAGTCGCGCAGCAGCAGCACGGCCGACAGCGCCGCCGCGGCCGAGAGCGCGGGCACCACGCCGAGCAGGCGGTCGAACAGCGCGAAGACGATGAAGGGCGCGAAGGCCAGCAGCATGCTCATGACGACGCTCCGAAGCGAACGGTGGGTTGCGCATCGGCCCGCACGGCGGCGCCGGGCACGCTGCCCTCGGCATCGAACCAGTTGCCATGGAAGCCCACGGGCACGCGGTGCGGCAGCGCGGCGGTGCACAGCGGGCCGTTGGCCACGGCGCGCGCATCGAAGACCGCGAGCTCGCTGGTGTGGGTGGCGCCGCGCCAGATGGTGGCGAGCAGCCAGCCGTCGCCTTCTTCGGCCTGCGCCGAGCGCGGCACGAACACGGCCTCGGACATCGTGTCGGGCGCCGGCAGCCTGTAGATGCCGCGCTCGCCGTTGGCATGGTCGACGTGCGCGAGGCCCGCGAAGTTGCGCCGCGCCTCGGTGGGCCCCTCGTCGTCGCGCAGCACGTACCAGCCGTGGCGGTAGGGCAGGCCGGCGAAGCGGTCGTCGATGCGCGGGAACTCGCCGGGGCGCGGATCGAGCACGGTGCGCGTGAATTCGCGCGCCGGGTTCGCGAGCTCGAACCGCCAGCGCACCAGGCGCGCGGGCGGATCGCCCGCGCCGATCGGCGAGCCGTCGGGACGCGGGAACAGCGGCGGCGTGTCGAACTGCATCACGTCGGCATACAGGCTGCCGTCGGCTTCCCAGGCATTCATCACGTGGAACACGTAGCAGGCCGGGCCGCGCCACCAGACGATGTCGGCGCTGCTGCCGCCGCGCGGCATCAGGCCGACGCGCGTGCCGAACTCGGGCTCCCAGGCATAGGGTGGGCGGCCCTGCTGCGCGCGCTCGAGGCTGGCGGTGATCGGCATGATCGGGAACATCACGTGGCCTTCGGTCACCATGAAGTCGTGGACCATGCTGGCATAGGGCGCCTCGAAGCTCTCGAAGCGCGTGACGCGGCCGTCGGCCGCGATGGCGCCGAAGCTCATGCCCGCCGACAGCGGCGCGGGCGTGCCGTAGCCGAAGAACAGCAGTTCGCCGGTGCGCGGATCGGTCTTGGGATGGGCCGTGAAGCTGCCGTGCAGGCGGCCGTCGAGGTCGGTGGCGCCGAGCGTGTCGAGCCCGGGCAGCGTCAACTCGATCGGCAGGTGCGCTTCTTCCAGCGCGAGCATGCGGCCGGCATGGCCGATCACGTTGGTGTTGCCGGTGCCGTCGTCCTCGCGCTTCGGCGCCTCGCCCTCGGTGCTCTGGAAGCCGACGCGGCGCCGCTCCTGCCCTTCGACCGTGGCCTGCCAGCGCTGGGTGCGCACCCAGCGGTTGCGGTAGTGCACCGCGCCGTCGGCGATGTGGAAGGCATGCAGCATGCCGTCGCCGGCGAACCAGTGGGCGCGCGGATCGGGCGCCACCGGGTTCGGGCCGTTGCGCACCAACGTGCCGCGCAGGCCGGCGGGCAGCGCGCCCTTCAGCGGCAGCGGACCGACGTCGGTCTCGAAGTCGATCGGGCCCATGTTGGAAGGCGGGGCGCTGCGGGTGACGGCATCGTTCATCGGGGTTCCTTCGGATCGTCGGCCGGGGCCGGTAGGGGGTTGGAAAAGCGGGGAGGGCTTATCTTTCCAGTGGAAATATCGTCGAGCCATCCGATGAAGTCAAGAGATTTTTCCAGTGGTAAGATTTTTGGATGCCTGCTGCTTCCCGTCCGCGCCGTTCCCGTTCCACGGAACCGGCCACCGCCGAATCTTCGCCGGCCACACCGGCCGAGTCCGCCGCGCCGGCCCGCCGCTACCACCACGGCGCCTTGCCCGATGCCTTGCTGGCCGCGGCCGAGACCGTGCTGCGGCGCGACGGCATCGCCGGGCTCGGCCTGCGCGCGATCGCGCGCGAAGCGGGTGTGTCGCACACCGCGCCCAAGCACCATTTCGGCGACACCACCGGCCTGTTGAGTTCGCTCGCCGCCGTGGGGTTCCATCGCCTGGCCGACGCGATGCGCACCTCGGCGCCCGAGGGTGCCGACGCCAGCGCGCGGCGCAATGCGATCGGCCGCGCCTACGTGCATTTCGCGCACGGGAACCCGGCGCTGTTCGGACTGATGTTCCGCACCGAGAAGATCGACATGCTGCATCCCGTGCTGGGCGCCGCGGCCGCCGAGGCGATGCGCGTGATGGCCTCGATCATCGGCGGCGCGCCGCGGCTGCCCGACAGCCCGCCCACCTCGCTGAGCAATGCCGAAGCCATGCAGATGACCTCGGCCTGGGGCTATGTGCACGGGCTCGCGGTGCTGCTGATCGATCACCGGCTGCGCGGCATCCTCAAGCTCGCGCCGGGCTTCGACGATCCGCTGGCGCTGGTCGACGCGGCACTGGACGAGGTGCGCTTCGGGCTGGAGCTCGAGCCGCGCGACTGAGCCTGCCGCTTCAGCTCGAAGGCTGCCAGTACCGGTACTGCCAGCGCGTCTCGAAACCCGCGCGCCGGTACAGCGCCAGCGCGGGATCGTTCTGCGCCTCGACCTGCAGGAACACCTTTTCGAACCCGCGCTCGAGCGCCACCCGCGCCAGCCCCGCGAGCACGCGCCCGGCCAGGCCACGCCCGCGCTGCGCGGCGTCGGTGCGCATGCCGTGCACGCTGGCCCAGCCATGGCCGAAGGCCATCGCGCCCGCGGCCACGGTGCGGCCGCCTTCGCGCACGCTCGCATAGAGCGAACCCTGGGCGCGCGCCAGCACGCGCACGCGGTGGGCGCCATCGACGGGATCGAAACCCTCGCCGAGGAACAGCGCCGCCCAGGCCTCGTCGGGCGCGGTGTCGACCTCGGCCGGCAACGCGCCGGCCGGTGCCACGGCCTGCATCTGTCGCAAGGTTGCGGTCTGCACCAGCGTGGGCTTGGCGCCGCGATAGCGCCGGGCTTCGAGTTCGGCACGCAGGCCGTCGAAGCATTCCAGGTCGGCCAGCCGCAGCATCGGCGGGAGCCCCTGCGCGGCGTAGCGCTGCTCGATCCGCTCGAGCGTGCCCTCGGCCGCCGGCGCATGGCGCAGCGGCACCGCGGAGCGGGCACGCGAGACCGTGCCGTGATCGAAGGGCAGCAGCCAGCCCTCGATGTCGCCGACGACATCGGGCGACACGGCCGCGACCGTGGCGCGCTCGATCGCTTCGACCTCGGCGCTCATGGGTTCGGCTCCGGCGGCGCGAACTTCGCGCTGGCCACGCTCTTGAGCAGCGCCTCGCGCTGGTTGCGGCTGATGCCGCGCACGCCCTCGGCCACCCACTTCACGCGGTCGGGATCGATGGCGCCGTCGCGCCGCCACTGCTCGAGCACCGCCTGCGGCTTGTGCAGCATGGCCGCGAGCCAGACCGCCTGCGCGGGTTCGAGACTGCGCGCGCTGCGCTTGAAGTAGCGCTTGGCCGCGGCTTCCGCGCCGCACAGGTTGCCGCCCCAGGGCGCGTTGTCGAGATAGAGCTGCAGGATGCGCGCCTTGCCCAGCGTCTGTTCCATCTCGACCGCGTAGAGCAGCTCGCGCAGCTTGCGCTCGGCCGTGCGTTCGCTGCCGGTCGCGAGCAGCTTCGCGAGCTGCTGCGTGAGCGTGCTGCCACCGCGCTTCTGCGCGCCTTCCTTCTGGTTGTTGTCGATCGAGGCCAGGATCTCGGTCAGGTCGTAGCCGGTGTGGGTGAAGAAGCGCTGGTCCTCCGCGGCGATGACCGCGCGCGCGAGCCAGCTGTCGTTGGTCAGCTTGGCCGAGGGGCCGCAGCTGGTGCGTGCGCCCAGCATGGCCTCGGTGCCCAGGCCCTCGACCGTGAACTGGCTGATGGTGGGCAGCACCGAGAAGGTGGCTTCGGGCAGCACGACGTGGCCGCGCAATGCCAGCGTGCCGCCGATGCGCGCGCGCTGCAGCTCGGGCAGACCGGGCACGAGTACCGCGTACCAGCGCGCGATCGGCGCGTCCTGGATATCGATGCTGAGCTGCAGGTTCTTCGGCGCGAGGCGGCCTTCCCATTTGCCCTGCAGCGTGGCGGCTGGATCGCCCGCGGGCGATCCCTGCGGCGTGGCGCCGAGCGTGCCGTTGAGCGTGTTGCCGTCGCGGCGCACCGTGGCCACCAGCTGCTGCACGCGGATCGGCTGCGCGCCGAGTGCCGGCAGCTCCACGCTGCATGGCGCGCAGTGCAGCTCGAGCAGGCCGTCGGCCGCCTTCCAGGCGAAGCGCACGGTGCCATGGCCGGTATCGAGCGAACGACCGTCGAGCCATGGCGCGAACCAGGGCGAGGTGGCGATGCGCACCGCGGTCGGCACGCCGGTCTCGAAGGCGAGCGGACCGGCCTTCACCGTGGTGCGCCATTCGCCGGGCGCGGGCGCCAGCGCGAGCTTGACGATCAGGAAGATGGCCACGCCGGCCGTGATCACCAGGGCCAGCAGGCCGAAGAGGAAGAATCTGAGAGTTTTTTTCAGCAACGGGTTCACATCGGTCTCGCCACGGTGACGGCTTGCCACGGTCCGTTCGACCGGCCGCTGGCTGCCGCCCAGTACCAGGCTGAAGTGTCGGTGAAAGCGGCGCCGTCGGCGTCGACGATGCGCTCGCAGACGCGTAACTTTTGCCCGCCGTGCCGTTGCGCAACAAAACAGCGCCACAAATGCGATTCGCCGGCCTGCACCTGCTGCTCCAGCCGCTCCTGCGCGATGCGGTAGCCGAGCGCCCGATAGCAGTCGGCGGCCGGATGCAGCATGCGCGTGGGCTCGCGCACCTCGCGCATCACCAGGGTCTGGCGGCCGTCGGTCATGCGGCCGATGGCGCCCGGGAAACGGTCGGCGAAGCGCTGCTCCACCTCGCTGAGCGCGAGCGGCCGCAGCGCGGCGCCGTCCCATTCGCGCGGCCACTCGGTCGTGCTCGCCACCGGCGCGGCCACGGCCGGCGCGCGCAGCGCGGCGGCGCCCGACCACAGGATGCACAGCAGCATCGCGACGGCGAACAGCGTCTTGTGGCCCATGCGGTTGATGAAGTGGTTCGCGAACAGCCGTTCAATGAGCAGTGTCGACACGGCGGCCTCCCTGGGTGGTGATCAGGCCCGGAACGGGCCGCATGACGAAATCGAGGCCCGCATCGCTGCGCTCGCGCGCCATCAGCCGCGCGATGGCACCGCACACCAGCGCCAGCACGACCAGGCCCAGCGCGTTGTGCGCCCACGGCGCCAACGGATGGCCGGCGCCCTCGCAGGCGATCAGCACGCTGTTGCGCACGATGTTGCCGGCCAGCACCGCAAGGCCGACCAGCGGCAGCCGGGCCAGGAAGCCACGGTCGGCGCGCCGCGCCCACAGCGCGACGGCGCAGGCCGTGAAATAGCCGAGCCAGACCATCTGCACGCCCGAACACGGCGCATCGACGATCACCATCCGGCCATCGATCAGCAAGGTGCTGCCTTCGCGCGCCACCTCGAAGCCCGGTGCCAACAACCAGCGGCTGGCCTCGGCCGTCACCACGCGCAACGGATAGCCGGCATAGAACTGCAACGACGAGAGCAGCGGCAACGCCAGCACCGCGAGGCCCGCGACCGGCACGGCCGCCACGCGGCGCGGCAGGAAGGCCATGAGGCCCGCTGCCAATGACAGCACCGCCAGCAGGCCGGCCGCGAGCGGCGGCAGCGCGGGCAGGCCGCCGAGGCCGGTGCGCAGCACGGTCGCCGCGAGCGTGCCGGCACCCGCGAGCGTGAGCCAGCCCAGCCGTGGCGCGGCGCGCAGTTCACCGCGGCACTGCCAGGCCAATGCCGCGAGCGCGACCAGCGCCAGCAGCCCGAGCGGATCGTCCGATCCGTCGACCATGCGCCGCAGCATCCAGCCCCAGGTCGGCACCAGCGCGGCGAACTGCAGGGCCAGCCAGCCGGCGGCCGGGAATCGGTCGATGCGGATGCCCCAATCCACGATGCGTGGATGGCGGTGGGCAAGCGTTGCCAGTGACATGGTGTCGTGCTCCCCGCGTCAAGCCGTGAAACGGCGCGAATCATGGCGGCGCGCGCGGCGGCGCAGCATCGCCAGCATCGACAGCACGACCGCGATGGCGCCCAGCGTCTCGGGTTCGGGCGTGCTCGGCACCTCGGCACCGAGTGCGCCGCCGTCCACCGCGCTGTCGCTCACGCCCTGTGGCATCGGCAGCGGCTGGTTCACGCTCGCGCTGTCCTGCGGCGCGGCATTGCGCACCACCTTGTCGACCGCGATGAAGCTGGTGTACTGGGTCAGCAGGCTGTACTTGAGGCCGAGCTCGGTGATGCGGTCCTTGAAGGCGGCGCTGCCTTCGAGCGCTTCCTGGTCGCTCAGGCTCTGGATGCGATGGCGCGCCCACAGCGTGCGCAGCGCGGCCGTGTCCTGGCGCGTGCGCGCATCGATGCGCACTTCCTGACGGTACAGGCCTTCGGCGCCCTGGCCCTCGACGATCACGCGCCCGCGCGCTTCGCCGCGCCACTTGCCGAACACGATCACCGGCCGTTCACCCAGCACGTCGGGCAGCGCCTGCGGTTCCACGTCGTACACGTCGAGCCCACCGAAGGTGGCCTTGACGCTGGTCAGCACCGGCGACTCGACCATGCGGCGGAAACGCGCGGCCTGCTCGGGCGCCTGCACCGGGTCGGTGATGATGAAGGGCTCGCCCATGCCGGCACGCGCGATGCCTTCCATCAGGCTGCGGTTGACCGAGGAGCCGATGCCGAAGGCGAACACGTTGGCCTTCGACAGGTTGTTGCGCACCAGCTCGAAGGCCTCGCGCTCCACCGTCACGTAGCCGTCGGTCACCACCACCACGGTGCGCGAGACCTTCTCGTCCTTCGGTTCCGCGTACACGCGCTTGAGCGCCGGGATCAGCTCGGTGCTGCCGCCGCCGTTGAAGTTCTTGATGGTGGCCAGCGCCTGTTCGATGTTGGCGCGGGTCGCGGGCACCGAGGCCGGCGACAGCATCTTGTTGCTGCCCGAGAACAGCAGCACGTTGAAGGTGTCGCTGGGGCGCAGGCCGCCGATCAGGCGCTCGAGCACCACCTTCGCGGTATCGAGCGGAAAGCCGTGCATCGAGCCCGAGATGTCGACCACGAAGATGTAGTCGCGCGGCGAGATGGCACTGGCGGCCACGGCCTTGGGCGGCTCGACCATCGCGAGGAAGAAGTTCTCGGCGTTCTCGCCCTGGCCCTTGTAGAGCATCAGGCCCGATTCGATCTTCTCGCCCGCGAGGCGGTAGTCGAGCACGAAGTCGCGGTTGTCGGCCGGGCGGCCGTCGGCGGCCAGCACGATCTCGGCATGGCGGTCCTCGTCGCTCTTCTTCACGTCGATCGCGTGCGTCGCCGAGCGGATCTCCTTCAGGCCCATCGGCGTGTCGATGCTGGCCTTGAGCCGGAAGGTGGTGCCGGCCGCGACGCCCGCGCGCAGCGTCGGCTGGCCGACCCAGGGCGCCTGCGCATTCGAGGACTGCGGGCTGTTGTAGCGCGGGCCCACCACGGTGGGGAACACGAACGCGTAGTTGCCCGACTGCGGCACCAGCAGCTCGCTGTAGCGCAGCTCCACCTTCACGTCGTCGCCCGGCAGGATGTTGGCGACGTTCATCTGGAACACGTTCGGCAGGTACTGCTCGAGCAGCGCGGCTGTCTTGCCCTCGCGCTTGGCGGTGTCGTACTCGATCTTCGCCTGCTGCTTCTCGCGGATCTGCGCAGTGATCAGGCGGTCGCCCAGGCGCACGTTGAGACCGCTCACGGCCGCCTGGGTGGAGCCCGGGAACACGTACTTGGCCTCGATGGGCCGCTGGCCCTCGTTGCGGTAGGTCTGGGTCACCGTCACGTCGGCGATCACGCCCGAGATCTTCACCGAGACCTCGGTGCCCTTGAGCGGCAGCCGGTCGATCGAGGGATCGTCGCTCTTCACGAAGAAGTACGGGCTCTCGGTCTTCAGGCGCGGCCCGGCTGCTTCCTGCGCATGCACGGGATTCAGGCTCAGCGCGACGAAGCCCGCGACCGCGAGGCTCAGCGTCGCCAGCCAGAGCCAGCGGCCGGGTCGGTGGGTGGAGGGGGTGTGCATGTCGGGTCCTCTTCTCTGTGTATCGGATGGCCCGCACTGTCGCCAGCCCCCGAGAAGGCAATGGGAAGGCTTCTTGAAGTCCGCCGCGCTGTGTGAAGTCCGCGTGAAGTCGCCGCGCCGCCTCGCTTCACACGGGCTTCGGATCGCACGGCGAGCATCCGGTCCGTCGTCAACGAGGAGAGAAAACATGCTTCAACTGCTGAAGGATTCGATGCTGGCCAAGGTGGGCGGGCTGCTGCTCTTGGTGCTGCTGCTGTGCATTCCGCTGGCCGAGATCGACCGCATCAACAACGAGCGCGGCGACAGCCAGCGCGAAGCCGCCGCCGAACTGGCCGCCACCTACGCGGGCCCGCAGACCGTGGTCGGCCCGCTGCTGCTGGTGCCCTACGTCGAGCGCTGGATGGAGCCGCTGCGCGACGCGCAGGGCAAGGTGATCGGCCAGGAGGCGCGCAGCAAGGAGATGGCGCACGTGGTCTTCCCCGACAAGCTGCACATCGAGGGTTCGATGACGCCGCAGCAGCGCTACCGCGGCATCTTCAAGATTCCGTTCTACACGCTCGACGCCACCCTGTCGGGCGGCTTCGCGGCCTTCGACCCCGAGGCGGTCGCGCACAGCGAGCCCGGGTCGAAGATCGAATTCAAGGCCCCGCTCGTGGCCTTCAACGTGAGCGACCTGCGCGGCCTCGACGGTTCGCCCGCGCTGACGGTGAACGGCGCCGAACTGCGACTGCGCCAGCGCGTGCCCGGTCTGCCCGACGAATCCTGGTTCGCCAACGGCATCCACGCGCCGCTCGGCGGCGCGGCCCTGGCCGCATGGCAGTCGCGCGCGCCGCTGCCCTTCGAGATGAAGCTCTCGCTGGTCGGCCAGGACACCCTGTCGATGGTGCCGATCGCGGAAGAAACCAGCGCGCACCTGAAGTCGCCCTGGGCCCATCCGAGCTTCGGCGGCCGCTTCCTCGCGGCGCAGCGCGAGGTCACGCCGCAAGGCTTCGATGCACACTGGCGCGTGTCCTCGCTCGTGAGCTCGGCGCGTGAGCAGGTGCGCGTCGACCTGGCGGGCCGCGCCGACGCGACGGCGGCCTCGGCCAACGGCAATGTGCGCGCCAGCGCGCAGCCCTTCAACCCGCAGAGCTTCGACGTCTCGCTCGCGCAGCCGATCAACGTCTATTCGATGAGCACCCGCGCGGGCAAGTACGGCGCGCTCTTCATCGGCCTGGTGCTGATGGCGGCCTTCATGTTCGAGCTGTTCCGCAAGCTGCGGCTGCACCCGGTGCAGTACGGCCTGGTGGGCCTGTCGATCGCGATCTTCTTCCTGCTGCTGCTGGCGCTGTCCGAGAAGCTGGCCTTCTGGCTCGCCTATGCGGGCGCGGCCGGCGCGAGCGTGCTGCTGCTGGGCATCTACTTCGCCGAGGTGCTCGGCAGCTGGAAGCGCGGCGGCGGCTTCGCGGCCTTCGTCGCGGTGCTCTACGGTGCGCTCTACGGACTGCTGGCCTCCGAGAGCAATGCGCTGCTGCTCGGCGCGCTGCTGATCTTCGGCATGCTCTCGGCACTGATGCTGATGACGCGCAAGGTCGACTGGTATGCGCTGTCGCGCCGGCCCGAAGCCGCACCGGCGGCCCTCACCGATCCGGCATGAAAGCGCTGCGCGTCGCGCTCGGTGCCCTGGGCTGGCTGGCGCTGGTCGCTCTCTGCTTCTGGGCCTGGCACCTGAAGGATCCGCACCTGCGCTTCATGCGCGCCTGGGAAGTGCCGCTGCTGCTCGCGCTCGCGGGCGGCGGCGTGGCGATCGTCTGGCGCTTCGCGCGCCGTTCGCTGCGGCCGATGCTGCTCGGGCTGCTGTGCGCGGTGATGCTCTGCAGCGGGGCCGACGAACTGTCGAGCCGCCAGCGCCGCTCGGAAGTGCTCGCCGCGTCGGACGCGCAGGCACGCAGGCTCGGCGCGCACTTCATCGTCGGCTACGAGAACGCAGAGATGCCGATGCTGCGCGAACTCGCGCGCCAGGGTTCGATCGGCGGCATCTTCGTGACCGGCCGCAACGTCAGGGGCCGCAG
The DNA here is from genome assembly GCA_016806145.1 of Variovorax paradoxus. NCBI lineage: Bacteria > Pseudomonadati > Pseudomonadota > Betaproteobacteria > Burkholderiales > Comamonadaceae > Variovorax > Variovorax paradoxus. The sequence continues at coordinate 26,867 of CP063166.1, forward strand.
CGCGACGCAGCTGCGCGAGGAGATCTCGAGCCTGCAGCAGTTGCGCACCGAAGCCGGTCTGCCGCCGCTGATCGTCGCGACCGATCAGGAAGGCGGCACCGTGTCGCGGCTCTCGCCGCTGATCGAACGCCAGCCGCCGCTCGCCACCCTGATCGATGCCGACGTGCCCGAGAACGACCTCGCGCAACGCGCCCGTGCCTACGGAGAGCAACAGGGCAGGGCGCTCGCCGCGCTGGGCATCACGCTCAACTTCAGTCCCGTGGTCGACCTGCGCACCGGCCGCGCGCCGGGCCGCTGGGACCTGCACACCCGCATCGACGAACGCGCGATCTCGGCCGACCCGGCCCTGGTCGCCGAGGTGGCGCGGGCCTACGAACAGGGCCTCGAAGCGGCCGGCGTGCAAGGCACGCTCAAGCACTTTCCGGGACTGGCCGGCGTGGCCGAGGACACGCACCATGCGGCCGGTTTCCTGCGCACGCCCGCGGCCCAACTTGCAACACATGACTGGAAACCGTTTCAAGAGGTGTCGGCTTCGACACAAGCGGCTGTCATGCTCGCCCATGTGATCGTTCCAGAACTCGACCCCGACCATCCGGCATCGTTCTCGCGCAAAATCGTGCAGTCCGTGATTCGCGGCGCGTGGGGGCACGACGGCCTGCTCGTCACCGACGATCTCACGATGGGTGCAGCCTACGACCGGGGCCTGTGCAACGCCACGGTGCGTGCGCTGAATGCCGGCGTGGACCTGCTGCTGGTCGCCTACGACCACGACAAGTACTTCGACGCGATGCACTGCGCGCGGCAGGCCGAGGGCCGCGGCGCCATCGACGCCGCCATGCTGGCCGCGAGCGCATCGCGACTGGCCCGGAACCCGCGCCTGCGCGGACTCTCTCAATAGCAGGACCTCCCTCATGTTCAATCCCTTCAAGCCCCGCTCACCCGACGCCCCCGAACCACCGCGCTGGCAGCGCATCGCCGTCTGGAGCGCCATCGTCGCGGGCTCGGGCGTGCTGGTGCTCGCGGTCGCGGGCGCCGTCGCCATCGCCCTGATCTCGCCGCGCCTGCCCGACAGCTCCGAACTCGCCGACTACCGGCCCAAGCAACCGCTGCGCGTGTTTTCGTCCGACGGCGAACTGCTCGGCGAATTCGGCGAGGAGCGCCGCAACCTCACGCCCTTCGCGGCGATCCCCAAGGTCATGAAGGACGCGGTGCTCGCGGTCGAGGACGCGCGCTTCTACGACCACGGCGGCGTCGACTACAAGGGCTTCGTGCGCGCGGCGGTGGCCAGCCTCAAGGGCGGACGCAAGCAGGGTGCCTCCACCATCACGATGCAGGTGGCGCGCAACGTCTACCTGAGTTCCGAGCGCACGCTGAGCCGCAAGGCCTACGAGATCCTGCTGTCGCTGCGGCTCGAGCAGCAGCTGACCAAGGACCAGATCCTCGAGATCTACATGAACCAGATCTACCTCGGCAACCGTGCCTACGGTTTCGCCGCGGCATCGGATGCCTACTTCGGCAAGCCGCTGGCCAACATCACGATCGCCGAAGCCGCGATGCTCGCGGGCCTGCCCAAGGCACCGGGCACCAACAACCCGGTGGCCAATCCGCGCCGCGCCCGCGCGCGCCAGCTCTATGTGATCGACCGCATGCAGGAGACCGGCTTCATCACCGCCGAGCAGGCGGCCGAGGCCAAGAAGGAGGAGTTGCACCTGCGCGATGCCGCCGACCCGAACCGGCTGCATGCCGAGTTCGTGGCGGAAACGGTGCGCCAGATGATGCATGCGCAGTACGGCGACAGCATCTACACCAGCGGCATGAAGGTCTACACCTCGCTGGTGGCGGCCGATCAGTCGGCGGCCTACCGCTCGCTGCGCCGCGGCATCATGGACTACGAGCGCCGCCAGCCCTACCGCGGCCCCGAGAAGTTCGTCGACCTGCCCGACGATCCGAAGGAAGTCGACGAGGCGGTCGACGACGCGCTGGCCGAGCATCCCGACAACGGCGACGTGATCGCGGCCGTGGTGCTCGAGGCCTCGCCCAAGCAGGTCAGCGCGGTGCGCGCGAACGGCGAGGCGATCGAGATCACGGGCGAAGGCCTGCGGCCCGCGCAGTCGGGCCTGGCGGCCAAGGCGCAGCCCAACATCAAGATCCGCCGCGGCGCGGTGATCCGCGTGGCGCGCACGGCCAAGAACAACTGGGAGATCACGCAGCTGCCCGAGGTCGAGGGCGCCTTCATCGGCATGGACCCGCGCACCGGCGCGATCAAGGCGCTGGTCGGCGGCTTCGACTACAGCAAGAACAAGTTCAACCACGTGACGCAGGCCTGGCGCCAGCCCGGTTCGAGCTTCAAGCCCTTCATCTATTCGGCCGCGCTCGAGAAGGGCTTCACGCCCGCCACCGTGGTCAACGACGCGCCGCTGTACTTCGAGCCCGGCGCCAACGGCGGCCAGCCCTGGGAGCCGAAGAACTTCGACGGCGGCTTCGAGGGCCCGATGCCGCTGCGCACCGCGCTGATGAAATCGAAGAACCTCGTGACGATCCGCGTGCTGCAGTCGATCGGCACCGACTACGCGCAGGACTGGATCACGCGCTTCGGCTTCGACAAGGACAAGCATCCGGCCAACCTGCCGATGGCGCTCGGCGCGGGCTCGGTCACGCCGCTGCAGATGGCCGCGGGCTATTCGGTGTTCGCCAACGGCGGCTACCGCGTCAATCCCTACCTCGTGACGCGCGTGACCGATGCCAAGGACAAGGTCCTGATGGAAACCGAGCCGGCGGCGCTCGACGAGAGCAACCGTGCGATCCCCGCGCGCAACGCCTACCTGATGGACTCGCTGCTGCAGAGCGTGGTGCGCAACGGCACCGGCTTCAAGGCCTACCAGGCGCTCAAGCGCGACGACCTGTTCGGCAAGACCGGCACCACCAACGATTCCTTCGACACCTGGTTCGCGGGCTTCCAGCCCACCATGGTCGGCGTGACCTGGATCGGCTACGACACGCCGCGCCAGCTCGGCGTGCGCGGCGAGACCGGCGGCAGCCTGAGCCTGCCGATCTGGACCGGCTACATGCAGACCGCGCTGCGCGGCGTGCCGGTGACGCAGTTGCCCGAGCCGCCGGGCCTGGTGCACGTGGACGGCGAGCTCTACTTCGACGACTACGCGCCGGGCCGCGGCGTCGCGAGCCTGGGTCTCGAGCCCGAGGCCGCGCCCCAGCCGGTCGAGGTGCTGACCGGCGTGCCGATCGGCGCGCCGCCGCCGCCCGAGGAGCGCAACCGCATCCTGGACTTCTTCCGCTAGGGCCCGCGGGCCGCGGGGGCCGCGCCGGGGTCTCTACACTCGGCGCACTCCCTTTCCTCCCGTCCGCCCGTTCCCAAGTCCATGGAAATCCTCACCCTGGTGGCGCTGATCGCCATCGGCGCCTACCTCCTCAAGTCCCACGACCAGCGCCGGCGCATCGCGCTGCTGGCAAGCCACCTGGGCAACTATCAGATCGAGAAGCTGATGGAAAACCTCACCGAGGGCTACCTGCGCTGCCTCGGCGAGGACGATCCCGAGCGGCGCCAGCAGGTCTGGGGCGTGCTCGACGCGACCGAGGCGCGGCTCGCGGCCCAGTTCGCCAATTTCGCGGCCGAGTTCGCGCGCGTCGATGCCGCGCAGACGCGCGTGAGCACCTCGCCGCTGGCGACGCTGCCCTATGCGCACCTGATGTTTCCGCGCGAGACCTTCGACCTGCGCACGGCCTTCGCGATCCATGCGCGCGGCATCAACGAGGTGATGCACAACCGCGCCGGCCGCAGTCCCAAGGACAAGGCCTACATGCTGTCGGCCGAGCTGTTCCTGATGCAGCACACCTGCCACTGGTTCTGCAAGTCGAAGATGGTGGCCTCGGCGCGCATGCTGGCGCGCCACAAGACTCCGTACGAACAGCTGATCGCCTCGGTCAGCGAAGGCACGCGGCGCGACTACCTCGCGCTGATCGGGCGCCAGTAACAGCTCAGGGCGACAGCAGCGGCAGCGTGAGCGTGGCCACCGCGCCGCCGCGCGTCGCGTTGCCGAGCTCGATGCGGCCGTGGTGCAGCGCGGCGATCTCCTTGACGAAGGCCAGGCCCAGCCCGGTGCTCTTCTTCTGGTTGTGCGGCCGCGCGAGCGAATAGAACTTCTGGAAGACCTTCTCCTGCGCGTAATCGGGAATGCCCGGCCCGCGGTCGCGCACGCTCACGCGCGCCAGCCGCGAGGTGGTCTCCAGCGTCATGCCGACCTCGCTGCCGGTCGGTGAGAAATCGATCGCGTTGTCGAGCAGGTTGCTGATGGCGCGCCGCAGCAGGAAGGGATCGCCCTCGACCGAGGCCTCGGCCCGGATGTCCACCTGCACGCGGATGTTGCGCTGCGCCGCGGCGCTGCGGGCGCTGATCGCGATGTCCTCGATCAGCGAAGCCAGCGCCACCGGCTGCGTGCGCTCGAGCGCGCGCCGGGTCTCGAGCGCGGTCAGCTCCATCATGCGGTCGACGATTTCCTGGATGCGCTGGGTCTCGCGCGCGATGTTGGCGAGGAAGCGCTCGCGCTCCTCGTGCGGCATCGACGGTTCCTGCAGCAGCTCGGCCGCGCCGCGGATCGCCGACAGCGGGCTCTTCACCTCGTGGGTGAAGGTCTGCACGTAGTCGGCGACGTAGTTGCGGCCGGTCAGCGTGTCGCGCATCTCGCTGAAGCCGCTGCGCACCGCATCGACCGCGCGCCGCGCCATGCGCCGCAGGCTCAGGCTGCGCTGCGCGCGCACCCAGCCCCAGTAGTCGCGGATCAGCCCGAAGGGCCGCACCAGCCAGACCGAGACGATCACCGCGAGCAGCAGCAGCGCCAGCGCCGAACCCACGCCGACCCAGATCGTGCGCGCCCGCGCGTCCTCCACGAACTGGCCGAAGCTCTGCACCGGCTTGCCCACGCTGACCATGCCGACGATCTCGTTGTTCCAGCGGATCGGCGCGCCCACGTACATCACCGAGGTGCGCGGATCGACGTCGACGTCGCGCGAGGTGCGCGCGCCGTAGAGACCGGCCAGCGTGCGGCTGACGTCGCTCCATTTCGAATAGTCGGCGCCCAGGTGCCGGCCGAGCGAATCGAACATCACGCGGCCGCCGCGGTCGGTCACGTAGACGCGCAGCTCGACCCGGTTCTTGTGCAGGTTGTAGATCTGGGCCGAGAACTCGCGCGCGTAGAGCGTGCGGAACAGCGGCTCGAGCCGAGCGGTGTTGATGGCACCCGCGATCACGTCCTGCTCGACCAGGCTGGCCACCAGCTGCGAGGTCTCGACCAGCGACTCCTCGGCCGACTCGCGGTAGCGCGGATCGATGTCGGAGACGACGCGGTACAGCAGGAAGGCGATGCCGATCGTGTAGATCAGCAGGATGCCGATGAAGATGCGCGTGCGCCGGGTCACGAGATCCTGGCGGGCAGTTCTTCGTTGAGGGCGTAGCCGGTGCCGCGCAAGGTGCGGATCGGCTCGACCTCGGGCGCGATCGCCTTGAGCTTGGCGCGCAGGGTCTTGATGTGGGCATCGACGGTGCGGTCGAAGCTCTCGCTCGCATCGTCCCAGACCCGCTCGAGCAGTTCGTCGCGCGTGAACACGCGTCCCGGGCGTTGCACCAGCAGGCGCAGCAGGCCGTATTCGTAGCGCGAGAGTTCGAGCAGCCGGCCGTAGTAGCGGATCTGCATGCGCTCCTGGTCGAGCACGAAGGGCTGGCTGGGCGCTGGAGGGGTCTGAGGCGCCGCAGGCGCCGACTGGGGCGCTGCGCCATGGGGGACCCCCTGTCCGGACGCGCCGGCGCCGCCAGGCGCTCCTGAGGGCCCGGGCGCGCCGCGTGCGCTGCGCCGAAGGATGGTGCGCACGCGCGCCACCAGTTCGCGCGGCGAGAAGGGCTTGGCCACGTAGTCGTCGGCACCGAGCTCCAGCCCCACCACGCGGTCGATCTCGTCGCTGCGCGCCGTGAGGAACAGCATCGGCACCTCCGGTCCGCCCATGGCCTGGTTCAGCGCGCGCAGCCGCTTGAACAGCTCGAAGCCGTTCATGTCGGGCAATCCCACATCCAGTATCGCCAGCGCCGGCGCCTCCTGCGCGAACTGCGCCAGCGCGTCTTCCGCCGTGGCACACCAGACCGGCGTGAAACCGTCGCTCTTGAGCACGTACTGGAGGGTGTCGGCGATGCCCGATTCGTCCTCGGCGATCAGGATCCGCGGTTTGAAGCTCATCCGGCGATGGTAGCGAGCGCCGCGGGGCGGACGCCAGCCACGTCGACGGCGTTGCAACGGCGCGCGGCCTTCGGACTTTTTTTCGGGCGCGACCTTCGGTCTCTCTCTATTTCTTATTCTTCTTATTCAAATTAGTAGTAGTAGATAAGGGTCCGCCCCTTCTGTGGACAGGCCGCTTTTTTCGTTATGTGACAAGCACTTGTCATACCGCGGTCACTGTGCGCAGCCGTGCTTCCGTGCTGTCGCGGCCAAAGGGACAACCTGGCGCATCCGCCCGGCCCTGTGGATAACCACCTGCTTGTGCCAGAACTCTCCCCAGAGTTGTCCTTTGACAGCCTTCCGGAAATCTGCGAAAGGCGTTTTTCGGGTAAGGAAATTCATTGCCTATTTTTTAAGCGGTCTGTAGATTCCCCATAAAAATCAATAACTTGCCGCGCCCCTACAAAGTAGTTCTGTGGTTATCCACAGAGTTGCACCCGCTTTGTGGGGAGAACGCGCGGCGGAACCTTCACCCAGTCTTCCGACCGAACTTCGTCCTTCACCTTGTGGAAATTCCAGCCGTGACACCTTCCGAAACCCAGGCCATCGTGACCCTCAGCCTGCTGGCTGCCTTCGTCGACGGCGAAAAGCACGAACGCGAGCGCGCGGAGATCAAGCGCATCGCCGAAGGGCTGTCGCAGACCGACGGCCTGAACCTGCCGACGCTCTACCAGGACGTGCTGATGAAGCGCGTCTCGCTGCCGTCGGTGGCGGCGCAACTGCAGAGCACCGAGGCGAAGCAGCTCGGCTACGAGATGGCGGTGTGCGTGTGCGATGCCGACGGCGCACAGTCGCAGGCCGAGCGCATGTTCCTGACCGACGTGCGCACCTCGCTCGGGCTCGATGCCTCGGCGGCGCAGTTCTCGAACCAGGCCGAGGAGATCGCGGCGGCCGGGGCGGTGGCCGGTGCCTCTGCCGGCGCGGTGGTGGCCGCGGCGCCGGTGCCGGCCGTCGCGGCGGGCGCATCGCCGCTCACGCCCGACAGCGCCGAGCTCGACAAGTCGATCCTCAACGCCGCCATCCTCAACGGCGCGCTCGAGCTGCTGCCCGAGACGCTGTCGACCATGGCGATCATTCCGCTGCAGATGAAGCTGGTCTACCGCATCGGCAAGGCGCACGGCTACGAGCTCGACAGCGGCCACGTCAAGGATTTCATCGCCACCGTGGGCGTGGGCCTGACCTCGCAGTACCTCGAGCAGGCCGGGCGCAAGCTGCTGGGCGGGCTGCTCGGCAAGGTGGGCGGCGGCCTGCTGCGCGGCGTCGGCAAGCAGGCCGTGAGTTCGGGCATGAGCTTCGCGACCACCTATGCGCTGGGCCATGTCGCCAAGCGCTACTACGCGGGCGGCCGCACGCTGTCCACGCAGATGCTCAAGGACGCCTTCTCGGGCGTGGTGCAGGAAGGCCAGGGCCTGCAGTCGCGCTACCTGCCGGCGATCCAGGAGAAGGCCCGCACGCTCGACGCGGGCAAGGTGCTGTCGCTCGTGCGCGGCGCCTGAGTCGTCAGGCGGTCTTCGACAGATCGTCGAGGATCGGACAGTCGGGCCGCGCATCCCCGTGGCAGCAGTGCACCAGGTGGGCCAGGGTGCTGCGCATCGATTGCATGTCGGCGATGCGCTGCTCCAGTTCCTCGAGGTGCTTCTGCGCGATGCGCTTCACGCTCGAACTCGTGCGCCGGCGGTTGTGCCACAGGCCCACGAGCTCGGCGATCTCCTCCATCGAGAAACCCAGGTCGCGCGAGCGCTTGATGAAGCGCAGCGTGTGGATGTCGGCCTCGCCGTACTGGCGGTAGCCGCTGTCGGTGCGCGCCACCGCGCTCAGCAGGCCCAGGCCCTCGTAGTGGCGCACCATGCGCGCGGAAACGCCCGACAGCCGGGCGGCCTCGCCGATCGCCACGGGGCCGTGCGTGACCGGCACCGTCACTGCACCCGGTAGCCGGCGTTCTCGATCGCCGCCACCAGATCCTGGCGCGGCTGCTGGCTCAGCACGTCGACATGACCGGTCTCGAGATCGACCGTGACCTGGGCCTCGGGGTCGACCGTCTGCACCGCGTTCTGCACGGCGTTCACGCAATGTCCGCAGCTCATGCCCGCGACCTGGAATTTCTGGCTCATCGTTTCTGCTCCTTCGTGGATGGAAAGGGGGCGTTCGCCCGTTCGGAAACCGCAGTCTGAACCTTGCCACGATGTCAATGTCCAGTCCAGGGACTCTTTTTGCCGCGCTTGACCTTGCCATGGTGTGAAGCTTTAGCCTTCGAACCATGGAAAACGTACAAGAACGGCCGTTGCCGAATCTCACGCTCGACCTCTCGGTCGGCGGCATGACCTGCGCCTCCTGCGTGATGCGCGTGGAGCGCGCGCTCAAGGGCGTGCCCGGCGTGCAGGACGTCGCCGTGAACCTCGCGACCGAATCGGCGCGCGTGGTGGCGCAGGCGCAGGGCGGCGAGGACATCGATGCCCGGCTGCGCCGCGCGGTGCGTTCCGCGGGCTACGAGCCGCGCGCCGCGGCCGATGCGCAGGAGGAGGCGGCCGCGCTCTCGCCCTGGCACGGCTTCGGCCCGGTGGCGGTCGGCCTCGTGCTGTCGGCGCCGCTGATGCTGCCGATGGTCGGCGAGTTCTTCGGCCGCGACTGGATGCTCGATCCCTGGCTGCAGCTGCTGCTCGCGACGCCGGTGCAGTTCTGGCTCGGCGCGCGCTTCTACCGCGCGGGCTGGCATGCGGCGCGTGCGCTCACCGGCAACATGGACCTGCTGGTCGCGCTCGGCACCAGCGCGGCCTACGGACTCTCGCTCTGGCTCTGGTGGCGTTCGGCCACCGGCGAGCATGCGGGCCACGCGATGGCGCCGCACCTGTACTTCGAGGCGTCGTCGGTGGTCATCACGCTGGTGCTGCTGGGCAAGTGGCTCGAGGCGCGCGCCAAGCGCCAGGCGACTTCGGCGATCCGCGCGCTGCAGCAGTTGCGGCCCGAGGTGGCGCACCTGGTCGGCCCGCGCGGCGAGAGCGACGTGCCGCTGGCCGAGGTGCTGGTGGGCGACCGCCTCGCGGTGCGCCCCGGCGAACGCGTGCCGGCCGATGCGCGCGTGGTCGAGGGCGAATCGGAGGTCAACGAGTCGATGCTGACCGGCGAGCCGCTGCCCGTGCCCAAGGGCCCGGGCGACCTGCTGACCGGTGGTGCCGTCAATGGCGACGGCCGGCTGGTGGTCGAGGTGCGCGCGGTCGGTGCCGAGAGCGTGCTCGCGCGCATCATCCGGCTGGTCGAGGATGCGCAGGCCGCGAAGGCGCCGATCCAGCGGCTGGTCGACAAGGTGGCGGCCATCTTCGTGCCGGTGGTGCTGGTGATCGCGCTGCTCACCTTCGGCGGCTGGATGCTGCTCGGCGGCGCCGACATCGAGACCGCGCTGATCCACGCGGTGGCGGTGCTGGTCATCGCCTGTCCCTGCGCGCTGGGCCTGGCCACGCCGGTGGCGGTGATGGCGGGCACGGGCGTGGCGGCACGGCACGGCATCCTCATCAAAGACGCGCGTTCGCTCGAACTCGCGCACCGCGTCGACACGGTGGCCTTCGACAAGACCGGCACGCTGACGCTGGGCCGGCCGGTGCTGAACGCGCTCGTGCCCATCGCGCGTGGTGTCGATGCCGACGCATTGCTGGCCGTGGCCGCGAGCCTGCAGAGCGGCAGCGAACATCCGCTGGCGCGCGCCGTGCTCTTGGCCGCCGCCGATAAAAAGCTGGCGGTGCCGGCGCTGCGTTCGATGCAGGCCATGCCCGGTCGCGGCGTGCGCGGCGAGGTCGAGGGCGAATTCGCCGGTGCCTGGGCGCTCGCGAGCCTGCGCTGGTGCCGCGAGCTCGATGCCGATGTCGATGCCGCCGAGGTCGACCGGCTGCAGGCACAGGGCGCCACGGTGTCGGCGCTGCTGCGCTTCGATGCCAGCGGCGCGGCCGAGGCGCTGGCGCTGCTGGCCTTTGCCGACGAGCCCAAGCCACAGGCGGCCGAGACCGTCGCCGCGCTGCGTGCGCGCGGCCTGCGCGTGGTGATGATCTCGGGCGACAACCTGCGGGCCGCGCGCGCCATGGCGGCGCGGCTCGGCATCGCGCCCGAGGACGTGCGCGCCGAGGTGCTGCCGGCCGACAAGGCGCAGCAGGTGAGCGCGCTGCGCCGCGACGGCCACGTGGTCGCGATGGTGGGCGATGGCGCCAACGACGCACCGGCGCTCGCGGCCGCCGACGTGGGCATCGCGATGGCGCCGGCCGATGGCGGCACCGACGTGGCGATGGAGGCCGCGGGCATCACGCTGATGCGCGGCGATCTCGCGCTGGTGGCGCAGGCGCTCGACCTCTCGGGCCGCACCGTGGCCAAGATCCGGCAGAACCTGTTCTGGGCCTTCGCCTACAACGTGGCGGGGATTCCGTTGGCGGCCTTCGGGCTGCTGAGCCCGGTGGTGGCCGGGGCGGCGATGGCGCTGTCGAGCGTCAGCGTGATGGCCAACGCCTTGCTGCTGCGGCGCTGGAAGGGTTCCTGAAGCTTCTCAGTCGAGCAGCAGCGCCATCAGGTGATCGTCGATGTAGTCGGCTTCGCCGGCGCGCTTGTAGAACTTGCGCAGCGTGCCCTCGCGCTCGAAGCCCAGCTTCTCGTAGAAGCGCAGCGCGGGTGCGTTGTCGCTCTCGGCATAGAGCTCGATGCGCTTGACGCCGGCCGCGCGCAGTTGCTCGATGGCATCGCTCACCATGGCCAGCGCCACGCCGCGGCCATGGAAGGCCGGGTCCACCGCGAGCGTGCCGAGGCAGGCGACGTGCGCCACTCGGCCCGGGTAGCGCGTGGCGCGGTAGAAGCCAGCCATGCGGCCGTCGACCTCCCAGATGTGGAAGCAGCCGCTGCGCACCAGTTCCTCGTGGATCGGCCGGAAGTCCGCGAGCGGCATCGGGTCGTAGCCGAGGAAGCGCACCACCTTCTCGTGCATGTAGAGGGCATGGACGGCAGCGAGGTCGCGGGAAGTGGCAAGTCGGCGCACGGTGGCTCCATGGTCGGTGTGGGTCTGGGGCCCGCAGGATAGCAATCCCGCGCCGCAGCTCAACCCGCCGCGAGCAGGATGGCGCCGGCCAATGCCAGCAGCAACGCCTGCGCGGGCCAGGCCCAGCGCAATCGCAGCCGCGCATCGAGCACCGCGCCCACGGCCCAGAAACCCGCGACCGTCAGCGCCAGCAGTTCGAGGCCAGTGCGAAACGCCATGTCGTCCGCGCGCCAGAGAAAGGCCAGCGTCATGCCGACCCAGCCCGCGAAATGCAGGGTGGCCGCGATCGCGCGCGCACGGCCGACCGGCGGGTCGTCGAGGGCGGCGGCGGCCTCGAGCGAGAAGTCGGGTTCGGGAAAGCGCGCCGCCACGTCGGCCGGCCGCCAGCCCGGCGATCGCCAGAACACGCCGAGCTTGTCGCGCCAGCGCCGCGTGTGCCAGGCATCGCGCGCGAGCGGCGCATAGGGGCCGAGCACCGCGCGCAGCGGATCGAAGCCCGCGAGCGGCTTGCGCGTGCCGTAGACGCAGCGCTCGCGCTCCTCGGCGAAGGTGCCGAACAGGCGGTCCCACACCACCAGCATGCCGCCGTAGTTGCGGTCGAGGTAGTCGTCGTTGACGGCATGGTGCACGCGGTGGTTCGAGGGCGAGGAGAACACGCGGTCGAACCAGCCGAGCTTGCCGATGTGCTCGGTGTGGATCCAGAACTGGTAGACCAGCACGATCAGCCCCGCGAGGCCGAACTGCTCGGGCGGCACGCCGACGACGGCCATCGGCAGGTAGAAGGCCCAGCCGAGGAAGGCGACCATGCTCTCCTGCCGCAGCGCGGTCGAGAAATTGAAGCGTCGGCTCTGGTGGTGCACCGCATGCGCGGCCCAGAACAGCGCCGACTCGTGTCCCGCGCGATGCAGCCAGTAGTCGCAGAAGTCGAACAGCAGCACCGCGGCGATCCAGCCGAGGGCGCTGTCCCAGAAGCGCGCGTCGGTGCAGAGCGCGACATGCGGATAGACCAGCGCGTAGAGGCCGATCTGGAACAGCTGCGTGCAGACCGCGAGCGCCTGGCTCAAGAGGCCCTGGCTCAGGCTCGCGACCGTGTCGCCGAAGCGGTAGGTGTTGCGCCGCTGGAGCCAGCCCCAGGCGAACTCGCAGGCCATCAGCAGCACGAACACCGGCACGACGAGAACCACCAGCCGATGCACTGCCTGCCTGAGCCTTCCTGCGCGCGAAAAAAATCTTCAGCGAAGTTTCAGCGAGATGGTGCGTCGATGCGTCCCGCGACGAGCACGGCGTTGGTGCCGCCGAAGGCGAACGAATTCGACATCGCCCAGCGCATGCCGGGCATCGCGCGTGCCTCGCCGCGCACGAAAGCCAGGTCGAAGGCTGCGTCGGGCTCGCGCAGGTTGGCGATCGGCGGCACGGCCTCGTGCGCCAGCGCGCGCAAGGTCGCGATCAATTCGATCGCGCCGCCGCCGCCGAGCACGTGGCCGTGGATCGCCTTGGTGGCGCACACCGGCGTCGCGCTGCCGAACAGCTCGCGCACCGAAGCGGCCTCGGCCGCATCGCCGGCCACGGTCGCGGTGCCGTGGGCATTCACGTGGCCGATCTGGGTGGCATCGATGCCGGCGTCGCGCAGCGCCGCGCGCATCGCGCGCACCTGGCCCGCGCTGTCGGGGTTGGTGATGTGCGTGCCGTCGCAGTTGGTGGCGTAGCCGGCCAGCACGTAGGACGCACCGTCACCCGTGTCGCCTGGGTCGGCCACGCCGCGCGAACGCGCATGCGCTTCCGACTCGAGCACCAGCGCCGCGGCGCCTTCGCCGAGCGCGAAGCCCGCGCGATCGCCCGAGAAGGGGCGGCAGGCGGTCTCGGGTGCATCGGCCGGCGGCGCGGCCATCACGCGCATCGCCTGCCAGCTCGCCATCACGCCGGGCGTGAGCATGGCGTCGTGGCCGCCGACGATGGCGACATCGATCCAGCCGCCGCGGATGGCGCGCATCGCCTCGCCGATCGCCACCGCCGAGGAGGCACAGGCGCAGGCATAGGCGATGGCCGCGCCGTGCGCGCCGAAGTGCAGCGCGAGTTCGGCCACCGCCGCGTTGGGCATCACGGTGAGCACGGTCGTCGGCCGCATGCGGCGCTGCTCGGCGTAGAGCGCCTGCGTGGTGTTGTCGAAGCTGCCCGCGCCTGCGAGGCCGCTGCCCCAGAAGATGCCGAGCCGTTCGGGATCGACGCTGTCGCGCGTCAGCCCGGCCTGCGCCGCGGCATCCTGCGCGGCCGCGAGCGCCATCGCGGTGCCGCGATCGAGCGGCAGGCGCGAGGTGCTGCGCACGCCGTTCGAGTCGAAGTCGCAGGCGGCCACCGGGATCTCGACGCTGTCCATGCCGGGGATCGCGAGCGTGTGCGAGCGCACGGCCGATCGGCCATGGAACAGCGCGTCGTCGAAGGCCTCGAGCGTGCGGCCGATCGGCGTGACGAAGCCGATGCCGCTGACGCGCACCGGCGGCGCCGCGATGCGCTGCGCCGAGGCCGCGATCACCGCATGTTCGACACCGCTGCTCATGCGTGCGCCGCCTCGGGTGCATGCACCGCACCCACCGTCGCGGCGCTCTCCGCATCGATCACTTCGCACAGGCGCTGCAGCGTGATGCCCGCTTCGCGCGGATCGAGCCGATCCTCGGGAATGCGCAGGTGGAAGGCGTCCTCGACCGCGAAGACGAACTCCATCAGCGCGAGCGAGTCGAGGCCCAGGTCGGCGAGCGCGGTCTGCGGCGCGACCAGCTTCGCTTCGACGTGGAAGTCGTTCTCGAGGATGCGCGCGATGCTGTTGAAGGTGGGCGAAGTGGACATGGGGCTTGATCCTTTCAGGCGAAGCGTGATGCACGATCGTCGTGCGGGAGTGCCATCGGTCGGCGCTGCGAATGCAGGGAACGCACGCGTCGCCGCGTCACCTTGCGTGGTTCATTGTGGAGTGGGAACGATGGCATCGCGGTGGCGAACGCATTCCTTTTCAGGAAGCCTTCAGCGAGGAAATCGGGGCATCGGCGCCCGTGCCATGCGCGACCTCGTCGGCGAACGCGACGGTCTCGCGCACCACCTGCTGGCGGTCGTTGTCGATGGTGATCATGTGGTAGCTGTTGCTCACCACGACGCTGCGGAACGACCGGCAGCGCAGGCCGCGCGCGAGGATCTCGAGGTTGGCCACGCTGGCCACTTCGTCCTGCTGCGCATGCAGCGCGAGCACGCGGTCGCACTGCACGCGATGCAGGTTGGCGCGCACGTGGTGGATCAGCCGATGGTGTTCGCGCAGGTGGCTCACGCCGATCACCGAGCTGCCGGCGCGCGAGATCTTGCGGTGCCGCAGTTCGCGCTCGATCCAGGCGCGCACGCGTTCGTTCTTCACGCCGTAGGGCGGGCGTTCGCGGTACTGCCAGAAGCGGCCCAGCGGCGTGTAGTAGGCCAGCGGCAGCAGCACCTGCGTGCGCGGGATGGCCCAGCCGTCGAAGCGCAGCGTGGTCGACATCAGCACCAGCGCATCGACCGCGTCGCCGCAGCGGATGGCGGCGCCGAGCGCGAGCGACGAACCCGCCGAGATGCCCACCAGCAGCACGCGCTCGTGCGTCTCGCGCAGGGCCGCGACCTGGGCCTCGATGCTGTCGAGCCAGTGCTGGAAGGGCGCGGCCTGCTGCATCGGTGCATTGGCGTCGAAGGAGTAGCCGGGGATCGACATCGGATGCACCGCGTAGCCGCCGTCGCGCAGCGCGGACTGCACGGTCAGCAGTTCGTCAGGTGTGCTGCACAAACCATGCAGCAGCACGACCGCGGTGCGTTGCACCGCGGGGTGCACGAAGCTCAGCAGGCCGGAGGGTTCGCGTGCGCTCATGACGATGCGGCCCCGATGAAAAGGGCCCGTGCGGCGATGGGCTGTCGTATGCTCATGCCGTGTTTATCGCGTGTCGTACTGACCGCCTGCTGACCCTCCCGCGAGCAAGAATAGGCACCTCAACCCACTCGAAAATCATGCGAATCCTGCTAGTCGAAGACGATGCCGTGCTGCGCGACGTGATGCTTCGCAGCCTCGCGGACGCCGGTCACCGCGTCGATGTTTCCACCAACGTCGAGGACGCCGACCACCTGTGGCGCGTGCAGCCCTTCGATGCGGTGCTGCTCGATCTGAACCTGCCCGCCACCGCGAGCGCGACCAGCGGTCTCGCGAGCGGACTCACCGCGCTGCGACAGGCGCGCGCACGCGGGGACCGCACGCCGGTGCTCGTGCTCACCGCGCGCGGCCGCACCGAGGAACGCATCGCGGGCCTCGATGCCGGTGCCGACGACTACCTCGGCAAGCCCTTCGACCTGGCCGAGGTCGAGGCGCGTCTGCGTGCGCTCGTGCGGCGCGCGAAGGGCACCGAAGACATCGTGCTGCTGGGCCAGCTGAAGCTCGACCGCAAGGCACGGCGCTTCTCCACCGCGAGCGGTCCGCTCGACCTGCCGGCGCGCGAGTTCGAAGTGCTGTGGGAACTGATGAGCCCGCCGGGCCGCACGGTGAGCAAGCGTGCGCTGTCCGACAAGCTCTCGAGCTTCGACGAATCGCTGGGCGACAACGCGCTCGAGGCCTTCATCTCGCGGCTGCGCAAGAAGCTGGTCGGTTCGGGCGCGAGCATCCGCACGCTGCGCGGCATCGGCTACCTGCTCGAAGCCGAAGTCTGAGCGCGCCGCGACCGTGAGCGACAGCGAAACAGCGCACGCGCGGACCACGCCCGGACCGCCGCGCGCGGTGCCCACGCTCACGCGGCGCGTGCTGCGCAACGTGCTGGTGCCGCTCGCGCTGAGCTGGATGGTGGGCGCGGTGATCGCGCTGGTCATCGCCAACTACTTCTCCGAGCAGGCCTTCGACCGCGGCATGCTCGACGACGCTTACGCACTGTCGGCCAACGTGCAGGCGGGCGAGCGTGGCATCGAGCTGCTGCTCACGCCGCGCGAGGTGGCCACGGTGCTGTTCGACCAGATCGACAAGGTCAACTTCTCGGTGCAGCGGCTCGACGGCACCTTGATCTCGGGCGCCGACGACCTGCAGGCGCCACTGCCCGTGAACGGCGCGCGCTACCGCTTCTCCGACGTCACCTACCAGGGCAAGCCGATGCGCGCGGTGGTGCTCGAGCACGATGCCGAGCCCGGCGTGGCGATGCCCTACCGCGTGGTGATCGCGCAGACCACGCTGAGCCGCACGGCGCTCGTGCGGCAGCTGCTGGGCTATGCACTGGCGCCGCAGGTGCTGCTGCTGATGATGCTCGCCGTATGGCTCTGGCATGGGATCCGCAGCGATCTGCGCCCGCTCGGCGACCTGCAGCAGGCGCTCGATCGGCGCGACGTGCGCGACCTCTCGCCGGTGGCGGTGGTGCGGACCTCGCGCGAGCTGCAGCACCTGGGCGAGGCGGTCAATGCGCTGTTCGAGCGGCTGGGCCACAGCGTGCGCGGGCAGCGCGAATTCGTCGGCAACGTGGCGCACGAGTTGCGCACGCCGCTCGCGGGCATTCGCGCGCTGGCCGACTACGGGCTCGCGCAGCAGAAGCCCTCGGTGTGGCGCGAGCAGCTCGAGCAGGTGGCCAAGAGCCAGGAGCGCGCGAGCCACCTGATCGATCAGCTGCTCGCGCTCGCGCTGGCCGACGAGGCCAGCACCAGCCTCGAGACCGCGCCCGTGCGGCTCGATGCGCTGGCCGAGCAGACGGTGCTGCGGCACCTCGCGCGCGCCGACGCGCGCGGCGTGGACCTGGGCGCGCGCGGCCTCGACGACAGCGTGACGGTGCAGGCCAACGAGGCCCTGGTGGAAGGCATCCTCGACAACCTGATTGACAACGCGTTGCGTTATGGCGGTCGCACGATCACGGTCGAGGTCAGCGGCGAGGTGCTCAGCGTGATCGACGACGGACCCGGCATTCCGCTCGATGCGCAGCGCCTGTTGATGCAGCGCTGGGCGCAGGGGCCGGCGGGGCAGAAGCTGGGACAGGGCTCGGGGCTGGGCCTGTCGATCGTGGCGCGCTATGCGGAGCTGCTCGGCGCCGAGCTGCGGCTTGCGGCGGCCGAGCCGACGGGCTTGAAGGTCAGCGTGGATTTCACGCGCAGGGCCTCGTAGCCGCAACGGATGCGCGCGCGCTTCGGCGCGGCGTTCATCGCAGGGCCTTGCGCAGGAAGACGCGCGTGCGGTTCTCGAGCACCAGGCGCCGGTACTCCACATAGCCGATGCGTTCGTAGAGCGCGCGGTTCTCGCTCATCTTCTCGTTGGTGAACAGGTAGATCGAATCGAAGCCCTGGCGCAGCGCCTCGCGCTCGGCGAGCTCGAGCAGCGCGCGGCCCGCGCCGCTGCCCTGGTGCTTCGGTAGCACCGCGATCACGTCGATCAGGAAGCCTTCGTCGGTGATGTCGAGCACGAGCGCGGCCGCGATCTCGGCGGCATCCTGAGCATTGGCGGCGACCCACACCTGTTGCAACTCGATGGCGGTTGCGTAGTCCTTGCCCATCGGCAGTGGCACGACCGGCAGGCGCGGCAGGTAGACGCTGAAGGCGGCGATCGCGCAGTCGCGGATCGCGGCGGCATCGGCCGCTTCGGCGCGGCGCACGGTCCAGCGCGGCGCCTCGTTCATTCGGCGATCTCCACCTCGGCCTCGATCTCCACCGGGATGTTGAACGGCAGCTCGGCCATGCCGACCGCGCTGCGCGCATGTGCGCCGACCTCGGGCCCGAAGAGCTCGAGCACGAGGTCGGAGAAGCCGTTGATGACCGAGGGCTGGCGGTCGAAGCCCGGGGCCGAGGCGACCATGCCGAACACGCGCGTCCAGGCCGTGATGCGGTCGAGGTCGCCGAGCGCGCGCTGCAGGCTGCCGAGCATCGCGAGCGCGGTGAGGCGCGCGGCCGCGTAGCCCTGTTCCACGTCGAGCTCGCGCCCGAGCTTGCCCAGCGGCGCGGCGATGCTGCCGTCGGGATTGAGCGGGCCATGGCCCGAGACGAAGGCGCGTTGCCCGACGATGCGCACGAAGCGAAAGGGCAGCACCACGCCCGGTGGCGGCTGGACGGCGGGCGGAAGGACGAGGCCGCGCGCGGCCAGCTGTTTCTCGATCTGCGACATGGCGCAACGGTACCCGAAAGCACCGTGCGCCGGTCGCCCGCGGGCTCAGGCCAGCGCGGGGTAGTCGGTGTAGCCCTTGGCGCCGCCGCCGTACAGGGTGGCCTTGTCGAGCTCGTTGAGCGGCGCGTGCTCGCGCAGGCGGCGCACCAGGTCGGGGTTGGAGATGAAGGGCTTGCCGAAGGCCACGAGGTCGTCGCCTTCCTTCACGGCTTCTTCCGCGAGCGGGCGGTCGTAGCCGTTGTTGACCATCCAGGCGGCCTTGCCGCCGGCCTCGCGGTAGGCGGCCTTGAGCGCTTCGTAGTCGAAGGGCCGGTCGGCGATCTCGCGCGGGCCGCCGGTGGCGCCTTCGATGATGTGGATGTAGGCCAGGTCGAGCTTCGCCAGTTCCTTCACCACGTAGGTGAACAGCGGCTGCGGGTTGCTGTCGTGCACGTCGTTGGCGGGCGTGACCGGCGACAGGCGGATGCCGGTGCGGCGTGCGCCCACGGCGTCGGCCACGGCGCGCGTGATCTCGAGCAGGAAGCGCGCGCGGTTCTCGATGCTGCCGCCGTAGTCGTCGCCGCGCTGGTTGCTGCCGTCCTTGAGGAACTGGTCGAGCAGGTAGCCGTTGGCGCCGTGGATCTCGACGCCGTCGAAGCCCGCGGTCTCGACCGCGTTGCGCGCGGCGGTGGCGAAGCCGTGGACGATGCCGGGGATCTCGCCGGCGTCGAGCGCGCGCGGCTCGGAGGTCTCGGTGAAGGTCGGCACGCCGTCATGGATCAGCACGGTCTTGGTCTTGGCGGTGATGGCCGAGGGCGCCACCGGCTGGCCGTTGTCGGGCTGCAGGCTGGTGTGCGAGACGCGGCCCACGTGCCACAGCTGCACCACGATCTTGCCGCCCTCGGCGTGCACGGCGTCGGTCACCTTCTTCCAGCCGTCGAGCTGCTCGGTGCCGTAGAGGCCGGGCACGTCGGCATAGCCCTGGCCCTGCTGGCTGATGGCGGTGGCCTCGGTGATCAGCAGGCCGGCACTCGCGCGCTGCGCGTAGTAGGTGGGCGCGAGCGCGGTCGGGATGGCATTGGGCGAGCGGTTGCGCGTGAGCGGCGCCATCACGATGCGGTTGGCGAGCTTCAGGTCGCCGGCTTGGACGGGGTCGAAAAGGGTGGACATGGCCGTGGCTCTGGGTCGAGTGGGTTGAAGGGACGGTGTGAACAGCGAAAGAAGCGCAAGGGTAGGGGTGGGGCCTCAACCCTGCTGCCACGGGGTTGTCGTCTTGGTGCTAGGCGATACGCCGGTGCAAATGCAATCGGGTGGCATTGCCCGGGCGTTCGCAGAAAAGCGAACGGCCGGCGAGTCGCCGGCCGTCGAGGGGCGAAGCGCGGCGTTGCGCTCCGGCGGTGCGGAATTACTTCAGCAGGCCTTCGGCCTTCATCGCTTCCTGCACGGCGGGACGCTCGCTCACGCGCGCGCGCCAGGCCTGGATGTTCGCGAAGCCCGCGAGGTCCACACCGGTGGGCTTGGCCCAGTTGGTCACGGTGAACAGGTAGCCGTCGGCCACGCTGAACTGGTCGCCCATCAGGTACTGCTTGTTCGCGAGTTCGCCGTCGAGCCAGGTGAAGCGCGAAGCGAGCTTGTCGCGCGCGATGGTCTTGGCTTCCTCGGGCATGGCCGGGTTGAACAGCGGGCTGAAGCCCTTGTGGATCTCGGTGCCGATGAAGGTCAGCCACTCCTGCAGGCGGTAGCGCTGCATGGTGCCGGCGGCGGGCGCGAGGTTCTTGGTCGGCACGAGGTCGGCGATGTATTGCAGGATCGCGGGGCCTTCGCGCAGGCGCGTGCCGTCGTCGAGTTCGAGCATCGGCACGTAACCCAGCGGGTTGATGCCGTAGTAGTCCGTGCCGTCCTGCAGCTTGTGGCTCTTGGTGCTGGCGAGCACCGGTTCGAAGGCGAGGCCGGCTTCGTGCATCGCGATGTGCGGCGAGAGCGAGCAGGCGCCCGGCGAGTAGTACAGCTTCATGCGAAAAACTCCAATCGATCGTTGAAATGGTTCTTTGGAACGCACCGGATGCTAGCGGGTTTGGGCTGCGCGGGTTTGTCCTACGGGTGCTTGGGCTCGGTGACTATCGGGGCGCCGAGCACCGCTTTCTATTCTTCGGGCACCGAGGGCTGCGACCCGCGGCAAAGGAGTCACTCGATGTTGAAGTACGCCATCATTTTCGCGGTCATCTCCCTGGTGGCCGGCCTGCTGGGTTTCGGCGGCGTCGCGGCGGGCGCCGCGGGCATTGCCAAGGTGCTGTTCGGCCTGTTCCTCATCCTGGCCGTGATCTTCATCGTGCTCGCCGCACTGGGCGTGGGCGCGGTGAAGAAGGCGCTCGACTGATGCACCGGCACCGGTCGGTGCGCTGGCCGCGCACGCGCTCGCTGGGCCAGCTGCTGCAGAGCCCCGCGCATTGCGTGCTGCGGGTGCTGCTGGTGACGCAGACGCACTGGCAGTTGCCCGAACACCGTTCGCGCCGAAGGCGCGCTTGAGCCAGGCGAAGAGGGAAGGGGAGCCCCATGCACATCTCGCACATCGAGGCGCAGCTGGACTATGAAGTCGGCGCGCCGGCCCATCTGCTGCTGAACATCGAGGCGGCCCGCGCGGGCGCGCAGGCGGTGATCCGCGAGACCCTCACGATCGAGCCGGCGGCCGAGGTGCAGGTGTTCTGCGACGAGGCCAGCGGCAACCGCTTCCTGCGCTTCGACGTGGCGCCGGGCCCGCTGAAGATCGCCTACACCGCGACCGTTCAGCGCACCCAGGTCGACGTACCGCACGACCTGCCCGAAGTGCCGGTCAACGAAGTGCCCGACGAGGTGCTGCACTACATGATGCCGACGCGCTACTGCGAGTCGGACCTGATGGCGCGCTGCGCCTACCAGCTCTTCGGCGACCTGCCGCCCGGCATCGGCCGCGTGCAGGCGATCGTCGACTGGATCCACGACAGCATCACCTACGAGTCGGGCAGCACCGACTCGACCACCACGGCGCGCGAAGTGTTCGTGCAGCGCGCCGGCGTGTGCCGCGATTTCGCGCACCTGGGCATCACCTTCTGCCGCGCGCTCAACATCCCGGCGCGGCTGGTCGTGGGCTATGTGGCCTTCGAGGAACCGCCGCAGGATTTCCATGCGGTGTTCGAGGCCTGGCTCGGCGGACGCTGGGTGTTGTTCGACGCCACGCGCATGGCGCCGGTCGACCGCCTCGTGCGCGTGGGCACGGGACGCGACGCGAAGGACGTGGCCTTCTGCACGATCTTCGGCAGCGTGAGCATGCGCGACAAGCAGATCGTGGTGACGGAGCTGCAGGACCAGAGCGTGGCACCGCCCGTGGAACCGCCGGCCAGCGGCG
Organism: Variovorax paradoxus; assembly: GCA_016806145.1. NCBI lineage: Bacteria > Pseudomonadati > Pseudomonadota > Betaproteobacteria > Burkholderiales > Comamonadaceae > Variovorax > Variovorax paradoxus. The sequence goes on from CP063166.1 coordinate 48,625, forward strand.
CGCTCGTGGGCATCGAGAAGCCCGTGCCGGTGGTGGAGTTGGCCACCTCCGCTTGACTCCGCATAGTTTGCTATCAAAAACATAGCAAACTATCGAGTCCCATAGGGGCCTGGCGGGCTTTTAGAGTCGCACAACCAGCTTGTCCCCACAGTGGGCGCGAGCAGGGTGGGCCGATTAAAATCATGGCCCTCCTTTGCGCCGCGCACGCGTCAGTGCGCCCCCTCTCATGCTTTATCCCGAAGAATTCGACGTGATCGTCGTCGGTGGCGGCCATGCCGGCACCGAAGCCGCGCTCGCTGCCGCCCGCATGGGCGCGAAGACGCTGCTGCTGTCCCACAACATCGAGACGCTGGGCCAGATGAGCTGCAACCCCTCGATCGGCGGCATCGGCAAGGGCCACCTGGTGAAGGAGGTCGACGCGCTCGGTGGCGCGATGGCGATCGCCACCGACGAGGCCGGCATCCAGTTCCGCATCCTCAATTCGAGCAAGGGCCCGGCGGTGCGCGCCACGCGCGCCCAGGCCGACCGCGTGCTCTACAAGGCGGCGATCCGCCGCCGGCTCGAGAACCAGCCGAACCTGAGCCTGTTCCAGCAGGCGGTCGACGACCTGATGGTCGAGGGCGATCGCGTGGTGGGCGCGGTCACGCAGGTCGGCATCGCCTTCCGCGCGCGTACCGTGGTGCTGACCGCGGGCACCTTCCTCGACGGCCGCATCCATGTCGGCCTCGACAACTACCAGGCCGGCCGCGCGGGCGATCCGCCGGCCGTGAGCCTGTCGGCGCGCCTCAAGGAACTCAAGCTGCCGCAGGGCCGGCTCAAGACCGGCACGCCGCCGCGACTCGATGGCCGCAGCATCGACTTCTCGAAGTGCACCGAGCAGCCCGGCGACGGCATGCCCGGTGGGGCAGGGCCGATGCCGGTGTTCAGCTTCCTCGGCAAGGTCGAGATGCATCCGCAACAGATGCCGTGCTGGATCACGCACACCAATGCGCGCACGCACGAGATCATCCGCTCGGGTTTCGACCGCAGCCCGATGTTCACCGGCAAGATCGATGGCGTCGGTCCGCGCTACTGCCCGAGCGTCGAGGACAAGATCAATCGCTTCGCCGACAAGGACAGCCACCAGATCTTCCTCGAGCCCGAAGGCCTGACCACCAACGAGTACTACCCGAACGGCATCTCGACCAGCCTGCCTTTCGACATCCAGTACCAGCTGGTGCGCTCGATGCCCGGGCTGGAGAACGCCCACATCCTGCGTCCCGGCTACGCGATCGAGTACGACTACTTCGACCCGCGCGAGCTCAAGAGCAGCTTCGAATCCCGCGCGATCCAGGGCCTGTTCTTCGCCGGGCAGATCAACGGCACGACCGGCTACGAAGAAGCGGCGGCCCAGGGCCTGTTCGCCGGCATCAATGCCGCGCTGCAATGCCGCGGTGAAGACGCCTGGCTGCCGCGTCGGGACGAGGCCTATCTCGGCGTGCTGGTCGACGACCTGATCACCAAGGGCGTGACCGAGCCCTACCGCATGTTCACGAGCCGCGCCGAGTTCCGGCTGCAACTGCGCGAAGACAACGCCGACATGCGCCTGACCGAAGCAGGGCGCAAGCTGGGCCTGGTCGACGATGTGCGCTGGGATGCTTTCAGCCGCAAGCGCGACGCTGTTTCACGTGAAACAGAGCGGCTCAAGTCGATCTGGGTGAACCCGCGCAACCTGCCGGCCGCCGAGTCGGTACGGGTGCTCGGCAAGGCGATCGAGCACGAATACAACTTGGCCGACTTGCTGCGCCGGCCCGATGTGAACTATCAGACCCTGATGTCGCTGGACGGCGGCAAGTATGGTGCCGAGGCCCAGCTCAACGAAACCGAGATCGAGCAGATCGAGATCTCGGCCAAGTATTCGGGCTACATCGAGCGCCAGAACGACGAGGTGGAACGCGCCGCCCACTTCGAAAGCCTCAAGATGCCGGCCGATTTCGACTACGGCCAGGTCAAGGCCCTGAGTTTCGAGGTGCGCCAGAAGCTCGCGAAGCACAAGCCCGAGACCCTGGGCCTGGCCTCGCGCATCTCGGGTGTGACGCCGGCGGCGATCTCGCTGCTGCTGATCCACCTGCGCAAGGGCGGCCACAAGGCCTTTTCCGCGACCAAGGAAGCAGCCACCGAGCCGCAGTCGGCCGAATGACGGCGACGATCGAACGGCTGCGCGCGGGCGCGGAGACGCTGGGCGTGGCCTTGTCCGAACGCCAGGCCGAGCAACTCACGGCCTATGGCGCGCTGATGCTCAAGTGGAACAAGGTCTACAACCTCACGGCACTGCGCGATCCCGAGAGCGTGCTGACCCACCACCTGCTCGACAGCCTCGCCGTGATTGCGCCGCTGCAGCGCGAGTGGGCAGGGCAGGGCAAGCTGCTCGACGTGGGATCGGGGGCAGGATTGCCGGGCGTGGTCATCGCGATCCTGCGGCCCGACCTCGACATCACCTGCCTCGATGCGGTCGCAAAGAAGATGGCTTTCGTGCAGCAGGTGGCGGGCGAACTGGCGCTGCCCAACCTGCGTGGGCTCCATGCCCGGGTCGAGAAGCTGGAAGGCCGCTTCGATCTGATCAGCTCGCGCGCTTTCGCGTCGCTGCCCGATTTCTTCTCGGGCTCCTCGCATCTGCTGGCCGACGGCGGCAAATGGCTCGCAATGAAGGGCAAGAATCCGGCCGATGAACTCGCCGGACTGCCGGCCGAAGTCGCGGTGTTTCACGTGGAACAACTGACGGTGCCCGGCCTCGACGCCGAGCGTTGCATCGTCTGGGCGCGAAAACAGGCCTGATCTAGTCCCTGCAAGGCGACGGCGTCCGTCGTCTTGCCAAAAGAAAGGCGCGGGCCACCCAAAACCGGCCTTTCGGCCAATCGCCGCGCCACCTGCCTCGCTTAGACTCGACGGCTCCCCTTTCCCTCTTTCCACGAGGCAATTCCCATGTTCGGCATCGCTGACTATGGCGCGTTCGTCGCCGCCATCATCCTGTTCCTCCTGATTCCCGGCCCGGGCAATCTGGCGCTGATCACGTCGACCAGCAAAGGCGGGATTCGCGGCGGCCTGGCGGCAACCCTGGGCGTGATTGCAGGCGACCAGGTGCTGATGTGGGCCGCGGTGGCAGGCGTGTCGGCCGTGCTGGCCGCCTACCCTGCGGCCTTCAAGGCGGTGCAATGGCTGGGTGCCGCCTACTTGGCCTGGCTGGGCTTCAGGATGCTGCGCGCCAAGCCCGGCTCGGCACCGATCCTCAACATCCGCCCGAGCCACTTCATGCGGCAAGCGCTGATGATCACCTTGCTCAATCCGAAGGCGATCGTGTTCTACATGGCCTTCTTCCCGCTGTTCGTCGATCCGGCCCGCCACCAGGGCATCGTCACCTTCGGCGCGATGGCTGTGACGATCGCGGCGCTGACCTTCCTCTACGGCCTGACCTCCACCTTGCTGACCCACTTCCTGGCCGAGCGCATCCGCGCCAATCCGCGGATCTCGGCCGTGCTCGAGAAGCTGGCCGGTGTCTTCCTGATCGCCTTCGGCGTCAAGCTCGCCGCCTCGAACTGATCCTCCTCCATGGCCAAGATTTTCTGCATCGCCAACCAGAAGGGCGGCGTCGGCAAGACCACCACCACCGTCAACCTCGCCGCCGGCCTGGCCAAGGTGGGCCAGCGGGTGCTGATGATCGACCTCGACCCGCAGGGCAATGCCACCATGGGTTCGGGCATCGACAAGCGCCAGCTTGAGACCACGGTGTACGACGTGCTGCTCGAATCGGCCTCGGTGGCCGAGGCGCGGGTCCGGGCCGACAAGCTCGCGGAGGGCGGCTACGCCTACGACGTGCTCGGTGCCAACCGCGAGCTGGCCGGTGCCGAAGTCGAGATGGTCGCGCTCGATCGCCGCGAGAAACGCCTGCGCACCGCGCTGGCCGCGGTCGGTGCCGAGTACGACTTCGTGCTGATCGACTGCCCGCCCAGCCTGAGCCTGCTGACGCTCAACGGCCTGTGCGCCGCGCATGGCGTGATCGTGCCGATGCAGTGCGAGTACTTCGCGCTCGAGGGCCTGACCGACTTGGTCAACACCATCAAGCAGGTGCACGCCAACCTCAACAAGAACCTGCAGATCATCGGCCTGCTGCGCGTGATGTTCGATCCGCGCATCACGCTGCAGCAGCAGGTCAGCGAGCAGCTCAAGGCCCACTTCGGCGACAAGGTGTTCGACACCGTGATCCCGCGCAATGTACGGCTGGCCGAGGCGCCGAGCTACGGACTGCCGGGCGTGGTCTTCGATCCGGCGGCGCGCGGCAGCCAGGCCTTCATTGCCTTCGCCGAGGAGCTGATCGCCAAGATGCCGCCCGCGAGCGCCTTCGCCTCGGGCGCGGTGGCGCCCAGCACGCCGCCGGCACCGGGCCGCAGCTCGCCCGATCTGCCGATTCCCGAGGACGTGCTGGCGCCGGTGGGCGAGCCCAAGTCCAGCAGCGAAAACAACGGCTGACCCTTATCCCATCTACATAGTTAGCTATAAAAATAATAGCAAATGAGCGCTGAACCCCGCGTCCTCCTCTTGCCCGGCTGGCAGAACAGCGGCCCCGGCCACTGGCAGACCCTCTGGGAAGAAAAGCACCACGACCACCGCGTGGAACAGCATGAATGGATGCGGCCGCTGCGCGGCGACTGGTCGGCGCGGCTCGAGGAGGAAGTACTGGCTTCGCCCGGCGACGTGGTCTTTGCCGCCCACAGCCTGGGCTGCATCCTGGTGGCGGCCTGGGCCGCCCATTCGCGTAACACCGCGCGGGTGCGCGGCGCGCTGCTGGTCGCGCCCGGCGACCTCGAGCGCGAGGATGTGCGCCAGATGATCCCGGGCTGGGCGCCGATCGTGCGCCAGCCGCTGCCATTCCCGGCGGTGCTGATCGCCGCCAACGACGACCCCTACTGCGAGGCCGCCCGCTCGCGCCAGATGGCGAGCGACTGGGGCGCGCGCTTCGTCGACGCGGGCGCGCGCGGCCACCTGAATGCCGAATCCGGCCTGGGCGACTGGACCGAGGGCCGACAACTCCTGAACGACGTGTCGAAAGAAAAGAACTGATGGCGACCAAGAAACCCAAGGGCCTGGGCCGCGGCCTCGAAGCGCTGCTCGGCCCGACGGCCGCCCCTTCCAGCGACAACGCCGGCGACGGCGGCTCCGGCGAGAACGGCGCGTCGCAGAACCCCAACAGCCTGCGGCTCGACCAGATGGTGGCCGGCGTCTACCAGCCGCGCACCCGCATGGACGAGGGCGCGCTCTACGAGCTGGCCGAGAGCATCAAGGCGCAGGGGATCATGCAGCCGATCCTGGTGCGCCGGCTCGACGAAGCCTCGGCCGCGGCCAAGAACGCCGAGTTCGAAATCATCGCGGGCGAGCGCCGCTTCCGTGCCGCCAGGCTGGCGGGCCTCGAGAGCGTGCCGGTGCTGGTGCGCGACGTGCCCAACGAGGCCGCCGCGGCGATGTCGCTGATCGAGAACATCCAGCGCGAGGACCTGAACCCGCTCGAAGAGGCCCAGGGCCTGCAGCGCCTGGTCAGCGAGTTCGGCCTCACGCACGAGGCCGCCGCCCAGGCCGTGGGTCGCTCGCGCAGCGCCGCCAGCAACCTGCTGCGCCTGCTCAACCTGGCCGAGCCCGCGCAGGCGATGCTGATGGCCGGCGACATCGACATGGGCCATGCGCGCGCGCTGCTGGCGCTGGACCGCGGCACCCAGATCACGGCGGCCAACCAGATCGCCGCGAAGAAGATGTCGGTGCGCGAGGCCGAGGCGCTGGTGAAGAAGCTCGCGGCCGAATTCAGCCTCGCGGCCACGCCACGGCGCAGCGGCCAGACCGGCGAGAAGTCGCGCGACCTCGAGCGGGTCGAGGAAGAACTGGCCGACCTGCTGACCGCCGAGGTCGAGGTCCGCATCAAGAAGCGCAGCAAGCGCGGCGGCAAGATCGAGGAGAGCGGCGAGCTCGCCATCCACTTCGGCTCGATCGACGCGCTCAACGGCCTGATCGAGCGGATCCGCCGAACGGCCTAAGCCGCTTCGCGGCGTCCTCCGACGTCCGCTTGATTGTTCCAGTCATCCATTGCGCGTATCCTCGCCGCAGCTTTTTTCCACCCGATCTCGCCGAGGGAGCCTTCCATGAAGTTCATCACCACCCGTTTCCCGTTCGCGGCCGTGGCCGTGGGCGCGTTGCTGCTCACGGGCTGCGCCACCACCGACATGCAGATGGGCAGCCAGTCGGCTAAGACCATGGCCACCGGCAGCGCCGCCGGCGGCGCCACCTCGGGCGAGAGCAGCCAGCTCGAGCGCTGCGAATCGCCGCTGGGCACCGTCTCGCTGATCGAGAACGTCAACGCGGGCTGGTACACCATCCTCACGGGCGAATACCGCCTGCCGCCTACTGCAAACCTGTTGCGTTTGCTGGTGCAGCAGTCGAACTGCTTCGTGGTGGTCGAGCGCGGCGCGGCCGGCATGAACGCGATGACGCGCGAGCGCGCGCTGCAGCAGTCGGGCGAGATGCGCGGCGGCAGCAACTTCGGCCGCGGCCAGATGGTCGCTTCGGACTACGGCCTGTCGCCCGAGATCGTGTTCAGCAACAGCGACGCGGGCGGCCTCGGCGGTTCGCTCGGCGGCCTGGTGGGCGGCAACCGCGGACGTGCGCTGGCCGCGATCGGCGGCAGCATGCAGACCAAGGAAGCCTCGGCGCTGCTGACGCTGATCGACAACCGCTCGGGCGTGCAGGTCGCGGCTTCGGAAGGCAGCGCCTCCAAGACCGACTTCGGCGCCTTCGGCTCCGTCATCGGCCGCAGCGCCGGCGGCGGCCTCGGCGGCTACACCAACACCGCGCAGGGCAAGGTGATCGCGGCGGCCTTCATGGACGCCTTCAACCAGATGGTCCGCTCGCTGCGCAACTACAAGGCGCAGACGGTGCGCGGCCAGGGCCTCGGCGGCGGTGGCCGTCTCGGCGTGGATGGTGGCGCGGCGCCGTCGCAGACCTACGTGCCGGCCGAGCAGCCGCAGCAGCCGGCGCGCCGCCGCAAGTAGTCGAGCGCAGGGCCTGCGGGCCCGCCCAGCAAAAAACCCGGGGCTTCTCGCGAAGCCGCCGGGTTTTTTGTCGGATGCGCGGGAGGGCGCGTTCAGAGCTGGAAGATCTTGCCCGGGTTCATGATGTTCTTCGGATCGAGCGCGCGCTTGATCGTGCGCATCATGTCGATCGCGCCGGCACCGGCCTCGGTCACCAGGAAGTCCATCTTGTGCAGGCCCACGCCGTGCTCGCCGGTGCAGGTGCCCTCGAGCGCGAGCGCGCGGCTCACCAGCGCATGGTTGAGCGCCTCGGCCTTCACGCGCTCCTCGGGCACGTTCGGATCGAGCAGGTAGCCGAAGTGGAAGTTGCCGTCGCCCACGTGGCCGACGAGGAAGTAGGGGATGCCGCTGGCATCGGCCTCGGCCACCGAGTCGAGCAGGCAGTCGGCCAGGCGCGAGATCGGCACGCAGGTGTCGGTCGAGATCACGCGGCAGCCCGGGCGCGACTGCACCGCGGCGAAGTAGCTGTTGTGCCGCGCGGTCCACAGGCGCGTGCGTTCTTCCGGCGTGCTGGCCCATTCGAAGGCATTGCCGCCATGGCCGCTCGCGAGTTCCTGCACCGTCTCGGCCTGTTCCTTCACGCCCGCGGGCGAGCCGTGGAACTCCATCAGCAGCATCGGTTCCTCGCGCAGGTTCAGCTTGGCGTAGGCATTCACCATGCGCACCGTGTTCACGTCGATCAGCTCCACGCGCGCGATCGGCACGCCGAGCTGGATGGTCTCGATGGTGGTGCGCACGGCCGCCTCGATGCTCGGGAACGAGCAGATCGCGGCCGACACCGCCTCGGGCAGCGGATAGATGCGCAGCGTGATCTCGGTGACCACGCCCAGCGTGCCTTCGCTGCCCACCATCAGGCGCGTGAGGTCGTAGCCGGCCGAGGACTTCTTCGCGCGCGTGCCGGTGCGGATCGTGTCGCCGGCGGCCGTCACCACCTCGAGCGCCAGCACGTTCTCGCGCATCGTGCCGTAGCGCACCGCGTTCGTGCCGCTCGCGCGCGTGGCCGTCATGCCGCCGATGGAGGCGTCGGCGCCCGGGTCGATCGGGAAGAACAGGCCGGTGCTCTTGATCTCCTCGTTGAGCTGCTTGCGCGTGACACCGGGCTGCACCGTGACCGTGAGGTCGTCGGCATTGACCGACAGCACGCGGTTCATGCGCGACACGTCGATGCTGATGCCGCCCTGCACCGCGAGCAGGTGGCCTTCGAGCGAGGAGCCCACGCCGAAGGGGATGACGGGCACGCTGTGCTCGCTCGCGAGCTTCACGGCATCGGCCACGTCCTGCGTGCTCTCGGCGAACACCACGGCCGAGGGCGGCGGCGCATCGAACGAGGACTCGTCGCGACCGTGCTGCGTGCGCACCGCGAGCGCCGTGGAACAGCGCTCGCCGAAGCGGGCCTTGAGCGCATCGATCAGCACCGGCGGCACCTCGCGCAGATGAAGCTCCGGCAGCAGGTGCGAGGTCGAGGTCGGGGCGTTCATCGGAGGTCTCCTGGCTGTGGAAGAGGGGGAAAGAGGGGCGGGGGCGAACGGACCATTCTACGAAGCGGGACGCGGATCGGCATCGGGCCGATCCCCGTACGGCAGTCGGGCGAGGGGGTTAAGCGGGCGTGACCTGGCGGGCGATGCCGCAGAATCCTCTTTCCGCCTTCTGCGCGGCCCGCGGCTGGATCGAGGCGCGGAGCGCCTCCACCCCTTCGCCACAGGAACGAACACACCATGGGCAACCGACTCTCGCAGATCGCCACGCGCACCGGCGACGACGGCACCACCGGCCTCGGCGACAACACGCGCGTGCCCAAGGACCACCTGCGCGTGCACGCCATGGGCGACGTCGACGAGCTCAACTCGCACATCGGCCTGCTGCTGTGCGAGCCGCTGCCCGAGGCGGTGCGCGAGCTGCTGGTCGACGTGCAGCACCAGCTGTTCAACCTCGGCGGTGAGCTCTCGATGCCCGGCTATGCGCTGCTCAAGCCCGAGGCCCTGCTGCAGCTCGACAACGCGCTGGCCGACCACAACGCCACGCTGCCGCGGCTGGCCGAGTTCATCCTGCCGGCCGGCACCCGCGGCGCCTCGCAGGCCCATGTGTGCCGCACCATCGCGCGCCGCGCGGAACGGGCCGTGGTCGCGCTCGGCGCCACCGCCACGCTCAACGACACGCTGCGCCAGTACCTCAACCGCCTGAGCGACCTGCTGTTCGTGCTCGCGCGCGTGCTCAACCGCGTCGATGGCGGCGACGACGTCTACTGGAAGAGCGAGCGCATGGCGCGCGCCGCCGCAGCGGGCGACGAGCCCGCTGGATCATGAACCCGATGCTTCGAGGAGATCGCCGATGAAACTTCCCTCCCGCCTCCGTCTCGCGGCCGCGTCGTCGCTCGCCGCCTTGCTGCTGCTGCCGGCCGCCGCGGTGCAGGCCCAGAGCGCCGACAACCCGCCGCGCGCGCAGCGCGCCCACACGCTCAAGTCGCCGCCGCGCGACGGCAAGGTGATCGGCGGCGTGCAGCGCGGCACCAATGCCGCGGGCCGTGGCATCGACCGCGCGGACGACGCCACGCGGCGCGGCGTCGACAACGTGTCGCGGCGCGCGAGCCGCCCGGTGCGCAACGTGGGCGAGGCCTTCGGCCGCAAGCTCGCGCCGGGCTCCAGCGGCCGCACCGCGCCGCCGCCGGTCGGCCCGCAGGGCAACGCGCCCTGAGCCCCGGCGCATGGCACGCAACATCGAGATCAAGGCCCGCATCGACAGCGTCGAACGCATCGCGGCCCTGGCCGCGCCGCTGGCCGATTCGGGGCCGGTGGAGATCGCCCAGGACGACACCTTCTTCCGCTGCGCCGAGCCCGGCGACCGCCTCAAGCTGCGCAGCTTCGCGCCCGACCGCGGCGAGCTGATCTTCTACCGCCGCGCCGACGAGGGTGGCCCGAAGGAATCGTTCTACCTGATCACGCCGACCGCCACGCCCGACCTGCTGCGCGAGTCGCTGACCCTGGCCTGGGGGCAGGCCGGCCGCGTGCGCAAGCAGCGCCGGCTCTACCTCGTGGGCCGCACGCGCGTGCACCTCGACCGCGTGGAGGGGCTCGGCGAGTTCCTCGAGCTCGAGGTGGTGCTGCGCGAGCACGAGGCCGCCGAAGCCGGCGTGGCCGAGGCACGGGCGCTGATGGCGCGGCTGGGCATCGAGGCCGCTCAGCTCGAGCGCGGTGCTTACGTCGACCTGCTCGCGGCGCGGCGCTGAGGCGCGCCGTGCAGCGTGGTGTCGCTCAGCGCCAGCCGGCCTTTTGCAACTGCGCTGCGATCTGCTGCGCCACCTTCTCGTAGCCCTGCGCATTCGCATGGATGCGGTCGGAGCGCAGCGCCGGATCGGACAGCACGCTCGCATACACCGCCGGGATCAGCAGCGCCTGCTCGGCCGTCGCGACTTCTTCGTAGAGCGGCGCGTCGCTGAGCGCGCCGATGGTCGCGCGCAGCAGCTCGGGCGCGGGCGTGGCGATCAGCGCCACGCGCGGCGTGTGCGTGCGCGCCTGGCGCACGATCGCCGCGATGTTGTCGCGCGTGGTCTGCAGCGGCACGCCGCGCAGCATGTCGTTGCCGCCGATGCCCACCAGCACCGCGTCGTAGCTGTCGGCCGCGAGCAGCGCGTCGAGCCGCTTCAGGGCGCCGGCCGAGGTGTCGCCGTTGATGCCTTCGTTGACCACCTGCCAGCCCGTGAGCGCCGCAAGCTTCGCGGGCCAGTCCTCGCCGGGCGGCGCGCCGTAGCCGAAGGTCAGGCTGTCGCCCAGCGCGAGCAGCTTGGCATCGGACTTCAACGCCGGCTCCGAGGCCTTGCGCCGGCCGCAGGCCGCGAGCGTGGAGGCGGCGATGCCGCCGGCGAGGAACTGCAGCAGGTGGCGTCGGTTCATGCGTGCGTGGGGTGGGAGTGAAGGCGGGCGCCAGCATAGCGGCGCATTTCGCACGCGCCTGAAAGACCGTACCCGGCCTGGCGGCAAGCGGCAGGGCGGAGGAGGGCGGTCAGCGGCGCAGGTCCACCAGCGCCTCGAGCCGCTTCACTTCCGCCCAGGTCTCGCGCTTGAAGGCCTGGTGATAGCGGTCGATGGCTTCGGTCGATTGCGTCGCGACCTGCCGCGCCTTCTCGTGCGAGGCGGAGCGCATGTAGTAGACGAGGAAGTCGCCTTCGCTGCCGCTGTCGAGGAACACCGATTCGATGGTGACGCCTTCCGCGGCGAGCGTTTGCAGCGCGTCTTCGCGGTGTTCGGCGATATGGCTCGCCCATGCGCGCACGCGCTCGAGCGAGCCCGGGTGCAGGCGCACGCGCGCGCAGACGGCGCTGTCCGCAGGCGGCAGTGCGGCCTCGCTCAATCGTTCGCCTCGTCGCCCGTGCCCACCGCGCGCTCGCGCAGCTGGAACACGTTGCCCTCGGTGTCGTGCCCGTCGCAGTAGCGATGGCCGCCGAAGGCCCATTCGGCCTCGGTCGGCTTCAATGCGCCGCCGTGCTCGGCGGCCGCGCGCCGCGCATCGCCCAGGCTCTCGACCGGAAAGACGAACTTCAGCGCGGTGTTCTCGCGCCGCGCCGGCGGTTGCGATACATGGACCCGGGCCGCGATGTCGCCATGCATCGCGACCACGAACAGCTGCAGCGCGGGCGATTCGAGGGTGTGGAAGCCGCCTTCGGCATGGGCGAGCGACAGGCCGGCGACGCGCGTGTAGAACGTGCTCAGGCGCGTCACGTCCTTGGCATAGACGACGGCTGCCGCGACGGTGTGTTCGGTCATCGGACCCCTCGGTGCTGGTTGCTGCGTTGGGGCGGCATTCTGCCAGCGCTCATGCGCGAGCCTGGTGACCGGAAGTGACGCGCAGGCCCTCAGGCCGCGCGGCCCTCGGCATGCGCGCGGCGCAGTTCCGCCTGCAGCTTCTTCCAGAGCGCGGGCCCGCCCTTCTCGAGCGCGGCGGCGTCGGCCGCGCTGTCCTTCGTGACCGGCGTGTGCCTGCGGCCCCAGATGCCGATCTGTGCCACCACCGGCAGCAGGTCGATGCCCATGGGCGTGAGGCTGTAGAGCGCTTTCTGCCGGTGCGTGGGATCGTCGCTCTTGCGCAGCACGCCCTGCTCGACGAGCTTGCCGAGCCGCTCGGTGAGGATGTTGGTCGAGATGCCCTCGTCGGACTGCAGGAACTCGCGGAAGTGGCGCTTGCCCGCGAACATCATGTCGCGCACGATCAAGAGGCTCCAGCGATCGCCGAAGACCTCCAGCGCGAGGTTGATCGGGCAGGTGGATTTTTCCTGGGATGCCATGGCGCGCGCTCCTACGCTTCTCTTTCGAAACCGCTTGCATTCTTGCACCGGTCGCAAGACACTGCAACCGCGCCGCAAACCGATTGCAATTCACAAGCAGTTGGCGCTTCGATCCCTTGACGACCCACCAGGAGACCGTGCATGAGAAAGCTGATCCTTCAGATGCAGATGTCCGTCGACGGCTACGTGTCGGCGGCCCACGCCGACCTGCGCTGGCAGCTCTGGGGCTGGGGCGATCCCTGGCCCTGGGACGAGCGGCTCAAGCAGGACTTCAACACCGTGTTCGACAGCGTGGGCACCATCCTGCTGAGCCGCAAGATCGCGGAGGAGGGCTACATCGACCACTGGGGCCGCGCCGCGACGCGCTTTCCGGCCGACCGCCACTACGCCTTCGCGCAGAAGATCGTCAATGCCGACAAGGTGGTGCTGTCGAACAAGCTCGAGGCCTCGCGCTGGGAGCGCACCGCGGTGGTCCATGGCGACCTGGCCGAGGCGGTCGAGACGATCAAGCGCCAGGAGGGCGGCGACATCATTTCGGTCGGCGGCGTGGGCTTTGCCTCGGCGCTGGTCGCGGCCGGCGTGGTCGACGAGTTCCAGTTCTTCGTCAACCCGGCCGCCGTGGGCGGCGGCCTCTCGGTGTTCAACGACCGCAGCAAGGGCCACCGGCTCGCTCTGCTGCGCTCCGATGCCTACGAATGCGGCATCGTCGTCAATCGCTACGTGCCCGGCCTGCCCTGAAACGGCACCATAGCGCCGCGCGGCCGTAGGAGCGCAGGAGACGCGGATACCAGCCCTTACCTTCTTTCACTTCGCGCCTACCTGAGCCCTGGCTGACCGACACACGGGCCGCCCACAATGGACTCGTCATCACCAAAAGCGAAGGAGTTCCAGATGTTCATCAACAAGACGAAGGGCATGGCCGTGGCCGCCGCGGCACTCGCCATGTGCATGGCAGCGGGAAGCGCCTTTGCGCAAGGCCGCGGCCATGACGGCCATCGCGACGGCCATCGCGGCGGCCCTCCGGGCCATGAGCGCATGGAGCGCCGCGGCCCGCCGCCCGGCCACTGGGGCAACCAGGATTTCCGCGACGGACGCCAGTTCGATCGCCGCGGCTTCCCGCAGCCGCATGCCGAATGGCGCCGCGGCGGCCGCGTGCCGGTCGAGTACCGTGCGCGCAACTACGTGGTCAACGACTACCGCGCCTATCGCCTGCAGCAGCCGCCGCGCGGCTATCAATGGGTGGGCGTGGGCGGCGACTTCGTGCTGGCCGCGATCGCCACGGGCGTGATCGCGCAGATCATCGCCGGTCAATAACGGCAAGTGCCCACTGCCGCTGGGTTCCGAGAGGAACCCGCGCAAAAGCCGCCGCAGGCTTCACGCCGCGGCGGCTTTTGCATTTGGAGACCTCAGACGAGCGCGGTGGGCGCGAGTTGCGCGCAGACGTTGCGGCCCGTGATCGTGAGCCGCAGCCCGCCGCCGTGCCATTCGAGCCAGTTGAGGTTCACGTAGGCGTCGATGTCGCTGTCGTCGATGCGGTCGGCATGGCGTTGCTGCAGCAGTTCCACCGTGGCGGGCAGCCCTCGTCGCAGGCGTTCGCGCCGTTCGCTGGCTTCGGCGGCCTTGAGGGCCTTGGCCTTCGCTGAGGGGTGCTGCTGCGAAATCGATGCCATTGCTGATCCGTTCCGGAAAGCTGGGATGAATGCGAATGTACGCTCCTTGTGTGAAGCAACTGGCAGCTTTTTCATGCTTTCGTATGGAAGTCGCCCCGCTTTCGTCGACATCGTGGCCAAAGCCGCGCATCCGCCGTGCGAAGTCCACGCGCCAAGCCCTTGTCGGGCCACGCTTTTCAGATTTCGTAGTGCGAAGCGCGGGTCTCGTCGGTCAGTGCCTTTTCCACCACAGCGCGCGTGAGGGTCGGCGCGAAGGACTCGATGAAGGCATAGACGTACTTGCGCAGGTAGTTGCCGCGCCGCACCGCGAGCTTGGTGAGGTTGATGCCGAAGTGGCGTCCGGCGTCGATCGCGCGCAGCTGCGTGTCGCGCTCGGCCTCGTAGGCCACGCCGGCCACGATGCCCACGCCCATGCCGAGCTGCACGTAGGTCTTGATCACGTCGGCGTCCATCGCGGCCAGCACGATGTTGGGCGTGAGACCGCGCTGCGCGAAGGCTTCGTCGATGCGCGAGCGTCCCGTGAAGCCGGTGTCGTAGGTGATCAGCGGATAGCGCGTGAGCGCGTCGAGCGTGAGCGGCGCGTCGAGCAGCGGATGGCCCGGCGGCACGATCACCGAATGGGTCCAGCGGTAGCAGGGCAGGGCGACCAGCTGCGGGTAGTCGCCCAGCGCCTCGGTGGCGATGCCCACGTCGGCCTCGCCGTCGATCAGCATCTGCGCGATCTGCTTGGGCGAGCCCTGGTGCAGGTGCAGCTTCACGTTCGGGAACTGGGCGCGGAATTCCTGCACCGCCACCGGCATCGCATAGCGCGCCTGCGAGTGCGTGGCCGTCACCGACAGCAGGCCGCTCTGCTGCGCGACGAACTCCTGTCCGGCATGCCGCAGGTTGCTGCTCTCGAGCAGCATGCGCTCGATGATCGGCAGCACGTGGCCGCCGGGCTCGGTGAGGCCGGTGAGCCGCTTGCCGGCCCGCACGAAGAGCTCGATGCCGAGCTCCTCCTCGAGTTCGCGGATCTGCCGGCTCACGCCAGGCTGCGAGGTGTGGAGGGTATGGGCGACCTCGGTCAGGTTGAAGCCGCAACGAACGGCCTCGCGTACCGAGCGCAGTTGTTGGAAGTTCATCTGGCGCGGAGGTGTCATGTCCCGGAGCGGGACGGACCGGGAATTCTCTGCACAACGGCTTATGCGGGGAACGATGCGTTTGTTGGTTTCACATGAGCAAATCATCTTTGGAGCTGCTGACAGAGCGGCCTTCGCATTGATTTGCTATTTCGCACGACTGTGCTAAAGTTTGCCGCATGGACGCCAAGACCCAGAAGAGCGAACTGACCCGCACCGCCATCGTCGGCGCGGCGATGGATCTCGCGCTGGCCGAGGGCCTGGAGGCGATCACGCTGCAGGCGATCGCGAGCCGGCTGGCCCTGTCCAAGAGCGGCGTGTTCTCGCGCGTGGGATCGCGCGAGGCGCTGCAGAAGGCCGTCATCGAGGAGTACGGCCGCCGCTTCCTGGCCGACGTGTTCGTGCCCGCGATGCAGAAGCCCAAGGGCCTGGCGCGGCTGACCGACATCGTCGAGCGCTGGATCGCGCGCACGCGCGACGTCGAGAGCGAGACCGGCTGCCTCTACATGGCCGGTGCCTTCGAGTACGACGACCGCGAGGGCGAGCTGCGCGAGCTGCTGCTCGCCGAGATCACCCGCTGGCGTGCCGCGCTGCGCCGCACCGTGCTGCAGGCGGTGGACAGCGGCGAGCTCAAGGCCGGCACCGACGCCGCGCTGCTGGTGAGCGAGCTCAACGGCCTCGTGATGACCCTGCTGCACGACGCGCGCTTCCTGCGCGATCCGCTGGCCGGCGAGCATGCCGCGCGCAGCTGGCGGCGCATCCTTTCCGACTACCGCGCCTGAGGCTGGTCCCCAGCGCACGCCTTTCGTCTTTGCTTATTCAGATTTCGCACAGTCGTGCGATAAAAAGGAGAAACACCATGCTGATCATCGCCCTCTGTCTGGCCGTCTATGCGGTGGCCCTCGGGGTCGAAACCCTGCGCGAAGCCCTGCGTGCGCTGCCCGGCAGCAACCAGGACTGGGTCTGGTACTGAAGGGGCGCACGGCATGACGAGCAGCGCCACGCCTTCGGGCTCCACCCACGCCGCGCGTTCCGGCTACTACGGCGCCAGCCTCCGGCTGCGTGCCGTGCGCTGGACGCTCGGCGCCATCGAGCGCCTCTGGCCCGCGCTCGGCGTGCGCGCGGCCAGCCGCGTGTTCCGCACGCCGCTGCCGCCCAAGTGGCTCTACCGCGGCCAGGGGCCGGGCGCCGAGTGGCGGCGCGAGACCTGGGCCTTCGAACAGGGCAGCCTCGGCCTCTACCACCTCGCGTCGCAGGCGGGCGCGGTGGCCGAGACGCCCGTGGTGCTGCTGATGCATGGCTGGGGCGGCCATGCGGGCCAGATGCTGCCGCTGGCGCAGGCCCTGGCCGCGGCGGGCCTGCGGCCGGTGCTGCTCGAGCTGCCGGCGCATGGGCGCAGCGCGGGCTGGGCCAGCAACCTGCCGCAGTTCGCGCGCGGCATCGAATACGTCGGCGCGCGGCTCGCGGCCGAGGGCCATGCGCTGCGCGCGGCCATCGCGCACTCGATGGGCGCCAACGCGCTGGCCTATGCGGCGGCGCGCGGACTGCCGGCCGATCGGCTGGTGCTGCTGGCACCGCCCGCCTCGCCGCGCGAATACACGCGCTACTTCGCCCACGTGTTCGGCCTGCGCGAGCGCACGCGCGCCGCGATGCAGCGGCGCATCGAATCGCGCGAGGGCATCCTGATGCCGCAGTTCGAGCCGCCCGCCGTGGGCCCACGCATCGCGCGGCCGACCCTGATCGTGCACGACCGCGACGACCGCGTGAACCGCTTCGCCGACAGCGAGGCCTACCGCGATGCGATCGCGGGCGCGCGGCTCGTCGCCACGCAGGGGCTCGGGCACCGCCGCATCCTCAAGGAGGCCGAGGTGATCGAGCGCGTGCTGGGCTTCGTCGCGGGCTAGTTACCAGGCCGGATGCACCGGCACGAACACCGGCCGGAACAGGTGCTGCCGCACGATCTGCCCATAGCCGCGGTAGTAGAAGTGGCCGTTGGCCGCCAGCACCGCCGCGCGGTGGCGCCGGAAGTACACCGGGATCTCGTACCAGGGCATGGTCGGCGCGCGGTGGTGCACGTGGTGCAGGTTGTTGAAGAGGTAGAGCAGGCCGAACACCGCGTTCGATTCGACGATCGCCACGCGCTCGTGCGGCGTGTCGGCCCAGCGGTGCTCGGTGAAGGTGCGCAGCGAGCCCAGCATCATCCCCGGGTAGACGAAGCACAGCAGGTACTCGCCCAGGCTCATGCCGGCCACGCCGAGCACGAAGTACAGCACCGGCGCCGCGCTCAGCGCATGCCAGCCCCAGGTCGGCAGCCGCGAGAAGTCGCCGGCGGCGACCCGGCCGGTCTCGAAGCGCACCAGCTTCCACAGCCGCAGGAAGGGCCCCAGCACGACGCGGAAGGCCACTGTCTGGTTCGCCAGGTAGATCCAGCGCCAGAAGCGTCCGTAGCCGGCCCAGGCCGGTGCCGAGTGATAGGCGCTCTCGGAGTCGCGCTCGGGATGCGTGAGGTGGAAGTTGACGTGGTGCGCGCTGTGGCCGCGGTTGTAGAACGGGTACGGCAGCCACAGGTTGAGCGGCGGCCACACCACGGTCCAGCGCAGCCACTGCGGCAACTGGCGCATCGCGTGGATGCTCTCGTGCTGCAGCGAGAAGTGCAGTTGGGCGAGGTAGCCGCCCGCGACGAACAGCGCCCAGCCCGGCAGCGCCGCATGCCACCAGACCAGCGCGGCCCAGGCCAGGTAGAGCGCGCCCGCGAGCAGCAGGGTGGGCACCTCGTAGTGCCACCACCAGTGGCGGCGGCCGCGCGCGGGGGCCACCGCAACGGCGGGCGTGGGTTGCAGCGGCTGGGTGGAGGTGCGGGCGGCGGTGTTCATGAGGAGGCGGTCCGGCCTGCGATGCTAGGAAGCCTCGGCCGCGCCGCATGCGCCCATTCCGCATAAGCAAGGGTGCGAAACTTCGTTCGCGCCGCCGCCGCCGCGCCCTAGGCTCGCTGGCTTTTTGCGTCGTCCCATGAACACCCTCCCCTCGCGCGGCCTCGCCGCCTTGCTGCTTGCCCTGTCGACCGTGCTGCCGGCCCGGGCCGCCGCGCCCGACGACTATCCGCAGCGCACCGTGCGCGTGGTCGTGCCCTACCCCGCGGGCGGCATCGCCGACAAGATCGGCCGCGAGGTCGCCGAGCAGCTGCAGCAGCGCCTGAAGCAGCCCGTGGTGGTCGAGAACCGCAGCGGCGCTGCCGGCAACATCGGCTTCGACCACGTGGCGCGCCAGCCGGCCGACGGCTACACGCTGCTGCTCGCGCCGGCCTCCAACCTCACGGTGCAGCCCGCGCTGTTCAAGCAGCTGAGCTACGACCTCGCGCGCGACTTCACGCCGGTGTCGCTGCTGGTGCAGACGCCGCAGCTGCTGCTGGTCAATCCCCAGGTGCCGGTCAACAGCCCGCGCGAGCTCATCGACTATTCGAAGAAGAACCCCGGCAAGGTCAACTACGGCATCAGCGTGGGCGCCTATTCGCACCTCGCGGGCGAGCTGCTCAAGTCCCGGACCGGCGCCGACTTCACGCCCATCCCCTACCAGGGCAGCGCGCCCGCCCTCAACGACCTGCTCGCGGGCCAGACCCAGTTCATCTTCAACGAGGTCGTGACCGCGATCCCCTTCGTCAAGGCCGGCACGCTCAAGCCGCTGGCCGTGGCCTACCGCAGCCGCGCGCCCTGGCTGCCCGAGGTGCCCACCGCCGCCGAGGCCGGCCTCGGCGACTTCGAGGTCACCTCGTGGTACGGCGTGGTGGTGCGCAGCGGCACGCCCGCGCCGCTGGTTCAGCGCCTCTCGCGCGAGCTGCGCGAGATCGTGCAGTCGGCCGACTTCCGCAAGCGCTACGACGACATCGGCGCCTTCACCGTCGGCAGCTCGCCCGAGGAGTTCGCGCGCTTCATCCAGACCGAGACCGTCAAGTGGACCGCGGTGGTGAAGCAGGCCGGCATCCAGCCGAACTGAACACATGAGCACGCCCCGCCGCCTCACCCTCGATGCCGCGGCGCTGCATGCGCTGCTGCTGGCCAATGACGGCCCCGAGCTCGCGCTGCTCGACGTGCGCGAGACCCGCCACTACGTCGCGCGGCATCCGAACCTCGCGCGCAATGCGCCGCTGAGCGGCCTCGAGCCGCAGATCGCCACGCTGGTGCCGCGCCGTTCCACGGCGGTCGTGCTCTACGACGACCGCGCGGCGCCCGATGGCCCCGCGCACGAGGCCGCGGCCGTGCTCGAACGGCTGGGCTACACCGATGTGCGCCTGCTGGCCGGCGGCATCGAGGCCTGGGCCGCGCAGGGCCTGCCCGTCATCGACGGCTACGGCACGCTGGTCAAGGCCTTCGGCGACCGCGCGCGGCTGCACTTCGGCACGCCCTCGGTCGGCGTCGAGGCGCTGCGCGAGCGGCTGCGCGACGGCCGACCCACCACGCTGGTCGATGCGCGGCCGCGCGCCGAATTCGAGTTCCTCTCGCTGCCGGGCGCGCGCAATCACCCCGGCACCGAGCTCGCGCTGCGGCGCTTCGATGCGCCCACCGATGCCGACCACCTCTGGGCCGTCAACTGCTTCAGCCGCACGCGCGGCATCGTCGGCGCCACCACCCTGCGGCTGCTGGGCCGCGCGCGCGACGCGGTGTTCGTCGAGGACGGCGTGATGGACTGGGGCCTGCACGGCGGCCCAGTGGTGCAGAACGCCGCGCCGGCCGACCTGCTGCCGGCCGAGTCCCCCGAACGGCTGCGCGAACTGGCCGACGGCCTGATCGCGCGCCACCGCCTGCCGCTGGCCGATGCCGCCCAGCTCGCGCGCTGGCAGGCCGACCCGCGGCGCAGCCTCTACCTGTTCGACGTGCGCCCGCAGCCCGACCCGGCCTTCGCGGGCACGGCCGTGCAGCAGGTGCCGGGCGGGCAGCTCCTGATGCATTTCGAGAACCTCGTGGGCACGCGCGGCGCGCGCATCGTTCTGTTCGATGACCCGGCGCACCGGTTGCGCGCCGCCATCACGAGCTTCTGGCTGACGCAGCTCGGTCAGGCCGAGGTGTTCG
Source organism: Variovorax paradoxus (assembly GCA_016806145.1). Classification (NCBI taxonomy): domain Bacteria; kingdom Pseudomonadati; phylum Pseudomonadota; class Betaproteobacteria; order Burkholderiales; family Comamonadaceae; genus Variovorax; species Variovorax paradoxus. The sequence continues at coordinate 68,857 of CP063166.1, forward strand.
TGTTCGACGGCCCGCTGCCCTCCCAAGGCCTGCCGCCGGCCCCGTCCGCCGCGATCGCCGACGCCCCGCCCGCCATCGAGGCCGAGGCGCTCGAAGGCGCCACGGTGGTCGACGTCGGTCCGAGCCTGGACTACGAGCGCGGCCACCTGCCGGGCGCGCTCTACCTGCTGCCGGCCTCGCTGGCGCCGCTCTCTCCATGGATCGTGCCGGGCCGCACGCTGGTCTTCACCTCGCCCGACGGCATCGCGGCGCGCCGCGTGGCACGCGATGCGCAACGCCGCTGGCCCGAGGCCGGCGCGCGCTTCGGCTGGCTCGCGGGCGGCACCCAGGCCTGGAAGGCCTCGGGGCGGCCCTTGTCGACCACGCTCGAGGCGGCGCGCCTCTTGACCCCTTTCGATGACGACTGGGGCTCGGTGATGCGCGTGTTCGGGCCGCAGCGCGACCCGGCCTGGGCCGACTACCTGGCGTGGGAGCGCGCCCTGTCGGCGCGCGTGGTCGCGGACCCGACGGTCCGCTTCCGCTTCTTCGCGCCGGACTGACTCAGCGCGCCGGCGTGGGCGCCGGGTCGGGCAGCTCGATCTTGATGTCGAGCACCTCGAGGTTGTCCTGGGTCTCCAGGTGGACCTTGATGTCCTCGGGATTGATGGCCACGTACTTCGAGATCACCGCCACCAGCTCGCGCTGGAGTTCGGGCAGATAGTCGGGCCGCCTCTTGCCGCTGAGGCTGGAACGCTCGTGGGCGAGGATGATCTGCAGGCGTTCCTTGGCAACGCTGGCAGTCTTCTTCTTTTCGCCAAGGAGGAACGAGAGGAACGACATGCCTTATCTGCCTCCGAAAATCCGCTTGAAGAAGCCCGGCTTCTCGGCCTCGACGAAGCGCATCGGCTTGTCCTCGCCGAGGAAACGCGCGACCACGTCGCTGTAGGCCTGGGCCACGTCCGTGTCCTTGTCGTGGATCGCGGGCACGCCCTGGTTGGAAGCGTGCAGCACGCTCTCCGACTCGGGGATCACGCCGATCAGCGGAATGCGCAGGATGTCCTGGATGTCCTCCAGCGACAGCATCTGGCCGCCCGCCACCCGGTTCGGGTTGTAGCGCGTGATCAGCAGGTGCTCCTTGACCGGGTCGCCGCCGTCCTTGGCGCGCTTGGTCTTGCTGCTGAGCATGCCCAGGATGCGGTCCGAGTCGCGCACCGACGAGACCTCGGGATTGGTCACCACCAGCGCCTCGTCGGCGAAGTGCATGGCCATCATCGCGCCGGTCTCGATGCCCGCGGGCGAGTCGCAGACGATGTAGTCGAAGTCCATCGCCGCCAGGTCGGCCAGCACCTTCTCCACGCCTTCCTGCGTCAGCGCTTCCTTGTCGCGCGTCTGCGAGGCGGCGAGAACGAACAGGTTCTCGCACTGCTTGTCCTTGATCAGGGCCTGGCTCAGGTTGGCCTCGCCCTGGATCACGTTGATCAGGTCGTACACCACGCGGCGTTCGCAACCCATGATCAGGTCGAGGTTGCGCAGGCCCACGTCGAAGTCGATCACGGCCGTCTTCTTGCCCGCGAGCGCGAGGCCCGAGGAGAAGCTGGCGCTCGTGGTCGTCTTGCCGACGCCGCCCTTGCCCGAGGTCACCACCACTATCTTGGCCATGGCCATTCCTTCTTGTTTCGATTCGGTTGTTGCTGGATCGCTGCCGCGTCGTCCCGCCCTGCCGTCAGGCAATGGGCTCGATCACGATTTTCTTGCCGTCGAGCCGGATCTGGGCCGCCTTCGCGAGCACCGTGTCGGGCAGCGGCACTTCCGAGGTCCGGTAGATGCCGGCCACCGCCACCAGCTGGGCTTCGAGGCAGGTCGAGAAGATCCGCGCCTCGGTGTTGCCGCGCGCGCCGGCGATCGCCTTGCCGCGCAGCGGCGCGTACACGTGCACGTTGCCGTCGGCGATGACCTCGGCGCCATGGCTCACCACGGCCGTCACGATCACGTCGCCGCCCCGCGCGTAGACCTGCTGGCCCGAGCGCAGCGGCCGGTCGATCAGCAGCGTGCCGTTGGCCGGCACCGGCACCTCGCGCACGATCTGCGGCGCGGGCGACGGGGTGGCCGGCGGCGGCTCGGCCGGGCGCGGGGCCGGGGCGGCGGGCATGTCGGTCACCACCAGGCCGGCGGCGCGGGCCGCGGCGTGCTGGGCCTCGCTGCCGCCGCGCACCGCGATCGGCTGGGTCTGGTGGCGCGCCAGCAGGCCGCGCAGGGCCTCGAAGTCGAGCGCGTCGCCCGCCCCGCCCTCGGCCGAGGCTTCCGGCAGTTGCGAGAGATCGATGACCACCGGTTCCTGTTCGAAGAAATCGGGGGAATCCGCCAGCTGGGCGTCGAGCGCCTCGGCCAGCACGCCCAGATCGGTCGTCTTGAGGATGACTGCGATCAGCGGCAGCGTGGCGCTCTTGAATTCGAATACCGCCCTGGTGCGCGCGGCGGAAACATCGGCCATTGGAAAACGTCTGGAAAACGTCGGTGCGAAAAGCCTCGGAGTCTAACGGGCGCGGGCCGCGCGGCGGTGAGCCGCCGCGGCCCGGGCCGCCCAGGAAGCACATTTATTGCACGAGGTTTCACTTTGGGGGCTTGTGCGGGCCCCCGGGAGCGCCTCAGTTCTTCGTGCGGCCCAGCAGTGCGTAAAGAATGATGGCCCCGAAGGTCGCGGTGCCGATGCCGCCGAGCGCGAAGTCGCCGAACTTCAGCGTGAAGTCGCCGGTGCCGATGATCAGCGTGATCGCGGCCACGATCAGGTTCTTGTTCTGCGAGAAGTCGACCTTGTTGTCGACCCAGATCTTGGCGCCCGCCACCGCGATCAGGCCGAACACCACGATGCTCACGCCGCCCATCACCGGCAGCGGGATGGCCTGGATCAGCGCGCCGAACTTGGGGCTGAAGCCCAGCACCAGCGCGATCACCGCGGCCACCACGAACACCGCGGTCGAGTAGATGCGGGTGGCGGCCATCACGCCGATGTTCTCGGCATAGGTGGTCACGCCGGTGCCGCCGGCCGCGCCGCTGACCACGGTGGCGATGCCGTCGCCGATGAAGGCGCGGCCCATGTAGCCGTCGAGGTTGCGCCCGGTCATGGCCGTCACCGCCTTCAGGTGGCCCAGGTTCTCGGCCACCAGGATGATCGCCACCGGCGCGATCAGCAGCATCGCGTTGGCCGTGAACACCGGCGCGGTGAAGGCCGGCAGGCCGAACCAGGCCGCGGCGGCGATGCCGCTGAGGTCCACCGGCTTGCCCAGGCCCATGCCGTTGGTCAGCACGGCATAGACGATCGTGGCCAGGATCAGCCCCACCAGGATCAGGAGCCGCTGCACCATGCCGCGCGTGAACACCGCCACCAGGCCCACGCAGAGGAAGGTCAGCGCCTGCATCCAGGCGTCGAAGTTGCCGGCCGCCATGTTCTTGATCGGCACGTTCGCGAGGTTGAGCCCGATCACCGCCACCACCGCGCCGGTCACCACCGGCGGCATGAAGCGCTCGATCCAGCCCGTGCCCACGGCCTGCACGATGGCGCCGATCAGGATGTAGACCACGCCGCAGGCCACGATGCCGCCCAGTGCCACCGCGATGTTGGCGTTGGGCCCCTTGCCGGCGTAGCCGCTGGCCGCGATCACCACGCCGATGAAGGCGAAGCTCGAGCCCAGGTAGCTGGGCACCTTGCCGCCCGTGATCAGGAAGAAGATCAGCGTGCCGATGCCGCTCATCAGGATCGCGATGTTGGGGCTGAAGCCCATCAGGATCGGCGCCAGCACGGTGGCGCCGAACATCGCGATCACGTGCTGCACGCCCATGAATCCGGTCTGGACCCAGGGCAGGCGTTCGTCGGGCGCGACCACGCGCCCCTCGGTGGCGGCGACTTCACGCCAGGTGAATGGACTGCTCATGCTGTGTCTCCTCTTGTCGTGTTCCAGGCTTGTAGGGTGCCGGTCATGCTCAGCCCTTGGGCTGGAGCACCGCCATTGTGATGCGCGAAACGCAGGTCAGCTCGCCCGCCTCGTTGGTCAGGTCGATCTGCCAGACCTGGGTGCTGCGCCCGCGGTGCACCGGGCGGGCGGTGCCGATCACCCAGCCGCTCGAGGCCGAGCGGATGTGGTTGGCGTTGATGTCCAGGCCCACGGCGCGGTCGCCCTCGGGCGCCGAATAGTGGGCGCCGCACGAGCCCAGCGTCTCGGCCAGCACCACCGACACGCCGCCGTGCAGGATGCCGTAGGGCTGGCGCGTGCGGTTGTCAACCGGGCAGCGGGCGCGGATGAAGTCGTCGCCGACCTCGAGGAATTCGATGCCCAGGTGTTCCACGGTGGTGCCGACGTGGCTTTGGGTCAGGGCCTCGACCGAGATGTCTTTCTTCCAGATGCGCATGGCGTGCTCGTCTTTCGTGTTGGTGTGCTTGCAAAAGGGTGGCGGAAACTATAGCGACGGTGGCTGACATCGGCAGTCGCCTAGGCGTGCTACGTTGAGTCCATGAAATCCCCCTCCCGGCGCGTCCGGTTCTGGCTCGCCGGCTCGGCCCTGGTGCTGCTGGCGGGCGCCCTCGCGCTGTGGGGGGCGGCGCGCTGGCTGCTGCCCAGCGACACCGAGGTGTCGCAACGCATCGCCGAGGGCTTCGAGAAGCACTACGGCCTCGGCCTCAGGATCGGCGGCGCCCACTGGTCGCTGCTGCCGATGCCGGTGCTGGTGCTGACCGATGTCGCCACCGACCAGCCGCGCCCGGTCACCGTGCACCGCATCGCGCTGCGGCTGCAGCTCGCGCCGCTGCTGAAGCGCGTGGTCGCGGCCGACACGCTCGAGGTCGAGGGCGCGGTGCTGCCCGGTGAATCGATCCGTGCCTTCCGCGGCCGCGCGCCCGAGACCGTGGAGAAGGGCCGGATCGCCTTGCCCGCGCCCTGGACCCTGGCCGAGACCCCGCTCGAGCGGCTGCGCTGGCGCGACGTGCGCTGGATCGACCGGCGCGACATCGAACTGGCCTACGACGGCCAGATCGACTTCGACCCCGGCTGGCGCCCGCGCCATGCGCTGGCCGAGCGCACGCAGGCCTCGCCGCCGGCCCGGCTGCGGCTGGACCGCGAGGGCAGCAACGACCGCTGGCAGACCCGCATCGACGTGGCGGGCGGCAGCTGGAACGGCGTCAGCCGCTTCGAGACGCTGGACGACGGCCGGCTGCGCGTGTCGGCCGAGCTCGCGCCGCGCGACGTCGACATCGAGGCGCTGGTCCAGACCTTCGGGCGCCGCACCTTCGTCGCCGGCAAGCTCCATGGCCAGACCACGCTGACGGCCGAGGCCGACAAGGTCGGCGCCCTGATGCGCGGCCTGCGCACGCGCACCGTTTTCTCGGTCAGCCCGGCGACCCTGACCAAGCTCGACCTCGCCAAGGCCGTGAGTACCGCCGGCATCAGCCGCGGCGGGCGCACCGCGCTCGACGAGCTCAGCGGCACGCTCGACACCGAGGCCACGCCCGACGGCACCGTACTGCGCTACACCAACCTCAAGGCGCGCTCGGGCGTGCTCACCGCCAGCGGCAACGTGCGGCTGTTCAACCGCCGCATCCAGGGCGATGCCGCGGTCGACCTGATCGACGGCGTGGTCGGCGTGCCGCTGAAGATCGGCGGCACCCTGAGCGATCCCGAGCTCTCGCTGACCGGCGCCGCGCTCGCGGGCGCGGCCGTCGGCAGCGCGGTGCTGCCGGGCGTGGGCACGGCGATCGGCGCGCGCGTGGGACAGCAGGTCGAGCGGCTGTTCGGACTCGACGAGCCGCCCGGCTCGAAGAAGAAGCCCAAGCCCTAGCCGATCGCCTTGAGCACCGCCGGCACCGTCAGCACCGCCGTGTAGTAGCCCATGAACTGCACCCCGGTGTTGAAGCCGATGGCGCGCGACAGCAGCCCGCCGAGCAGCCCCATGGTGAGGATCACGAACAGCCCCAGCAGCTGCCCTTCCCAGACGCTGATCACCACGATCAGGCCGACGAAGGTGGCGATGATCGCCTCGTGGCTGACCTTGCGCGAGACGAACAGCGCCGCGCGGCGCGCGAAGTTCATGGTGAAGGGATAGGCCACCAGCGCCGCGAGGATCACCGCCAGCATGCCGTAGCCCAAAAATTCCCAGTGGCTCAGCAGGTTGTGCAGGTTGTGGGTCTGGCCGGTGGCGGCGTCGATGGTGAACACCGGCGGCGCATTGAACAGCGGCGCGGCCGGGCCCGCGGCCACCGGGCTCAGCGGCAGGCCGATCGCGATCAGCGGGATCAGCGCCTCGGCCACGTAGGTGGCCTCGGTCACGCCGTTGCGCGCGGCCAGCGTGGTGGTGAGCCGGTGGTAGGCATGCTTGATGCGCGAGCCGACCAGCTCGCCGAGCACCACCGTCATCGCGACCGGGCTGAAGACGAAGGTGGCGCTCGAGATGGTGGCGGTGGCCAGCGTCCATTTGACCTGGCCGCGGTCGAGCACCTTGAAGGGGTTCGGGAAGTAGCCGGTCCAGCCCTTCACGTCGGGCGCCAGCGAGAAGGTGCGCACCTTCTCGCGCGCCATGCGCGCCCTCGCCGTCGGCGACAGCACCGAGAACAGGTCGGCCACCAGCGGCCCGATCGCGATGCCGAGGAAGTAGCTGATGCTGAGCTTCACGCCGTACTTGGCGGTCAGCGACTGCAGCGCCACGATCACGATCACGAACGGCACCAGCGTCGCCACCGAGGCCCAGCGCCCGCTCGAGAACCAGGCGATGGCGACGGCCGCCACCACGAAGATCCATGGCGCCGCCTTGGTGATGGCCGCGCCGTAGGGCGCGAGCAGCACCGCGAACAGCACGGCCAGCGGCACCGCGACGAAGGCCGCGATGATCGCGCCCGACACCATCTTGCGCAGCGCGATGTGCGGCACGCCGAGGTTGCGCAGCATGTTGGCGTCCTGCAGCAGCGGCGTGGCCATGGTGTCGCCCGGGATGCCCAGCAGCGCGGTCGGCACCGCGTGCGTCATGTGCTTGGCCACCGCGGCCGCGAGGAAGAAGGTGAACACGCCCGCGGGCGGCACGCCCAGCAGCACCACCAGCAGGGTCAGCGGCGCGAGCGTGGTGGTCTCGTCGGTGCCCGACACGAGGCCGATGGCGGCGAACACCACGGCGCCCACGAGGCCCATGCCGGTGGCGACGAGGATCTGGTTCAGCAGTGCGGCGTCGATCACGAGGCGGCTCCTTCGGCGGCGGCGCGCGTGCGCGGGCGGTGGTTGGCGAACAGGTCGTGCAGGCCCAATTCCTGGAGCTCGCGCAGCGCGGCGGGCGGCAGGTCGCTCATCGCGCCCAGTTCGCCATGCTCGCCGGCCAGTTCGGCCAGCACCTCCTCGCGCCAGCGCGGATCGGCCGCGCCGCCTTCCACCACCTCACGCTTGGGCGCGAACAGCAGCGCGCAGATCAGGCCCGCGATCACGCAGCCCGCGAGGCCCGCTAGCATCGCGTAGGCACGCGCCAGTTCGGGTGAGCGCACGGCGCCCGCGAGCAGGCGGTTCGCCAGCAGGAAGCCGGCCAGGCTCACGGCGATGCCGATCGCGATCGCGCCCGCGAGATGGCGCAGGTCCGCCGTGTCGCCCCAGATTTCCACCAGGCGCCATCGCGCCTGCGTCGTGCCGTTCGGGTTCATTGCTTGTCTCCGTTCTTGCTGGTGTGACGGCACGCGCCCCGCGTGCCGCCGCGGTATCGGCCGCGGTCCGTGGTGCGGGACCTTCCCGCGATCCGTGAGATTCAGTTCCTGGCGCGCAGGGCCTCGAGCAGCGCCACCGCGCGGTCGGTGCGCACGTCGTGCTCGGTGGCCATCTGTTTGGCGACGGCATCGATCTCGTCGCCCGTGGCACCGGCCACCAGCGCGATGTTTCGCGCATGCAGCGCCATATGGCCGCGCTGGATGCCCTCGGTGGCGAGCGCGCGCAGCGCGCCGAGGTTCTGCGCCAGGCCCACGGCCACCGCCACCTCGCCGAGCTCCTGCGCCGACTGCACGCCGAGGATCTTGAGCGCCAGCCGCGCGAGCGGATGGGTCTTGGTGGCGCCGCCGACCAGCCCCACGGGCATCGGCATCTCGATGGTGCCGACCAGCGCGCCGCTGCTGTCCTTCTCCCAGGTGGTGAGCGAGCCGTAGCGGCCGTGGCGGCAGGCATAGGCATGCGCGCCGGCCTCGACCGCGCGCCAGTCGTTGCCGGTGGCGACGATCACCGGGTCGATGCCGTTCATGATCCCCTTGTTGTGGGTGGCCGCGCGGTAGGGGTCGACGGCCGCGAAGGTGTAGGCGTCGAGCACGCCCTCGACGATCTCCTCGCCGCTGCGCTCCGTGGTCTTCAGCACCGCGGGCGTGAGCCGCACGCGGGCGCGCGCCAGCCGCAGATCGGCCAGGTTCGAGAGGATGCGCAGCCGCACCGTGCCGCCCGTGAGCTGCTCGACCAGCGGCGACACCGCCTCGGCCATGGTGTTGACCGTGTTCGCGCCCATCGCGTCGCGCACGTCGACCACCAGGTGCAGCACCACCATCGCGCCGCGCGGCGTGTCCTCGAACACGTGCACCTCGATGTCGCGGCAGCCGCCGCCCAGGCCGATCAGCACCTTGTCGCGGCTGTTCGCCACCTCGAGGATGCGATCGCGCGCGCGCAGCAGCGCCAGCCGCGCGCCGTGCGGATCGCCCAGGCCCAGCAGCTGGACCTGCGCGCGCATCAGCGGCCCGCTGCTCGAGGCCTCGAAGCCGCCGCCCTCGCGCGCCAGCTTGGCCATGAAGGAGGCGGCGGCCACCACCGAGGGCTCCTCCACCGCCATCGGCACCAGGTACTCGCGGCCGTTGACCGTGAAGTTGCCGGCCACGCCCAGCGGCAGCTCGAAGGTGCCGATCACGTTCTCGACCATGCCGTTGGCGCGCTCGACGCCGAGCGCGCCGGGCGCGGCGAGCAGCGCCTTCTCCTCGGGCGTGAGCGCAGCGGCCTGCGCGATGTGATCGAGGCGCTGCGCGGGTGTCAGGGCTCGGAAATTGGGGAGGCGGGCGTCGGCGACCATCGTTCGTGCTTCGGTTCGTGCAAGGGGTGGATTCGGAAGCGTGCGAATCTAGGCCCGCTGTACCAGCCTCGGAAGGCACAGTTTCGCGGGACAGTCGGGACAGTGAGGCGCGTCCAGTGCCCGCCGTGTCACAGTCGCCAGTCATGAGCGCACCCTCCCGAAGCGGCCCGCGCGCCGCCCCCATCGCCGATTCGCTCGCCGAGGCCCTCGCGCGCCAGATCGCCAGCGGCGCCTACAAGGCCGGCGACAAGCTGCCCTCGCTGCGCGAGCTCGCGCAGCTGCACGGCTATGCCAAGAACACCGTGGTGGCGGCCTTCGAGAACCTGGTCTCGCGCGGCCTGGTCGAGCCGCGCCGGGGCTCGGGCTATTTCGTGCGCGCGCAGCCGAAGCCCGCGGGCGCCAGGCCGCCCGAGGACGATGCCGGCAGCCTGGGCCGCGCGATGGACATCGTGTGGCTGATGCGCGAGCAGCTCAAGACCGAGCCCGACGCGGTGGCCGTGGGCGACGGCTTCCCGCCGGTCGAATGGCTGGCCGACGTGCGGCTGGACAAGTACCACCCGAAGGTGGTGCGCACGGGGCTCGGCGCGCTGTTCCGCTACGGCAGCCGCTTCGGCTACGGCCCGCTGCGCGAGCACCTGGTGCGCAAGCTGGCCGACTTCGGCATCGGCGCCGAGCCGCGGCAGATCGTGCTCACGCACGGCGCCAACGAGGCCATGGACATCGTCATCCGCTACTTCGTGCCGCCGGGCGGCAAGGTGCTGGTCGACGATCCCGGCTACTACCCGCTGTTCGGCAAGCTCAAGCTCGCGGGTGCGCAGATGCTCGCGGTGCCGCGGCTGGCCGACGGGCCCGACCTCGAGGTGCTCGAGCAGCTGCTGGTGGCCGAGCGGCCGCGCCTGTTCTTCACGCAATCGCTGGCCCACAACCCCACCGGCTCCGACATCTCGCCGGCCAAGGCCTTTCGCGTGCTGCAACTGGCGCAGAAGCACGACCTGCTGATCGTCGAGAACGACCCGCTGGCCGACTTCAAGCCCACCGCGCTGCCGCGGCTGGCGGCGCTCGACCAGCTCGAGCGCACGATCTACATCGGCAGCTTCTCCAAGTCCTTCTCGGCCGCGCTGCGCGTGGGCTTCGTCGCCTGCGGCGCCGACCTCGCGAGCGATCTCGCCGACCTCAAGGCGCTGATCCACGTGAGCAGCTCGGAGTACGCCGAGCGCACGGTCGACGTGATCCTCAGCGAGGGCCACTACCAGCGCCACCTGAACCGGCTGCAGAACCGCCTGGGCGAGGCCACGCGCGAGGCGCTGCGCTTCTTCGATGCGGTGGGCGCCGAGGTGTTCGCGCGCAGCCCGCAGTCGCTCTACGTCTGGGCCGCGCTGCCGGGCGTGGCCGACTCGCTGGCCTTCGCCAGGGAGCTGCTGCCGCGGCGCATCGTGATGGCGCCGGGCCGCATCTTCAGTGTCGACTCGACCCAGCTGTCGCGCTGGTCGCGCTTCAACGTCGGCGCCATGGCCGACCCGCGCTTCGCGAAGGCGATGCGCGCCACGCTCAAGCGCACGGGCGGCTGAGGGGGCTGAAGAGGCCGAGCAGGCTCAGCGCCCGAACTCGCCGTGCCGGCCCGCGCCGTTTGCGAAGCGCGCGGCGCCCGCCTCGCCCTCGGCCGCGACGATCGGCACGCCGCGCGCGCCCTCGCGGCGCAGCGCCTCGGCCAGCGGCAGGTCCCATTGCTCGAAGGCCGAGCGGCGGTCGGCCAGCATGCATTGCTGCGGAAAGGCGGCGATCTGGCGCGCCAGCTCCCGCGCCGCGGCCAGCGCGCCGCCGGGCGGCACGACGCGGTTCGCGAGGCCCATGGCCAGCGCCTCGGCCGCGCCCACGGGGCGGCCGGTCAGGATCATGTCGAGCGCGCGGCCCATGCCCACCAGCCGCGGCAGCCGCACCGTGCCGCCGTCGATCAGCGGCACGCCCCAGCGGCGGCAGAACACGCCGAACACCGCGTCCTCGTCGGCCACGCGCAGGTCGGCCAGCAGCGCCAGCTCGAGCCCGCCGGCCACCGCGTAGCCGTTGATCGCGGCGATCAGCGGCTTGGACAGCGCCATGCGCGTCGGCCCCATCGGTCCGCTGCCGCCGCCCGCGGGATCGAGTTCGTTGCGCCGCGCGGGGTCGCCGACGGCCGTGAGGTCGGCGCCGGCACAGAAGTGGCCGCCCGCGCCGGTCAGCACCGCCACGCGCAGGGCGTCGTCGGCCTCGAAGCGCTCGAAGGCCGCGCGCAGCCCGGCGGCCACCGCGCCGTCGACCGCGTTGCGCTGAGCAGGCCGGTCGATGGTGATCGTGAAGATGCCGTCGTCGGCCTCGACGCGCACGCCGGGGGTTTGTTCGGATGCCATGGAGGGGCTCCTTCGGACACAAAATTACCGGAGTTGATCGTTCGTGGTCATCGTAGGAAACATTTCTTCATTCCGCAAACATGACCAAGATCTGTCATGTCGAGATCAGCGTGCCGAGCGCGCCCGACCTGATCCTCGACCTGCTGGTGGCCGACGGCGGCACGCTGAGTTCGCAGGCGCTGTGCCGCGCGGGCGCGCTGCTGGGCATCGGCGAGACCACGATGCGCGTGGGCCTCACGCGGCTCGCGGCCGAGGGCAAGATCGCGCGCGGCGAGCGCGGCAACTACCGGCTCGAGCGCGAGGGCCCGGCGCTGTCGCGCGCGGTCGACGGCTGGCTGCACAAGCAGGCGCAGGCCATCGGCTGGCGCGGCGACTGGCTGGCGGTGCACGATGCCGGCGTGGCGCGCGCCGACAAGACCGCCTGGCGCCGCCACGGCCTCGCGCTCTCGCTGCGCGGCTTCGCGCCGCTGCGGCCCGGCCTGCAGATCCGGCCCGACAACCTCGCGGGCGGCCTCGAGGCCGAGCGCCGCAAGCTCAGGGAACTGGGGCTCTCGCCCGATGCGCCGGTGTTCCGGCTCGCCGACCTCGACGAGGCGGCGCAGGCGAGCGCGCGCCGGCTGTGGGACGTGCGCGCGCTGGCCGCGCAATGCCGCCGCCTGCAGGCCGGCCTCGAGCGCAGCGAGCAGCGCCTGCGCACGCGGCCGCTCGAGACGGCCGTGCGCGAATCGCTGCTGCTGGGCCGCGCGGTCATCGCGCACCTGATCCGCGATCCGCTGCTGCCGGCCGAACTGATGCCGCCCGAGCCGCGCGCCGAGCTGCTCGCGGTCACGCGCCGCTACCAGGACACGGCGCGGCAGCTGTGGCGGCAGTGGCTGGCGCTGCCTTCAGCTTGAAAACCCATTCCCGTTCGGGCTGAGCCTGTCGAAGCCTCGCGCAACGCTTCGACAAGCTCAGCGCGAACGGGGTGGGAGACACGACGATTTCTTTCGCGACCTTCGCGAAACCTTCGCGCCCTCTGCGTTCGGCTGTCCGATCCCGTTTCAGCCCAGCCGCACCACCTGCGCATCCTCCGGCGAGCGCGCATGCAGCCGCTGCACGTCGCTCGCGCGCCGCACCAGCACCGCGCGCTGGTTGATGTAGCCCTTGTCGGTGATCTCGCCCGCATCGAGGCTCGGCGGCTCGCTCAGCACCAGCGCGCAGGCCGGGCACTGCGAGGAGCCCGCGCCCTCCGCGCGCAAGGCGCGCAGCACGCCGGCGATGCGCTCGGCCAGCGCCTCGGGCGCGAGCGCCGCGCCCTGCGGGCTCGCGAACACCAGCATGCCGATCTCGTCGCGGTCGTGGCCGGTGAGCACCACGTCCTGCGCATGCGGCGCCAGCAGCGACACCAGCTTCACGCGCAGCGTGCCCACCGACACCCAGGTGCCGGTCGAGAGCTTGAAGTCCTCGGCCACGCGGCCGTTGAAGATCACGCCGCGCACCGGATCGGCGGGGTCGGCCAGGAAGCCCGCGTCGCCGAGCCGGTAGTAGCCCTCTTCGTCGAAGGCCTGCGCGGTCTCGCGCGGCGCGCCGCGATAGCCGGGGAACACCGACACGCCCTTCACGCGCATCTCGAGCTTCTCGCCGTTGGGCACGAACTTCAGTTCCAGCCCCGGCAGCGGCGCGCCGATGCAGCCCGCGCCGTCGAGCTTCCAGTGCGCCGAGGTGATCGCGGGCGAGGTCTCGGTGGCGCCCCAGGAGGTGGTGAGCCACAGCGGCCGGTCGGGCCGCACGCGCCGCGCCACCGCCTCGAGCCGCTGCCAGGTCGAGGGCGCGAGCGCCGCGGCCGCGTAGAAGGCCAGCCGCAGGCGCGAGAACACCTCGGTGGCCAGCGTGTCGTCGGCCTCGAGGAAGGGCAGCAGCATGTCGTAGCCGCGCGGCACGTTGAACAGCAGCGTGGGCTTGACCTCGTGCAGGTTGCGCACCGTCTTCTCGATCAGTCCCGGCGCGGGCCGGCCCTCGTCGATGTAGAGCGCGCCGCCGTTCGCCAGCACCATGTTCAGGTCGTGGTTGGCGCCGAAGGTGTGGCTCCAGGGCAGCCAGTCGACCAGCACCGGCTTCTCGCGCGCGAGGAAGCGCCAGGTCTGGGCCATCATCTGCTGGTTGGCGCACAGCATGCGGTGGGTGTTGATCACCACCTTGGGCTTGCCGGTCGAGCCCGAGGTCAGCAGGTACTTGGCATGGGTGTCGGGCAGCACCGCCTCGAAGGCCTGCATCACGGCGGGCGTCTCGGCGGTGGCGAGCAATTGCGCGAAGGCCAGCGCGCCGGGGTGCGCTTCGGCGTTGCGGCTGAACACCGTGACCGCCTCCACGCCGCTGCCCGCGAGCGCGGCGCCGTAGGCCCTGGCGTCCGAGGCATAGATCAGCCCCGGTCGCAGCGCGCGCAGCATCTCGTGCAGCCGCGAGGGGTCCTTGGCCATGCGCGAATAGGCACTCGACAGCGAGCAGGCCGCACGGCCGATGTGCATCGCGGCCAGCATCAGCACCGCATGGTCGATCGCGTTGTCCGACAGGATCACGACCGGCGCGCCGGCCGGCAGGTCGAGGTCGAGCAGGCCCTGCGCCACAGCGCCGATGGCCTGGCGCAGCGCGCGGTAGTCGAGCCGGCGCCAGTCCGCGCCGCCGTCGTCGCGTTCGGCGAAGGCCAGCGCCCCGGGCGTCTCGCGCGCCCAGCGCTCGATCCATTCGCCGATGCAGCGCGCATAGGGCTTCAGCGCCTGCGGCGAGCGCAGCGCGAAGGAGCCGTCGTCGAAGTCGATGCGCACCGTGCGGGGCGGGGCGATGAGGTTTTCGTCTTGGAGGAAGTCGGTCATCTGGGTGATCTGTTGCGCTGAGGGGCGGCTGCCGAAAGCGGGAGCGGACTTCCGGACGCAGAGGGCGCGAAGGTCTCGCGAAAGACGCAAAAGGAATTCAGAAAAAATCTTTTGGATTTCTCTTTCGCGTTCTTCGCGAGACCTTCGCGACCTCTGCGTCCGGCTGTTGGTGTTCGTTTCAATCCAGTGTGCCGGTGTCGGCCTTGGCGCGAATCAGGTTCAACAGCAGGGTGTCGCGCGCGGCTTCGAGCTCGGCCGAGCGGCGCGTGCCCAGCTCCTGCGCCACGCCTTCGCTCACCTGCGCCTGCAGCGCGGGCGTCATCGAGGGCGCGCCCAGGTCCTTCCACCAGTCCTCGATCGGCCCGCCCAGGTGCGCGAGCACGTGCGCGATGCCGCCCGCGCCGCCCGACAGGTGCAGGTTCATGAACGGTCCCATCACGGCCCAGCGCAGGCCCGGGCCATGCGCGATCGCGGTGTCGATGTCGGCCACCGAGGCCACGCCCTGCTCGACCAGGTGGAAGGCCTCGCGCCACAGCGCGGCCTGCAGCCGGTTCGCGATGTGGCCCTTGACCTCGCGCTTCACGTGGATCGGCCGCTTGCCGATGGCCGCGTAGAAGGCCATGGTGCGCTCGATGGTGTCGGCCGACGTGAGCTCGCCGCCGATCACTTCCACCAGCGGGATCAGGTGCGGCGGGTTGAACGGATGGCCGAGCACCACGCGTTGCGGGTGCACGCAGCCCGACTGCACGCCGCTGATCGCCAGGCCCGAGGAGCTCGAGGCCAGGATCGCGTCGGGCGGCGCGGCGGCGTCCATGCGGCGGAACAGCTCGATCTTGAAGTCCATGCGCTCGGGGCCGTTCTCCTGCACGAAGTCGGCCACCGAGACCGCGTCCTCCAGGCTGTCGTGGAAGCGCAGCCGGTCGACCGACGCGCCCGCGGCCAGCCCGAAGCGCTCGAGCGTGGGCCAGTGCTGCGCCACCGCCTGGCGCAGCCGCTCCTCGGCGCCCGGCGAGGGATCGGTCGCGTTGACGTCGAGGCCCTGCGCGAGGAAGTAGGCGGTCCAGCTCGCGCCGATCACGCCGGTGCCGACCACCGCGACGCGCCGCACGCCGTGCGCCGCGCTCATGACTTCCACCGCGCGCAGCGGCTCTCCGCCCTGGTGGTCCAGGCGGCCTCGCCGCGGATCGCTTCCACCACCTTGTAGTAGTCCCAGGGCTCCTTCGATTCCTCGGGCGACTTCACCTGCATCAGGTGCATGTCGTGCACCATCAGGCCGTCGTCGCGCAGCCAGCCGCCCTTGACGAACATGTCGTCGAACTTCGTCTTGCGCAGCTGCGCCATCACCTTGTCGGCATCGTCGCTGCCCGCGGCCTTCACGGCCTGCAGGTACTGCAGCGCGGCCGAGTAGTCGCCGGCATGGAAGGAGGAGGGCATGCGTTTGTGCTTGTCGAAGAAGCGCCGCGCCCAGGCGCGCGCCTCGGGGCTCTGGTTCCAGTACCAGCTGTCGGTCAGGTACATGCCCTGCGAGGCCTTGAGGCCCAGCGCATGCACGTCGTTGATGGTGATGATCATGCCGGCCAGCTTCATGTTCTTGCCGATGCCGAACTCGGCCGCCGACTTGATCGCGTTGACCGTGTCGCCGCCCGCGTTGGCCAGCGCCAGCACCTGCGCCTTCGAGCTCTGCGCCTGCAGCATGAACGACGAGAAGTCGCTCGCGCCCAGCGGATGCTTGACCGAGCCCGCCACGGTGCCGCCGTTCGCCAGCACCGTCTTGGTCGCGTCGTTCTGCAGCGCGGCGCCGAAGGCATAGTCGGCCGTCACGAAGTACCAGCTCTTGCCGCCGGCCTTGACCACCGCGCTCGCGGTGCCGCGCGCCATCGCCACCGTGTCGTAGGCGTAGTGCACCGTGTAGGGCGAGCAGTACTCGTTGGTGAGGCTCGACGCGCCCGAGCCCACCACGAAGTAGGGCTTCTTCTTGTCCGCCGCCACGCCGGCCATGGCGATGGCCGCGCCCGAGTTGACGCCGCCGATCAGCATGTCGACCTTCTGCACGTCGAACCACTCGCGCGCCTTGGCGGCGGCGATGTCGGGCTTGTTCTGGTGGTCGGCCGTGACCAGCTCGATCTTCTTGCCGCCGATGGCGCCGCCCATGTCGGCGATCGCCATGCGGATGGCCTCGGCGCCGGCCGGGCCGTCGTAGTCGCGATACAGGCCCGACATGTCGCTGATGAAGCCGATGCGGATCACGTCGTCGGACACCTGGGCCGATGCGCTTGCGGAAAAGGCGGTGCCGAGCGCGAGGGCCAGGGCGGTGCGGGAAAGGTTCATTCGATCTGTCTCCGTTCGTTGTTCTGGCGGGTGCCGGTTCAGCCGAGCGCGAACTCGGGCCGCGGCGTGCCCACGCGCGGCAGGCCCATGAGCTGGCGTGCCTCGGCGGGCGTCGCCACTTCCATGTCGAGCTCGCGGATCACGCGCACGATGCGCTCGGTGAGCTGCACGTTGGTGGCCAGCTCGCCCTGGCGGAAGTAGAGGTTGTCCTCGAGGCCGACGCGCGCATGGCCGCCCAGCAGCAGTGCCGCCACGTTGGCCTCGAGCTGCGAGGTGCCGATGCCGCTGACGCCGAAGATGCTGCCCTTGGGCAGCGTGTCGACCATCATCTGCAGGAAGCGCGGCGAGTAGGGCATCGCATTCTGGAAGTTGCGGTGCACGTTCATCACCAGGTTGATGAAGTAGGGCTCGTCGTCGTGGCCCTCGCCGATCAGCGTCGTCGCGTCCTGCAGGATGTGGGTGGGGCTGAACACCTCCCACTCGGGCTTGATGCCGCGCGCCTTCATGCCGGCGGCGAGTTCGCGCCCGCGCGTGATCGGCGTGTCCATCAGGATCTGCTTGCCCTCGAAGCTGAGGTTCAGCGTGGTGGCGTCGAGCGTGCACATCTCGGCGCCCGCGTCCATGCCCTTGATGCGTTCCTCCCACGCGATCTCCCAGCGGTCGCCGGCCAGCGGCTTGACCATGTCGCCGTGCACGCCGCCGCCGGTGGAGTTGTTGAGCACGATGTCGCAGCCGCCCGCGCGGATGCGGCTGTTGATCTCGCGGTAGACCTCGGCGTCGCAGGTCGCGCCGTCGTCGGGGCGGCGCGCATGGATCGCCGCCACGCTGGCACCGGCATTCCAGCAGCGCAAGACATCGGCCGCGATCTCGGCGGGCTGGGTGGGGAGGTGGGGGTTCTGGGACTTGTGCGCCATGCCGCCGGTGGGGGCGATGGTCACGATCACTTTGCGCTTCGACATGGCGGGGTTCCTGGAGTCCTTCGTGGAGCGCGCCATTATTTTTGGCGCGGGCAGCGCACTCAGTCATCGCGACGACATTCGGGGGCAGGGTTTACGCGGCGTGCAGGGGCTACAGTCGCCCCTGTCGTCCGCATTCATCCACAACAAGGAGCGCTCATGAAACTGTCATCGCTGGTCCTCGCGGCCGCCGCCGTCCTCGCATCGGGCCAGGCCTTCGCGCAGCGCGGTCCCGAGGCGGGCTGCGCCGCCAAGCGCGAGGCCATCTCGCGCGACATCGAAGCGGCCAAGGCCGAGGGCCAGGACCACCGCGTGCGCGGACTCGAACGCGCGCTGGCCGAGGTGCGGCGCAACTGCAGCGATGCCAAATTGGCCGCGCGCCACCAGGAGCGCATCCGCGGCGAGGAGCGCAAGGTCGCGCAGCGCGAACGCGAGCTGGCCGAGGCGCGCCGCAAGGGCGATCGCGACAAGATCGCGCGCCGCGAGGACAAGCTGCGCGAAGCCCAGGCCGAGCTGCAGCGCGTCAAGGACCTGCCCTGAGCCTCGAGAGACGATGCCCGCTGTCCGGCCCGTTCCACCTCCCGCCTCGCTGAGCCTGCCGCAACTGCTGCAGGGCTCGGCCTGGTTCCCGCAGCTCGGCGTGGCCGCCGGCGAGCGCGTGCTCGAGGAGATGCGCGAGGTCGAGGTGGCGACCGGCGCCGCGCTGTGCCGCTGCGGCGACACCCCGCTGCACTGGTACGGCACCATCGACGGCCTGCTCAAGTGGTGCGTGAGCTCGCCCGACGGGCGCTCGGTCACCCTGGGCGGCCTGTCGACCGGCAGCTGGTTCGGCGAAGGCACGCTGCTGCGCGGCGTGCCGCGCACCGCGGACATCATCGCGCTGCGCCCCAGCCGGGTGGCGCTGATGCCGCTCGAGACCTTCGACTGGCTGCGCGCCACGCACCGCAGCTTCGACGACTTCCTGCTGCGCCAGATCAACGAGCGCATGCACTGGTTCCTCGGCAACTTCGCCGCGCACCACCTGCTGGACACCGACAGCCAGGTCGCGCGCGCGCTCGTCGGCCTGTTCCACGAGTGGCTGCATCCGGGCAGCGATCCGCACCTGGAGGTGTCCCAGGAGGAGATCGCCAACCTCTCGGGCCTGTCGCGCCAGCGCTGCAACGCGGCGTTGCGGCGGCTGGCATCGGCCGGCCTGCTGCGCATCGAGTACGGCGGCATCACCGTGACCGATCTCGACGGCCTGCGCCGCCGCATCGACGGCTGAGCGCCGCGTGCCTCAGCGCCGGTGGTGCGAGGGCGCGAGCTCGTACACCGGCGTGTCGAGCCCTTCGGCGCGCGCCTTGAGCTGCAGCGCGAGGAACTGCGAGTAGTGGCGCGACTGGTGCAGGTTGCCGCCGTGGATCCAGAGGTTGGGCACCTGCGTCGGCTTCCACATGTTGCGCAGCTCGCCTTCCCACGGACCCGGATCCTTCGGCGTGTCGGAGCCCAGGCCCCAGCACTTGCCGACCCGGTCGGCGACCTCGGGCGAGATCAGGTCGGCCAGCCAGCCGTTCATCGAGCCGTAGCCGGTGGCATAGACCAGCAGGTCGGCCGGCAGCTCGCTGCCGTCGGTCAGCGTCACCGAGCGTTCGTTCACGCGCTCGATGTTCACGCCGCTCCTGAGCTTCACGCTGCCGTTGGCCACCAGCTCCGAGGCGCCCACGTCGATGTAGTAGCCCGAGCCGCGCCGCAGGTACTTCATGAACAGGCCCGAGCCGTCGGCGCCGAAGTCGAGCAGGAAGCCCGCCTTCTCCAGCCGCGCATAGAGGTCGGCATCGCGCTTCTTCATCTCGTCGTAGACCGGGATGTGGAAGGTGTGCATCACCTGGTAGGGCACCGAGGCGAAGATCAGGTCGGCCTTGTGGTGGTCGATGCCGCTCTTCACCGCCTGCTCGGAGTACAGGCCGCCGAGCGCCAGTTCCATCAGCGAGTCGGAGGGCGCGATGTGGGTCGACGAGCGCTGGATCATCGTCACGTCGGCGCCGTGCTCCCACAGCGCCGCGCAGATGTCGTGCGCCGAGTTGTTCGAGCCCAGCACCACGCACTTCTTGCCCGCGTAGGCCTCGGGCCCGGGGTGCTTGCTCGAATGGTGCTGGTCGCCCTGGAAGTTCTCGGCGCCCGCGAGCACGGGCACGTTCGGGTAGCCCGACACGCCGAGCGCGAACACCAACTGCTTCGGCCGCAGAACCACCTCCTTGCCCTCGCGTTCCACGCGCACTTCCCAGCGCTGCGTGGCCTCGTCGAAGCGCGCCTTCTTCGCCGTGGTCGAGCTCCAGTAGTTGAGCTCCATCACCTTGGTGTACATCTCGAGCCAGTCGCCGACCTTGTCCTTGGGCGCGAACACCGGCCAGTCGTCGGGGAAGGGCATGTAGGGCAGGTGGTCGTACCAGACCGGGTCGTGCAGGCACAGCGACTTGTAGCGGTTGCGCCAGGAGTCGCCCGCGCGCGCGTTGCGCTCGATGATGATCGTGGGCACGCCGAGCCGGCGCAGCCGCGCGCCGAGCGCGATCCCGCCCTGGCCGCCGCCCACGATCACCACCTCGGGCTGCTCGGTGTAGCCCAGCGTGCGGGCCTCCTCCTCGCGCTTCTCGAGCCAGCTCTGGCGCCCCTTCTGCACGCCGTGCTCCGCGCCCTTGATGCGGTTCGCGCCGGTCTTCTCCTCGAAGCCCTTGAGCTCGGTCATGGTGGTCAGCAGCGTCCAGGCCTTGCCGCCGCGCAGCCGCAGGTGGCCGCGGCCGCGCGCCACACGGGTCTCGAAGGTGAACCAGGCCTCGGTCACGCCATCGGCCTCGCTGGCCTCGCCCTCGAGCGCGAAGTTCGAGGGCTGCGTGTCGGCCAGCCGCGCCGCCAGCATCGCGCGGATCGCGCCCGCGCCTTCCTGCGTGCGGATGTTCCAGGTGAAGGCCACGAGGTCGCGCCAGAAGCCCTCGGCCTCGAACAGCGCGACCGTGGCCTCGACGTCGTTGCGCGCGAGCGCGGCGCCGAAGTCGGCCAGCCAGGTGGCGGCAGCCCGCGTGGGGGCGGCGGTGGATGCGGTCATCGAATGTCTCCGTGTATGAATGGATGAGAACGAACGCTGCGCCGCGGACGGCGCGGGTTGCGTTGCGCAGCTTTCGTGCCGCGCGGCGGCGCACGGTGGATCAAGGACTTGGCGGGGGTTTTGTCGCGGGTGGGCTGCGTTGTCGCGCTCCCGGTGCGACGCGGATGAGACGGCGAGACGGCCCCGCCGCCTTTGCGAAGTCCCTTCAATCACCCATTGGGAGGAGCGTTGCCGCAGGGCGACGACCACGTCTCATGGTGATGCGAAAGTATTCCGTCGCGGATAGATTTGGCCGCCGTCTGCCGACGAGGTCGGCGGGGCAACGCGTCAATCCAACAGAAAGAGATGAGGAAATGAGGAGCACGACAACAATGGCCCTGTGCGCCACGGCACTGGCGGCGGTCATCGCGGGATGCGGTGGCGGTGGCGGTGGGGGAGGAGGCGGTGGCGGGCTGCCGTTCGCCGTGGTGCCGCAGACGCCCGCCGAGTCGGAAGCCAAGCTGTCCGTCGAGGTCGACGGCAGCGCCGCGAGTCCCGACGGCGCGGGCAAGTACCAGGTGGCGCCGGGCCAGCTCGTGACGGTCAAGTCCAGCGATGGCAGCGAGATCACCTGGACCGCGGACAGCCGCGATGGCGCGGCCCAGCGCGTCGAGGTCGATACCTCCGGCTCGCAATGGCTGTCGCGTTTCAAGAACCCCAAAGCGACGGGCAGCGTCGAGTTCAAGCTGACGGCCAGCGCATCGGGCAACCGCCGCAAGGAACTGAGCTTCTCGGTCGGTAACGGCGACTATCGCAACGGCCGCTACACCGTGTACGCGGCCAACGGCTCGCGCCAGGTGCTTGCCATCGATTTCGACAAGGCCACCTACACCCTGACCGACACGGCGGGCGATGCGAGCTCGGGCACCCTGACCGCGGGCGCGTCGCGCGACGGCGACTGGAAGGTGCAGAGCAGCCGCAGCAAGAGCGACGTGCTCGCGCTGCGCGGCCTCGGCGACAACATCGTCGGCGCGCTGCCGTTCGCGGTGGGCTACAAGTCGCCGACCACCTACGAACCGTTCCCCTTCATCGCGTCGCGCGCGCTGGTCCTGCAGCAGGGCAAGCTCGACGGCACCTACGACCGCGGCCGCATCGACTTCTCGCCCGCGGGCGGGCAATCGGCCATCGCGCAGATCCAGATCTCGGGTGGCGGCAAGGTGATGAAGCAGTGCCTCAACCTCACCATCTACAAGATCGAACAGTGCCCGAGCGCCGACGTGTCTGTCAGCAACGTCGAGCCCGATCCGCAGCAGCCCGGGCTGTGGACGATGAAGAGCGCCGTCGACGGCACCCTGTTCGGTCGCTTCGCGCTCGCCGACTTCGGCGGCGAGAAGGTGTACCTGAGCGCGGGTCCGTCGCCCACGACCAACAGCCAGGTGCTGGCGGTGGGCGTGCCGGCCGCATCGGGCTACGCGGACTTCAGCAGCAAGGGCTGGTCGACGGGCGGCACGGCCGATGTCGTGGTGGCCGCCGGCTCGACGTACTCGCTGACCGGCACGTACGGCGCGGCGACCGCGCAGGTCGATCTCGCGCTGGCGGTCCAGCCATCGTTCGGGCCGACGGGCATGCGCACGGCGACGAAGGGCAGCTCGGTCTACTTCGCGATGCGCTCTAAGCAGCTCGAGCTGCTGATCGGCGCGCGCACCCCGTCGCTGAACGCAGGCTTCCTGCACCTGGGCTTGGTCGACTGATCGCGTCCATTCCGCGACAAGCCCGTGCCCGCCAGGGTGCGGGCTTTTTTCATGGGCGGGCCGCCGGCTTGCCCTTGCCCGGCGCCAGCACGTCGTCGAAAGCCTGCAACTGCCACACCGCGCGCGGCGTGCGCACCGTGTAGCGCTCGCGGTACTCCGACGGGCTCATGCCGGCGATGCGCTTGAAGGTGCGCCGGAAGGTCGAGACGTCCGCGTAGCCCGAGGCATCGGCGATCTCGTGCATCGAGCGCCAGGTGGCCTCGAGCCACATGCGCGCGCGCTTCACGCGCAGCTCGTGCAGGAACTGGATCGGCGAGCGCTCGATGTGGCGCGCGAACAGCCGCACCAGCGTGCGTTCGCTGACCGCCGCGGCCGAGGCCATCTCGGCCACCGTCAGCGGCCGGCCCGCGTTGGCCTCGATGAAGGCGATGGCGCGGTGCAGCGGCGCATCGCGCGAGGTGCCCACCACCTGCTCGGGGATGTCGAGCACCAGGTGCTGGCGTTCGGGGTTGGCGAGGAACTTGTCGCGGCAGGCCGCGGCGAGGTCCGACAGGCCCACGCCGTCGAGCAGCTTGAGCACCATCGCATGCATCAGGTCGGGCGTGGCCGCCAGCACCATGTGCGGGCCGAGCGTCAGCGGGGTCTCGCTGTGGATCGGGGTGTCGGGGAAGTCGTGCGCGAAGCCGGACTGGTAGAGCCACGACAGCGGCACCGGCTGGTGCGCGAGCAGCCCCGCGCGCCCGGCCAGCCACAGGCCGGTGCCGCAGGCACCGATCCAGTCGCCGGCCGCGTGGCGACTCGCGAGCTGCGCGCAGAGCGCGGCGTTCTGCGCCACCAGCCGGCGCAGGCCGGGAATGGTCACCATCATCAGCGGCGGCACCACCGCGAGCGCGGTGGCGGGCGCGCGGCGCGCACGCTTCGCCTCCTCGTCCGACTGGAACGCAAGGCGCCGCATCGCATGCGGTCCGCCGTCGGGCCCGAGCAGCCGCCAGGCCACCGGCGCGTCGATGCGCCGCCCCGCGCGCGCACGCGCCAGCGAGTTCGCCTCGCGCAGGATGTCGATGGCACCGAAGACGCTGCCGGGCAGGCCGCCATGCGGCAGGTAGAGGTCGAAGCGGATCATGGGCTTGGCGGATTGTGTACCCCGAGTGGCTGAAAAGATCCTGTGCCGCGTGGGACCGCGTTTGTAGCATCCGCTCCCACGTCAACCACAGCCGGAGTTCGAGATGAGCCTCACATGGATCGCGCGCCGCCTGGCCATCGGCCTCGCGGTGCTTCCCCTGGTCGCGGGTGCGCAGGCCTGGCCTGCCAGGCCGGTCAACTGGGTCGTGCCCTATCCCGCGGGCGGGCCGGCCGACGTGATCGCCCGCGCCATCGCGCCGCGCATGGCCCGCGAGCTGGGCCAGCCGGTGCTGGTGGAGAACCTCGGCGGCGTGGGCGGCGCGCTGGCCGCGCAGAAGGTGCTGAACGCGCCGGCCGACGGCTACACGGTGCTGCAGGGCTCGCCCAATGAAGTCATCCTCGCGCCGCTCGCGCGCGCCGCGGTGAAGCTCAAGCTCGAGGACTTCGTGCTGGTCTCGCCGGCCACCAACAACCCGCTGGTGCTGGTGACGCGCAAGGCGCTCGCGGCCGACGACCTCGATGCCTTCGCGGCGCTCGCGCGCTCTTCCGCCGCGCAGCCGCTGACCTACGGCAGCGTGGGCGTGGGCTCGATGTTCCACCTCGCGGCCGAGGACCTGGCCGCGCGCATGGATGCCAGGGTCATGCACGTGCCCTACAGCGGGGGCGCGCCGCTGATCCAGGACCTGGGCGGCGCCAACCTCGACTTCGCGCTGATGCCCTTCACCACCGGCTACCTGGGGCTGGCCGAGACCGGCCGGCTCAAGATCCTCGCCGTCGCCTCGAAGCAGCGCCTCGCGCAGATGAAGAACGTGCAGACCTTCGCGGAAAGCCGCGTCGCCGCCGACTACGAGGCCGGCGCCTGGGCCGGGCCGATGGTGCGCAAGGGCACGCCCGAGGCCGTGGTCGAGCGCCTGCACAAGGCGCTGCAGGCGAGCCTGGCCGACCCGCAGGTGCGCACGACCCTCGAGGCCTCGGGCTCGCAGGTGTCCGAGCGCATGAGCCTGGCCGAGGCCGCGCGCTTCCTGGCCGCCGAGGCCGAGCGCTATCGCACGCTCGCGCGCCGCATCGGCGTGCGGCCCGAATGAGCGCCGCGCGAGGAGCATCGGCATGAGCTTTGTGCATTCCGGCGGCGTCGACATCTACTACGAGCGCACGGGCCAGGGGCCGGCGCTGCTGTTCTGCCACGGCGCGGGATCGAATGCCGCGACCTGGTGGCAGCAGATCCCCGCGTTCTCGCAGCGCTTCACCTGCATCGCGTTCGACGCGCGCTGCTTCGGCCGTTCGGTCGCGCCGCTCGAGGCCTTCGGGCATGAGGCCCTGGTGGCCGATGCACTCGCGGTGCTCGATGCCGAGGGCATCGACAGCGCCGCGCTGGTGTGCCAGTCGCTCGGCGGCATGACCGGCGCGCGGCTCGCGCTGCGCCATCCCGAGCGGGTGTGGGCCTTCGCCTGCTGCGACTCGCCGCTGGCGATCGACCATCCGCGGATGCTGGCCAATGTCGCGGCCTTTCTCGGCGAGGTGGCGGCGACCGAGCTCGAGGACCGCGCGCTGAGCCCGGCCTTCGTGCGCGAGCGGCCCGCGATGGCCTGGCTGTACCGGCAGATCAACCAGTTCAATCCCGCGGTGCACGGCGCCGTGGCCGGCCGCGGCGGCCCGGGATGGGGCGAGCGCCTCGCAGCGCTGTTCGCGCCGGAGCAGCTGCTCGCGCTCGACGACCTGCAACGCCTGCGCTGCCCGACGCTGTTCGTGGTCGGTGCCGAGGACCGCGTGGTCACGCCCGCGGTGGTGCGCGACATCGCGCGCCAGGTCGAGGGCAGCCGCGTGGCGGAGATCGCGGCCGCGGGGCATTCGCCGTACTTCGAACAGGCGCAGAACTTCAATGCCGCGGTGCTGGCCTTTCTCGTCGATGCCTGGGCCGGCGCGCGCCATGGTTTTCCAACTGCAGGAGCTTGAGATGCAAGTCGACAACGTTTCCTTCCTCGGGCGTCGCGCGATGCTTGCCATGGGCCTGTCGGCCGTGGGCGGCGTCAGCGCGGCCGATGTGCCCGCACCCGCACCGGCCGTGGGCCGCATCGACGGCGAACCGCCCTCGGTCGGCGACCTGCGCGCGATGGCGCTCGCCAACTACGGGCACTTCAGCACCATGCGCATCCGCCGGCGCAGCGTGCAGGGGCTGGA
The DNA here is from genome assembly GCA_016806145.1 of Variovorax paradoxus. NCBI lineage: Bacteria > Pseudomonadati > Pseudomonadota > Betaproteobacteria > Burkholderiales > Comamonadaceae > Variovorax > Variovorax paradoxus. Next base: position 94,516 of record CP063166.1, read on the forward strand.
CTTCCAGCTGGCCCGGCTGGACCGCAGCACGCGGCTCCTGTTCGGCAGCGAGCTCGAGGGCGAGCGGGTGCGCCGGCTGGTGCGCGAGGCCGTGCCCGACGACGACCGGACCTGGCTGGTGCGAATCAACGTCTTCCCGCGCGTGGCGGGCTTCGCCGACCTCACCAAGCCGATGCCCGCCGGCGTGTTCGTCACCCAGTCGCCGCTCGCGGCCGAGGCGCCGCCGCCGCGCGCCGTGCGCTCGGTGCAGCACGAGCGCGTGCTGCCCGAGGTCAAGCATGTCGGCACTTTCGGCCTGTTCCACCACCGCAAGCTCGCGCAGGCGGCGGGTTTCGACGACGCGCTGTTCCTCGACGCGCGGCGCAGCATCTCGGAGGGAAGCACGTGGAACATCGGCTTCTACGACGGGCGCCGCGTGGTGCTGCCGACCGCGCCCGCGCTGCCCGGCGGTGCCATCCACCTGCTGCGGCTGGGCATGCGCTCGCATGGCATTCCCTTCGTCGAGCGCGACATCCGCATCGACGAGATCAAGGATTTCGAGCTGGCTTTCTGGACCAACGTGCCCGACACGGTGCGGCCGCTGCGGCGCATCGATGCGACCGAGTTCTCGGTGACTCATCCGCTGCACGAGCGCCTGAAGGCCTGCTACGAATCGAACGAGTGGACCGCGCTGTAGCGGTGTGCGATCAGCCGCGCCGGGGCGCGACGATGCCGAGCCGCTTCATGTGCCGGTACACGGTGGCCCGGCTCAGGCCCAGCGCATCGGCCGCCTGCGCGACGCGCCAGCGGTGCTGGCGCAGCGCCGCGAGCAGCCGCTCCGATTCGGCGGCCGTGTCCTCGGCCCCATCGACCATTGCGGGCATCGTCGTCGCGACGCGCTCCGGCAACCGCAGGTCCTCCACCACGACTTCGCGCCCCGTGCACAACGCCAGCGCGAGCCGCAGCACGTTGCGCAGCTCGCGCAGGTTGCCGGGCCAGCGGTGCGCCATCAGCGCCTCGATCGCCTCGGCCGAGAGCCGTGCATTCGAATCCATCGCCGCGGCTTCCTCGGCGAACAGGCGGTCGATCAGGTGGCGCCGGTCGCGGCGCTCGCGCAGCGGCGGCAGCTTCAGCACGGCGCCGCACAGTCGGTAGTAGAGGTCCTCGCGGAAGCGGCCCGCGGCCACGAGTTCGCTCAGGCCCCGGTGCGTGGCGGCCACCACCGCGAGGTCGACGCGCTGCGGCGCGTCGCCGCCCAGCGGCAGCACCTCGCCTTCGGACAGCACGCGCAGCAGCCGCGTCTGCAGCGCCATCGGCATGTCGCCGATCTCGTCGAGGAACAGCGTGCCGCGGTCGGCCTGCGCGATCAGGCCCTTCATGCCCTTGCTGCGGCCGCCGGTGAAGGTGCCGGGCAGGTAGCCGAACAGCTCGCTCTCGATCAGCGAATCGGGAATGGCCGCGCAGTTCACGGCCACGAAGGGCAGGGCCGCGCGGCGGCTCGCGCCGTGCAGCGCGCGCGCCAGCACCTCCTTGCCGCTGCCGGTCTCGCCCTCGATCAGCACGTGGATGCCGCGGTCGACCAGCCGGCGCGCCTGCGCGAGCAGCGACTGCATCGCGGGATCGTCGCCCGCGATGCCCTCGAGCGGCGGCAGCCGGTCGGCGCCCGGCACGGCGGTCTTGCGTTCGGTCGCGGGCGCGCGGCGCGCCACGCGCGGCGCGAGCAGCGAGGCGTGGTACTCGCCGCCGTCCGGCAGCAGCACGGTGTGGGCGAAGGGCATGGCCGATGCGCTCGCGCCCAGGCGCCAGATCGCATCGAGCGGCATGCGCAGCAGCTCGGCCACGCAGGTGCCGACCGGATGGGTCGCGAACAGCCGCCGCGCGCTGCTGTTCGCGCCGACCACCGTGCCCGCCTCGTCGAGCGCGAGCATCAGTTCGCCGGCGACGTCGACCAGACCGAAGGCGCTGCCCAGCCGCAGCACCCAGTGGCCGCGGAAGTGGCGCAGGAAATCGGCGTCCTCGATCATGCGCGCGTAGATCGCGACCAGGTGCCGCACCAGGTGCTGGCTCTCCTTGGCCTCGGGCGAATGCAGCGCCGACACGTCGAGCACCGCCGTGAGCCGCCCGCCATGGTCGAACAGCGGCGCGGTGGTGCAGGTCAGCGCGATGTGGGTGGCGTCGAAGTGCTCGGTCTGGTGGCAGGTCATCGGTGCCTGCTCGACCAGGCAGGTGCCCACGCCGCAGGTGCCCGCATGGGCCTCGTTCCAGTCGGCGCCGAGGTAGAGGCCGGCCTTGCGCAGCTGGTCGTCCCAGGCCGGGTTGCCGATGTAGTCGACCGTGATGCCCTCGGCATCGGTCAGCAGCACCATGTAGCCGAGGTCGGCCACGCGGCGGTAGATGTCCTCCATGCCCGCGCGCGCGGTGCACAGGAAGTGCTCGAGCTGCTGCTGGTGCGCGCGCACCTCGTGCGCCGGCAGGATGCGCGCGGGCGTGGGCCGCGAGGGATCGAGGCCATGGTCGCGCACGCAGCGCGCCCACGACTTGTGGACCAGGCTGGTCGCCGGATCGGCCAGCGCGGTGCCGGTGGCGATCGAATAGACGTTGTCGATGTGGCGCGATTGCAGGGAAGGCATGCTCGACCTCGCGATGGCACGCGGCCGCCGGGGGATCGGAGGGCTGCCGTGCAGCCGGACATCATTCGGCTGTCGCGCTGTCGCAGCACAGAGGTGAAACCCGGTGCGCCACCGGACTTTCACCGGGACGCGCTACGCTGGGTCTCCACCGGAGACCGATGCATGCACACCTTCCAGCTCTTCGCCGACTACTTTCAGTTCTACATCCAGGACGAATCCGCCGAAGGCGATCTTTCCGATGCATGGAGCGACGAGGCCGTGGAACGCATGCTCGCGACCGCGCCCGGCGTGGTCGGCATCGGCACGGCGCGCAACATGAACGTGCCGGTCACGCTCGAGATCCTCGAGGCCGCGCCGTCGCTCGATGCCGATGCCTGGGAGCACATCGTCGAATGCACGCTCGCGACGGCGAGCGGGCGCCTCGCGATCGCGGGTTGCACCGACTACTTTCCGGATGCGGCGCGCATGGCGATCGCGCCGGGCACCTACCGCGTGCGCGCCTGCTACGCGGGGCTCGCGACGCTGTCCGAGGACGGGCTCGAGGGCGAGGACCGCTACCACCTCGCGCTGTGGCCGGCGCCGGCCATCGAGCCCACGGTCGTCAAGCAGCGCGCGGCCTGAGCGGCCCTCAGACCCCGAGCAAGGCCTCCAGCGCCTGCGGCTGCGCGAGCAGCGCGCCCGAGGCGCCCTGGCGCACGATCTGGCCCTTCTCCATCACCACCGCGAGCTCGGTGTGGGCCAGCACCTTGCGGTAGTCGCGGTCCACGATCAGGGTGGCGATGCCGGTCTGGCGGATCTGCTCGATCACGCGCCAGATCTCGGCCACGATCAGCGGCGCGAGGCCTTCGGTCGCCTCGTCGAGGATCAGCAGGCGCGGGTTGGTCATCAGCGCGCGGCCGATCGACAGCATCTGCTGCTCGCCGCCCGAGAGCTGCTGGCCGCCGTGCGACAGCCGCTCGGCCAGCCGCGGGAAGGTGGCCATCACGCGCTCGAAGGTCCAGGCGCGCTGGCCGTCGATGCCCGCGCGCTCGCTCATCACGAGGTTCTCGCGCACCGAGAGGTTGGGGAAGATGCCGCGGCCCTCGGGCACGTAGCCGATGCCCAGCCGCGCCATCTTCTCGGGCGGCAGGCCGGTGACCGTGCGGCCGTCGACCTGCACCTCGCCCGAGGCGGGGCGCACGTAGCCCATGATCGTGCGGATCAGCGTGGTCTTGCCCATGCCGTTGCGGCCCAGCAGGCCGACCGAGGTCGCGGCCGGGATCTCGGCATGCACGCCGCGCAGGATGTGGCTGTTGCCGTAGTAGGTGTTGAGGTCCTTGACGTTGAGCATCAGAGGCCTCCCGCCGGGCCGCCCCAAGGCAGGCCTGAGCCTCCCCGGTGGGCAGCGATGACACGAAGTGCAGAGCGTGGGGGCATCAGTGTTCCTCGCCGAGGTAGGCGGTGCGGACTTCGGGGTTCTCGCGGATCGCGTCGGGGCTACCGGTGGCGATGACCGTGCCGTTGACCATCACCGTGATGCGGTCGGCCACGCGGAACACCGCGTCCATGTCGTGCTCCACCAGCAGGATGGCGTGCGTGGCCTTGAGCTGCGCGAGCAGGTTCAGCATGCGGTCGGTCTCCTCCGCGCCCATGCCGGCCAGCGGCTCGTCGAGCAGCAGCACGCGCGGATGCGTGGCCAGGCACATCGCCACCTCGAGCTGGCGCTGCGCGCCGTGGCTCAGCGTGCCGGCGATGCGGTGCGCCTCGGCGGCGAGGCCCGCGGCTTCGAGCGCCGCGTCGGCCGAGGCCGAGCTCGCGGCGCAGCCGCGCGACGGCTGCCAGATCGCCCAGGGCCGCGGCGTGGCCGCCTGCGCCGCGAGGCGGCAGTTCTCGTGCACGCTGAACTCCGGAAAGATGGTGGTGCGCTGATAGCTGCGGCCCACGCCCGCGAGCGCGCGGCGGAACTGCGCGCGCGTCGTGATGTCCTCGCCGTCGAGGCGGATGCGGCCGGCCGAGGCCTCGATCTCGCCCGAGAGCATGTTGATCAGCGTCGACTTGCCCGCGCCGTTGGTGCCGATCACCGCATGCACCTCGCCCACGTGCAGGTCGAGCGTGACCGCGTTGACCGCGACCAGGCCGCCGAAGCGGCGGGTCAGTCCCTCGACGGACAGCAGCACCGAATCGTTGATGCGTGCGTTCATGCCCCGCTCCTCGGCGACAGCCGCTGCACCAGCCCGATCAGGCCCTTGGGCAGCAGCGCCACGAACACGATGATGGTCAGCCCCAGCGTGAGCTGCCAGTGGTCGGCCAGCGGCCCGAGCAGCGCGTGGGTCGAGAAGATCTCCTTGAGCAGCGTGAAGGCCATGGCGCCGATCACCGCGCCGCGCAGGTGGCCCAGGCCGCCGAGGATCACCATCAGCAGCACCTCGCCCGAGTTGTGCCAGGCCATCAGCTCGGGATTGACCACGCCGTCGCGCGAGGCCAGCAGGAAGCCCGCGAGGCCGGCGAGCGCACCGGCCAGCACGAAGGCCGCGAGCTTGTAGGCGTAGGTGGGGAAGCCCGCCGCGCGCATGCGTTGCTCGTTGACGCGGATGCCCGCGAGCGCCGCGCCGAAGCGCGAGCGGCGCAGCAGCGCGAGCAGCGCGTAGGTGAACACCAGCGCCGCCAGCACCACGTAGAACAGCACCGTGCGGTTCTCGAGGTCGAGCGCGCCGAGGGCCGGGCGCACGTAGAGGTAGATGCCGTCGCTGCCGCCGCCGACCTTGGTGTCGTGGAACACGAAGAAGGCCATCTGCGCGAAGGCCAGCGTCACCATGATGAAGTAGACGCCGCGCGTGCGCAGGCTCAGCGCGCCGACGAACAGGGCATAGAGCCCGGCCGCGCCCATGGCCGCGGGCAGCAGCAGCGCGAAGTTGCCGCCCTCGGCGCCCGAGGCCAGCACCGTGACGTAGGCGCCGATGCCGTAGAAGGCCGCGTGGCCCAGGCTCACGAGGCCGGTCATGCCGACCAGCAGCTCGAGGCTCAGCGCGAAGATCGACAGGATCATCACCTTGACGATGAAGTCCGAGGCGTAGTTGCCCAGCAGCGGGCCGGCGATGCCGATGGCCAGCGCGCAGGCCAGCGGCAGCGCGAAGCCGCCGAAAGAGCCGGCGCGGGCAGGGGAAGGCGTGGAGGCAATCATGCGCGTGGAGGTCCTGGGGATCGAACTCATGGACGCCGTCCCATCAGCCCCTCGGGCTTCCAGATCAGCACGATCGCCATCAGCAGGTAGATGCCGATGCCGCTCAGGTCGGCGAAGAACACCTTGCCGAAGGTGTCGACGAAGCCCACCAGCAGCGAGGCGACGAGCGCGCCGGTGATCGAGCCGATGCCGCCGATCACGACCAGCACGAAGCAGATGATCAGCACGCTCGCGCCCATGTTGGGATAGACCGAGGACATCGGCGCGGCGATCATGCCGGCCAGCGCCGCGAGCGCCACGCCGGCCGCGAAGACGATGCGGTAGAGCCGCTTCACGTCGATGCCCAGGCCGCGCACCATGTCGCGGTTGCTCGCGCCGGCGCGGATCATCATGCCCAGTCGCGTGCGGTTGACCACCCAGTACAGCGCCAGCGCCAGCACGATGCAGGCGGCCGAGGCGAACAGGCGATACCAGGGATAGCTCATCACGCTGCCCAGCGCGAAGCTGCCGTCGAGCCAGGCCGGCACCTTCACGCCGTGCACGTCGTTGCCCACCAGGATCGAGCGCAGTTCCTCGAACACCAGGATCAGGCCGTAGGTCATGAGCACCTGCTGCAGGTGGTCGCGCTGGTAGAGATAGCTGAAGAAGGCCCACTCGAGCAGGTAGCCGAAGATGGCGGCGAGCACCACGCCGGCCACCAGCATCAGCAGGAACTGGTCGCCGAACAGCGGCGCCAGCGAGAACGCCATGTAGGCGCCGATCATGTAGAAGCTGCCGTGCGCGAGGTTGATCACGCCCATGATCCCGAAGATCAGCGTCAGGCCCGAGGCCACGAGAAAGAGCAGCAGTCCGTACTGAACCGAGTTCAGGCACTGGACGAGGAAGGTGCCGAAGTCCACGGGTGGGGTCTCACTGAAGAGGCTGGCAAGAATCGGAGCCGGATGCCGCTCCAGCCGTTCGGCCTGAGCCTGTCGAAGGCGGGGCGCGCAGCTTGCGCGGCGGCTTCGACAGGCTCAGCCCGAACGGGCAGGGGCGGGCCGGGACGAAATACGAAAGCGAAGAGAAGAAGATCGAGCCGATTAGCGGAAGGCCGAGGCCTTACATGCGGCAACCGCGGGCAGGGTCGGCCAAGCCCTTGATCGCCGTGCTCACCAGCTTGTTCTCCTTGCCTTCCACCTTGCGCAGATAGATGTCCTGCACCGGGTTGTGCGACTTGCTGACCGTGAAGGTGCCGCGCGGGCTGTCGATCTTGGCCTTCTCGACCGCGGCCGCGAAGTCGGCCTTCTTCGTGATGTCGCCCTTGGTGGCGGCGAGGCCCACGCCCAGCATCTGCGCGGCGTCGTAGCCCTGCACCGCGTACACGTCGGGCTGCAGCTTGAAGGTCTTGGCGTAGGCGGTGCGGAAGGCGGTGTCGCGCGGCGTGTTCAGGCCGTCGGCGTAGTGCAGCGTGGTGAGCATGCCCTGCGCCGATTCGCCCTGCGCCTCGAGCGTGCCGTCGGTCAGGAAGCCCGGGCCGTACAGCGGGATGGTCTTGTTCAGGCCCGCGGCCTGGTAGTCCTTGACGAACTTGACCGCGCCACCGCCCGCGAAGAAGGCGTACACGGCATCGGGCTTGGCCGCCGCGATCTCGGTCAGCAGGGCCTGGAACTCCACGTTCGGGAACGGCAGCGTGAGCTGCTTGTCGACCTTGCCGCCGGCCTTCTCGAAGCCTTCCTTGAAGCCGTTGACCGACTCCTCGCCGGCCGCGTACTTCCAGGTGATGGTCATGACCTTCTTCTTGCCCTGCTGCTTGGCCGCCACTTCACCCATGGCGTAGGCCGGCTGCCAGTTGCTGAACGAGCTGCGGAAGATGTTGGGCGCGCACATCGGGCCGGTGACGGCGTCGGCGCCGGCATTGGGCACGATCAGCACGGTGCCGCTCTCCTTGGCGGCCTTGGCCATGGCCATGGCCACGCCCGAGTGCACGGTGCCCACGATCACGTCGACGTTGTCGCGCTTGATCAGCTTGTTGACGTTGTCGGTGGCCTTGGCGGGATCGGACTCGTCGTCGACCTTGAAGTATTCGATCTCGCGGCCCGCGAGCTTGCCGCCCTGCTCGTCGACGTAGAGCTTGAAGCCGTTCTCGATCGCCACGCCGAGCGCGGTGAAGGTGCCGCTGTAGGGCAGCATCAGGCCGACCTTGAGCTTGCCCGTGCCCTGGGCCGAGGCGGCCGTGCACAGCGCGGCGAAGGACAGCGCGGTCAGCGCGAGGCGGGTGGTGTGGCGAATGGTCATGAACTCTGTCTCCTGTTTTTGGTGATGAACGAAGTGGCCGCGACGATGACACGATCCGGCTGATCGCGATGCGGGGAATGCCCGCATTCGGGGATCTCGAGCAGCTCGCAGCCGGGCACGCGCGCGGCGATGCCGCGGATCTGCGCGAGGCTGCCGTACTCGTCGCCGAGGCCCTGCACGGCGAGCACGGGGCAGCGGATCGCGTCGAGCTCGGCCTCGATGTTCCAGTCGCGGAATGGCGGATGCAGCCAGATGCGGTTCCAGCCCCAGAAGGCCGAATCGGCGCTGTCGTGGTAGCGGCCGAGTTTCTGCGGCAGGTCGGTGCCGAGGTAGGCGGTGCGCGCGAACTCGATGTTCGCCACCGTCACGTCTTCCACGAAGATGTGCGGCGCCAGCACGATCAGGCCCGCGACGCGATCGGGAAAGCGCGCGGCATACAGCAGCGAGATCGAGCCGCCATCGCTGTGGCCGAACAGCCAGGGCTTTTCGCCGTCGAGCGCGAGCGCCGCGAACAGCGCGGGCAGCACCTCGTGCGCCTGGCGGTGCATGAAGTCCACGTCCCAGATCTCGTCCTCGGCGCGCGGCGTGGAGCGGCCGTAGCCGGGGCGCGAGAACACCAGGCCGCGCACGCCGGCGGCTTCGCACAGGCGCGCGGGAAAGTCCTTCCACATCGAGACCGAGCCCAGGCCCTCGTGCAGGAACACGACGAGCGGCGCGTCGGCGCGCTCGGGCGCGATCCACTGGCACTCGATGCGCACCGCGCGGCCGCGCCAGTCGATGGTGGCGAAGTCCGGAAGGCTCATGCCTGCTTCTCGCGCTCGCGCAGCCGGAAGCGCTGGATCTTGCCGGTCGCCGTCTTCGGCAGCTCGGCCACGAACTCGAGGAAGCGCGGGTACTTGTAGGGCGCGAGGCGCTCCTTCACGAAGGCCTTGAGCTCGTCCTCGGTGGTGGTGCCGCCGTCCTTGAGCACCACGAAGGCCTTGGTCTTCGTGAGGCCCTCGCCGTCCTCCTTGCCGATCACCGCGGCCTCGAGCACGGCCGGATGCTGCATCAGCGTGGCCTCGACCTCGAAGGGCGAGACGTAGATGCCGCTGACCTTGAGCATGTCGTCGCTGCGGCCCGCATAGGTGAAGTAGCCGTCGGCGTCGCGCGTGTACTTGTCGCCGCTCTTGGTCCAGCCGCCCTGGAAGGTCTCGCGCGACTTCTCGCGGTTGGTCCAGTACATCAGCGCCGAACTCGGGCCGCGGATGTAGAGGTCGCCGACCTCGCCGTCGGGCACGGCGCGGCCGTCCTCGCCGCGCAGCTCGACCTCGTAGCCCTCGACCGGCTTGCCCGTGGTGCCGTAGCGCACGTCGTCGGGCCGGTTCGAGATGAAGATGTGCAGCATCTCGGTGGAGCCGATGCCGTCGATGATGTCGCAACCGAAGTGCGTCTTGAAGCGCTGCGCGATCTCGCCGGGCAGGGCCTCGCCGGCCGACGAGCACATGCGCAGCGCCACCGCCTCGCGCGCCGGCAGCTTCGGCGAGGCGAGCATGCCCGCGAAGCCGGTGGGCGCGCCGAAGAAGACCGTGGGCTTGTGCTCCACCCAGCGGCGGAACGTTGCATCGGGCGTGGGGCGCTCGGCCATCAGCACCACGGTGGCACCGACCGACAGCGGGAAGGTCAGCGCATTGCCCAGGCCGTAGGCGAAGTACATCTTGGCGGCCGAGAAGCAGACGTCGTTCTCGGTCAGGCCCAGCACCGGCTTGCCGTAGAGCTCGGCGGTCCACCAGAGGTTGGCCTGCGTGTGGACCGTGCCCTTGGGCTTGCCGGTGGAACCCGACGAGTAGAGCCAGAAGCCGGGATCGTCGGAGGCCGTGAGCGCGGGCGCGGCCAGCGGCTCGGCGGCGGCGAGCGCGGCCTCGAAATCCCGCGCGCCCTCGGGCAGCGCGCCCGCGGGTTGCGACACCAGCAGCGTGTGCAGCTCGTGGCCGCCGCGCGCCATCGCTTCCTGCAGCACCGGCAGCAGCGCACCCGACACCAGCGCGGCCTGCGCGCGGCTGTGGTCGAGCATGTAGGCGTAGTCCTCGGGCGTGAGCAGCGTGTTGACGGCCACCGGCACGATGCCGGCATAGAGGCAGCCGAGGAAGCTCACGGGCCAGTCGTTGCCGTCGAGCATCAAGAGCAGCACCCGTTCCTCGCGGCGCAGGCCCGCGGCCTTGAGCGCCGCGGCCAGGCGGCGCGAGCGTTTCTCGAGCTGGCCGTAGCTCAGCGTGCCGCGGTCGTCGACGTAGGCGGTGCGCGCGGCGCGCTCGCGGTTGAGCGCGAACAGGTGCTCGGCGAAATTGAAGCGGGGTGGCAGGCTCATCGTGTGTCTCCTTGGGGCCTCTCTCCGGGGGGCTGCGGCGGTATCTATATAGAAGGGCGGCTACAGCCCCAGGGCGGCGAGCACGCCGTTGCCCGCCTGCACCGCGCTGCGGCGGTGGTAGAAGTCCAGCGCGCGCAGGCCGCCGAGTTCGGCGCCGCCGCCCGCGCGGCCCGGGCCGCCGTGCAGCGACATCGGCATCACGTTGCCGTGGCCGGTCTGGGCCTGCGCCACCTCGGGCGTGATCACGTGCACGCGGCCATGGCTGGCCGCGAGTTCGACCGCCGCCTGCGCGAGCGCCGTTTCGTCGGCGCCGTAGAGCGAGGTCACGAGCGAGCCCTGGCCGCGGTGGGCGAGGGCGAAGGCATGGGCCGTGTCGCGGTAGGGCAGCAGCGTGGCGACCGGGCCGAAGACCTCGATGTCGTGCACCTGCCGCGCCGCGTCGGCGTCGCGCGCACCCAGCAGCACCGGGCCGATGCAGGCGGCCACGGCCGGGTCGGCATCGACCAGCGGGCGGTCGCGGCCGTCGTGCAGCACCTGGGTCTGCGCGGCGAGCGCATCGAGGCCCTCGCGCACCGCGGCCAGCTGCGCACGGCTCACCAGCGAGCCCATGCGCACGCCCTCGTTGCGCGGGTTGCCCACGCTCACGCCCGCGAGCTTGGCGCCGATCGCTTCGGCGGCGGCGTCGTAGAACTCGGCCGGCACGAGGATGCGGCGGATCGCGGTGCACTTCTGGCCCGCCTTCACCGTCATCTCGCGCACCACCTCGCGCACCAGCAGGTTGAAGGCCTCGCTGCCGGGCGCGGCGCCGGGCAGCAGCAGCGCGCTGTTGAGGCTGTCGGCCTCGATGTTCACGCGCACCGAGCGCCGCGCCACGGCGTCGTGCGAGCGGATCAGCGCGGCGGTGTCGGCCGAGCCGGTGAACGAGACCACGTCGAAGGGCTGGAGCTGGTCCATCAGGCCGGCCGAGCTGCCGCAGATCACCGACAGCGCGCCCGCGGGCAGCACGCCCGCGTCGACCACGTCCTTGACCATGCGCTGCGTGAGCCAGGCGGTGGCGGTGGCCGGCTTCACGATCACCGGCACGCCCGAGAGCAGCGCGGGCGCGGCCTTCTCCCACAGGCCCCACGAGGGGAAGTTGAAGGCGTTGATGAACAGCGCCACGCCATGCGTGGGCACCTGCAGATGCTGCGACTGGAACAGCGGCTCCTTGCCGAGCCTGGCGGCCTCGCCGTCGCGCAGCGCGCGCACGTCGCCGAGCGCATCGCCCCACTTGGCGTACTGACCCAGCGTGAAGATCGCGCCGTCGATGTCGACGGCCGAGTCGTTCTTCACCGTGCCCGAGTTCGCGGTGGCGATCTCGTAATACGCATCGCGGTTGGCCTGCAGCACCTTGACGACGGCCGCCAGCAGGCCGGCGCGCTGGCGGTAGGTGAGGGCGCGCAGCGCCTGGCCGCCCTGTTCGCGGGCGAACGCGAAGGCCCCGGGCAGGTCGAGCCCGGTGGCGTCGACGCGCACGAGCTCGGTGCCGAGCACCGGGTCGAAGAGGGGCGTGCCGGCGCCCGAGCCGCTTTGCCAGCGGCCGGCGACGTGATTGGGAAGAAGCTCGGTCATACGGTGAATTTGATCTGCCCTTCGGGCAGCAGATAGAGAACGAGCGCGCGGCCTTGCGCGACGGTCGGGCGGTGCGCGCTGCCGGGGCTGTAGACGCACCAGCCCGCGGGCCGGCCGTCGAAGCTGGCGGCGGGGCTGTCGTCCAGCGGCATGATCAGGTCGATCTCGCCCTGGGGATGGGTGTGGTGCGGGCCGGCAATGTCCTGCATGTCGACCACGTCGACCGAGAAGCGGTGCAGCGCGTCCTCGGCCTTGAAGACGCGGCCGTACCTGATGCCGCCGCCTTCGCGCTCGCACAGCCAGCCTTCGGCCACGCCCTGGCGGCAGGCGGCGCCGAGCCGCGCGAAGGTGGGGCTGCCGGCGCCGTGGTTCGCGTTGAGCCAGCGGTCGAGCTCGGCGTCGAGCGGCCGGCCGGCGATCTCGGCGGTCAGGCCGGCGATCAGTTGGTGGAAGGCTTCCTTGCCGCCGGGGCTGGCGGAGTGGCTGCTGTCGGACATCGTGGGCCTCGAACTTTGGTATTGCCTTGCAGGAATGCTGCACGTGCAGTATCTTGCGTGTGGCCGAACAATAAGCATCGAGACAATCAGTGTCAAGCAATATAGTGCATCTATGGTGTTTACCCTGAGCGCGCACAATGCCGGCGAAACAAGAGGAATGGCATGAATGAGCATGTAGACGCGGTGCTGGCCACCGCGCCGGAAGGCGCCGCCCCCGCCGCGCCCGGGGAGGTGAAGAACCCGCTGCTGGTCGCGCTCGGCGAGCGCGTGCGCAACCTGCGCGCGCAGCGCGGGCTCACGCGCAAGGCGGTGGCGATCGCGGCCGAGGTGTCGGAGCGCCATCTCGCCAACCTCGAGTACGGCATCGGCAACGCCTCGATCCTGGTGCTGCAGCAGGTGGCGGGCGCGCTGCATTGCTCGCTGGCCGAGCTGGTCGGCGACGTGACCACCAGCTCGCCCGAGTGGCTCCTGATCCGCGAGCTGCTCGAGCACCGCAGCGAGGCCGACCTGCGCCGCGTGCGCGTGGCGCTCGGCGAGCTGCTGGGCACGGCCTCGGTCGACCCGGCGCGGCACCGGCGCATCGCGCTCGTGGGCCTGCGCGGCGCGGGCAAGTCCACGCTGGGCCAGATGCTGGCCGACGACCTCGAGGTGCCCTTCGTCGAGCTGAGCCGCGAGATCGAGAAGCTCGCCGGCTGCAGCGTGCGCGAGATCCACGACCTCTACGGCACCAACGCCTACCGCCGCTACGAGCGCCGCGCGCTCGAGGAGGCGATCCAGATCTACAGCGAGGTGGTGATCGCCACGCCCGGCGGCATCGTGTCCGACCCCGCCACCTTCAACGAGCTGCTCGCGCACTGCACCACCGTCTGGCTGCAGGCCGCGCCCGAGGAGCACATGGGCCGCGTGGCCGCCCAGGGCGACACCCGCCCGATGGCCGCCAGCCGCGAGGCCATGGACGACCTGCGCCGCATCCTCAACGGCCGCGCCGCCTTCTATTCGAAGGCCGATCTCACGGTCGACACCAGCCGCCAGACCCTGCCGCAGAGCTTCCAGAACCTGCGCGCCGCGGCCCGCCAGGCGATGGGCCTGAAGGCCTGACCCGCCCGGCGCCGCCGCGCACCGGACCGGGCTTCGGTCACGTCCCCGAAAAAAAGTGCATCAGGCATTGACGTGCCCGTAAACATGCAGCATGATGCATGTCATCGCCGCAGGAAAGTGCATTATTATTCGTGCATCGACCTTGTCCCGCGGCCTTTCACGCCCACGGAAGACCCAGGAGACCCCACCATGACCGACACCACCGCATCCACCGCCGCCCCGCGCGTCGACTACCGCATCGAGCCTTCCCAGTACCGCCACTGGTCGATCGGCTTCGACGGCGAGATCGCGCGCCTCACGCTCGACATCGCCGAGGACGGCGGCATCCGCCCGGGCTACAAGCTCAAGCTCAACAGCTACGACCTCGGCGTCGACATCGAGCTCAACGACGCGCTCAACCGCATCCGCTTCGAGCACCCCGAGGTGCGCAGCGTGATCGTGACCAGCGGCAAGGACCGCATCTTCTGTTCGGGCGCCAACATCTTCATGCTGGGCGTCTCGAGCCACGCCTGGAAGGTGAACTTCTGCAAGTTCACCAACGAGACCCGCAACGGCATGGAAGACACGTCGAAGCATTCGGGCCTGAAGTTCCTCGCGGCCGTGAACGGCGCCTGCGCCGGCGGCGGCTACGAACTGGCGCTGGCCTGCGACGAGATCCTGCTGGTCGACGACCGCTCCTCCTCCGTCTCGCTGCCCGAAGTGCCGCTGCTCGGCGTGCTGCCCGGCACCGGCGGCCTGACCCGCGTGACCGACAAGCGCCACGTGCGCCACGATCTGGCCGACATCTTCTGCACCAGCGTCGAAGGCGTACGCGGCCAGCGTGCCGTCGAATGGCGCCTGGTCGACGCGGTCGCCAAGCCCGCGCAGTTCGCCGCCGCCGTGCAGGAACGCGCCTCGCAGCTCGCGGCTGGCAGCGACCGTCCCGCCGGCGCCAAGGGCGTGGCCCTCACGCGCCTCGAGCGCACCGACAGCGCCGACGGCATCGCCTATTCGCACGTGAACGTGCAGATCGACCGCAGCAAGCGCACCGCCGCGATCACCGTCAAGGCGCCGAGCGGCGCGCAGCCGGCCGACATCGCCGCCATCGAGGCCGCGGGCGCCGCCTGGTGGCCGCTGGCCGTGTGCCGCGAGCTCGACGACGCGATCCTCAACCTGCGCACCAACGAACTCGACATCGGCACCTGGCTGCTGAAGACCGAGGGCGACGCCCAGGCCGTGCTGGCCTCGGACGCCGTGATGCTCGCGAACAAGGACCACTGGCTGGTGCGCGAAACGCTGGGCGCGCTGCGCCGCACGCTGGCGCGCCTCGACGTCTCCTCGCGCAGCCTGTTCGCGCTGGTCGAGGCCGGTTCCTGCTTCGCCGGCACGCTGGCCGAGCTGGCCTTCGCGGCCGACCGCAGCTACATGCTCGCGCTGCCCGACGATGCCGAGCGCGCGCCCAAGCTGGTGCTCAACGAGTTCAACTTCGGCTTCTTCCCGATGGTCAACGACCAGAGCCGCCTGCAGCGCCGCTTCTACGAGGAAGCCGCGCCGCTCGAGGCCGCGCGCGGCGCCGCCGGCAAGCCGCTCGATGCCGACGAGGCCCTGAAGCTCGGCCTGGTCACGGCCGCGCCCGACGACATCGACTGGGACGACGAGATCCGCATCGCGATCGAGGAGCGTGCCGCCATGTCGCCCGACTCGCTGACCGGCCTCGAGGCCAACCTGCGCTTCTCGAGCAAGGAGAACATGATCACCCGCGTCTTCGGCCGCCTCTCGGCCTGGCAGAACTGGATCTTCAACCGCCCCAACGCCGTCGGCGAGAAGGGTGCGCTCAAGGTCTACGGCACCGGCGAGAAGGCCGGCTTCGATCTCAACCGCGTCTGAACCTGCAGCCCGTACAACCCAAGGAACAACGATGAGCACGATCAACTACAGCGAGAAGATCCCCAACAACGTCAACCTCGGCGAAGACCGCACGCTGCAGCGCGCGCTCGAAGGCTGGCAGCCCAACTTCATCAACTGGTGGGACGACGTCGGCCCCGAGGGCTCGACCAACCACGAGGTCTATCTGCGCACCGCCGTGAGCGTCGACCCGCAGGGCTGGGCCCAATTTGGCCACGTGAAGATGCGCGACTACCGCTGGGGCATCTTCCTGAACCCGGGCGACGCCAACCGCGAGATCCACTTCGGCGACCACAAGGGCGAGAAGGCCTGGCAGGACGTGCCCGGCGAGCACCGCGCCAACCTGCGCCGCATCATCGTCACGCAGGGCGACACCGAGCCCGCCTCGGTCGAGCAACAGCGCCACCTGGGCCTGACCGCGCCCTCGATGTACGACCTGCGCAACCTGTTCCAGATCAACGTCGAGGAAGGCCGCCACCTGTGGGCGATGGTCTACCTGCTGCAGAAGCACTTCGGCCGCGACGGCCGCGAAGAGGCCGATGCACTGCTGCAGCGCACCTCGGGCGACGAGAACAACCCGCGCATCCTCGGTGCCTTCAACGAACGCACGCCCGACTGGCTCGCGTTCTTCATGTTCACCTACTTCACCGACCGCGACGGCAAGTTCCAGCTCTCCGCGCTGGCCGAGAGTGCCTTCGATCCGCTGGCGCGCACCACCAAGTTCATGCTGACCGAGGAAGCCCACCACATGTTCGTGGGCGAGAGCGGCGTGTCGCGCGTGATCGCGCGCACCGCGCAGGTCATGAACGAACTGAAGACCGACGACGCGCAGAAGGTGCGCGCGGCCGGTGCCATCGACCTCGGCACCATCCAGCGCTACCTGAACTTCCACTACAGCGTGACCATCGACCTGTTCGGCGCCGACCAGTCGAGCAACGCCGCCATCTTCTACAGCTCGGGCCTCAAGGGCCGCTATGAAGAAGGCAAGCGCACCGACGATCACGTGCTCAAGGGCCAGACCTACAAGGTGCTCGAGGTGAAGGACGGCCAGCTCGTCGAGAAGGACGTGCCGATGCTCAACGCGCTCAACGAAGTGCTGCGCGACGACTTCATCAAGGACTCGGTGGCTGGCGTCGGCCGCTGGAACAAGGTGCTCGAGAAGGCCGGCATTCCGACCCGCCTGGTCGTGCCGCACAAGGCCTTCAACCGCCAGATCGGCGCGCTCGCCGGCATCAAGATGTCGCCCGAGGGCCGCGTGGTGAACGACATGGAATGGGCCGCCAAGCGCGACGAATGGCTGCCGAGCACCGAAGACTTCGCTTTCGTGGCATCGTTGATGGGCCGCGTCATCGAGCCGGGCAAGTTCGCGGGCTGGATCGCGCCGCCGGTGATGGGTATCAACCGCCAGCCGGTCGATTTCGAATACGTGCGTTTCGGCTGATTGGTATCACTCCCTCTCCCCTTGGGGAGAGGGCAGGGGTGAGGGTAGGCGGCGTCCCCACGACAAGCCGTTGCCCCCTCACCCTGACCCTCTCCCCAAGGGGCGAGGGAAAGGAGAAAAAGACATGGACATGGCCGTTGAAGCCGGGGTCATCAAGCAGCACCTGATCGACCCCGAGATCTGCATCCGCTGCAATACCTGCGAGGCCACCTGCCCCGTCAACGCGATCACGCACGACGACAACAACTACGTCGTGCGCGCGGACGTGTGCAACGGCTGCATGGCCTGCATCTCGCCGTGCCCCACGGGCTCGATCGACAACTGGCGGACCATGCCCGTGGTGCGTGCCTATTCGATCGAGGAACAGCTCGGCTGGGAATCGCTGCCGGCCGAACTCTCGCCCGAGGAGCTCGAGGCCGCGGGCGTGACGGCCGACGCGGCCGATGCCGTCGAGGTGGCCGAAGCGGCACCGGCGCAGGCCGCGAGCACCGAAGCGGCCGAGCCGGTCTTCCACTCGGCCCAGTACGGCGCCACCGTGCCGCCCTGGTCGGCCGCGCATGCCTACACCAACCTGTTCCCGCCGAAGACCCCGACCACCGCCACCGTGGTGGGCAACTTCAACTGCACCGAGGCCGGCTTCGACAGCGAGACCCACCACATCGTGCTGGACTTCGGCGCCATCCCGTTCCCGGTGCTCGAAGGCCAGTCGATCGGCATCGTGCCGCCCGGCGTCGACGCCATCGGCAAGCGCCACCATGCGCGCCAGTACTCGGTGGCCAGCCCGCGCAACGGCGAGCGGCCCGGCTACAACAACGTCTCGCTCACCGTGAAGCGCGTGACCGAGGACCACCAGGGCAACCCGGTGCGCGGCCTCGCGTCGAACTACGTCTGCGACCTCAAGGTCGGCGACACCGTGCAGGTGGTCGGCCCCTTCGGCGCCTCGTTCCTGATGCCGAACCATCCGAAGTCGCACATCGTGATGATCTGCACCGGCACCGGCAGCGCGCCGATGCGCGCCATGACCGAGTGGCGCCGCCGGCTGCGCAAGAGCGGCAAGTTCGAGGGCGGCAAGCTCATGCTGTTCTTCGGCGCGCGCACGCAGCAGGAGCTGCCGTACTTCGGCCCGCTGCAGTCGCTGCCCAAGGATTTCATCGACATCAACCTCGCGTTCTCGCGCACGCCGGGAAGCCCCAAGCGCTACGTGCAGGACCTGATGCGCGAGCGCGCGGCCGACCTCGCCGCGCTGCTGAAGGACGGCGCCAGCCACTTCTACGTCTGCGGCCTCAAGAGCATGGAGGAGGGCGTGGTGCTCGCGCTGCGCGACGTGGCCAAGGACGCGGGCCTGGACTGGGACACCGTGGGCGCCGCGCTCAAGCGCGAAGGCCGGCTGCACCTCGAAACCTACTGATCCTCATCCTGGAGCCGGGTACGCTGCGCCGATGAAGTTCGCCGATTTCCACGCCGGCCAGGTCATCGAGGCCGGCCCCTACCTGCTCAGCGAGGAGGAGCTGGTCGGCTTCGCCCGCAGCTACGACCCGCAGTGGTTCCACACCGATGCCGAGGCCTCGCGCGAGAGCCCCTTCGGCGGCCTGATCGCGAGCGGCTGGCACACCTGCGCCATCGCGATGCGTCTGGTGGTCGAGGCCGCGCTCGCGGGCTCCGAATCGTTTGCCTCGCCGGGCCTCGAGCACCTGCGCTGGCCGAACCCCGTGCGCCCCGGCGACGCGCTGCGCCTTGTGGCCGACGTGATCGAGGTGCGCCGTTCCGAGAGCAAGCCCACGCTGGGCATCCTGCGCTGGCGCTGGCGGTTGTTCAACCAGCGGGAGTTGATGGTGCTCGATGTGGAAGTGACGAGCCTGTTCAGGCTGCGCGACGACACGTCGAACTGAGCGCGCACGAAAAAGGCCCGTGGCCTCGAAAGGGCCACGGGCCTTGTCGCACCGGAGGGCGTGCTTACTTGCCCAGCTTCACACCACCGCTGCCACCGGCCTGACCGGCCGCGCCGGCCCCGGTGCCGATCGGCTTCAGCGCGCCGCCCGCGGAACCGGCTGCACCGGTCACGCCGTTCACCGCGCCGCCGACGGTGTTGGTCGCACCGCCGAGCGCACCGGTCGCGCCATTGGCCGTGCCCGCTACGCCGCCGACCGCATTGGTGGCGCCGTTCACCGCCCCCGTGGCGCCGCCGACCGTGTTGCCGACATTGCCCACCGCGCCGGTCGCGCCGCCGAGCACGCCGCCCACGGCATTGCCGAGGCCGCCGCCGTTCGCGTTGCCCGAGGCATTGCCGCCCGCGCCGGCGTTGCCGCCAGCGCTCGCGCCACGGCCGTTCGCCTGGCCTGCAGCGGCAGCACCCCCGCCGGCGTTGGTTCCGGCATTGACGCCGGTGCCGCCGGCATTGGCGCGCGTCTGCGCCGCGGCATCGCCACGCGCGCCAGCCTGTGCGCCGCCTGCATTGCCGCCCGCATTACCGCCGCCGGATGCGCCCACGCCGGCGTTCACGCCCACGCCGACGCCCACGTTCGGGGTCGATACCTGTGCGCCGGCCTGAATGCCCGCGGTGGCCAGCAGGCCGGCGAGCAGGGCGCCGAAGACGATGCGATGGTGTTGTTGTTTCATGGCTGGGATTCCTTCCTTTTCGAGTGATACGGGGATCGCTGAAAACACAGAGCCGGCAGGGTGCCGGCTCGGAATGAAACATAGGGAAGGGCGCGGTGGGGGCCGTGAGCGCCGGGGCCGCGCCTGGTTGTGGGAGCCGTCCGTCGGCGGAATGGGCGGCTCATGCGTTGGCCCGCACTGCAGGTAAAGCCAGGTAACAAAAAGCGAAAAATAGCGGCAGAAAGCGGCCGTCGCATGGCGCCTCGCTGCGAAGACCATGTCCGAAAGACCCCGGCGGACAATGCCGCATGCGCCTCGCTTCCCTCGTTTCCGACCTGCTGCCCTCGAGCATCGCCGTTTTCCGCCTCGACCTGGACCTCGACACCGAACCCACCGCGATGCGTGCATCGCTGACGGCCGAGGAGGACGCACGCATGCAGCGTTTCGCGCGGCGTGCCGACCGCGTGCGTTTCGCCGCGGCGCGGGTGGCGCTGCGCTCGCTGCTGGCCGAGCGCATGGGGTGCGATCCGCTCGCGTTGGTCTTTGCAGCCGGACCGCAGGGCAAGCCCTTCGTTCAGGGCCGCGATGCGCCGCGCTTCAACGTCGCGCACTCGGGCGCGCATGCACTCGTCGCCATCGCGGACGCAGCGGCGGGAATCGAGGTCGGCGTGGACATCGAGGGCTGCGCGCGCGACGTGGAGGTCGATGCGCTCGGCGCGATGGTCTTCACGCCCGATGAGCGCGAGGCGGTGCGCGAGGCGGCGGATCCGCTTGCGGCTTTCTATCTGCGCTGGACCGGCAAGGAGGCGGTGCTCAAGGCGGTCGGCGTGGGCATCACCGAGCACCTGCAGTCGGTCTCGATCGCACAGGGCGCGGGCGATGCGATCGCCCTCGCCACGCGCGTGCCCGCATGGCGCGAACTGCGCGCGATCCGGCTCGCGGCGCCGGCGGGCTACGCGGCGGCGCTGGCCTGGTATCGGTCGACGCCAGGCTGAGAGCTCCCGGCCGGCGTCGCGCGACCGTACGGCCCGCAGGGTCATGCATCGCCATGGTCGCCGCGCTTCAACATATGCAACTCATAATGTTGCATGAAACGAGACAGCAAGCTTTCCGCCATCCTGCACGTGCTGCTGCACATGGCCGAGATGGACGAACCCGCGACCTCCGAGTCGCTCGCGCAGGCGATGCACACCAACCCGGTGGTGGTGCGCCGCCTCATGGCCGGGCTGCGGCAGGCCGGCTTCGTGAGCTCGGCCAAGGGCCATGGCGGCGGCTGGGTGCTGTCGTGCCCGCTGTCGAAGGTGACGCTGGCCGACATCCACGCGGCCGTGGGCGCGCCCGCGCTGCTGGCCTTCGGCAACCGCACCGAGAGCCCGGGCTGCATCGTCGAGCAGGCGGTCAACACCGCCCTCGACGGCGCCTGCCGCGAGGCCGAGGCGCTGCTGCTCGCGCGCCTGGGCCGCATCACGCTGGCCGATCTCTCGAAGGATTTCCACCGCCGCATGCACGAAGGCGGCTTCACTGCCAAGGACATTGCCCATGCCTGATTCCACGAGTTCTTCCCTCCCCTACGACGCGCTGATCGTCGGCGGCAGCTTCGCGGGCCTGTCGGCCGCGATGCAGCTCGCGCGCGCACGCCGGCGCATCTGCGTGGTCGACGCGGGCCAGCCGCGCAACCGCTTCGCCGAGGCCTCGCACGGCTTCTTCGGCCACGACGGCGCGGCGCCGCTGGCATTGCGCGACCACGCGCGCGCGCAACTGCTGGCATATCCATCGGTCGATTTCGTCGCGGACGCGGCAGAGACAGCGTGCGCGCTGCCGGCCGAAGAGGGCGACACCCGGTTCGCCGTCACGCTGGCTTCGGGCCAGACGCTCGTGACGCGCCGGCTGCTATTGGCCACGGGCGTGCACGACCTGCTGCCCGAGAGCATCGAGGGCCTCGCGCCGCGCTGGGGTTCCAGCGTGCTGCACTGCCCCTACTGCCATGGCTACGAGTTCATCGACCGCCGCCTCGGCGTTCTCGGCAGCGGCGAGCTGTCGGTGCACCAGGCGATGCTGGTGGCCGACTGGGGCCCGCTGACGCTGTTCACGCACGGCCTGCCGCCGCTCGACGCGAAGACGCGCGCGCAGCTCGATGCGCGCGGCATCACGCTCGACCCGGGCCGCGTGGTCGCGCTCGAAGGCCCGGCGAGCGCGCTCGAGGCGGTGCGCTTCGACGATGGGCGCCGGCTGCCGCTCGACGCGCTGTTCGTGGCGCCGGCCCAGCGCCAGGGCAGCACGCTGGCCGCGCAACTCGGTTGCGCCTTCGACGAGGGCCCGCTGGGCCTCGTGGTGCGCACCGATCCGATGATGAAGACCAGCTCGGTGCCCGGCGTGTTCGCGGCCGGCGACGCGGCGCTCGCGATGCAGAACGCCACACTGGCGTCGGCCGATGGCGTGCGGGCCGGAGCCTCGCTGCACCGCTCACTGATCTTCGTCGACTGAGGAAGGAAGAAGCTTCGCGGTTCTGGCCGACGCACGCGCCGTGCGTCGATCCGGTGCGAGGAATGCACGCTTCGAGCCGGCCGTCGAGCGTGCGCGGGTCGCTACCGGTGGCACCGTCGCGGCCCGCTCGGGCGCCGGGCTCGCGTGCGAAATGGCTTGCCATATCGACACGTGAATCGCCGCGGCGTGATCGTTCTCTTGCGGCAACGGCATGGATCGTTCCCCGCTTCAGCCGCGCGCCGGCAGCACCGTGCCGCGGCTCTCGCCGAAGCCGATGCGCGCCTGGCCGGGCTTCTCGCACCAGCCGCGCAGCAGCACGGCGTCGCCGTCCTCGATGAAGCTGCGCTGCTCGCCGCCGTCGCCCAGCGCCACGGGCGCCTGGCCGCCGCGCGCGAGCTCGATGATGGCGCCGGCCTCGCCCTCGCCGGGGCCCGAGATGGTGCCGCTGCCGAACAGGTCGCCGGGGTTGAGCTGGCAGCCGCCCACCGTGTGGTGCGCCACCATCTGCGCCACGCTCCAGTACTGGTGGCGAAAGCTCGTGGACGACAGGCGCGAAGGTCCGCGCTTCTCGGCGCGCGCCTTCTCGCTCTCGAGCCAGACCTCGAGCCGGATGTCGATCGCGCCGGCCTCGCGGTTGGCCGGGTCCTCGAGATAGGCCAGCGGCTGCGGATCGGCGGCCGCGCGCGTCCAGGGCTGGCGGTAGGGCGCGAGCGCTTCCATGGTCACGATCCACGGCGAGATCGTGGTCGCGAAGTTCTTCGCGAGGAAGGGGCCGAGCGGCGCCATCTCCCAGAACTGGATGTCGCGCGCCGACCAGTCGTTGAGCAGGCAGATGCCGAAGACGTGTTGCTCCGCGTCCGCGAGCGCAATGGCCTCGCCGTGCGCATTGCCGGTGCCGATCCAGACGCCGAGCTCGAGCTCGTAGTCAAGCCGCGCGCAGGCCTGGTAGGTGGGCGCGGTCGCACCCGGCGCCATCGCCTGGCCCATGGGCCGGCGGAACTGCTGGCCGCTCACGCCGATGGTCGACACGCGCCCGTGGTAGGCGATCGGGATCCAGCGGAAGTTCGAGGTCACGTCGCCGCCGGGGTTGAACAGGCGCGTGATGTTGAGCGCGTGGTCGATCGAGGTGTAGAAGTCGGTGTAGTCGCCGATGCGCGCGGGGATCGCGTACTCGGCCTCGGCCTGCGGCACCAGGCAGGCGCGCACGGCCTGCACCGCGGCCACCGGCGAATCGTTCTTCAGCAGCGCGAACAGCGCATGGCGCAGCGCCTGCCAGGCCGCGGGGCCGAGCGCGAAGAAGTCGTTGAGCGCGGGCTGCGCGGCGGCCGTGGCCGCCTCGAGCGCGAGGCCGTCGAGCTGCTGCGCCTGGACCAGCGCGGCCAGGTCGAGCACCTGGTCGCCGATTGCGACGCCGCCGCGAAAGGCCTCGCCGCCGCCGGCGCGGCGGAACACCGCATGCGGCAGGTTCTGGATCGGGAAGTCGCTGCTGTCGGTGGCCGTGGGGTTGGCCGATTCGACCCAGCTGCGGGCGTGGACGTCGTGCGTGTGGTTGAGCGTGTGCATGAAAGAGGATTCCTTAGACCGAGGCCATCAGCGCGTCGTCGAAGATCGCGACCGCGCGCGTCCAGCCGGCCGAGGCGCCGCGGATCTTGTGCGGAAAGCAGCTGATGAAGAAGCCCGTGGGCGGCAGCACTTCGAGGTTGTGCAGCTTCTCGATGTGGCAATAGCCGATGTCGCGGCCGGCCTTGTGGCCTTCCCAGATCAGCGAGGCGTCGTGCGTCTCGCCGTACTTCTTGGCCGTGTGGACGAAGGGCGCGTCCCAGCTCCAGGCATCGGTGCCCGTGAGGCGCACGCCGCGCTCGAGCAGGTACATGGTCGCCTCGTAGCCCATGCCGGCACCGGCCGACACGTAGTCGGGGTTGCCGTAGCGCGAGCCGGCGCGCGTGTTGATCACCACGATCTCGAGCGGCTTGAGCGTGTGGCCGATGCGCTTGAGCTCGGCCTCGACATCGGCCGCGCGCACCACGTAGCCGTCGGCGAAGTGGCGGAAGTCGAGCTTCACGCCGGGCTGGAAGCACCAGTCGAGCGGCACGTCGTGGATCGCGATCGCGGGCTTCTTCTCGCCGAGCGCCTTGTCCATGGTCGAGTGGAAGTGGTAGGGCGCGTCGAGGTGGGTGCCGTTGTGCGTGGACAACTGCACCAGCTCGACCGCCCAGCCCTCGCCGTCGGGCAGGTCCTCCTTCTTGAGGCCGGGGAAGAAGGGCTCGATCTGCTCGTAGGTGTTCTCGTGCGTGAAGTACTGGATCTTCGGGCCGAAGGCCGGCGGGTCGGAGAGCACGTCGTTCTCCAGGAAGATCGAGAGGTCGACCAGTTTGCGTGGCATGGGTGGGCTCCTTGTGGGGTGTTCGTTCGAGCGGAGGGAAGAGAAGGGAACGGAAATCAGGGGTGCTGCCAGCGCAGCAGGCGCCGCTCGGCCAGGGCCAGCAGCGCATTGCTCGCGAAGCCGATGAGCCCGAGCAGCACGATGCCGGCGAACAGCTCGCTGGCGCGGAAGGCGCGCGCGGCCAGCAGGATGGCCTGGCCCAGGCCGCTTTGCGAGGCGATCATCTCGCCCACCACCGCGACGATCAGCGCGATGGTCAGCGCGAGCCGCATGCCGGCCAGGATGTCGGGCATCGCATTGG
Source organism: Variovorax paradoxus (assembly GCA_016806145.1). Taxonomy (NCBI): domain Bacteria; kingdom Pseudomonadati; phylum Pseudomonadota; class Betaproteobacteria; order Burkholderiales; family Comamonadaceae; genus Variovorax; species Variovorax paradoxus. The sequence continues at coordinate 119,200 of CP063166.1, forward strand.
GCAGGCCCATCTTCCAGACATAGGCCGCGCGCGACATCTGCAGGCAGCGCGCCACCTCGGCCAGGCGCGGCTCCACGGCCGCGAAGCCATGCACCGTGGCCAGCAGCACCGGCCACATCGCGCCGAAGGCGACCACGAACAGCACCATGCCGGGGTTGAGCCCGAAGATCGAGATCGCCAGCGGCAGCAGCGCCGAGGCCGGCAGCGGGCGCACGAACTCCAGCGTGGGCTGGACCCAGGCACGCACCACGGGCGAGACGCCGATGGCCGCGCCCAGCAGCACGCCGGCCAGCGACGCCAGCAGCCAGCCCTGGACCATGCGGCCCACGGTGGCGCCGGTGAACGCGAGCAGCTCGCCGCCGCCTTCGCCCGAGAGGTTCAGTCCTTCGAGCAGGCTCGCGAAGGTGGCTTGCGGCGTCGGCAGGAACACGCGGCTGACCCAGCCTGCGTTGCTCGCGATCCACCACAGCGCGACCAGCGCCAGCAGCACGCCCAGCGCGCCGAATTGCTCCAGGCCCTTGCGTTCGGCGTGGCCGTTCATGACACGACTCCCATGCGGCGCGACACACCGCGCTGCAGCCGCAGCATGGCCGCGTTGATCGCGAAGCCCACCACGCCGATCCAGCCCAGCCAGGCCAGCATCAGCGCGGGGTCGAAGCTCTGCTGCGCGATCATCATCGCGTAGCCCATGCCGTTGGGATTGGCCGCGATCTCCACCGTCACGGCCACCACCAGCGCCACCGCCACGCCGAGCCGCAGCGCGACGAACAGGCGCGGCACGATGGCCGGCAGCACGATCTTGAAGGCACGCTCGCGCGCCGACAGGCCCAGCACGCGGCTGACCTCGAGCAACCGCGGCTCGACCTGCTGCACCGCCGCCTGCACCAGCACCAGCAGCGGCCAGAAGGTGGCGAAGGCGACGATCGCCAGCTCCATGCGCACGCCGAAGCCGAAGCCCAGCATCGCGAGGGGGATCAGCGCGACCGAGGGCACGGGGCGCAGCACCTCGATGGTGACCGAGCCGAGCCGGGCCGCGCGGCGCGACAGCCCGAGCACCAGCCCGAGCGCGATGCCGAGCACCGCGCCCAGCAGCAGGCCCAGCGCGGCGGTGCCGAGCGTGAAGCCGGTGGCCTGCCACAGCGAGCCGTCGAGCGCGGCGCCGGCGAAGGCCCTGGCCGCGGCGCTCGGCGGCGCCAGCGCATCGCTGCCCAAGGCAGCCGCGCGGCGCGCATACCACTCGAAGGCGCCGATCAGCAGCGCCGGAAACACCCAGGGCCGCAGCCCGCGCACGAGCCGGTTCTCAGTCATGGCCGTGCTCGATGAAGGCGAACAGCTCGCGCCGCAGCCGCAGGTAGTCGGGATGCTCCTTGGTCGTGAGCTGGTCGCGCGGGCGCGGGATCTTCACGTCGATCATGCGCGCGAGGCTGGGCCGTCCGGGACCGGGGTTGGCCTGCAGCGCGATCACGCGGTCGCCGAGGTAGATCGCCTCCTCGAGGTCGTGCGTGACGAACAGCACCGTGAGGCCGTCCTCGCGCACCAGCCGCGCGAGCTCGTCCTGCAGGCTCTGCCGCGTCAACGCGTCGAGCGCGCCGAAGGGCTCGTCCATCATCATCAGTTCGGGCTTCTGCGCGAGGCAGCGCGCGATCTGCGCGCGCTGCTGCATGCCGCCCGAGAGCTGCACCGGGAACTTGTGGGCGTGCTTCGCGAGCCCGACCTTGGCGAGCACGTCGGCGATGCGCGGCGCGCGCTCGGCCGCGGGCACGCCGCCGGCCTCGAGCGCGAGGCTCACGTTGCCCTCGACCGTGCGCCAGGGCAGCAGCGCGCGGCCGTAGTCCTGGAACACGAAGGCGACCTCGCGCGAGGGCTCGAGCATCTTCACGCCGTTGCGCCGCACCTCGCCCGCGCTCGCGGTGACCAGCCCGCTGGCCGCGCGCAGCAACGTCGTCTTGCCGCAGCCGCTGGGGCCGACGATGCAGACGAACTCGCCGCGCGCCACGTCGAAGGAGGTGGGCGAGAGGATCTCGCGGCCGCCGAGGCGGATGGTCACGCCGTCGAAGCGCAGGAAGGGCGCGGCATGGCGCGCGGGGCCGCTGCCGGGCAAGGCGGCGCCCGCGGGCAGCGCGCTGCGCGCCAGGTTGGGAACGTGCGCCGCGATCATTGGGCCACCAGCTTCGCGACGTCGATGTCGGTGCGCAGCATGCCCTGCTCCTTCATCAGGCCGGTCCAGTAGGCGAGCTGCTTCCCGCTCACCACCGGGCCCGGCGGCGAGATCTGGATCTTCGCGAGCACGTCGGCCGGCAGCCGGGTGTACTTGCCGATCGAAGCGCGCACCCTGGCATCGTTCCTCGGCTGCTGCATGAAGGCCGCGGCCTCGACCAGCGCTTCGCGGAAGGCGCGCGCCGCGCCCGGATTCTTCGCCACCCACTCGCGCTTGGCGGCATGCACGATGGTCTGGTTGTTGTCGGGCAGGAAGGTCGAGTAGTACGAAGCCACGTAGCCCGCGCCGCTCTCGGTGATGCGGGTCATGAACGGGTCGGTCGATACCACCGCATCGACCGAGCCGCCGCGCAGCAGGTCGGCATGCTGCGGGAAGGCGGCCTCGACGAAATTGACCTTGCGGTGGTCGACGCCGCTGTCCTTGAGCCAGGCGCGGAAGGTCACGTGCAGGAACGCGCCCAGGCCCGGCACGCCGATCTTCTTGCCGACGCAGTCCTGCGCGCTCTTGATGCCGCTGCCCGCGCGCGCCACCAGGCCCGCGCCCGTGAGGGTCTTCGAGGTGAGGCCGCCACCGGCCACCACCACCAGGTCGAGGCCGCCGTCGACGGCCTGCAGGAACACCGAGGGCGTGGGGCCGCCGAGCTGCAGCGAGTCGGACTGCAGCGCCGCGGGAATGGTGGAGTTGAGCGGGATGAACTTGAGTTCGACCTCGAGGCTGCGCTTCCTGAAATAGCCTTCGTCGGCCGCCACGAACACCGAGCCGAAGTCGGTCACTGCCGTGTAGCCGAAGACGATCTTCGTCAGGGGCTGGGCGCGCGCGGGCAGTGCCGCGGCCGCCGATGCCGCGGCCAATGCCGACAGCAGGGTGCGTCTCTTGATCATGGTTTTTCTCTCCTGAGGGGTGCTTTCTTCTGGGGTGACCTGGCGCTCTTCGGCCGCGGCAGCGCATGGCGCAGGCCGCCGACGATGAAGTTCACGAGCATCGGCGCCGCGGCCGGATCGCCGGGCGTGTTCTGGCCGCGCGACAGGCGCGCGATGCGGCTGCTGTTCAGGTGGTTCATCAGCGCGCCGAGCGCGAACTGGTAGCCCCAGGCGACCTCGCCGCGCGTGGCATGCGGCAGCACGACCTGCAGCGCGTCGATGAAGGCCTCGGCCAGCGGATCGAAATAGGCGCGCAGCACGCGGTCGGCCTCTTCGGTGGTGTTGGCGAGTTCGCGCGCCACCAGCAGCGCGTAGTACTCGCCCTCGGGGCTCGCGCGCAGCGCCAGCACCGGCGTGGTGAAGGCCTCGATGATGCGCGGCAGCGTGCGCGCGTCGTCGGGGTCGAGCTTCACCGCGGCCAGGCCGGCGAGCCGCGCCTGGATCGAGGGCGCCCAGTGCTCGAAGATGGCGTGGAACAGCTCGTGTTTCTGGCCGTGGTAATAGCCCACCAGCGCCAGCGGCACGCCGGCCTCCTCGGCGATCTGGCGGATCGTCACCGCGTGGTAGCCGTGCTGCGCGAACAGCTTCTCGGCCGCCAGCAGAATCGCCTGCTTGCGGTCGGGCCGCGCGGTCTCGGCGGCGACAGCGGCGGCGGACGATGCGCTCGGACGCGCGGCGCGGCGCTTGGCGGTGGGTGTGCGGGTGCTCATGGAGGCGTATTGAACGCTTGTACAAAAATGTTGAACACACGTACAAACCCTGAGGTCAACCCCCATTGAGCGCACTCCGTCACGGCGCTACGCTCGGTCCATGCCCGCTCCCAACATTCCCCAGATCCGCCTCTATCAAGACTGGCTGCGCGAGACGCGCGGCCTCGCTTTCGACCACTACGACGCCCTGTGGCGCTGGTCCGTCACCGAGCTCGATGCCTTCTGGCAGAGCATCTGGGACTACGCCCGCATCGCGTCGCCCACGCCGCACACGGCCGTGCTCGCCGAGTCGCGCATGCCGGGCGCGCGCTGGTTCCCCGGGGCCCAGGTCAACTATGCGCGCGAGGTGTTGCGCCATGCCGACGCGGCCCATGCGGCCGGCATGCCCGCGATCGTCAGCGACAACGAACGCGGCGAGGTGCGCGAGCTGTCGTGGCCCGAGCTGCGGCGCCAGGTCGCGTCGGTCGCGCTCATGCTGAAGTCGCTCGGCGTGAAGCGCGGCGACCGCGTCGCGGCCTACATGCCCAACGTGCCCGAGACCATGGTGGCCTTCCTCGCCTGCTCGAGCATCGGCGCGATCTGGAGCGTGTGCGCGCCCGACATGGGCACGGCCGCCGTGGCCGACCGCTTCCGCCAGATCGAGCCCAGCCTGCTGATCGCGGTCGACGGCGTGCACTACGGCGGCAAGCCGCTCGACCGCAGCGCCGTGCTGCGGGAACTGCGCGACCAGCTGCCGAGCGTGCGCCGGCTGCTGCTCGTGCCCTCGCCGCATGCCGCGGGCGAGGTGGCGCACGACGTCGACTGGGCCCGCGCCGCCGCGCGCGACGATGCCGAGGTCGCCGCCTTCGAGCCCGAGTGGCTGCCCTTCGACCATCCGATCTGGATCGTCTACTCGAGCGGCACCACCGGCCTGCCCAAGCCCATCGTGCACGGCCAGGGCGGGATCATCCTCACCATGCACGCCTGCGGCCTGCACAACGACGTGGGCGCGAGCTATGGCGCCAACAACTTCGGCGAGCGCTACCACTGGTACAGCTCCACGGGCTGGGTGATGTGGAACTCGCAGCTGTCGGGCCTGGCCTTCGGCGCCACCATCTGCATCTACGACGGCAACCCGGCCGGCAGCAAGGAGAAGCCCGACTGGGGCGTGCTGTGGCGCTTCGTCGCACGGCACGAGGTCACCTTCTTCGGCGCGGGCGCGGCCTACTTCACCAACTGCATGAAGGCCGGGCTGGTCGCGAAGGACTGCGGCGACCTGTCGCGCGTGCGCGCGCTCGGCAGCACCGGCTCGCCGCTGCCCGAGGAGGTGCAGCGCTGGGGCACGCAGCAGCTGCTCGACGCGGGCTCGAAGGACGTGTGGTGGTGCAACATCTCGGGCGGCACCGATTTCTGCGGCGCCTTCGTCGGCGGCCACCGCGAACTGCCCGAGGTGCCGGGCCAGATGCAGTGCCGCGAGCTCGGCCATGCGGTCGAGGCCTGGAACGAGCAGGGCCAGCCGGTGATCGGCGAGGTCGGCGAGCTGGTCTGCACCCAGCCGATCCCGTCGATGCCGCTCTACTTCTGGGGCGACGAGGGCAATGCGCGCTACGTCTCGAGCTACTTCGACACCTACCCCGGCGTCTGGCGCCACGGCGACTGGATCCGGATCGGCAACGACGGCGGCTGCATCATCTACGGCCGCAGCGACGCCACCATCAACCGCCAGGGCCTGCGCATGGGCACCAGCGAGATCTACAGCGCGGTCGAGGGCCTGCCCGAGGTGCTCGACTCGATGGTGGTCGACCTCGAGTACCTGGGCCGCGAGAGCTACATGCCGCTGTTCGTGGTGCTGCGCCCGGGCGTCGCGCTCGACGATGCGGTGCGCGCGCGGCTCAATCATGCGATCAAGACCTCGCTGTCGCCGCGCTTCGTGCCCAACGACATCTTCCAGGTGGCCGAGATCCCGCGCACCCTCTCGGGCAAGAAGCAGGAGCTGCCGATCAAGAAGCTGCTGCTGGGCCAGCCGATCGAGAAGGTGGTGAACCGCGAGGCGATGGCCAACCCCGGCAGCCTCGACTGGTACGTGGCCTTCGCGGCGCAACGCGCGTCCGTATGATGGCGCGATGCTTTCCAGACGCAACGTAGTCCTTCTCGCGATCGCCACCGGCGCGGCCGCCGCCGCGCTCCTGAGCGCCTGCGCCACCTCCTCCTCCCCGGCGCCCGCGGCCGCGGGCGCGCCGCTCGTCGTGAGCGGCACCGTGAGCTACCGCGAGCGCATCGCGCTCGATCCCGCGGCCGAGGTGCGCGTGCAGCTGCTCGACGTCTCGCGCATGGACGCGCCCTCGGTCGTGCTGGCCGAGCAGCGCATCCGCGCCGACGGCCGCCAGCCGCCGTTCGCCTACACGCTGCAGGTCGACGCGGCGCGCATCGATCCGCGCATGCGCTACGCCGTGGCCGCGCGCATCGTGCGCGGCGAGCAGCTGCTGTTCATCAACGACACGCAGTACAGCGTGCTCACGCAGGGCCAGGGCACGCGCGCCGACCTGGTGCTGGTGCGCGTCACGCCCGCGCCGCCGCGCTGATCTTCAATGTAGAAGTTCGTAGAGCACCATCTTCGTCTGCCGGCCGCGCAATTCCACCTGCTCCTCGACGCGGCGCGTCGCCAGCCGGCCCTTGATCCCGGCATGGGTCACCTCCGACACCAGCAGCTGCGTGCCGAGCTGCTTGTTGATGCCCTCGATGCGGCTCGCCACGTTGATCACGTCGCCGAAGGCCGTGTACGACAGCCGGTCGTTCGAGCCCAGCACGCCCGCGATCACCATGCCCGTGTGGATGCCCACGCGGGTGCGGAACTCGGGCAGCGCCTGGCTCAGCCACTGCCGGTTGAGCGCGTGCATCTCGGCCTGCAGCTCGAGCGCCGCGAGGCAGGCCTTGTACTCGGCATCGGGCAGGTCGGCGGGCGCGCCCCACAGCACCATGATCCCGTCGCCGATGAACTTGTCGATCACCCCGCCATGGCGCGCGAACACGCGCGCCGCGAGGTTGAAGTAGTCGGTGAGCTGGCCCACCAGCACCGCGGGCGGCATCGACTCGGAGATGCTCGTGAAGCCCTCCACGTCGGTGAACATCACCGTCACGCGGCGCGGCGAGCCGTTGGGCGCGAGCGCATGGCCCTGCGCGATCAGCTGGTTGATCACGTCCACCGGCACGAACTTGCTGAAGGCCTTGAGGCTGCGCGCCGATTCGTCGAGCGCCTGGTCCAGGTGCTGGATCTCGAGCACCCGGCTCGGCTCGCGCGGCAGGCTGTCGAGTTCGAGCATGCCGATGCGGCGCGCGATGCGCGACAGGTTCTCGACCGGCGCCGTTACCAGCTTCGACAGCCGCAGAGAAATTGCGAGCGCCACCGCGAGGAAGCCCAGCACCAGCAGCATCGACCACAGCACTGCGCGGCGCAGGTCGCCGAGCAGCGCGTCCTCGGGCACCCAGCTCACCAGTTCCCAGCCGGTGGCCGCGATGCGCGAGGTCTGGGCCAGGTAGCGCTTTCCTTCGTGGCCGAACGAGAACGCGGTGTCGGCCGTGTGGCCCGTGGTGCCGTCGGCCACCATGTGCTGGTGCAGCTCGCCGAGAACGCCCGAGGGCGCCTCGAGCTGGTGCTGCACGCCCGGCAGGTCGCTGCGCGCGAGCACGCGGTGGTCGGCCGAGAGCAGCGCGCTGCCGCCGAAGCCGCTGCTGCTGAACTGGCGCACGAAGTCCGAGAGCCGGCCCAGCGACACGTCGCCGGCCACCACCAGCGCCTGCGGATTGCCGTCGGCGTAGCGGCGCCGGCTCGGCAGCGCGTAGGTCACGCCCAGTTCCTGCGCGGCCGCGAAGACGTAGGGCTGCGTCCACACCGCGCCCCTGGCCGCGCGGGCCCCGAGGTACCAGGCGCGCGTGCGCGGGTCGTAGTCGCTCTGGAAGGCCTCGAGCCGGATCGTCTGGTAGCGCTGTTGCGGTTCGGCCTCGATCCCGACCTCGAGCGGGCGCTTGTACTGCCAGGTCTCGGTGGTGATGCCGCGCTCGGGCGCGATGTGGCGGATCGCCGGCGCGGGATAGCGCAGCGCCATCAGCATCTGGCCCTCGTCGTTCGCGACGTAGAGGCTGTCGAGCTCGGGCGACTGCTGCAGCATGGTCCAGAGCATCTCGGCCGTCCATTCGCCCTGTTCGCCCACGGGCCGCAGGCTCGGCGTGCCGGCGACCGCGCCGACCACCGACTCGGCCTTCGCGAGGAAGGCGTTCACCTTGTCCTCGGTGCGGTCGTGGTTCGACTTGTGGGCCGACACCCCGATGCGCGAGACCAGCCGCTGCGATCCCCAGTAGCCGAGCGAGACCAGCAGCAGCGACTGCGTGAGCGCGACCACGCTCACGATGGTGCCCACGTCGACCCGGAAGTGACGCGTGCGGCGCCGCGAAGGCGCCGGGTTCGAGGCAAAGCCGAAATCCCACGACCGTGTGACAGACGCGGCCGCTTCGGATGACGGCCGCGCGGCCGGGTCCGGCGTGCCGGACGGATATCTGTTCATACTGCTCCCTGTCCTGCTGAGCGCATCCGCGGCCGGAGGGCCACGGACCGGCAGCCGGCGGTCTCGCTGTCCGATCAGTGCGTCGGAAATGCTGGCGAGTGCCGGATGCGGGGCGGATTCTCGCTCCACTGCCTCGAAGTGGGCGAAAGCTGTGCCGGGACAGTCGGAGATTCGGCGGCGCCGCGCGCCTACTGGGCGTCGTGGAAGATCAGCCCCAGCGTCTGGCGCCGGCCCGAGCGCACGCGGCTCACGCCATGGCGCATCGTCACGCGGTAGCTGCCGCGCGTGCCCGTCACCGGCCGCTGGTTGACCGCGAAGATCACGGCCTCGCCCTGCGCCAGCGGCACCACCTCGGCGCGCGACTGCATGCGCGGGCGCTGCTCGGTCAGCACGAACTCGCCGCCCGTGAAGTCCTCGCCGGGCCGGCTCAGCAGCACCGTGAGCTGCAGCGGGAACTGCAGTTCGCCGTACAGGTCCTGGTGCAGGCAGTTGTAGTCGTTCTCGTCATAGCGCAGCAGCAGCGGCGTCGGCCGTTGCTGGCCGGCCGCGTGGCAGCGCGCGAGGTAGTCCGCGTGCGCCGCGGGATAGTCCGCCGGCAGGCCCATCTCCTGCGCCCAGACATTGGCCAGCGGCGCGAGCCGCTGGTAGAGCGTGGCGCGCCAGGCCGCGACCGGCTCGGGCAGCGGATAGGCGAGGTACTGGTATTCGCCCTGGCCGAAGCCATGGCGCTGCATCACCACGCGGCTGCGGAAATGACGCGGTTCGTCGTACATCGCGGCCAGCGCCGCGCACTGGCGCGGACCGAGCAGGCGGCCGGTGGTGGCGCAGCCGCGCGCGGCGAGGTCGGCTTCGATGCGGGGCCAGTCGAGCGCATCGATCACGGAAGCGGGGGAGGGCATGGGGCGAGTGTGGCGCGGCCGGCGGGCGTGGGCTGGCCGTTTCCGGACGCGGGTTTTTGGCACGGTCTTGCCTTCCCTTTTCGGCGGGCATCCGGCCTTTTGAGCGATCATCCGGCCATGGCGCGCGAAAAACCCATTCCACACGAGAACCCGGCCGGGCACTTGGTGCAGGGACGTTCCGTTGCCGCGCTGGGACGCGGCATGGCATTGGTCAAGGTCGGCAAGTCGCCGCGTCCGGCCGTTCGTCCCGAAGACAAGACCACGGTGCTGTTGAAGAAGGCGGCTCGCGCACTGGGCAAGCCCGGCATCGATCGGTCGGAAGTCTTTCGCGGGCCGAACGCGGCCAAGGTCTACGCCTACTCCGCCTACCCCCAGGACCTGAGCAAGGTCGTGCGCGAGGCGGCCGATGGCACCAAGGTCATCGGCCGCATGGTCGACGGCAGGTTCCGCGCCAGCAAGGCGTGAGTCGACGCCTACCCCCACCCCGGCTCGAGAAGCTGCTGGCGCAGACGCAGGGACCGCGTCCGGTGGCGTTCGTGCTGGCCGGCCACAACGGGTCCGGCAAATCCACGCTCTGGTACTCGCGCCTCGCTGAATCGCTGCGCATGCCGCTGGTCAACGCCGACCGCATGATGATGTCCATCCTGCCGGATGCCGACCCGCTCACCGGGCGCATCCCGACCTGGGCCGAACGCCTGCGCGACGATGACGAGCGATGGCAGGCGCTGTCGCAGAAAGGCGTGCGCGCCTTCAAGAGCCTGGTGATGGACCAGCGCATGCCCTTCGCATTCGAGACGGTCTTCTCCCACTGGAAGCCGCTGCCCGGCGGCGGTCATGCGTCGAAGGCGGACGACATCCGTGCGATGCAGGAGGCGGGCTATTTCGTCGTGCTGCTCTTCGTCGGACTGATCTCGGTCGACATGTCCGTCTTTCGCGTGAGCACGCGCAAGCAGCAAGGCGGCCACGATGTGGAGCGCAAGAAGTTGATCGAGCGTTTTCCGCGCACGCAGGCGGCGGTCGGGCACGCGACGCAGATCGCGAACATGACGCTGATGTTCGACAACAGCCGCTCGGAAAAGAACGCCTTCGCGCTGGTGCGAGCGCAGGCCAAGAAAACGGTGTTGTTCGATGCGCGCGATCCCCAGTTCGACGTGGACCCCGAACTGCGAGCGGTTTGCGATGCGTGGCTCGAAAAAGTGGCCGGGCCGTTCAAGCCGCCCCGCACCCGGCGACCGAAGACGCCAGCGCGTTGATTCCGGATCGGCAATGCCTCACAGCGGCGCGATCGGAATGCAGATGTCGCACTCGAAGGCGTGTGTGTTGTCGTCGTAGGCGTAGCTCGCCGCGTAGTGCTCGAAGGCCGGCCGGTTGTCGAACTGGAAGCCGCTGCCCGGCAGCCAGTCGCGCAAGAGGTGGGTCCAGGCCATGTTGATCTCGGCCGGCAGGCCGTGGAAGCGCAGCGCCGCGTAGCGCCCGCCCGCCAGCTGCTGGGCGCGCTGCCGAAGCGCGCACGGAAGGCGCGCGAGAAGGCCTCGCCCGAGCCGAAGCCGACCGACACCACGGCCTCGAGCACCGACAGCCACGGCTGCGTCGCGAGCCGCAGCGCGGCATCGTCTTCAACCCTGGCGGGCCTGTTCGAGCAGCCAGTCGCTGAAGAACTTCAGCAGCGGCCGCTGGTCCGCGCGCTCGGGCGTCACGAGGTAGTAGGCGCGCTCGCCCGCCAGCGGCCGCGGGCAGGCCACCACCAGCTCGCCGCGCGCGAGTTCGTCGGCCACCAGCATGGTCGGCATCAGCGCCACGCCCAGGCCCTGCGAGGCGGCCGCGGCCAATATCGAGAACAGCTCGTAGCGCGGGCCGCCGCGCGCATTGGGCGCGTCGACCTGCTGCGCATCGAACCACTGGCGCCAGCCATCGGGCCGCGTGCTCTGCTGCAGCAGCGGCATGTGCGCGATGGCCGTGGGCGAGACCGGCTTGCCGCGCGGCAGCAGCGCGGGGCTGCAGACCGGCACCACGTCCTCCTGCATCAGCGGCAGCGCATGCGTGCCGGCCCAGTTCTGCACCTGCGCCACCGTGCCCGCGTAGAGCGCGGCGTCGAACTCCGCGTCGGCGAACAGGAAGGGCCGGGTGCGCGTCTCGATGTGCACCACCACGTCGGGCTGCAGCGTCGCGAAGCCCTTGAGCCGCGGCATCAGCCAGCGCGTGGCGAAGGTGGGCACGGCCGCCAGCGACAGCGAGCCGCCCTCGCCCTGGTGCGCCATCGCATCGAGCGTGTCGCGCTCCATCGCCTCGAGCCGCTTGGCGGTCTGCCGCGCATAGGCCGCGCCGCTCGCGGTCAGCGCCACGCCGTGGCGCGTGCGGCGGAACAGCGCCACGCCGAGGAAGGCCTCGAGCGTGCCGATCTGGCGCGACACCGCGCTCTGGGTGAGCGCGAGTTCCTGCGCGGCGCGCGTGTAGCTCTCGTGGCGCGCGGCCGCGTCGAAGCACACGAGGGTCTGCAGGGGCGGGATCTTGCGGCGCATGTATGCCGCGAGTGTATGACTGGCGAAGGGCTTTCATCAATGAAAGCACGGTTCCGGCAAGGCCCAAGACATTCTGGATCCGCATATCTGGGTGAGGATTCATCGTTTGCGCCGCGCCCCATGCCTCGCTAGGATCGCCCGATCCCCCCTCTTTTCCCCTTTTCCGGAGACAGCCGCATGGCCGCCAAAGCTTCCTTCCACTGGGACGACCCCTTCCTGCTCGACCAGCAGCTCACCGACGACGAGCGCATGATCCGCGACGCGGCCAATGCCTACTGCCAGGAGCGCCTGGCACCGCGCGTGCTCGAGGGCTTCCGCACCGGCGAGACCGACCCGGCGATCTTCCGCGAGATGGGTTCGCTGGGCCTGCTGGGCCCGACGATCCCCGAGCAGTACGGCGGCCCCGGCCTCAACTACGTGGCCTACGGCCTGATCGCGCGCGAGGTCGAGCGCGTCGATTCGGGCTACCGCTCGATGGCCAGCGTGCAGAGCTCGCTCGTGATGGTGCCGATCTTCGAATTCGGCACCGAAGGCCAGAAGCAGAAGTTCCTGCCCAAGCTCGCCACCGGCGAATGGATCGGCTGCTTCGGCCTGACCGAGCCCGACCACGGTTCCGACCCCGGCAGCATGGCCACGCGCGCCAAGAAGGTGCCCGGCGGCTACGCGCTCACCGGCAGCAAGATGTGGATCAGCAACTCGCCGATCGCCGACGTGTTCGTGGTCTGGGCCAAGGAAGTCAGCGAGAGCGGCGCCGTCGGTCCGATCCGCGGCTTCGTGCTCGAGAAGGGCATGAAGGGCCTGAGCGCCCCGGCGATCCACGGCAAGGTCGGCCTGCGCGCCAGCATCACCGGCGAGATCGTGATGGACAACGTGTTCTGCCCCGAAGAGAACGCCTTCCCCGAGGTGCAAGGCCTCAAGGGTCCGTTCACCTGCCTCAACAGCGCCCGCTACGGCATCTCGTGGGGCGCGCTCGGCGCCGCCGAGGACTGCTGGCACCGTGCGCGCCAGTACACGCTGGACCGCAAGCAGTTCGGCCGCCCGCTGGCCGCCAACCAGCTGATCCAGAAGAAGCTGGCCGACATGCAGACCGAGATCTCGCTGGGCCTGCTGGGCAGCCTGCGCCTGGGCCGCATGAAGGACGAAGGCACGGCCGCGGTCGAGATCACCTCGATCATGAAGCGCAACAACTGCGGCAAGGCCCTCGACATCGCCCGCCTGGCGCGCGACATGATGGGCGGCAACGGCATCAGCGACGAGTTCGGCGTGGCGCGCCACCTCGTGAACCTCGAGGTCGTGAACACCTACGAAGGCACGCACGACATCCATGCGCTGATCCTCGGTCGCGCGATCACGGGCATCGCCGCGTTCGCGAACTGAAGCCAGACACGGACTTCCGGACGCAGAGGACGCGAAGGATTCGCGAAAGACGCGAAGGGAAGTCCATCTTCCTTGAAATGAATCTTTTGCGCCCTTCGCGGAACCTTCGCGTTCTTCGCGTCCGGGCAGTCCGAATTCCAACCGCATCGCCATGACCCAAGCAGCCCTCGACGGCATCAAGGTTCTCGATCTGTCCCGCGTGCTCGCGGGCCCGTGGTGCACGCAGATCCTCGCGGACCTGGGCGCCGATGTCGTCAAGATCGAGCGTCCCGGCGTCGGCGACGACACCCGCACCTGGGGCCCGCCCTTCGTGAAGGACGCGAACGGCAACGACAGCGACCAGGCCAGCTACTTCACCGCCTGCAACCGCAACAAGCGCTCGGTCACCATCGACATGGCCACGCCCGACGGCCAGGCGCTGCTCAGGCAGATGGCGGCGCAGGCCGACGTGGTGGTGGAGAACTTCAAGACCGGGGGCCTCAAACAGTACGGCCTCGACCAGGAGACGCTGCGCCGCGCCAACCCGCGGCTCATCTACTGCAGCGTCACCGGCTTCGGCAACGACGGCCCCTATGCCGAGCGCGCGGGCTACGACCTGATGATCCAGGCCATGACCGGCATGATGAGCATCACCGGCCGCCCCGACGGCGAGCCCGGCGGCGGCCCGCTGCGCGTGGGCGTCGCGCTCACCGACATCTTCACCGGCGTCTACGCGAGCACCGCGATCCTCGCCGCGCTGCAGGTGCGGCACCGCACCGGCGAAGGCCAGCACATCGACATGGCGCTGCTCGACGTGGGCATGGCGATCCTCGCCAACCAGGCCAGCGCCTTCCTCAACACCGGCAAGGCGCCGGCGCGCCAGGGCAACACCCATCCGAGCCTCGCGCCCTACCAGGACTTCCCGACGCTGGACGGCGCGATGCTGCTGGCGATCGGCAACAACGGCCAGTTCGCGCGCTTCTGCGAGGCCGCGGGTCAGCCCGGCTGGGCCAGCGACGCGCGCTTCGCGACCAACACCCTGCGCGTGAAGCACCGCGGCGTGCTGATCCCGATGATGGAAGAGCTCACGCGCACGCGCACCACGGCCGACTGGGTCGCGCTGCTCGAGGACAAGGCCGTGCCCTGCGGCCCGATCAACGACATCGCGCAGGCCTTCGACGATGCGCAGGTCAAGGCGCGCGGCCTCGCGGTCACGCTGCCGCGCGACGCGGGCGACGGCATCGCCGCCATCACCGGCGTGGCGAGCCCGCTGCGCCTGTCGGCCACGCCGCCGGTGCTGCGCCGCGCGCCGCCCGCGCTGGGCCAGCACACGCGCGAGGTGCTCGCCGAGATGGGCATCGACGCGGCGCGTTTCGAGGCATTGCGCGCCTCGGGCGTGGTCTGACACACTGGCGGGCATGACCCGCCCGCACGATGATCCTTCCGATGCCGCGCCGTTCGCGCTGCGGCGCATCGATCACATCGTGCTGCGCGTGCGCGATGCCGAGCGCGCCATCGCCTTCTACGTCGGCGTGCTCGGCTGCACGGTCGACAAGCGGCGCGACGACCTCGGCCTGGTGCACCTGCGCGCGGGCGAGAGCCTGATCGACCTCGTCGCGCACGACGGCAAGCTGGGCCGCGCGGGTGGCGCGCTGGCCGGCCGCGAGGGCCGCAACCTCGACCACCTGTGCCTGCGCATCGAGCCCTTCGACGAGCCCGCGATCCGCGAGCGCATGGCGCGCCATGGCGTCGAGGTCGACGGCGAGGTGCAGAACAACCACGGTGCCGAAGGCACGGGGCCCTCGATCTATCTGCGCGATCCCGACGGCAACGGCGTCGAGCTCAAGGGGCCAGCAGCGGCCTAGCCGCGCCCCAGCACCGCCACCGCGAACACCGCCACGCCCAGCACCAGGTTCAGGCTCACGAGCTTGCGCACCAGGTCGAGCCGGCCGGCGGCCACCGGCCAGGCACCGTCGTCGACCGCGCGCCGCATTGCGCGGAACACCGAGGCGCGGATGTAGACGTAGATCGCGGCCATCAGGATCGCGATGCCCATCATCGCCTCGACGCGCCAGTGCACGCCGCGGAAGCCGCCGGTGGCCAGGATCATCGCCACGCCCGTCACGAACAACAGCGTGACCGAGGCATCGACCCCGACGAAGAAGCGCCGCAGGGTCGCGGCCATCATGCGCAGGCGCAGCGGCGGCTCGAGCGTGGCGACGGCGGCCGGGCGCACCGCGAAGTGCATGAGGGCCATGCCGCCGACCCAGAAGGCGGCGCACAGCAGGTGGACGAAGAGCGGGAGCAGGTAGGACATGGGGGGCGATCAGACCACCGATGCCCGCCGCGCGCAACGATCTCCCCGCGCCGTCCTCAAGCGGCGGCCGCGCGCGTGCGCGGCGCCGGCTGGCGCGTTTTGGGCGCCTTGGCCGGCCCGGTGTCCGCGTAGCGCTTCATGTCGCGCACCACGCAGCGCAGCAGCTCGGCCGCGGCCGGCGACAGCAGGCGCCCGTGGCGCGACACGATGTGCGAGCGGCCCTGCGACAGCAGCGGGTTCTTCATCGGCAGCTCGATCAGCTCGGGATGGTCGGAATTCGGCGTCAGCGAGATCCGCGTGCCCAGCGTGTAGCCCAGCCCGGCCGAGACGAAATGGCCGAGCGCGCCGAACGAGGTGGTGGTCAGCAGCGAGGGCAGCCGCACGCCCTCGCTGATCTCGGCCGCCTCGATGTGCTGGCGCACGCCGAAGTTGCGGTGCAGCGTGGCGCCCGGATAGGGCAGCAGGTCGGCGAGCTTGAGCGGGCGGCCCAGTTGCGCGAGCGGGTGCGAGCGCAGCACCAGCGCCTGGATCGGCTGCGGATGCGACTGGTGCGAGGTCAGCCGCTCGTCGCGCGGCGGCTGGAACAGCATGCCGATGTGGGCGCGCTCCTCGACCACGCGGCGCACGATCTCGTCGGTGCTGGCCACGTCGAGGTCGACGGTGATCTTCGGATGCGTGGTCATGAACTCGCGCAGGCTGTGGCGCATCAGCCAGTCCACGTAGCCCTCGCCCACCACGATGTCGATGTGGCCGCGCTCGATCTTGCGGATGCTGTCCATCTGCGCCATCAGGTGCTGCTTCTGGCTGTTCTGCCGGCGCACGTAGCCGGCCAACATCTCGCCCGCGTCGGTGGGCACCACGCCGCGGCCATGGCGCTCGAGCAGCGGCACGCCGCACTCCTGCTCGAGGATGCCGATCGCGCGGCTGACGGCCGAGGGGTCCATGTCGAGCACGTCGGCCGCGCCGCGCACCGAGCCGCTGTCGAGCACCTGCATGAAGTAACGCACGCGGCGCGTGTCGAGCCTGTCGTCCATGCCCGGTCTCCTGAGTGTTGCATTCAATGCATCGAATATCCCGATTTGCGGTCATTGATGCAATAGGCCTGCATGGAGAAACTCGCCGCCATCCGCCAGCAAAGGCTCACCCACGGCTCCAGACCGACGCCCCACCCATGACCTCCGCCGCCTCCGTTCCCATCACGGCCGCGCCCTCCGGCGCTTCCGGAAAACTCAAGCTCGCGGCCGTCACGCTGGCCATCGTGGCCGCGGCCGAGCTGGTCGGCCCGGTGCAGTTCAGCGTCGGCCCGGGCAAGGTGGCGCTGCTGCCGATGCTGTGGGCGCTGCTGATCGCGGCGGTCTGGGGCATCGCGCACCGCCGCGTGCCGGGCGTGGCGCGCGTCGCCACCGCCGAGCAGTCCTTCGCGGGCGGCCTGCTCAACGCGGGCCTGCTGCTGTTCGTGGTGAAGCTGGGCCTCACGGTCGGCGCCGCGCTACCGCAGGTCAAGCAGGCCGGCTGGGCGCTGCTGTTCCAGGAGTTCGGCCATGCGCTCGGCACCCTGGCGCTGGGCCTGCCGCTGGCGCTGCTGCTGGGCATCAAGCGCGAGGCCGTGGGCGCCACCTTCTCGGTGGGGCGCGAGGGCAACCTCGTGATCATCGGCGAGAAGTACGGCATGGCCTCGCCCGAGGGTCGCGGCGTGCTGGCCGAATACATCACCGGCACCGTGCTGGGCGCGCTGTTCATCGCGGTGCTGGCGGGCTTCATCGCCAGCCTGCACGTCTTCGATCCGCGCTCGCTGGCCATGGGCGCCGGCGTGGGCTCGGGCAGCCTGATGGCGGCCGCGCTGGGCGCCATCGCCGCGCAGCAGCCGGCCGAGATGCTGCCGCAGCTCACGGCCATCGCGGCCGCCTCGAACCTGCTGACCACGGTCGCGGGCTTCTACTTCACGCTGTTCCTCTCGCTGCCGCTGTGCTCGTGGCTGTACGGCAAGCTCGAGCCGGTGCTGGGCCGCTTCTCGAAGCGCGGCGCGACCGATGCGGGCACCGGCGCCATGTCGCAGGTCAGCGTGGCGCACGGCGGCGCACTGCCGCTGCGCGACACGCTGATCGCCTGGGCCGTGGTGGGCGGCGGCGTGCTGATCGGCAATTCGCTGACCTACAAGGTGCCGCCGCTGGTCTCGCTCGAGGGCATGCTGGCCGTGGTGGCGATCGCGCTCGCCGTCGAGGGCCTCAAGCGCCTGGTGCCGCGCCTGCCGATGGTGCTGGTGCTGTCGGTGGTGGCCACGGTGGTGGGCATCCCGGGCCTGCTGCCGTTCTCCGACGCGCTGATCGCGCTCACCGCCAAGCTCAACTTCCTGGCCTTCACCACGCCGGTGCTGGCGCTGGCCGGCTTCTCGGTCGCGAAGGACCTACCGGTGTTCCGCCAGCTCGGCTGGCGCATCGTGGTGGTGTCGCTGACCGCCACCGCGGGCACCTTCCTCGGCGCCACGCTGATCGCCGAATTCTTCCACTGACCCCACGAGAGAACCCCACCATGTACCGCGACCCCGAAATCGCCGAAGACACCCGCGCGCGCATGCAGGCCTGGCGCCGCGACATCCATGCCAATCCCGAGACCGCGTTCGAGGAGCACCGCACCGCCAACGTGGTCGCCAACGCGCTGATGCTGATGGGCCTGCCGGTGCACCGCGGCCTGGCCGGCACCGGCGTGGTCGGCACGCTTTCGAATGGCGAGGGCCCGAGCATCGCGCTGCGCGCCGACCTCGACGCGCTCAACATGCAGGAGCTGGGCACGCAGGCCCATGCCTCGAAGTGCGTGGGCAAGATGCACGCCTGCGGCCACGACGGCCACACCGCGATGCTGCTGGGCGCGGCCGAGCACCTGTCGCGCCACAAGCCCTTCAAGGGCACGGTGCACTTCGTGTTCCAGCCGGCCGAGGAGAACGAGGGCGGCGGCCGCGTGATGGTCGAGGAAGGCCTGTTCGACCGGTTCCCCGCCGATGCCGTCTACGGCATGCACAACTTCCCGAGCCTGCCGCGCGGCCGCTTCGCGATCCGCAAGGGCACGATGACGGCCTACCTCGACACCTTCGAGATCGTGGTCACCGGCAAGGGCAGCCATGGCGCCATGCCCGAGACCGGCATCGACTCGGTGGTGGTCGCCGCGCAGCTCATCAATGCGCTGCAGACCATCGTGAGCCGCCGCACCGGCGCCACCGACTCGGCCGTGGTCAGCGTCACGCAGATCCACGGCGGCGACACCTGGAACGTGATCCCCGAGACCGTGGTGCTGCGCGGCACCGTGCGCACGCTCGACGCCGCGATCCAGGACAAGACCCAGGCCGCGATGCAGCAGATCTGCGAGGGCGTGGCCGCCACCCACGGCGCGAAGGTCGCGCTCGACTATCGCCGCGGCTATCCGGGCGTGGTCAACACGCCGGCCGAGACCGATGCGGCGATCGCCGCGGCCGCCAGCCTGGTCGAGCGCGAACAGGTGCTGACCGACATCCCGCCGGCCATGGGCTCGGAGGACTTCGCCTTCATGCTGCAGAAGCGTCCGGGTGCCTACATCGGCATCGGCGCGGGCGAAGGCCCGAACGATCCGAACGTGCACAACCCCTACTACGACTTCAACGACAACATCCTGCCGCTGGGCGCGGCCTACTGGGTGGCACTGGTCAAGCAGCAGCTTCCGGCCGCATGATGCGCTGATGCTGTCCGCCTTCGACATCTTCAAGATCGGCATCGGGCCTTCGAGTTCGCACACCGTGGGCCCGATGCGCGCGGCGCTGCTGTTCGCGCGCTCGCTCGAACGGCAAGGCCTGCTCGAGCGCATCGCGCGATTGCGCGTCGACCTGTTCGGCTCGCTCGGCGCCACCGGCCATGGGCATGCGACCGACCAGGGCGTGATCCTCGGCCTGTTCGGCGACGCGCCCGACACGGTGCGGCCCGAGACCGTGCAGCCGCGGCTCGAGGCGCTGCGCCGCGGCGGCACGCTGATGCTGCTGGGCAGCACGCCGATCGCCTTCGACCGCGTGCGCGACATCGCGTTTCGCGGCGAGGAGTCGCTGCCCGAGCATCCCAACGCGATGCGCTTCACCGCCTTCGCGGCCGACGACGCGGTGCTCGCCGAGGGCAGCTATTTCTCGGTCGGCGGCGGCTTCGTCGTCGAGGGCGGCCAGGCCGTGGCGCAGACCGCGGCGGTGGCGGTGCCGCATCCGTTCTCGACCGGCGACGAGCTGATGGCGCAATGCGAGGCCAACGGCCTCTCGGTGGCCGCGCTGGTGCTGCGCAACGAATGCGCCTGGCGTCCAGAGGCCGAGGTGCGCGCGGGCCTGCTGCGCATCTGGGACGTGATGCAGCAGTGCGTGCAGCGCGGCTTCGGCATCGACAACCCGCTGGCCGCGCAATCGCTGCCCGGCCCGCTGCGCATGCGCCGGCGCGCGGGCGAGCTGCACCGCGAGCTGCTGGCGCAGGCCGGCGCGGCCGATCCGCTCGCGGCCATGGACTGGGTCAATGCCTTCGCGATGGCCGTGAACGAGGAGAACGCGGCCGGCGGTCGCGTGGTGACCGCACCCACCAACGGCGCGGCCGGCGTGGTGCCGGCCGTGATGCATTACTACCAGCGCTTCGTGCCGAGCGCGAGCGACGAGGGCATCGTCGACTTCCTGCTCACGGCCGCGGCGATCGGCATGCTCTACAAGACCAACGCCTCGATCTCGGGCGCCGAGGTCGGCTGCCAGGGCGAGGTCGGCGTGGCCTGCTCGATGGCGGCCGGCGCGCTGGCCGCGGTGCTCGGCGGCACGCCGGCGCAGGTCGAGAACGCGGCCGAGATCGGCATGGAGCACAACCTCGGCCTGACCTGCGACCCGGTCGGCGGTATGGTGCAGATCCCCTGCGTGGAACGCAATGCCATGGGCGCGGTGAAGGCCATCAACGCGGCGCGCATGGCGCTGCGCGGCGACGGCAGCCACTACGTCTCGCTCGATGCCGTGATCCGCACCATGAAGCAGACCGGCGAGGACATGAAGTCGACTTACAAGGAGACCTCGCTCGGCGGGCTCGCGGTCAACGTGGTGGAGTGCTGAGCCTGCTTCAAGGCACGAACATGTCCCACGGCCCCTTGCCCGCCGGCAGGCCGGGCCGCGCGGTCAGCGAGGCCAGCGGCTCGCCGGCCTCGAAGCGCGCGGCCAGGTCCACGGGGTCGAACACCACGCCCATGAAGTTCTCGGCATAGGCACCGCCGGCAAAGAAGGCGTCGACCTCGGCGGCGGTCTCGAACACGTCGTGCTGCAGCTCGAGCCGGTGGCCGTCGGGGTCGCGGTAGTACATCGAGATCGTCGGCCCGTGGTTGATGCACCAGTAGGGCACGATGCCGAGCGCGGCCAGCCGCCGGTGGTTGGCGAGCAGCGCGGCCAGCGAGCCGTAGGTGAAGGCGATGTGCTCGAGCCCGGTGTTCGCATCGGCCTCGCGGCCCAGGTCGGGGCGCGCGATCAGGCCGATGCGGTGGTGCTCGTCGTCGTAGCTCAGGAAGCACAGCATCTCGTTCTCGAAGGCCACGCGCGCCTGCAGCACCGCGAGGTACCAGGCGCGCGAACGCGCGAGTTCGGCCACGCGCAGCACCACGTGGGCGAGCTTGACGGGCCGTAACTCGGAAGCGGCGAGGTCGGGCAGGGCGCGTTGGGGTTCGTTCATCGGGCGGTCTCCAGGGGTTCTTCCACCACGCGGTTCTCGATGTGGCCGATGCCCTCGATCTCCACGCGCACCACGTCGCCCGCCACCAGGTAGCGCGGCGGGTCCATCAGGCCGCCGACGCCCGCGGGGCTGCCGGTGCTCAGCACGTCGCCGGGCTCGAGCGTGAAGGCGGTGCTCAGTTCGACCAGCATGGCCTCGATGCGATGGATCATCTGGGCGGTGTTGCCGTCCTGGCGCAGCTCGCCGTTGACCCAGGTGCGCAGCCGCAGCGCATGCGGGTCGGCGATCTCGTCGCGCGTCACCAGCCAGGGGCCGAAGGGGCCGTGGGTGTCGAAGGACTTGCCCAGGGTGTGCGTGGGCGCGCGCAGCTGCCAGTCGCGCACGCTCATGTCGTTGATCACGACGTAGCCCGCGACCATGGCCATCGCCTCCTCGGCGCGCACATGGCGGCAGCGCCGGCCGATGACCACGCCGAGCTCGCCCTCGTAGTCGAACTGCGCCGACACGCGCGGCCGGTGCACCTCGTCGAAGGGGCCGGCCACGCACGACACCTGCTTGTTGAACCACACCTGTCCCGGCGGCCGCACGAGGCCCAGCCTCGCGGCCTCCTCGAGGTGCGAGGCGTAGTTGCCGCCGAGGCCGAGGAACTTGCGCGGCGCGGGCACCGGCGCCGCGAGCTTCACGTCGGCCAGCGGCAGCCGCGGTGCCGTCTCGATGGCCGCGCGCAGCCAGGCCAGGCCCTCGTCGTCGCGCGCCAGCAGTTCGCGCACGCCGGCCGGCGCCCCGGGCAGGGCGCTGGCGTCGAGCACGTCGTCGTTTCGGACCACGCCGAAGCGAAGGGCACCGCGGTGATGGAAGCTGGCGATTTTCATGGGCGTGGACATTGACCGATACGAAGCGATCGATGATGCTGATGGAACGAAAAGACAACAATCCGCCGAAAAAGAACGGATCGTTCTGCCAGCGGAACAGGAGACATGGACGACTTCAACGACCTCGCGCTGTTCGCGCACGTGGTGCAGCAGCAGGGCTTCAGCGCCGCGAGCCGGCACCTGGGCATTCCCAAGTCGCGCCTGAGCCGCCGCGTCGCGCAGCTCGAGGAACGGCTGGGCGTGCGGCTGTTGCAGCGCAGCTCGCGCCGGCTGCTGCTGACCCATGTCGGCGAGCAGTTCTACGAGCGCTGCCAGGCCACGGTGGCCGCGGGCGAGGAAGCCTTCGACGTGGTGCGCCAGGCCGTCGCGCGGCCGCAGGGGCCGCTGCGCGTGAGCGCGCCCTTCACGCTCGCGCAGTTCTGGCTCACGCCGCTGATCCCCGATTTCATGCGCGCCTTTCCCGAGGTGCGGCTCTCGCTGGAAGTGAGCCACCGGCGCGTCGATCCGCTGCAGGAGAACGTCGACGTGGTGCTGCGCGTGCGGCGCCCGCCGTTCGAGGATTCGAGCCTGGTCGCGCGGCCGCTGGGCCGCACGGTCGACGTGCTGCTCGCGAGCCCGGCATTGCTCGAGCGCCTGGGCACGCCCGCGAGCCTCGACGACCTGGCCGCCTGGCCGATGCTCTCGCTGCCCGACACCGGCGAGCGCCACCTGTGGCGGCTGGAGCGCGGCAAGCAGGTGCACGAACTGGGTTTCGTGCCGCGCCTGGTCGCCGACGACATGTTCGCGCTCCGGCACGTGGCGCTGCAGGGCCTGGGCGTGGCGCTGCTGCCCGAGATCCTGTGCCGCGACGAGTTGCGCGAGGGCCGCCTGGTGCGCCTGTTTCCCGACTGGGCCTGCACCGCGAGCGAGATCCAGGCGGCCTTCGCCTCGCGCCGCGGCATGCTGCCGGCGGTGCGCGCCTTCATCGACCACCTGCTGGCCCATCCGCCCGGCGCGCCGCAGTCGGGCGCTGGCTTATCCTGAACGGCTTCGCGCCCTTCGCTCCTGCATCGAATTTCATCGAAAGAAGGAAGAGATTCCCATGACCCCCACGAACCCCACCGTCGCCGAGAAACGCGCGGCCTTCCGCGCGCTGCATGCCCAGGGCTGCTTCGTCATCCCCAACCCCTGGGACACCGGCAGCGCGCGCTACCTCGAAGGCCTGGGCTACAAGGCGCTCGCCACCACCAGCTCGGGCTTCGCCTGGTCGCACGGCCAGGCCGATGGCGCCATCGCGCGCGACGCGGTGCTCGCGCACCTGCGCGAACTGGTGGCGGCCACCTCGCTGCCGGTCAATGCCGACTTCGAGAACGGCTTCGGTGCCGATCCGCGGGCCGTGGCCCAGAGCGTGCGGCTCGCGGTCGAGACCGGCGTGGCCGGCCTGTCGATCGAGGACTCGACCGGCCATGCCGACGCGCCGCTGTTCCCCATCGAGGTCGCGGTCGAGCGCATGCGCGCCGCGCGCGGCGCCATCGATGCGGCGGGTGGCGACACGCTGCTGATCGGCCGCGCCGAGAACTTCTTCGCCGGCCGGCCCGATCTCGACGATGCGATCGCGCGCCTGAAGGCCTATGCCGAAGCCGGCGCCGACTGCCTCTACGCGCCCGGCATCAAGACGCGCGAGCAGATCGCGGCCGTGGTCGCGGCGGTCGCGCCCAAGCCGGTGAACCTGCTGGTCGGCGCGACCAGCGAACTCACGATGAAGGACATCGAGGCGCTCGGCGTGCGCCGCGTGAGCGTGGGTGGCGGTATGGCGCGCGCGGCCTGGGGCGGCTTCATCCGCGCCGCGCGCACGCTGGCCGACGAGGGGCGCTTCGACGGCTTCGCCGACGCCGCGCCCGGGGCCGAGCTCAACGCCTTCTTCAAGCCCTTCGGTCGCTGAGGCGCGTGCAGCCGCTGCTCGCCGAGATCCGCGCCTGCCGCGTCTGCGAGGCGCAGCTGCCGCTGGGCCCGCGCCCGGTGGTGCAGGCCGGCGCGGATGCGCGGCTCCTGATCGTCGGCCAGGCACCGAGCCTGACGGTGCACCGCACGGGCGTGCCCTGGGACGACCGCAGCGGCGACCAACTGCGGCGCTGGCTCGGCGTGGAGCGCGAGCTGTTCTACGACGCCTCGCGCATCGCGCTCGTGCCCATGGGCTTCTGCTACCCGGGCCGCGGCACCAGCGGCGACCTGCCGCCGCGCAAGGAGTGCGCGCCGCTGTGGCACGAGCGGCTGCTGGCGCAGATGCCGCGCGTCGAGCTCACG
Source organism: Variovorax paradoxus (assembly GCA_016806145.1). Lineage (NCBI taxonomy): Bacteria > Pseudomonadati > Pseudomonadota > Betaproteobacteria > Burkholderiales > Comamonadaceae > Variovorax > Variovorax paradoxus. Next base: position 143,522 of record CP063166.1, read on the forward strand.
CTGCTGATCGGCCAGTACGCGCAGCGCCGCCACCTGGGCAGCCGCGCGCGCGACGGCGTGACCGAGACCGTGCGCGCCTTCGCGGAATTCGCGCCGCGCGTCATCCCGCTGCCGCATCCCTCGCCGCGCAACACCGGCTGGCAGCAGCGCCATCCGTGGTTCGAGAGCGAGGTGCTGCCGGTGCTGCGCGAGCGCGTGCGGCTGGCATTGGGCATGGGCACCGGCGGCTGAACGCTTCGTCGCGGGACGAAGCGTGCGGGGGACGAAAGCCGCACCATCGCGGCCATCGTCATCCACCGCAACAGAGAACACGCCCATGCCTGCGCGCGAAGTCATCCGTGTCGAACCCCTCTCCACCTGGCTCGATCGCTGGAAGGCACCGGCCTCCATCGTCACGCGCCACGGCGACACCGTCTACGTCTCGGGCCTGCCGCCCTTCGATCCCGAGACCGGGCAGGTGGCGGTCGGCGCCTCGGTCGAGCGGCAGGCCGAGCTGGTGCTCGAGCAGCTGAAGCTGTGCCTGGAGACCGCGGGCTCGTCGCTCGCGAATGCGCTCAAGTGCAACGTGTACTGCACCTCGGTGGAGAAGTTCGCCGCGGTCAACGCGGTCTATGCGCGCTACTTTCCCGAGTCGCCGCCCGCGCGCATCTTCGTCTGCGTGCCGGCCTGGTTCGGGCCGTTCGACATCGAGATCGACTGCATCGCGGCGCGCGGCTGAGATTCCTCCAACCGTTCGAGATTTCTCCAACCGTTCGGGCTGAGCTTGTCGAAGCCTCGCGCAGCGCTTCGACAAGCTCAGCGTGAACGGTTGGGTGGTGTGTTCGTCCGGGTTTTTCGGGGCGGCTATGTCTTCCTCCTCGGCCGCGCCGCCGGCCGCCGAGGCGGCTTCGCCTCGAGCACCAGCTCGGCCGGCAGGCCGTCGTTCCACGACTCGGCGAAGTAGGCGCGGTCGCTGGGCACCAGCTGCGGCAGCGCCTCGCGCAGCGTGACCAGCGAGCGTTCGGCCGCCTTCAGGTCGCCCGCATGGGCCGCGTACCACGCATGCTCGAACAGCAGGCTGCAATGCTGCAGGCCCGGGTAGCGGCGGCGGCCGGCCTGGTGGTCGGCCAGCCGCGCCTGCGCCACCTCGACCCAGCGCGCGGGCCAGTGCGTGGCGTCGAAGGCATCGGCGAGCGGACCGGCCAGCGCCGAGATCGCGGCCGGGTCGAGCGGCGCCTGGGCGCGGAACTGCGCGAGCGTGGGCCGGGGCTCGGCGCCGCAATGGCCGCGCGCGATGCGCATCAGGTAGATCGCGTTCCAGGCCGAGCGACCCTGGCCGTCGGCCTGGCCGCAAAGCCATTCGCTGAAGGCGATCCACTGCACGGCATGGCGCGTGGTGTCGTTGGCGGCCGCTGCATCGCCGCGCCGCTTCGGGCCGCCCGCCGGCGCCGAGGGGAGCGCGGGCAGCGCGAGGCCCACGCGGTCGAACAGCCACACCGCCATGCCGAGGTTGGCCGCCACGTGCTGGGCGGCGTCGAAGGAGTGCGACTCGAAGGCCGCGGTCAGCGCATCGCCGAAGCGGCGCAGCGATTCCTCGGCGAGCAGGCGGGCGGCCGGCGCATCCTCGGCCGCGAGCGCCAGCGCGCGCGAGCGGCAACCGAGCGCCCACAGGTTGCACCACTCGAATCGCACGTCGGGATGGTGGCGCAGCACCACGCTGCGCGCCGGGTCGTCGGCCATGCCGCCGAGCAGCGACTGCGCCAGCGGCAGGTCGCGCGCGGTGTAGGCGCACCAGGCCGAGACGATGCATTCCATCGCGCCGAGGTAGTCGTTGCCCGCCACGTGGTGCGCCAGGCGCTGCTTCTTGAGCACCTCGAGCTGGCGGCGCGCCTGTTCGTTGTCGCCGAGGCGGCGCCACAGCATGGCCTCGTTGAGCGTGACCAGCGCGCGCTGGAAGCCGCTGGCCGCGAGCGTGCCGGCGAGCCGTATCGATTCGAGCGCGCTCGGCTGGCCCGCGCCGTCGCCGGCACCGGCGGCCACAGGCGTCATCAGCCGGCCCTGGCGCGCGGCCCGCTGCGCGGACACGAGCTGCTTCCAGAAGGCCGCGTCCTGCAGGTGCACCGCCTCGGGCGGCGCCGAGGCGCCGGCCGCCGCGCCCGTGCGCGCGCGCAGGCCGAGGAACGAGGCGATCTCGGCCGCGCTGGCGACGCGTCCCTCGACCTCGCAGCGCACGCGCCGCGCCTCGGCCGGCGGCAGCCAGAACGGGCCCTGGCTGCGCCGCTCGGCATTGAGAAAGCGCGGCTCGCGCGTGCTGTCCTCGCCCCAGCCGACCTCGATGCCCCAGGCCTTGAAATCGCGGAAGGCGCGGCTCACGACCATGCGCAGCGTGCTCGCGTCCGACACCTCGCCGCGCAGGTCGGCCAGCCGCACCATCGGGGTCTGGCTGTCGTGCGCATGGCGCATGCGCACCAAAAGCCACAGCGACTGGAAGGCCGCGCGCCGGCCGTCGACCGACTGCGGGGAAGTGAGCTCGACGACGAGCGGGGGAGAAGCGGAAGCGGGACTTGGCACGCCCCGCATTGGAACTCAAATCGGGGCCGCGGCAAGGGCCGGGCGCGCTTCCTTCAGCGCGAGCGGCGGCCGTGCTCGCAGTGCGAGGGCGCGGGCTGCATCAGCCCCGGCAGCTCGCTGCGGCCGACGCCGAGGTCGCGCAGATCGTGCTCGCTCATGCCGGCGAGCTGGCGCGCATCGGCACGGGCCCGGCGGCGATTTGCCGCGTGCCGGCGCCAGCCGCGCAGGGCATGCAGAAGGCGTTGGCGAAAGCTCGGGGACGATGCGGTCTTCACGATGGGCTCCTGGGGTCTGGGTGTCGGTGCACTCATCTTCCGTGTCGCCGTGCTATTGTGGAAGTTGAGATTTCTGAGCCTTCTCATCAGCTTTCCTGATCCGACGCCCATGCGCCACCTCAACCTCGACCAGCTGCGCACCCTGATCGCGATCGCCGACCTCGGCAGCTTCTCGGCCGCGGCGCAGGCGCTGCACCTCGCGCAGCCCACGGTCAGCCTGCATGTCTCCGAACTCGAGTCGCGGCTCGATGCCAAGCTGGTGGTGCGCGGCGCGCGCGGCATCACGCCCACGGCGGCCGGCGCGGCGCTGGTGGAGCGCGGGCGCAAGCTGCTGCGCGACACCGACGATGCGCTCGACGCGGTCAAGCGACAGGCCGAGGGCCGCAGCGGCCGCGTGCGGCTGGGCACGTCGACCGGCGTGGTGGTCGACCTGCTGCCGCAGGTGCTCGAGGCGCTGGGCGCGCGGGACGCGGGCATCGACGTCGAGGTGGCGATCCTCGGCTCGGGCGAGGCGCTGGCGCGGCTGGCCGCGGGCACGCTCGACATCGGCCTGGTGGCGCTGCCGCAGCCGCCGCTGCGCGACCTGGTGTTCACGCCCTGGCGCACGCAGCCGATGATGGCCTTCGTGCCGCAGCGCACGAAGGCGCCCAGGCGCGTCACGCCGGCCTGGCTGGCCGAGCAGCCGTTGATCTTCAACGACGCGACCACCCACATGTACCGGCTCACGATGGAGTGGTTCGCGGCCGCGGGCTTCGCGCCGCGCGCGCGCATCGAGCTCAACTACGACGCGGCCATCCGCAGCCTGGTGGCGGCCGGCTATGGCGCCGCGCTGCTGCCGCTGCAGCCGACGACCGACGCGGCGCTCGGCGAGCGCCTGCAGATCCTGCCGATCGTGCCGAAGCTCACGCGCCGCCTGTGCATCGCGCACCGGCCGCGCGCGCTGCTCGACGGCGCCACGCTGCGGGTGCTCGAGGTGCTGGCGGGGTTCCGCCAGGCCTGAACCGTCTCAGGACGCGTCGGGCTTGCGCGCGCCGAGCGAGAGGATCTCGTTGGCGTTGACGATGGCGGCCGCGATCTCTTCCATGGTGGTACGTTTGCTCATCGCCTGCTCGCGGATCAGGTCGTAGGCCTGGCCCTCCGACACGCCATGCGTCTTCATGAGAATCGCCTTGGCCTCCGCGAGTTGGCGCACGCCCAGCAGCTTGGCCTCGGTCTTGCGCAGGCGCCGCGCGAGCGAGCGGTTCTGCTTGTGCGCCTCGCGCGCCACCACCAGCGCCGACAACAATCCGAATGAGCGCACCGGCGAGGGCAGCACGGCCTTGGCGCCGATCTCGAGCACGGCCTCGACGATGGTCGGGTTCTCGTAGGTCACGACGGCGATGATGGCCGGCGCGTCCTCGCTCTTGGTCCACTCGAAGCGCAGGTTGATGAAGTCGGGCTGCACCGCCATGAAAGCCACGTCGATGCCCTCGGGCAGCGCCTGCACCGGCGGCCAGAAGGCCTGTACCTGGCAGCCGATGCGCTGCAGTTGCTGGGTAAGCTGGCGGCCGTCGCTGTCGTCGGGGTGGATGACTGCGATCTTCAGCAGGCGCAGTTCTTTCAACTGCGGTGGCGTCACTCGCAGGGTGTGTCTCTTGGGGGGGCTTTCCACCTTCAGGCCTCTTGTTTTTGTTGGTTCTGGTTTTGAGGCTGTTGTTCGGGGCGCGTGCACAGGACAGCGGGTACTTCCCTCCGCGAATGTCCCCCGCCCTTCGGGCTCCTCCTTAATTTCGCTGCGGGAAGCACCCACTGCCCTGTGCACGAGGGCGCAGTCGTTGTGCAGCCGGTTCCACGGCCGCGTCCAGGCTCACGTCGATGGGGTACTCCCCGCAGCGAAATAAAGGAGGAGGCCGCAGGCCGGGGGACATTCGCGGAGGGGAGTACCCCGTCGGCGTGAGCCCCCCCACAACGGTAGAAAGCACGTTCCACCCTAAACCTCCAGCGTATCGAGCCGCGCAGTCCAATCCCCGAGCGAATGCGTCACCAGATAAGGATCGGGATACACAGCACGCGTAGCCTGCCGAACGATGGTGAACTGCCCCTGTGCATCCACGCGCCCGATGCGCGGATAGAGACAGGTGTGGTGGTTCGTGGGATCGATCTTCACCCGCCCCTGCGGCGCATCGAACTCGGCCCCCAGGATGTGCGGCAGGATCTCCGCGATCCCGTCGCTGCCCGCCTGCGCGAAGGCATTGGCGTAGATGTGCATCTGGAAGTAGGCCGCTTCCCAGCACAGGTTGGGTACGCAGCCGTCGCCGAAGCGGGCGCGCAGTTGCGCCAGGCAGCGCTGGTTGGCCGGCGAGTCGATCGACTGGAAGTAGGGCGCCGCCGTGAAGTGCCCCGTCGCCACCCCGCGCCCCATCTGCGAGATCTCGGCCTCCGAGGTCGTGAGGCTCGCGATCGGCATGCGCTTCGGGTCGAAGCCCGCCTCGGCATAGGCGCGGTACAGGCTCGCGGTGGAGTCGCCCACCACCGTCGAGAAGATGAAGTCGGGCTGCTTGTCGCGGATGTCGGCCATGATGGCCCGGTAGTCCTTCTCGGTCGCGTCGAGCGCCGCGTAATGCTCGCCGAGCTTTTCGCTGCCGGGGCGCTGCATCACCAACTCGCCCATGATCCGGTTCGACTCGTAGGGGTAGATGTAGTCGGAGCCGATCAGGTAGACCCGCGCGCCGAAGTTCGTCGTCATGAACTCGGCCAGTTGCACGCTGTTCTGGTTGGGCGCCGCGCCCGTGTAGATCACGTTGCCCGAGTACTCGAAGCCTTCGTAGAGCGTCGGGTAGAACAGCAGCTTGTTCCACTTCTCGATCACCGGGATCACCGCCTTGCGGCTGCTCGACATGTAGCAGCCGAAGATCACGTTGACCCGGTCCTGCACGATCAGCTTCTCGGCCAGTTGCGCATAGCGCGCCGGGTTCGACTGCGGGTCGTGGCGCACGGCCACCAGCTCGCGGCCGTCGATGCCGCCGGCCGCGTTGATCTCCTCGATGCCGAGCAGCGCGCCCTGCAGCTGCGACAGGCCGATGGTCGAGGTGACGCCGGTTTCCGAATAGAGGATGCCGACGCGGATGGGATCCTTGTCAGCCATGGGCGGTCGTCCGTGAGGGGTGAGGGGCCGTCATGTCTTTTCTGTCTCGTGTGGGATTCGTTCGGGGCTCCACCCTATCGCAGTTCGATGCTTTCGTCAGTGGGCCGCGGCCAGCCGCGCGCTCATGCGCGCGAGCCGCGCGGGCAGGCTGCGCGCATCGTCGGCGATGCAATAGTTGCGCCAGCCGAAGATGCGCCGCACATAGGAATCGGCCGCGACATCGACCGCGATGCAGGCGGTGCGCACGCCCGCGCCGCGTGCTTCGGCCACCGCTTCGCGCGCATCCTCGACGAGGTACTTCGGATCGTGCACGTCGATGTCGGCCGGCGCGCCGTCGGTCACCAGCAGGATCGCGCGCTGGCCCGCGGGCTCGTCCGCGAGCAGCGCCGCCGCATGCCGCAGTGCCGCGCCCATGCGCGTCGAGTAGCGGCCGCGCACCGCGCCGATCGTCGCGCGCGCCGGCGGCGAGAGCGGCTGGCCGAACTCGAGCAGCCGGTAGTAGTAGACCTCGGCGCGCGTGTTCGACGAGAAGCCGTGCACCGCGAGCCGGTCCGCGCCGCGCAGCCGCGCGGCGGCGAGCATCAGCGCGGCCTGCTTCTCGATCTCGAGCAGCGACAGGCCGTGCGGGCCCGCATCGTTGGCCGAGGCCGACAGGTCGAGCAGCACCAGCACGCTCGACGGCCGCGGCGCCTTGCCGGGCCGCATGAACAAGCGCGCATCGGGACGCAGCCGCTGGCGCCGGTCGACCAGCACCTCGATCGCCGCATTGAGGTCGATGTCGTCGCCCTCCCATTGCCGCCGCAGCCGGTGCCGGCGGTCGAGGTGGAGCGCGCGCGGCAGCGCCAGCGGCGGCAGGCTCTCGGCGCGCAGGGCCGCTTGCGCCTGGCTTGGCAGCAGGCCCTGCCACCCGGGAAGCTTCTCGATCACCGTGCACCAGTCGGGCCGCAGGCGCTCGAGGCGGCGGTCCCATTCGGGATAGGTGTAGCGGCCCAGCTCCATGTCACCGAACTCGGGCGGTGCTTCGGCGGCCGCATCGCCCGCGTCGGAGGGCGGCGGCATGCGCGCGCCCGACTGCTGCAGCGCGATCGCCTCGTCGGGCGGTGGCGGCGTCGCATCGGCGCCGAAGTCCCAGAGCCAGCTGTTGTCGTCGCGCCAAGGCGCGGGCACCGCGTAGCCCTGGGGCTCGAAACGCACGCGCATCTGGCCCAGGTCGTTGGCCAGGATCGAGGCGATCGCGCGGAAGGCCTCGTAGTCCGCCAGGCCCGCGTGCGCCGCGGTGTCCTCAAACAGCCGGCGCGCCTTCTCGACCCAGTGGCTGCCGTCGTGCAGCTCGGGCCGCAGCAGCAGCCGGTCCATGCGCAGCAGCAGCGCCTCGAAACGCAGGTCGAGCGGATCGGGCGCGGGCGGCAGCGCGTCGGCGAACCAGCCATGCAGGCCGGGGAAGTCGCGCACCAGCAGCCGCTCGACGCGCGCGTCCTCGATCGCCGACACCAGCGCGATGCCCATCGGCCGCAGCGTGTTCGCGCGGCGCGCGGGCGTCGAATGCCGCAGGTGCGCCACCGCATGCGCGACCATCGCGCGGCGCAGCGCCGGCGGGCTGTCCTCGGGAACCAGCAGCCGCCCGGCCGCGAGCACCGCGCGCGTGCCCGGCTTCGCGCCGGCCACCAGCGGCTGCACCTCGAGCGCCATGCCGGCCAGCCCGCGCGCGAGCAGCCCCAGCGCGGCGAAGCTGCCCGTGTCGCGCATCATCCGAACTGGGCCTCGACGAAGCCCTGCAGCGCGCTCGCCATGTCGGGGTCGTCGGTCAGCGCGCGCGTCATCGTCATCTCGCAGCTCTCGCGCGGCGTCACGCCGTCGCGGATCAGCACGCCCGCGTAGATCAGCATGCGCGTCGACACGCCCTCGTCGAGCCCGCGGTGCTTGAGTTCGCGCGAACAGTGCGCGACGGCCACCAGCTTCGCGGCCAGCGCGGTGTCGATGCCGGCCTCGTGCGCCACGATCTCGGCCTCGAGCGCGCCATCGGGATAGTCGAACTCCAGCGCCGCGAAGCGCTGGCGCGTCGAGGGCTTGAGGTCCTTGGCGCTGCTCTGGTAGCCGGGGTTGTACGACACCACGAGCTGGAAGTCGGGATGCGCGCGCACCAGCTCGCCCTTCTTGTCGAGCGGCAGGATGCGGCGCGCGTCGGTCAGCGGATGGATCACCACCGTCGTGTCCTGCCGCGCCTCCACCACCTCGTCGAGGTAGCAGATGCCGCCGTGGCGCACCGCCAGCGTCAGCGGCCCGTCGTGCCAGGCCGTGCCGTCGGCGTCGAGCAGGTAGCGCCCGACCAGGTCGGAGGCCGTCATGTCCTCGTTGCAGGCCAGCGTCACCAGCGGCCGGCCCAGCGACCACGCCATGTGCTCGACGAAGCGCGTCTTGCCGCAGCCGGTCGGCCCCTTGAGGATCAGCGGCATGCGGTGGCGCCAGGCCTGCCGGTACAGCGCCACCTCGTTGCCGGCGGGCCGGTAGAAGGGCTCGGACTCGATGCGCCAGGCCGCGAGCGGATCGTGCACGGGTGCGTTCATGGCGTGTCGTGGCCCTCGCTCAACGGTGCTTGGCCGGCTCGTTCGGAATCCCCTCGATCGGGCATTCGGGCGTGCCCACGGTGCTGCGCGTGAACGACTCCACCCTCTCGCGTGTGCCCTCGGGGTCGTTGATCCACTGCGTGTAGAAGTTGTAGGGGCAGGCCGCCACGCCCTTGTCGCCGTCGCCCGAGTTGATGGTGCCGGTGTAGCCGCGGTGCACCAGCTTGAACAGGTGGTTCTGCGACTGGCCGTTGCGCCGCGCGTCGCGGATCAGGCCCATCGAGAGTTCGGCGTAGTTGATGCCCATCTCCTCCTCGCCGCATTCGCCGAGCGTGCGGCCGTCGAAGCCGATCAGCGCCGAGTGGCCGAAGTACGAGTACACGCCGTCGAAGCCGGCCGCGTTGGCCACCGCCACATAGGTGTTGTTCATGAAGGCCATCGCCTTCGACACCAGGATCTGCTGCTCCTTGGCCGGGTACATGTAGCCCTGGCAGCGGATGATGAGCTCGGCACCACGCATCGCGCAGTCGCGCCAGATCTCGGGGTAGTTGCCGTCGTCGCAGATGATCAAGCTCATCTTCATGCCCTTCGGGCCTTCGCTCACGTACGTGCAGTCGCCCGGGTACCAGCCCTCGATCGGCACCCACGGCATGATCTTCCTGTACTTCTGGACGATCTCGCCCTGGTTGTTCATGAGGATCAGCGTGTTGTAGGGCGCCTTGTTCGGATGCTCCTCGTGGCGCTCGCCGGTCAGCGAGAACACGCCCCAGACGTTGGCGCGCCGGCAGGCGTCGGCGAAGATCGCGGTCTCCTCGCCGGGCACCGAGGCCGCGGTGTCGTACATCTCCTTGGCGTCGTACATGATCCCGTGCGTGGAGTACTCGGGAAAGATCACCAGGTCCATGCCCGGCAGGCCTTTCTTCATGCCGACCAGCATCTCGCCGATCTTGCGCGCGTTGTCGAGCACCTCGGCCTTGGTGTGAAGGCGGGGCATCTTGTAGTTGACGACCGCGACGCCGACGCAATCGTTGCTGCTCGAAATATCACCATGTCTCATGACGCTGCTCCTGAAGGGGTGGTTGGGAAGGGAAGGGGTTCAGACAGTGAGGAAAGAGCGGACCTTGTCCTGGTCGAGCGTGGCGCGCGCCTCGTCGTGCACCAGGCGGCCGCGGTCGATCACGAGGAAGCGGTCGGCCAGCGCGAGCGCGAAGCTCAGCACCTGCTCCGAGACCACGATCGCGAAGCCGCGCTCGGCGCGCAGCACGTTCAGCGTCTGCGCGATCTCCTTGATGATCGAAGGCTGGATGCCCTCGGTGGGCTCGTCGAGGATCAGCACCCTGGGCTCGGAGATCAGCGCGCGCGCGATCGCCAGCATCTGCTGCTGGCCGCCCGAGAGGTTGCCGGCCTTGCGCTGCTTCATGTCCTGCAGCACCGGGAAGAAGCGGTAGAGGTAGTCGGGCACCGTGCGGTGGCCCGAGCGCGCGGCGCCCGAGAGGATGTTCTGCTCCACCGTGAGGTGCGGGAACACCATGCGGCCCTGCGGCACGAAGGCCAGCCCGTGCGCCACGCGCTGGTGGCTCGGCAGCCGGGTGAGCTCGGTGCCGTTCAGGCGGATGCTGCCGCCGCGCGCGGGCAAGAGGCCGATCAGCGACTTCAGCAGCGTGGTCTTGCCCATGCCGTTGCGGCCCATGACGGCGACCGCCTCGTCGGGCGCGACGCGCAGCGAGACATCGTGGATCACGTGCGACTCGCCGTAGGCGACATCGAGTGCGGAGACTTCGAGCATGCGTTGGACTCCTTCAATGGCCGAGGTAGACGTCGATCACGCGCGGGTCGGCCTGCACCTCGGCGGCCGTGCCCTCGCTGAGCAGCCGGCCCTGGTGCAGCACGGTCACGCGGTGCGCGATGCGCTTGACGAAATCCATGTCGTGCTCGATCACCACCACCGACTTGCCCACCGAGATGCGGCGCAGCAGGTCGCCGGTCTGCTCGCGCTCGCGCGGGCTCATGCCGGCCACGGGCTCGTCGAGCAGCAGCAGCTCGGGCTCCTGCATCAGCAGCATCCCGATCTCGAGCCACTGCTTCTGGCCGTGGCTCAGCTGGCCCGCGCGGCGGTCGAGGCGCTCGACCAGGAACACCTCGGTGGCCATCGCCTCGATGCGCTCGCGCAGCGCGCGGGTGCGGCGAAAGCTCAGCGACTGCCACAGGCCGTGCATGCGCGGCAGCGAAATCTCGAAGTTCTCGAGCACCGTGAGGTCCTCGTAGACCGAGGGCGTCTGGAACTTGCGGCCCACGCCGGCGCGCACGATCTCGTGCTCGTTCATGCGGCCCAGGTCCTGGCCGTTGAACAGCACCCGGCCCGCGCTGGGCCGGGTCTTGCCGCAGACCATGTCGAGCAGCGTGGTCTTGCCCGCGCCGTTCGGGCCGATGATCACGCGCAGCTCGTTGCGCTCGACCGAGAGGCTCAGGCCGTCGACCGCCTTGAAGCCGTCGAAGGAGACCGTGAGGTCCTCGACGCGCAGGATCTGCTCGTTCGAGGGCGGCACGGCCGAGGCCGCCTGCGGCAGGCCGCCGTTGGGCATCGCCAGCGTCGCGTTCATGGCGCGGCCTCCGCGCCGCGGCGGCGCAGCAGCTTCTCGCCCAGGCCCGCCAGGCCGTTCGGCATCGCCCACACCACGAGGATGAAGACCGCGCCGAGGAAGTAGAGCCAGCCCTCGGGGAAGGTCTCCGACAGGTAGGACTTGAGGAAGCCGATCAGCAGCGCGCCGATCACCGCGCCGGGAATCGAGAGCCGCCCGCCCACCGCCGCGTAGATCACCATCTCGACCGAGGCCACCACGCCGATCACGCCGGGCGCGATCAGCCCCACCTGCAGGCTGTAGAAGGCGCCGCCGATGGCCGACAGCAGGGCCGCCACCGCGAACACGAAGGCCTTCATGTGCGCCGTGTTGTAGCCGCTGAAGCGCACGCGGTCCTCGCGGTCGCGGATGGCGATCAGGATCTTGCCGAAGCGGCTGCGCACGATCAGCAGCGCGCCCATCATCGCGAGCGCGACGGCCGCCACCTCGATGAAGTACATGGTCCGCTTGGCCGCGTCGCCCGCGATGTCCCACCCCAGCAGCGTGCGGAAGTCGGTGATGCCGTTGGCGCCGCCGGTGTCGCCCTGCTGGCCGATCACCACCACGGTGAGCGTGAGCGCCAGCGACAGCGTGACGATCGCGAAGTACACGCCGCTCACGCGCCGCTTGAAGATCGCGTACGAGAACACGTAGGCGAGCAGGGCGGGGATCGCGAGGATGCCGACCAGGGTCCAGCCCAGCGAGTGGAAGGGGATCCACCACGAGGGCAACTGCTCGACGCTGCTCCAGACCATGAAGTCCGGCAGCTCGGGCGCCGAGGCCTCGAGCTTGAGGAACATCGCCATCATGTAGCCGCCGAGGCCGAAGAACAGGCCCTGGCCCAGGCTCAGCACGCCGCCGTAGCCCCAGGTCAGCACCACGCCGATCGCGACGAAGGCGAAGGCCAGGTACTTGCTCACGAGGTTGAGGCGGAACGGATCGAGCGTGGCCGGCAGCACCACGGCCAGCAGCAGCAGCACGGCCGCCAGCCCGACGAGGTCGCCGCGGCGTTGGGGAGAAAGCTTCATGCTCATTCGCTCAGCTCCTCGACCGGGTCGCGAACAGCCCGTTGGGCCGCACGTAGAGCACCGCGATCACCAGCAGCAGGATCGTGGCCTTGGCCATCGAGCCGCTCATCAGGTACTCGAGCCAGGTCTGCGACTGCGCGATGGCGAAGCCCGAGAGCGCGGTGCCGATCAGGCTCTGCACGCCGCCGAACACCACCACGATGAAGGAGTCGACGATGTAGAGCTGGCCGGTGCCGGGGTTGGTCGAGCCGATCATCGTGAACACCGCGCCCGCGATGCCCGCCAGGCCCGAGCCCAGCGCGAAGGTCAGCGCATCGACGCGCTGCGTGTCGATGCCGACCGCGCCCGCGATCGCGCGGTTCTGCGTCACCGCGCGCACCTTCAGCCCCCAGGAGGTGCGGTAGAGCAGCAGGTAGACGCCGATGGCGACGATGGCCGTGAGCCCGATGATGAACAGGCGCGTGAGCGGCAGCTGGATGCCCGGCGTCGGTTCCCACGCCCCGGCGAGCCAGGAGGCCAGCGGCACGCTGACTTCCTGCGCGCCGAACAGCGAGCGGTAGGCCTGCTGCAGCATGAGGCTCAGGCCCCAGGTCGCGAGCAGGGTGTCGAGCGGCCGGTCGTAGAAGAAGCGGATGAAGCCGCGCTCCAGCACATAGCCGAACGCGAAGGTCACGGCGAACGCGAACGGGATCGCGGCGAACAGGTAGAGGTCCATGAAGCCCGGCGCGTAGTGCTCGAAGAAGCGCGACGCCAGGTAGGTCATGTAGGCACCGAGCGCCATCAGCTCGCCGTGCGCCATGTTGATGACGCCCATCAGGCCGAACACGATGGCCAGCCCGATCGCCATCAGAAGCAGGATGGTGAACAGGCTCACGCCGTTGAACACCTGCATCACCGCGATGTCGAAGTTCATCGCGCTCAGACCTTCGGGAACGGGTTGGGCTCGACCAGCTGCGGCGATTCCCAGACGATGTCGAACTGCCCGTCGGGCCGCGCGCGGCCCACGCGCACCTTCTTCCACACGTGGTGGTTGGTGGCGTGCACGCGCACCGTGCCCTCGGGCGCCTCGATCTCCACGCCCGCGGCGGCGGCCGTGACCTTGTCGACCTCGAAGGACTTGGCCTTCTCCACCGCCAGCTTCCAGAGGTAGACGCTGTTGTAGGCCACCTCCATCGGGTCGCCGATCACGCGGTCCTGCCCGTACTTGGCCTTGAAGGCCTTCACGAACTTCTCGTTGGCCGGCGACTTGATGCTCTGGAAGTAGCCCATGCAGGCGTAGTAGCCGGCGGCGTTGTCCTTGCCGATGCCTTCGATCTCGTTCTCCGACACCACGGTCGACAGCAGCACCTGCTTCGTGCCGTCGAGCCCGGCCGCGCGCAGCTGCTTGTAGAAGGCCACGTTCGAGCCGCCGACCACCGTGCTGTAGATGCAGTCGGGCTTGGCGGCCTTGATCTTGTTGATGATCGAGGAGAACTCGGTGTGGCCCAGCGGCGCGTATTCCTCGCCGAGCACCTTGCCGCCGGCCTTGCCGATCGCGGGCTTGGCGATCTTGTTGCAGGTGCGCGGATAGATGTAGTCCGAGCCCACGAGGAAGAAGTTCTTGCCCTTCTCGCGCGCCATCCATTCGACCGCCGCGATCACCGACTGCGTGGCTTCCTGCGAGGGATAGAACACGCGCTTGTCCTGCTCCTGGCCCTCGTAGTAGGTGGGATAGAACAGCAGGCCCTTGGCCTGGGCGAGCACCGGCAGCAGCGCCTTGCGCGAGGCCGAGGTGTAGCAGCCGATGATGGCCGCCACCTTGTCGCGCTCGAGCAGCTTGCGCGCCTTCTCGGCGAACACCGGGTTCTCGCTCGCGCCGTCTTCCACCACGGCCTCGATCTTCTTGCCGAGCACGCCGCCGGCGGCGTTGATCTCCTCGATCGCGAGCTTCTCGGCGTCGACCAGCGACGCCTCGGCGATCGCGATCGTGCCCGAGAGCGAATGCAGCAGCCCGAGCTTCACCGTGCCGCCGTCCTGCGCGAAGGCCAGCGGCGCCACGCCGCCCGCGGCGCCCAGCACGATCATCGAGCCGCCGGTCTTCACGATCTGGCGGCGGTTGAAAGCGTTCGTCATGTCAAATTCCTTTGTGGTTGTGCGAGTCGTCAGGAAGATCCGACCTTCGGAACCGCGCTTTGGGTGTCTCCTCCCGCCACGCGGCCCTGCAAACGGGCGCTTCGTCGCCAGTGCCTTTGCTTCGGGCAAAGCTCCGCCAGCGGATGCATGCATCCGTTTCGACGAAAGCCCTGTTGCGACCGAAAAAACAAAAAGGCCCGAACCGGTGTTCAAACCGATTCGGGCCTTGTTGCCCGACACCTCGCTGGCAGCATTGGCAGCGGGCGTCGCATGACTGGTAACGATTGCTCGTTGCGGCGGATTCTTCTCAACCCGCGCCGGTCTGCAAATACGTTGTTGTGCGGATTGGCGGGCCGGCGGGGACTGTGCTATTTGCGCGCACAGGCGCGCCTGGGGCCGCTTTGCGCGGGGTCAGCGCGGCCGCGCGAAGTCCGCGTCGATCCAGGCCGAGGCGCTGGTGGCGCTGAGCTTGAACGAGGCCGGCACGTTCACGCGCGCGAGCTCGCTGTCGTCGGCGTCGTCGAAGGCGCTCAGCGTGGCCGAGGGGTTGTCCTCGTCGGGCACGATGGCCAGCGTGACGCGGATGCGCCGGTCGCCGGCGCTCACCGTCACGCTGCGGTTGAGCGTGGCGTGCAGCTGCTGCTCGTGGCGGCGGATCACCTCGGCCGCGGTCTTCACCAGCGTGGAGAAGGCGGGGCCGTCGAGCGGCTTCGGGTTCTTCTTGTCGCGGCCCATGGTCCAGGGGCCGACCAGCGCGGGCTCGGGGTCGCCATGGCGCGTCATCTCGACGGCCCAGCCGTCGTCTTCCTCGTTCTTGATGATGCGGGCGGTCCAGCGCTCGTCGCGCCAGAGGCGGTCCTGTTGCAGCGGGAGGATGTCGTCGGATTCGGTGGTCGGGGTCGTGTCGGTCATTCGGAGGCGGAGGTTCTTGCGCGTGCCATTGTCCCCTGGCCGGCGATGTAGGCCTGCAGCCCCTCGGCCAGCGCGTCGAAGGTGACGCGGCAGCGCGGGCTCGCGCGCAGGTCCTCGTGCATCGTGACCCAGGTCTCGAGCTTCAGCGACAGCGCGCGCGGCAGCAGCCGCACCAGCGCCGGGCCGCGCCGCGCCAGCGCGACCTGGCACACGCCGATGCCGGCGCCGGCGCGGATCAGCGCCAACTGCGCGAGGTCGCTGTCGGCGCGCAGCGAGAAGGCGTCGCGCGTGAAGCCCTTGAAGGACTTGATCGCGTCGCGCACGAAGGCCGTGGGCTGGTCGTAGCCGATCAGCGTGTGGCGCATCAGCTCCTCGGCCGTGCGCGGCGTGCCGTGGCGCGCGAGGTAGTCGGGATGGGCATGGAAGCCCAGCTCGATGTCGCCGATGCGGCGCGCCACCAATTGCTCCTGGCGCGGGCGCACCATGCGCACCGCGATGTCGGCCTCGCGCCGCAGCAGGTCCTGCACGCGGTTGGTCGACACCAGCTCGACCTTGAGCGCCGGATGGGCTTCGCGCAGCTTCGCCACGATCGGCGGCAGCACCTCCACCGCGACCACCTCGCTGGTCGACACCCGCACCACGCCGCGCACGCCTTCGCCCTGGCCGCTGGCCGCGCGCTGCAGCGAGGCGGCCGTGCTCTCCATGGCCTCGGCATGCGTGCGCAGCGCCAGCGCCACCTCGGTGGGCAGCAGCCCGACCTGCGAGCGCGTGAAGAGCACCACCTCGAGCGCTTCCTCGAGCGCCGCGACGTGGCGCCCGACGGTGGGTTGCGTGATGCCGAGCGCGCGCGCCGCGCCCGAGAGGGAGCCCTCGCGCAGCACGCCGAGGAAGGAGCGGTAGAGCTCCCAGCTGATGGTCCAGGTCATGCATAAATGTATGGCGGATGGCTCATGTTCGGCAATTCCATTTGAACCCCGGCCTGCCCAGAATTCATCCATCGATCACTGTTTTGGAGATGTTTCATGGCAAGCAACGACACGGTTCTGGTTCTGGGCGCGACGGGCGGCATCGGCGGCGAAGCGGCGCGCCAGCTGCGCGACGCGGGGTGGCGGGTGCGCGCGATGAAGCGCGGCGCAGAGGCGCAGCGGCGCGACGGCATCGACTGGGTGGGCGGCGACGCGATGGAGGCACGCGACGTGCGCGAGGCCGCGCGCGGCTGCGCGGTCATCGTGCATGCGGTCAATCCGCCCGGCTACCGCCGCTGGTCGCAGCTGGTGCTGCCGATGCTCGACCACACGATCGCGGCCGCCAGGGCCGAGGGCGCGACCATCGTGCTGCCCGGCAGCGTCTACAACTACGGCGCCGATGCCTTCCCGCTGCTGGCCGAGGATGCGCCCCAGCATCCGGCCACGCGCAAGGGCGCGATCCGGGTCGAGATGGAGCGCCGCCTCGAGCGCGCGAGCCGCGAGGGCGCGCGCGTGCTGATCGTGCGCGCCGGCGACTTCTTCGGCCCCAAGGCCGGCAACAACTGGTTCTCGCAGGGCCTGGTGAAGGCGGGGCAACCGGTCGGGGGCGTGAGCTATCCCGGCGATGCCGGTGTCGGCCACCTGTGGTCGTACCTGCCCGACGTGGCCCGCACCATGGTCGAGCTGCTGGCGCGGCGCGACCGGCTCGAGCCCTTCGCCCGCTTCCACATGGCCGGCCACTGGGATGCCGACGGCACGCGCATGGCCGATGCCATCCGGCGCGTGGTGGCGCGCCGCACCGGCACGCAGGCGCGCGTGTCGGCCTTCCCGTGGTGGCCGCTGCTGCTGGCCTCGCCCTTCGTCGCCACCTTCCGCGAGCTGCGCGAGATGCGCTACCTGTGGCGCACGCCCGTGGCCATGGACAACGCGAAGCTGGTGGCGCTGCTCGGCCGCGAGCCGCACACGCCGCTCGACGAGGCGGTCGAGGCCGCGCTCGAAGGCATGGGCTGCCTGCAGGCGGCGCCGCGCTCGGCGCTGGCCTGAGCGCTGCGCGAGGGCGTCGTTGTCTCGACGATCGGGCCGGGATGCTGATAGCCTGAGGTGCCGCGCCCGCCATCGCAACCCAGCCCTTCTCGCCATGCCCGACTTCCGTTCGCCCGACTTCCTGATCGGCCACGTGCAGCACACGCTCGCGTTCTACGACGGCCGCAGCCTCGATCCGCACGGCGGCTTCTTCCACTTCTTCAAGGACGACGGCACGGTCTACGACCGCCGCACGCGCCACCTGGTGAGCAGCACGCGCTTCGTCTTCAACAACGCCACCGCCTGGCGCCGCTTCGGCCGGCCCGAGCACCTGGCGGCGACGCGCCACGGCCTCGCGTTCCTGCACCGCGCCCATGCGCATCCGCAGGGCGGTTACCTGTGGGAGCTCGACTGGCACGAGGGCCGCGCGCAGGTGCGCGACGACACCCACTACTGCTATGGCCTGGCCTTCGTGCTGCTCGCGCATGCGCATGCGGCGATGGCCGGCGTGGACGAGGCGCGCGCGGGCATCGAGAGCACCTGGCAGCTGCTCGAGCGGCATTTCTGGGAGCCGCGCCATCAGCTCTACGCGAACGAAGCCACTGCCGACTGGACCGTGTCTCCCTACCGCGGCCAGAACGCCAACATGCATGCCTGCGAGGCGATGATGGCGGCCTTCGAGGCCACGGGCGACGCGAAGTACCTGGAGCGCGCGGCGACGCTGGCGCAGGCGATCGCGCTGCGCCAGGCCGACCTGACCGGGGGCAGGGTCTGGGAGCACTTCCGCGAGGACTGGACGGTCGATGCCGAGCACAACCGCGGCAACCGCGCCGACATCTTCAAGCCCTGGGGTTTCCAGACCGGCCACCTGACCGAGTGGACCAAGCTGCTGCTGCAGCTCGAGGGCCTGCTCGCCGGCCGGGGCGTGGCGACGGACTGGATGCTGCCGCGCGCGCAGTCGCTGTTCGAGGCAGCGATGCGCCACGGCTGGGATGCCGATTTCGGCGGCCTGGTCTACGGCTTCGATCCCGCGGGCGCGCTCTACGACGGCGACAAGTACTTCTGGGTGCAGGCCGAGAGCTTCGCGGCCGCCGCGCTGCTCGCGGTGCGCACCGGCGAGTCGCGCTACTGGGACTGGTACGACCGGATCTGGGACTACGCCTGGCGGCACATGGTCGATCACGAGCATGGCGCCTGGTTTCGCATCCTGTCGCGCGACAACCGCAAGCTGGGCGACGAGAAGAGCCCGGCCGGCAAGACCGACTACCACACGATGGGCGCCTGCCACGACGTGCTGCGCGCCCTCGGCGCTTGAAGCAACTCAGTCATCCATGGCGCTGCGCGCCACCCGCATCTCATGAAACGGCCGGTGGGATCAAAGACGGAAGCGGACTTCCGGACGCAGAGGACGCGAAGGTTGCGCGAAGGACGCGAAAGGAAGGCAAGAAAAATTTTGAATTTCTCTTTTGCGTTCTTCGCGAAATCTTCGCGTCCTCTGCGTCCGGCTGTTGGCGTTTCATTTCAGAACACCGACAGCCCCGTGCGCGCCACGAACATCTCGAGCGCCTTCATGCCCAGCAGCGAGTTGCCGGTGGCATCGAGCGCGGGCGACCACACGCTGAGCGTGAGCCGGTCGGGCACCACGGCCACGATGCCGCCGCCCACGCCGCTCTTGCAGGGCAGGCCGATCGAGAAGGCCACGTCGCCCGCGGCGTCGTAGGTGCCGCAGGTGAGCATCAGCGCGTTGATGCGCCGGGTCTGGCGCTCGCTGGTGATCGCGGCCTCGCCGTCGATCGGGTGCGCGCCGTCGCGGCACAGGTAGCCGGCGGCGTGCGCGAGCTGGCGGCAGCTCATGCGCAGCGCGCACTGGTGGAAGTAGGTGTCGAGCACCTCGGCCACGTCGTTGTCGAGCTTGCCGAAGCTCTTCATGAAGTTGGCCAGCGCCACGTTGCGAAAGCCGGTCTCGGCCTCCGAGCGCGCGACCTCCTCGTCGAAGCCCACGGGCTCGCCCGCCAGGCTGGCCATGAGCGCGAGGATGCGCGCCTTGGCGCTGCCGCCCTCGGCGCGCGCATGGCTCACGAGCCGGTCGGCGACCGCGATCGCGCCGGCATTGATGAAGGGATTGCGCGGCTTGCCCTGCTCGTTCTCGAGCTGCACCAGCGAGTTGAACGGATTGCCCGAGGGCTCGCGGCCGATGCGCTCCCACAGCGCGTCGCCCACGGCCTGCATGGCGAGCGTGAGCGTGAACAGCTTGGACACGCTCTGGATCGAGAACGGCGTGTCGGCATCGCCGGCCGCGGCCTCCTCGCCGTCGCAGGTGCGCAGCGCGATGCCGAACTGCCGCGCGTCGACGCGCGCGAGCGCGGGGATGTAGCTGGCCACCGTGCCGGCCTGGCCCAGCAGCGGTTGCATCGCGGCCGCGATCTCGTCGAGCACGGGCTGGAATCGGGTGGATGTCGCCATGTCGCTCGTTCCTTCAGGCGCGGCGCGCGCCGCCGCGGTTGACCAGCACGATGCCCACCGCCACGCCGGCCAGCGCCACCACCAGCTGCGGCGTGAGCGGCTCGGACAGCAGCAGCACGCCGAACACCAGCGCGAACAGCGGCGTGAGGAAGGTGAAGGAGGACATCTGCGTGGCCGGGTAGTGGCGCAGCATCCACATCCACGCGAGGTAGCTCGCGAAGGCGCCGATCACGGTCTGCAGCGCGATCGAGGTCCAGGCCCAGGTCGAGTAGTGCGTGCCCCAGGTCTCGCCGAGCAAGAGCGAGATCACGGGGCAGACCGCGGCCGTCACCGCGACTTGGTAGAACAGCGTCTTCTCGGCGCTCGCAGTGGCGAGTTTGGTGGCACGCAGGGTCAGCGTGGTCAGGCCCCACAGCATGCCGGCGGCGAGCGCCAGCGCGTCGCCACGCAGTTGCGACGAGGAGGTATGGCCGAAGCCTTCGCTGAAGGCCAGCACCACGGCCGCGAAGGCGATCGCGAGCCCGGCCCACTGCAGCCCGCGCAGCCGCTCGGCCGGCACCCAGCGCGGCAGGAACAGCGAGACCCAGAACGGCGCTGTGTAGAGGAACACCGTGAGCCGCGAGGCGCTGGTGAGCTGCAGCCCCAGGTAGATGCCCGCGAACTCGCCCGCGAACAGCAGCCCCGCGAGCAGGCCGCCGGGCAGCGTGCCGTCGCGCTCGAACAGCGGCACCTTGCGCCAGGCGCACCACAGCCCCAGCAGCACCACCGCGCCGGCCATGCGCATCGAGGCCTGCCACATCGGCGGCACCTCGGCCACGGTGGTCTTGATGAGGATCTGCTGCAGGCCCCAGAAGGCGCAGCAGACGACGAGCATGCCGATGGCGAGCGCGTCGAGGTGGGTTTTTCTCTGGGTCATCTGTTGTTCGTTCTTCGCAAGGCGGCCCGCCCGCATCGCGCGGCGGCGCCGACGATCCTAGCGCGCGGGCGCTTCCCCGCTACCATCCGGGTTTCGTTCCCGGGTACCGCCCCTCCCGTTCCTGGTTCCGCATCCGGTATAGATGCGGGGCCCGGGAGGCATGCATGGGCATGCGGAATTTCTCGTGGCTGCTGCTCGCGGCCAGCATCGCGGCGGAGGTCGTCGGAACCCTCGCGCTGCGCCACGCCGACGGTTTCACGCGCGCACTGCCCTCGGCCGTGGTGGCGGCGGCCTATGCGCTCGCGATCTGGCTCATGGCGCTGGCGGTGCGGCAGCTCGAGGTCGGCCTGGCCTACGCGGTCTGGGCCGGCGCCGGCACCGCGCTGATCGCCGTCTGCGGCGTCTTGCTGTTCGGCGAAGCGGTCACGCTCGCGCGCTGCCTCGGCGTGGCGATGATCGTGCTCGGCGTGGTCGTGCTCCACCTCGACCCGCGCTGAGGCGACCCGCGCCGAGGCTTCAGCGCCCCGCGACCGGGTACGGCGGCTTGCCGCGCGTGCCCACCATCAGGTCGGGCACCACCGCCTCGACGTCGGGCAGCGCGCGCGCCGCGCGTTCGAGTTGGCGTGCCAGCGCGGGCGAGGGCACGCAGCCCTGCAGGTAGACCCAGCGCCGCTGCACCATGACCCACACGCTGCCCCGGCGCAGGCCTGGCACCGCCTCGAGCGCGGCGCGCACCTTGGGCGCGAGCGGCTTGTCGTAGCGGTAGGCGTTGCTGTCGCTGCATTTGCCCGCGAGCCAGCAGCTGGTGCCGCGCTCCAGCCGCGAATGGATCTGGATGCGGCGCTCCTCGGCCGTGTAGAACGGGCCTTCGGGTTCGGGGCAGCCCGGCAGTCCGGCCGAGACGCGGAAGAAGGGATCGTCGAACCAGTTCTGCTTGAGTGGCGCGGCGGCGTCCTGCGCGCTCGCCGCATGCGGCGCGGCAACGGCGCACAGCAGGGCGAGCACCGGCGCCGCGTACTTCACAAGGGATGTTCCGTGTAGAAGCGGCCGCCGTGGAACAACAGCGGCGAGGCGCCGGCGTCGTGGCTGCAGCGCTCCACCTCGCCGACGAAGATCACGTGGTCGCCCTCGTCGTAGCGGCTGCGGTTGAAGCACTCGAAGCTCGCCGCGGCGCCCGCGAGCACCGGCGCGCCGCCCAGGCCCTCGGTGAAGTCCACGTCGGCCCAGCGGTCGATGTCCTTGGTGGCGAAGCGCTCGGCCAGCGTCTTCTGGCTGGCCGCGAGGATGTTCACCGTGTAGTGCGAACCGGCCCGCAGCGCGGCCATCGAGGCGGCGCTGCGCGACAGGCTCCACAGCACCAGCGGCGGCGACAGCGAGACCGAATTGAAGGAGTTGGCGGTGAGCCCGACCAGCGCGCCGTTGGCCGCGCGCGCAGTGACGATGGTCACGCCGGTGGCGAACATGCCGAGCGCCGCGCGGAATTCAGCGGACGAGAAGGTGGGCGGCTGGGCGCGGCGCAAGGTGGTCACGAAGGAGCGGGAACGGTGGAGGGCAGGGGGCTATTCTGGCGCACCCGTCCTTCCCGCCCCCGGCGCGGCCGACATCACCTCGGTCACGAAGCGGGTGTAGGCCGCCGCGGCCGGCGAGGGCGTGCGGCCCGCGAGCGTGACCAGGCCGTAGTGGGTGCGCATGCCTTCGAGGCCCGCGATGGGCAACGGCACCAGCGGCTGGGTCTCGTGGCGGAAGGCCGGCGCATCGGGCGCGAGCACCACGGCGCGCGCCGTGAGCGCGAGGTGGCGCAGGGTGCCGGTGTCGTCGCAGACCAGGTTGAACACGCCGCGGCCGGCGCGCTTCGCCTGGCGCTCGAACTGAGTGGCCACGCGCGCGGGCAGCTTCGGGCCGGCGACCGGGTAGTCCATCGCCTGCTCGAGCGTGACCGACGCCAGCCTGCGCAGCGGATGGCGCGGCTGCACGAAGAACGAGACCGGCACGTCGGGCAGCCGCATGGTTTCGAGGCCGCCCTGGCGCGCGAGGTCGCGCGTGTCGGCGATGAACAGGTCGATCTCGCGCCGGTGCAGCCGCTCGGCCAGGGTGGCGGTGTCGGCCACCTCGGTGCGCACCGAGAGCTGCGGATGCCGCTGCACCAGCAGCGTGAGCGCCGCGCGCCCGAGCATGCCGGCCGCGAATGGCCCCAGGCCCACCTGCAGGCTGCCGGCGGCCAGGCCCTCGAGCTGCAGCACGTCCTCCTTGAGCTGGCGCGCGTCGATGAGCAGTTCGCGGGCGCGCGCGAGCACCAGCTCGCCGGCCTGCGTGAAGCGCACCGTGCCGTAGGCGCGGTCGATCAGCCGGACCTGCAGGCCCTCCTCGAGCGCCTCGATGCTGCGCGAGAGCGCGGGCTGCGAGAGGTGCGAGGCCTGGGCCGCGCGGCCGAAGCTGCCCTGCTCGGCGAGGGCGACGAGGTGCTGGAGCTGGCGCAGCTGCATGGCGATCTTGTGTTTTTCTTCAAATCGATCGACGTATTTTGCATTTGCCAATGGTTTGGGGGC
Source organism: Variovorax paradoxus (assembly GCA_016806145.1). Classification (NCBI taxonomy): domain Bacteria; kingdom Pseudomonadati; phylum Pseudomonadota; class Betaproteobacteria; order Burkholderiales; family Comamonadaceae; genus Variovorax; species Variovorax paradoxus. Next base: position 166,618 of record CP063166.1, read on the forward strand.
TGCCCAAAATCGCGCCACTTTCCAGCTTCGCGCCAGGCCGCACATGCATCTCCTCCACGTCTTCCCACGCGCACATCGCGCCGCCGCCGCCTGCGCCGCGCTGGCCTGCGCCATGGCCTTCGCGCAGCCTGCAGCGTCCCTCGCGCCCAAGCCACCCGAGCCCGCCACGCTGGCCGCCAATGCCGAATTCGCGAAGACGCTGCCCTTCGCCGACCGCCGCGATTTCGAGGACGCGATGCGCGGCTTCATCGGCACCGTGCCCGACGCGCTGGTGCCCGGCGCCGGCGAGCGCCCGGCATGGAGCATGAAGCCCTACGGCTTCCTGCAGGCCGACGCGCCGGCCGACAGCGTCAACCCGAGCCTGTGGCGTCAGGCGCAGCTCAATGCGATCCACGGGCTGTTCCGCGTGACCGACCGGGTCTACCAGGTGCGCGGCTTCGACATCGCGAACATGACCATCGTCGAGGGCGACAGCACGCTGATCGTCATCGACCCGCTGCTCGCCGCCGAGACCGCGCGCGCCGCGCTCGCGCTGTACTACCAGCACCGGCCGCGCAAGCCGGTCGGCATCGTGGTCTACACGCACGGCCATGCCGACCACTTCGGCGGCGTCAAGGGCGTGGTCGACGAGGCCGACGTGGCGGCCGGCAAGGTGCAGGTGATCGCGCCCTCGGGCTTCATGGAGACCGCGGTGGCCGAGAACATCCTCGCGGGCAACGCGATGAGCCGGCGCTCGCAGTACCAGTTCGGCTCGCTGCTGCCGCCGGGCGTGCGCGGCCAGGTCGACACCGGGCTGGGCAAGGCGCTGGCGCGCGGCACCGTCACGCTGATCGCGCCCACCGCCACCATCGACAAGCCGACCGAGGAGCGCACCATCGACGGCGTGCAGTTCGTGTTCCAGCTCGTGCCGGGCTCGGAAGCGCCGTCCGAGATGCTGATGTACCTGCCGCAGTTCCGCGTGCTCAACATGGCCGAGGACGTGACGCACACCATGCACAACCTCTACACCATCCGCGGCGCCGAGGTGCGCGACGGCAGCCTGTGGTCGAAGTACATCGACCAGGCGCGCGTGGCCTTCGGCGACAGGACCGACGTGCTGATCGCGCAGCACCACTGGCCCACCACCGGGCGCGAGCGCATCGTCGAGCTGCTGAAGAAGCAGCGCGACATGTACAAGTTCATCAACGACCAGTCGCTGCGGCTGCTCAACCACGGCTACACCGCGGCCGACATCGCCGAGACCCTGCGCATGCCCGCGAGCCTCGAGCAGGAATGGTCGGCGCGCGGCTACTACGGCACCCTGCGGCACAACGCGAAGGCGGTCTACCAGAAGTACCTGGGCTGGTACGACGCCAATCCCGCCAACCTCAATCCGCTGCCGCCCGTGGCCCAGGCCCGCAAGACGGTGGAGTACATGGGCGGCGCCGAGGCGGTGATCGCGCGCGCCCGTGGCGATTTCGCCAGGGGCGAGTACCGCTGGGTCGCGAGCGCGATGAGCCAGGTGGTCTATGCCGATCCCACGAACCGCGCGGCGCGCGAGCTCGGCGCCGACGCGCTCGAGCAGCTGGGCTACCAGTCGGAGGCCGGCACCTGGCGCAGCGCCTACCTGGTGGGCGCGATGGAGCTGCGCAACGGCGTGCCGAAGATCCCGTCGGGCGGCACCGCCAACGCCGACACGCTCAAGGCCGTGAGCAACGACCTGTTCTTCGACTACCTCGGCGTGCGCCTCGATGCCGCGAAGGCCGAGAGCAAGCGGCTGGTCATCAACTGGAACTTCACGGACTCGAAGCAGCAGTTCGTGCTGACGCTCGAGAACTCGGCCCTGACCCACATCGCCGGGCGGCAGCCGGATGCCGACGCCACGGTGACGCTGAGCCGCGCCACGCTCGATGCCGTGACGCTGAAGCAGACCAGCTTTCCGGCCGCGGTGCTGGCCGGCCAGGTGCGCATCGAGGGCGACCGCGCGAAGCTGGCCGAGCTGATGGCGATGCTCGACAGCTTCGAGCCGATGTTCCCGGTGGTGGAGCCGCGCTAGGACACACCGCTCACGCCTTTAGCAGCTTCAGCCGCACCAGGCTCTCGGCCGTCGCGACGATCGCCTCCTCGGCCGAGCGCGGGTTCCATCCGAGCAGCCGCCGGGCCTTCTCGCTGGTGGCGTTCATGTTCACGCCGAGCATCGGCACGACGGCCTTCATGCGCGGGTCGGTCTTCGCGCCGAGCCGCACCAGCCAGTTCGGCAGGGCCCGCGTCGACACCTTCTGTGCCGCCGCGCCCATGCGCTCGCGCAGGATGCCCGCCACGTCGGCCAGCCACAGGCTGTCGCCCGCGATCGCGAGGAAGCGCTCGCCCTTGCCGGCCGGATGCGTCATCGCGAGCAGGTGCAGGTCCGCGACATCGCGCACGTCGACGAAGCCCGAGTTGATCCTGGGCGAGCCGGGCTGGCCGTCCATCATTCCCTTGATGATCTGGATCGAGTGCGAGAAGTCGGCACCGAGCGCGGGGCCCAGCACCGCGGTCGGGTTGACGGCCGCGAGCTCGAGGCCGCGGCCTTCCTTCTCGACGAAGGCCCAGGCGGCGCGCTCGGACAGCGTCTTCGACCGCTGATAGGGCGCGACATCGCCCGCGAGGTTGCTCCAGTCCTCTTCATTGAAGGGCCGGCCCATCGGCCCATGGCCGACGCCGACCGCGCCGAAGGCCGAGGTGAGGACCACGCGCTGGACGCCCGCATCGCGCGCGGCGCGCAGCACGCGCAGGTTGCCGTCGACGGCCGGCCTGACCCAGTCCTCGTCGGTGGCATAGCTGCCCGATGGCGTGGGCGAGGCGCCGTGGATCACGTAGGTGCATCCCTTGGCGGCCTCGGCCCAGCCGGCGTCCGCGCCCAGGTCCGCGACCACGAAGCCCAGCCGCTTGCCCGGCTCGGCGCCGCCTGTCTTAAGGTGCTCGCGGACCTCCGCTTCCCGTGCGAGCGTGCGCACGGTCGTGCGGACGCGAAATCCCTGGGCCAGCAGCGCGAGGATGCAGTGCTGCGCGATGAAGCCGGTGCCGCCGGTGACCAATACCAAAGCCTGTTCCATATCCGTTCCTTGTTCGTCCTTGATTCGAGATGGGGAACGATATTTCGAGGGGCTCGGACTGTGAATGCTTGGGAGTACGCTTTGCTTGCGCGATAGTACGAAGATGAGCGCCGATCCCTTCTCCGACATCCTCAAGTTGACCCATGCGCAGAGCCTGGTGACCGGCGGCTTCACGGCCGGCGGCACCTGGGCGATCCGGTTTCCGGCGCCCGACAAGATCAAGTTCTTCGCCGTCGTGAAGGGCCACTGCTGGGTCCGCATCGAGGGGGAGCCCGAACCCGCGCGCTTCGAGACCGGCGACGTGGGGCTGCTGTCGGCGCACCGCTGGTCGATCCTGTCCAGCGATCCCGAGGCCGAGCCCGTCGATGCCATGGGCCTGTTCTCGGGCGCGGGCCGCTCCTCGGCGCAGCTCGGCGACGGCAGCGAGTTCGCGCACATCGGCGGCCATGTGCTGCTCGACCCGGTCAGCGGGCCCTTGCTGCTGAATGCGCTGCCGCCGTGGATCCATGTCCGCGCGTCGGCGCCGCAGGCCCCGGTGTTCCGCTGGCTGCTCGATCACCTGATGGAGGAGCGCACGCAGGCACAGCCGGGTGCGCAGCTCGCCGCGGCCCAGCTCGCGCAGCTGCTGTTCATCCAGATCCTGCGCGCGCACCTGGGAACCTCGGGGCCGCTGGTCGCGGGCTGGCTGCGCGCCCTGAGCGAGCCGCGCATCGCGCCGGCCCTGCGGGCCATGCACGACGATCCGGCGCGTGCCTGGCACCTGGAGGAGCTGGCCAGCGCCTGCGCCATGTCGCGCACCACCTTCGCCTCGCACTTCAAGGCCGTGGCCGGCATCGCGCCGCTGGGCTATCTGACCGAGTGGCGCATGCGCCTGGCCGAGCGCGCCCTGGGCGAGGACGACACGCCGGTCGCGCTCGTGGCGCAGAGCCTGGGCTACACCTCCGAGAGCGCGTTCAGCCATGCCTTCAAGCGCGTCACCGGGAGTTCGCCGACGGCCTACCGGCAGGCGCTGCGCGCGGGGGCGAGGGTAGGACTCACGAGCCGCGAGGCGGTGCCGCAGGAATCCTAGGCGCCCGCCGCCCCCTTCAATCGCGCGACCACTGCAGGGTCGCGTCGACGGGCACGCGCGAGGTCCTGTAGCCGTTCGCCGGATCGTCCGCATCGGCGTGGCCGAAGGAGATGCCGCACACGACCTGCTGGTCGGCGGGCAGGCCGAAATGGGCGCGGATCGCCGCGGCGTGCCGCGCCAGCGCGGCCTGCGCGATGGCCGCGACGCCGTGCGCCTCGGCCGCCAGCAGGAAGTTCGCGACCCAGCCGCCGGCGTCGACCAGCGCATAGGGCCCGAGCTCGGCCGGCACGGTGACGACCAGCACATGCGGTGCGCCGAAGAAGTCGAAGTTGCGCAGCGCCTGGGCCGCCGAGGCGTCGCGGTCGCCGCGGCGCACGCCGACGGCGTCGTAGAGCTGCAGGCCGGCTTCGCGGCGCCGCTCGAGGTGCACGCCGCGGTACCCGGCGGGAAAGGGAAAGTCGCTGGCCGGCGGCTGCGCGCGCGCCGCGGCCTGCATGGCCGCGCGGAAGCGCTCGGTGCCCGCGCCGCGCGTCACGACGATGCGCCAGGGCTGCGTGTTGCACCACGAGGCCGTGTGGCGCGCGGTCTCGAACAGGCGCTCGATGGTGGCGTCGGGCAGCGGCTCGCCCAGGAAGGCCCGGCAGCTGCGGCGGCGCGACGCGAGGTGCGCGAGGATCCGGGCTTCGGATGGGCTCAAGGCCGCCTCACTCCGCCTGGATGCCCGCATCCTTGATGCGCGTGCCCCAGGCCGCTTCCTGCTCGACCATGAAGCGCGCGAACTCCTCGGGCGGCGCGGGATAGGGCTCGAGGCCCAGCGCCGCGAAGCGTTCCTTGATCGCGGGCTTGTTGAGCGACTTGACGACTTCGGCGCTGAGCTTCGCGACGATGTCCGGCGGTATGCCGGCCGGCCCCATCAGTCCGCCCCAGGCGATGTACGAGAAGCCCGGAAAGGTCTCGCCCAGCGCCGGCAGGCCCGGCATCAGGATCGAGCCCTTGTCGGCCATCATGGCCAGCGGCCGCACCTTGCCGTCCTTGACCAGCCCCTGCGACGAGGCCAGGTCCACGAACATGAAGTCGAACTGGCCGCCCACCAGGTCGACCAGCGCCGGCGGCGTGCTGCGGTAGGGCACCGCGATCGCGGAGAACTTGCCGACGTTCATCAGGTGGGCGCCCGCCACCTGGCCGGTGGCGTTGCCGTAGCCCATGGTGTTCTTCGCGCCGCCGCGCACGGTCTTGAGGAAGTCGGCGACGTTGGTCACGGGCGAGGTGCCATTGACCACCAGCACGAACGGAAAGTTGGTGGTGCGCGCGATCGCGGTGAAGTCCTTGATCGGCGCGTAGTTGAGCTTCTTGTAGAGCCAGGGATTGGCCGAGTGGGCCGAGCTCGTGCCGAGCAGCAGGGTGTAGCCGTCGGGCGCGGCCTTGCTCACGGCCTCGGCGGCGATCGAGCCGTTGGCGCCGGGCTTGTTGTCGATCACGATCGGGGCGCCGAGTCCCTTGTGCACGTCCTCCATGAGCACGCGCGTCATCACGTCGGTGCCGCTGCCCGCGGCGAAGGGCACGACGACGCGGATCGGCTTGGCCGGATAGGGCTGGGCCGAGGCCGCGGCACAGGCCAGGGCGAGCGCGCCCGCGGCGAGCGCCTTCGCCAGGAAGGAATCCAGAATCTGCATGCGTGTCTCCTGTGCCGCTGAGGGCTTGTTGTGGGTCCGGTCGGTCGATGCGTGGCGAGCGTGGCGTGTGCCTCAGTAGGACTTGGGCAGCCCCAGCACCTTCTCCGCGATGAAGCACAGCACCAGCTCGGGGCTGATCGGCGCGATGCGCGGGATCATGATCTCGCGCAGGTAGCGCTCCACGTGGTATTCCTTCGCGTAGCCGAAGCCGCCGTGCGTCATCACCGCCTGCTGGCAGGCATTGAAGCCGGCCTCGCCGGCCAGGTACTTGGCGGCGTTCGCGGCCGCGCCGCAGGGCAGTCCGCTGTCGTACTGCCAGGCCGCCTGCATCACCATGAGCCAGGCCGCCTCGAGCTCGATCCAGTTGCGCGCCAGCGGATGCTGGATGCCCTGGTTCTGGCCGATCGGGCGGTTGAAGACCACGCGCTCGTTGGCATAGGCGGTGGCACGCTCGAGCGCGAGCTGGCCCAGGCCCACGGCCTCGGCGGCGATCAGCACGCGCTCGGGGTTCATGCCGTGCAGGATGTATTCGAAGCCGCGGCCTTCCTCGCCGATGCGGTCCTCCACCGGGATCTCGAAATCCTCGATGAACAGCTCGTTCGAGTCGACGCACTTGCGGCCCATCTTCTCGATCTCGCGCACCTCGACGCGGCTGCGGTCGAGGTCGGTATAGAACAAGGTGAGCCCGTGCGTGGGCTTCTCGACCTCTTCCAGCGGCGTGGTCCGCGCGAGCAGCAGCACCTTCTGCGCGACCTGGGCGGTCGAGATCCAGACCTTGCTGCCGTTGACCACGTAGCGGTCGCCGCGGCGCTGTGCGCGCGTGCGCAACTGGGTGGTGTTGAGGCCGGTGTTCGGCTCGGTCACGGCGAAGCAGGTCTTGACCTCGCCGCGCGCCATCGGCGGCAGCATGCGCTGCTTCTGGGCCTCGCTGCCGAACACGACCACGGGGTTGAGCCCGAACACGTTGATGTGCACCGCCGAGGCGCCCGACATCCCGGCGCCCGAGCGCGAGATGGTCTGCATCATCACGGCCGCATCCGCGATCGACAGCCCCGAGCCGCCGTACTGCTCGGGAATGCAGATGCCCAGCCAGCCGTCCTTGGCCAGGCTGTCGGCGAACGCCGTGGGGAAGCCGCCTTCCCGGTCCCTTTCGAGCCAGTAGGCATCGTCGAAACGGCGGCAGATCTTCTGGATGGAATCGCGGATGGATTCCTGTTCGGCGCTGAGCTGGAAATTCATGGACGGGCGACAGGTTGAAAACCCAATCATTCATCTATGTGTTTAATATTGACATGAGGGAGAACACCTAGACTCATCGCTGATGGAGGAGCTCTTCCTCTGAAGGCGAGCAAAAATCCGAAGTCGAAAGAGTTTGTCGCGTCAGCAAAAGCGTTTCAGGAGCTTGGCGATATTGTTCATGTATGTGTACTATTCGTACACGACAAAGAACAATCCTCAGGAGACGCATGACAGTTCCCCCCACGCCCGCGCCGCTCGCGGGCTTCCGCATCGTCGACATGAGCACGGTGCTCATGGGCCCGGTCGCGACCCAGGTGCTGGGCGACTACGGCGCCGACGTCATCAAGGTCGAGCCGCCCGAGGGCGACGTGATGCGCCACGCCGGCATGGCGCGCACGCCGCGCATGGGGGCGATGTATCTGGCGAACGGCCGCAACAAGCGCAGCATCGTGCTGGACATCAAGCAGCCGGCCGCGAAGGAGGCGCTGTTCGCGCTCTGCCGCTCGGCCGACGTGTTCATCCACAACGTGCGTCCGGCCGCAATGCAGCGCGCCGGGCTCGGCTACGAGGACCTGCGCGCGATCAATCCGTCGATCGTGTACGTCGCGCTCGTGGGCTACAGCGAGCACGGCCCCTATGCCAACCAGCCGGCCTTCGACGACATCATCCAGGCCGGCGCCGGCGTGTCGGGGCTGTTCGTGCGCGCGGGCCTGGACGAGCCGGTGTTCGTGCCGATGACCGTCGCCGACCGCGTGACCGGGCTGACCGCGGCGCACGCCACGCTGGCCGCGCTGCTGATGCGCGAGCGCACCGGCATCGGCCAGGCGATCGAGGTGCCGATGTTCGAGACGCTGGTGCAGACCGTGCTCGGCGACCATCTCAACGGACAGGCCTTCGAGCCGCCGATCGGCGAGTCGGGCTACAGCCGCCTGCTCACGCCGCACCGCCGGCCCTACAGGACGCTCGACGGCTACATCGCCGCCACGCCCTACAACGACAAGCAGTTCCGGGCCTTCTACGCCGCGATCGGCCGCGCCGACGAGATCGACAGCAATCCGCTTTTGGGCAGCCAGAGCGCGCGCGCCAGCAACTACCACGCGACCTACGCGCAGCTCGCCGAGATCATCGCCACCCGCAGCACCGACGAGTGGCTCGCGCTGTGCCGCGCACACGAGGTGCCGTGCGCGCGCGTCAATTCGATCGACGACCTGCTGGTCGATCCGCACCTCGAGGCGGTGGGCTTCTTCGAGCGCGGCGAGCATCCGTCCGAAGGCCGCATCGTGCAGATGCGGCCCAGCACGCGTTGGAGCAGCGCCGACGTCTCGATCCGGCGGCATGCGCCGCGCATCGGCGAACAGAGCGTCGAGCTGCTGGCCGAGGCCGGCTTCGATGCCGAACGCATCGACGCGATGCTGGCCGAAGGCAGCACCGTCGACGGCCGACCTGGACCGCGCGACTGAGATCCGTTTTCCTCTTCCGCTTCCACCCACGCACAGGACCCACAGGACCCACCATGGCAGGCCTCTACTTCGAGCAGTTCGAGATCGGACACATCTTCCAGCACGCGACCACGCGCACCGTCACCGAAACCGACAACCTGCTGGCGACCGTGCTGAGCATGAATCCGCAGCCGCTGCACCTGGACGTCGAGTTCGCGGCCAAGACCGAGTTCGGCCGGCCGCTGGTCAACAGCACCTTCACGCTGGCGCTGGTCATCGGCCTGTCGGTCAGCGAGACCACGCTGGGCACCACCATCGGCAACCTCGGCATGCGCGAGGTCACGTTCCCGAAGCCGGTGTTCGCGGGCGACACGCTGCGCATCGAGACCACGGTCAAGAGCAAGCGCGTCTCGAAGTCGCGGCCCGACGCGGGCATCGTCGACTTCGAGCATCGCGGCTACAACCAGCGCGGCGAGATCGTCTGCGTGTGCCAGCGCGCCGCCTTCATGCGCCGGCAGCCCGAGCCGGCCCTCGCATGACGGGCGGCTCGTCGCCGGTCGACGCGCGCGATTTCGACCTGCGCGGCCTGCTGCGCGCGGACGACTGGATCGTCTGCGGCCAGGCCGCGGCCGAGCCGCTGACGCTGACGCGGCGGCTGCTGGCGGACGACGGCGCGGCGCTGCCGTCGACGGTGTTCCTCGGCACCACCCTGTCGGCGAGCTTCGACGGCCCGGTGCCGCCAGGCATGCGCTTCGTCTCGTACGGCGCGATGGCGCGCACCTGCGGCCTGGCCGACCGCGGCCTGCTCGAGGTGCTGCCCGAGCGCTATGCCCTGCTGGCCGGGTTGTTCGCCGAGGGCACGCTGCGCGCCGACGTGGTGCTGCTGCAGGTGGCGCCGGGCGGAGCGCACCGGCCGCCGAGCCTGGGCCTGGCCAACGACTACACGCTGGCCGCCGCGCGGCGCGCCCGCGTGGTGATCGCGGAGGTGAATCCGGCCGTGCCCTGGACCCATGGCGCGGCGCTGCCGGGCGACCTGCGTGTCGATCACTGGGTCGCGGCCGATGGCCCGCCGGTCGAGCTGGCGCCGGCCCGTTCCGGGCCGGTGGAGCAGGCGATCGCGCGCCATGTCGCGGCCGCCATCCCCGAGGGCGCCACGCTGCAGACCGGCATCGGCAGCCTGCCCGATGCCGCGCTGGCCGAACTCGGCGGGCACCGCGACCTCGGCATCCATTCGGGCGTGCTCGGCGACGCCGGTGCGCGGCTCGTGCGCGCGGGCGCGGCGAACAACAGCCGCAAGGGCATCGACGCCGGCATCTCGGTGACCAACACCGTGATCGGCAGCGCCGAGCTCTATCGCTGGGTCGACGACAACCGGGCCGTCGAGGTGCGGCCCGCCTGCTACACGCACGCGGCCGAGGTCATGGCGCGACTGCATCGCCTGTGCGCGATCAATGGTGCGCTCGAGGTCGACCTCTCGGGCCAGGTCAACTGCGAGGCCATCGGCGGGCGCCAGCGCGGCGGCGTCGGCGGCCTGCTGGATTTCGCGCGCGCCGCGCGGCAGTCGCCGGGCGGGCGCGCCATCACGGTGCTGCCGGCCACCGCCGAGGGCGGGCGGCGCAGCCGCATCGTGCTCGACCTCGCGGGCAACCCGGCCACCATCGGCCGCGCGGACGTGGACCTGGTCGTCACCGAATTCGGCGCCGCCGACCTGCGTCACGCCACGCTGGACCAGCGGGCCGAGCGGCTGATCGCGATCGCCGCGCCCGCATTTCGCGAAGCGCTGGCGCGCGGCTGGCGCGCATCCATCGGGGGGAGAAGGGCATGGCACTGACGCAGGGACCGCTCGCGGGCATTCGCGTGCTCGAGTTCGCGGGCATCGGCCCGGGGCCGCTGTGCGGCATGCTGCTCGCGGACATGGGTGCCGAGGTGCTGCTGGTCGAGCGCAAGGAGGCGGCCGACATCGGGCTGCCGCGGCCGCGGCGCTTCGAGCTGCCGCACCGCGGCAAGCACTCGATCGCGATCGACCTCAAGGCGCCCGAGGGTGTGGCGCTGGCGGCCGATCTCGCCGGCGCGGCCGACGTGCTGGTCGAGGGCTTCCGGCCCGGCACGATGGAGCGGCTGGGGCTCGGCCCCGAGCCCTGCCTGGCGCGCCAGCCGGCGCTGGTCTACGGCCGCATGACCGGCTACGGGCAGGACGGCCCGATGAGCCGCGCCGCGGGCCACGACCTCAACTACATCGCGCTGGCCGGCGCGCTGCATGCCATGGGCCGGGCCGGGCAGGCGCCGACGCCGCCGCTGAACCTGGTCGGCGACTATGCGGGCGGGGCGCTGAACCTGGCCTTCGGCATCGCCTGCGCGCTGGTCGAGCGCGGCCGCTCGGGCCACGGCCAGGTCATCGATGCCTCGATGGTCGAGGGCGCGGCCCTGCTCATGACCTCGTTCTTCGGCCTCTATGCGGCCGGCATGCACGCGGCGCCGCGCGGCTGCAACCTGCTCGATTCGGGCGCGCCGTTCTACGAGGTCTACCGCTGCGCGGACGGCGCCTGGGTCGCGTTCGCCGCGATCGAGCGCAAGTTCCGCGCGGTGTTCGCCGAACGCGCCGGCCTCGCGCCCGATGCGCTCGCGGGGCTCGACGATCCTGCCACCTGGCCCGCGGCCAAGGCCATGCTCGGCGCGCTGTTCGCGGGCCGCACGCAGGCCGACTGGTGCGCGCTGTTCGAGGACTGCGATGCCTGCGTCACGCCCGTGCTCTCGCACGAGCAGGCGGTGGCGCATCCGCACAACCGGGCACGCGCGAGCTTTGTGCGGGTCGACGGCGTCGCGCAGCCCGCGCCGGCGCCGCGGCTGTCGCGCACGCCGGGCGCCATCCAGCGCCCGCCACCCGAAACCGGCGCGGGCGGCCTGGCCGTCGCGCGCGCCTGGGGCATCGGTGGCGACCGGCTCGATGGCCTCCTGCAGGCCGGCGCGGTCGCCGGCGCCCTCGATTCCCAATCCCAAGAGATGCCCTGATGCGATCCTTCCTCTTCGTGCCCGCGGACAGCCCGCGCAAGATCGACAAGTCGTTCACGAGCGCGGCCGACGCGCTGATCCTCGACCTCGAGGACGCGGTGGCGCCGCAACGCAAGGACGAGGCCCGGCGGCTCGCGCGCGAGGCCCTGGGCCGCGAGCGGGGCGGGCGCCGGGTGTTCGTGCGCGTCAATGCCTTCGACACCGGCCTCACGCTCGCCGACCTCGGCGCCGTGATGCCCGGCGGGCCCGATGGCGTGGTGCTGCCGAAGTGCGCGGGGCGCGAGGACATCGTTCGCCTCGACCACGTGCTCGACGGCATGGAGGCGGCCCTCGGGCTGCCGCCGGGCCGCACCTCGATCGTTGCCGTGGCGACCGAGACGCCGGCCGCCGTGCTGGGGCTCGCCGGCTATGCGGGAAGCAGCGCGCGGCTGTGCGGCCTGATGTGGGGCGCCGAGGACCTGGCGGGCGCGCTGGGCGCATCGTCGAACCGCACGGACGGGCGCTACCGCGCGCCGTTCGAGCTCGCGCGCAACCTGTGCCTGCTCGGCGCCGCGGCCGCCGAGGTGATGGCCATCGACGCGGTCTACACCGACTTCGCCGATACCGAGGGCCTGCGCGCCGAGGCCTCGGCCGCGCGCATCGACGGCTTTCGCGCCAAGGCGGCGATCCATCCGGACCAGTGCGCCATCGTCAACGCGGCCTTCGAGCCCTCGGAGGCCGAGCGCCGCTGGGCCCGCGCCGTGCTGGACGCGCTCGCCGCCACGCCCGCGGGCGTGGCGAGCCTCGACGGCCGGATGATCGACCGGCCGCACGAGGTGCAGGCGCGCCGCATCCTCGGCCTGGCCGCTCCGGGCGGGCCGGTGGGCTCCGGCTAGACTTCCCGCCGGTACCGAGCCCCACTCCGTCGTCAGTCAGAAGGAAATTTTCATCCGTGGATGTCAAGCAGGTCGTCAACGCCCTGGAGCTGATCGAGTTCTTCGCGACGCATCGACGGCCGGCCACGCTGGCCGAGATCTCGAAGCATTTCGGCTGGCCGCGCTCGAGCACCTTCAACCTGCTGGGCACGCTGGCCAATCGCGGCTACCTCTACGAGCCGCGCGCGCGCGAAGGCGTCTATCCGTCGCCGCGCTGGCAGCAGCTCATCGATGCGATCGAGCGCGCCGCGCCGCTGCCGCCGAGCCTGCGCACGCTGCTGGAGGCGCTGTCGAAACGCACCCAGGAGACGGCCGTGCTGGGCGCCATCAGCGGCGGCCAGGCGTTGTTCATCGACGCGGTCGAGTCGCCGCATGCCGTGCGCTATTCGGCCGCGCCCGGCAAGCTGGTGCCGCTGCACGTCACCGCCACCGGCCGCGCGCTGCTGTCGCAGCTGTCCGACGCCGACCGCGCCACAGTGCTGCGCAAGGCCGTGTTCGAGCGCTACACGCCGACCACGCTGATGAGCGTGGAGGCGGTCGAGATCGAGATCGCGCGCTCGATCCAGCGCGGATGGTTCGAGGGCGCCGCGGAGTTCACGGCCGACCTCGGCGGCGTGGCGCTGCCGCTGCAGGTGGGGCAGCGCCAGTTCGCGCTGCTGGTGGGCGGGCCGATGTTCAGGATCCAGCCGCGCCGTGAAGAGCTCGCGCGCATCATGCGCGAGGAGATCGCGGCGCACCTGCCCGACGCCGGTCTTCAGCCGAAGAACCAGTAGCAGACCGCGATCGCCGCGACCACGCCCGCCAGCTCGGCCAGCAGCGCGCAGGCCACCGTGTGCCGCGCGCGCTGGATGCCGACCGCGCCGAAGTACACGGCCAGCACGTAGAAGGTGGTCTCGGTGCTGCCCTGGATGGTGGCGGCCGCGAGCGCGGGGAAGCTGTCGACGCCCTGGCTCTTCATGGTCTCGATCAGCATCGCGCGTGCCGCGCTGCCCGAGAAGGGCTTGACCAGCGCGGTCGGCAGGGCGTCGACGAAGCGCGCGTCGAAGCCGCCCGCATGCACCAGCCAGCGCACGCCCTCGAGCGCGAGGTCGAGCGCGCCCGAGGCGCGCAGCACGCCGATCGCGCACAGCATCGCGACCAGATAGGGCAGCAGGTTCTTCGCGATGTCGAAGCCTTCCTTGGCGCCCTCGATGAAGCATTCGTAGACCTTCACGCGCTTCAGCGCGCCGGCCAGCAGGAAGGCGACGAGCACGCCGAACAGCGTGAGGTTGCCCAGCAGCGAGGAGAGCGCGGCGATGGCCGCGGCCGAGAGCGTGCCCAGCAGCGCCATGAAGCCGCCGAGCAGCAGCGCGCCGGGCAGCAGGTAGGCCAGCACCACCGGGTCCCACAGCCGGAGCCGCTGCACCGCGGCCACCGACAGCAGCCCGACCAGCGTGGAGGCGCTGGTGGCCAGCAGGATCGGCAGGAACACCAGCGTGGGATCGGCCGCGCCCTGCTGCGCGCGGTACATGAAGATGGTGACCGGCAGCAGCGTGAGCGAGGAGGCGTTGAGCACCAGGAACAGGATCTGCGCGTTGGTGGCCGTGACCGGGTCGGGGTTGAGCCGCTGCAGCTCGCGCATCGCCTTCAGGCCGATCGGCGTGGCGGCGTTGTCCAGGCCCAGCGCGTTGGCCGCGAAGTTCATGGTGATCAGGCCCAGCGCCGGATGGCCGGCCGGCACGCCGGGCATGAGCCGGCGGAACAGCGGGCCGAGCATGCGCGCGAGCCAGGCCACGAGGCCGGCCGCCTCGGCGATGCGCAGGAAGCCCAGCCACAGGGTGAGGGTGCCGAACAGCAGCACCATGACCTCGACCGCGAGCTTGGCCATCGCGAACAGGCTCTCGACCAGCGCCGCGAAGACGGCCGGGTCGCCGCCGAACAGCCAGCGGCCGAAGGCGGCCAGCGCCGCCACCAGAAAGAAACCCAGCCACAAGCCGTTGAGCACTCTTTTCCGACCCCTTTTCTTAGCCTTCTCTTACCCTCGCACGCGCCCGTGGCGCCGCGTCGATCATAGGGGTGACGTTCGTCACCGCCGCGAGCTACATTTCGAGCCATGCCCGCCACCCCGCTTCGCCGCCGCCTTGCCGTGCTCGCCCTGTGCGCCGCGGCCGCATGGATCTCGGGCTGCGCGAGCCTGCCGCCGCCGCCCGACAAGCCGCCGACCCTGGCCTTCACCGACGTGCGGCAGACCGAGCTGGGCCAGCTCGCGTACAAGGACGCGCCGGGCGGCAGCGAAACCCCGCTGTCGGGCTTCCGGCTGCTGCCCGAGGCGGCCTTCGCCTTCGACGCGCGCATCTCGCTGGCGCGCCACGCCGAGAAGTCGCTCGACGTCCAGTACTACCTGATCGAGAACGACGACGTCGGCCTGCTGTTCCTCAAGGAGCTGCGCGAGGCGGCCGCGCGCGGCGTGCGCGTGCGCCTGCTGGTCGACGACCTCTACACCGGCGGCGCGGACGAGGTCTTCAGCACCTTCTCGGCCTTCCCGAACGTGGAGGTGCGGCTGTTCAACCCGCTGCCCTCGCGCTCGAGTTCGCTGGCCACGCGGCTGGCACTGTCGATCACCGACTTCGGCCGCATCAACCACCGCATGCACAACAAGCTGCTGATCGCCGACAACAGCTTCGCGGTCTCGGGCGGGCGCAACATCGCCAACGAGTACTTCATGCGCAGCACCGCGGCGAACTTCATCGACATGGACGTGATCTCGTGCGGCCCGGTGGTGCGCCAGATGTCGGACGGCTTCGACCGCTACTGGAACAGCCCGCACGTGCGCCCGATCGAGAACATCGCGCCGCTGGCGATGACGCCCGAGGCGGCGCAGCGCCGCTTCGACGAGATCGCGCGCACGGCGGTGCCCGACGTGCCGATCCGCCCGCGCGACATCCTCGACAAGTCGCCGGTGGGCGAGCAGCTGATCACCGGCAAGCTCGACCGCTACTGGGCGCCGTTCACGCTGTTCGTGGACGACCCCGAGAAGATCACGCGCAAGCCCGAGCTGGCCTACCGCGGCAGCGTGACCGAGGGCGCGCTCGGCGTCATCGACTCGGCGCAGCACGACGTGAAGATCGCTTCGCCCTACTTCATTCCGGGCGCGCGCGGCATGGCGCAGATGAAGAAGAACATCGCCTCGGGCGCGCGCATCACGGTGATCACCAATTCGCTGGGCGCCACCGACGAGCCGCTGGCCTACGCGGGCTACGAGCGCTACCGCGCCGACATGCTGAAGATCGGCGTCAACATCTTCGAGATCGCGCCGCTGCTCAGCGGGCGCTCGGGCCAGTTCGGCGACTTCGGCAAGACCATCAGCCGGCTGCACGCCAAGCTCGCGATCGTGGACGACGAGCGCTTCTTCGTCGGCTCGATGAACCTCGACCACCGCTCGGCCGCGGTCAACACCGAGATGGGTCTGGTGATCGACAGCCCCGACATGGTCAACGACTACGACCGGCTGATGCGCACCACCGCGCGCGTCAACATCGGCTACCGCCTGCGGCTGGGGCCCGACGGCCGCCGCGTCCAGTGGCTCGAGTACGACGACGCGGGCGGCGACATCGTCCACGAGGACGAGCCCGGCGAGTTCATCTGGCTGCGCTTCAAGAACTGGCTGCTGCTGCCGATCGTGGGCGAAGAGCTGCTCTGAAACGCCTCGGCGCGCAGGCAGAATCCCCGGCTGCGGGCTCGCGCCGGGTGCTACCACCGGGTAATAATTAAGTTTAAAGTCCCTGGCGCCTTCCGCCCCGGGCCGATCCTTGCCGGATCGTCGCGGCGGCGATGCCCTGTCCCGCCTCTTCTTTCGAAAGCTTCACGGATGGACCTGACCGACGCGACCGATGCCGCCCCCGTCGACGACCTCGACGCCACCTTCGACCTGGCGCCGGTCTCGCTCTGGATCGAGGACTACAGCGCGCTGCGGCGCATGCTCGATGGCTGGCGCGCGCAGGGCGTGACCGACCTCGTCGCCTTCCTGGCCGAGGACCCGCAGCGCGTGCGCGACTGCATGGCCTCGCTGAAGGTGCTGCGCGTGAACCGCCACACGCTCGAGCTGTTCGCGGCCGAGAGCGAGGCCCATCTGCTCGGTTCGCTCGACAGCGTGTTCCGCGGCGACATGTCGGCGACCGTGGTGCACGAGCTCGACCAGCTCTGGCGCGGCCAGATGCGCTTCGAGAGCGAGACCGTGAACTACGCGCTCGACGGCCGCCGGCTCGACGTGCGGGTGCGCGCGCGCGTGCTGCCGGGCCACGAGGCGCACTGGGACCGCGTGCTGGTCGCGCTCGACGACGTGACCGAGCGCGTGGCCGCGCAGCGCCGGCAGGCCGAGAGCGAGCGCTACGCGCGCAGCCTGTTCGACCATTCGCCGGTGTCGCTGTGGGTGGAGGACTTCAGCGCGGTGCGCGGCCTGCTCGACAACCTGCGCGCGCGCGGCATCACCGACTTCACCACCTTCCTCAAGGTGCATCCCGAGTTCGTGACCCGCTGCATGCAGGAGATCCGCGTCATCGACGTGAACCACGAGACCCTGCGCATGTTCGGCGCGCCCGACCTGCGCACCCTGCTGGGCAGCCTGTCGCGCATCTTCCGCGACGAGATGCGCGAATCCTTCGCCGAGCAGCTCAACGACCTGTGGAACCACAAGACGCTGCAGCAGCGCGAGGTGATCAACTACGCGCTGTCGGGCGAGATGCTCAACATCCACATGCAGTTCGCGGTGCAGGAGGACCGGCTCGACAGCTGGGACCTGGTGCTGGTCTCGCTGGTCGACATCACCGCGCGCAAGAAGGCCGAGGCCTACCTCGAGTACCTGGGCAAGCACGACGTGCTCACGCAGCTGTGCAACCGCACCTTCTACACCGAGGAACTCAACCGGCTGGCGCGCAAGGGGCCGTGGCCGGTGTCGATCGTGGCGATCGACCTCAACGGCCTGAAGCAGCTCAACGACCAGGAAGGCCACGCCGCTGGCGACACCATGCTGCGCCGCATGGGCGAGGTGCTCGACAAGGCGGTCGACACGCCGTCCTGGCCCGCGCGCATCGGCGGCGACGAGTTCGCGGTGCTGATGCCGCAGACCGACGAGCGCGGCGCCGAGGCGATGCGCGAGCGCATCCTCGCGCTGCTGGAGCTCAACAACCAGTTCCATGCCGGCCAGAGCGGCCATGCGCTGAGCCTGGCGATCGGGCTGGCGACCTGCCATGCGGGCGATTCGCTCGAGGCCGCGCTGCAGCGCGCCGACCGCGCGATGTACGCCGACAAGGCGCTGCACTACAAGGACAGCCCGCACGAGCGCCGCGGCGGCTGAGACCGCGACGGAATTCCTAGACCGGTTGGTAATTCCGCACTCGGGGTGTATGCAAGACGACGCGCGAGACTAGAATTTCGCCATGACCGTCCCGACCGCCAAGCCCTCGTTCAAGGAGCAGATGCTGGCTGCGCGGGAAGAGGCCATCGTGCAGACCGCCAACCGGCTGCTGGCCCAGAAGGGCTTCGAATCGATGACGGTCGACGAGGTCGCGGCCTCGGTGGGCATCGCCAAGGCCAGCCTCTACAAGCATTTCCCGAGCAAGGAAGACCTGGCGGCGGCCGCCATGGTGCGGCTGATGCAGCGCACGCTCGATCTGCTCGCGTCGCTGCCGGCCGACGAGCCGCCGATCGGCAAGTTGCGCGCCACGGTGCGCTGGGCGCTCGAGCTGCAGCTCGCGGGCGAGATGCCCTCGCTGCCGCACCAGAATTCCAGCCTGCGCGCGACCCTGCTGGGCAACCGCGGCTACATCGACCGGCTGGTGACCATCAGCGACACCCTCGGCGGCTGGATCCAGGCGGCCCAGGCCGACGGCTCGATGAATCCGAAGCTGCCCGCGATCGGCGTGCTCTACACGCTCTATGCGCGCGGCTGCGATCCGGTGCTGGGTTTCCTGCAGGGCGGCGGGCAGCACAGCGACGCGCAGATCGTCGAGCTGGTGCTCTCGACCTGCTTCGACGGGCTGGCCGCGCGCTGAAGCGCGGCTCGAATTCCTAGAGCCAGTTGCCGGTGCCCTGCGGCATCTGGATCGTGGTGGCCGGATCGCTGCCGCCGACGAAGGCGCCGATCAGGATGCTCAAGATCGAGACGAACAGGCTCGCGAACAGCGCGGTCCAGAAGCCCGAGACCCGGAAGCCGCGCACCAGCGCCGCCACCAGCAGGATCATCAGCGCGTTGATCACCAGCAGGAACAGGCCGAAGGTCACCAGCGTGAGCGGCAGGGTCAGCACGATCAGCAGCGGCTTCACGACCGCGTTCGCCAGGCCCAGCAGCAGCGCCGAGATGACCAGCGCGCCGGTGCTCTCGAAAGTCAGGCCCTTGAAGATGTGGCTCGCGATCCAGAGCGAGAGCGCGGTGATGGCCCAGTGGATGAGGAAGGGAGCGAGGTTGTCGAGCATGCGCGGGCGGCCGGGGCCGAAGGGCGGTGGTTGGAGGAGAAGTGCGGGCCATCATATCGACGGCCCGCCGCCGCGGATTCAGCGGATCTCGATCAGCAGCTCGGGCCGGAAGCCCTCCTGCTCGCCCTTGCTGCGGTAGCCCAGCGGATTGGCGACCACGCGGCAGCCGTCCTTCACGTAGTCGAAGGCGCAGTGCAGGTGGCCGTGCAGCCAGAGGCTGGCTTGCGGCAGCAGCTCGTCGAGCGAATTGCAGAAGCCCGCCGTGCCGGGCGTGAGCCCGTAGCGCGGATCGGCGCTGGCCAGCGAGGGCGCGAAATGGGTGATGGCGACCGTGGTGCCGTCGAAGGGCTGGGCCAGCGCCTCGCGCAGCCAGGCCTGGCAGGTGAGCCCTTGCTCTCGCAATTCGGCCGACAGGAAGGGCACGCCGTTGCGCCGCGAGGACATCTTCCCGAGATAGAAGTCGGCCGCGCGCATCGCCTTGCCGCGCTTCTTGAGCGCCTCGGCGAGGCCGTCGGTGGGCGTCACGAGCGCATCGAAGTCGGCCCACAGCGTGGTGCCGATGAAGCGGATGCCCTCGATCACCAGCGTTTCGCGCTCGAGCCAGAGGATGCCGAGCTCCTCGCACAGCGCGCGCAGCCGGGCATGGGTCTCGTCGAAATCGAGGTTGTCGTACTCGTGGTTGCCCGGCACGTAGATCACGGGCGTCGGCCAGCCCTTTTTGGGCGAGAAGCGGCCGAGGCCGAAGTCGGGCTCCTCCAGGCGCGAGCCTTCCTGGTAGGAGCCCACGTCGCCCGCGAGCACCAGCAGGTCGGCGCCCGGCACGGGCTCGGCGTGGAAGCGCGGATGGGATTCGAGATGCAGGTCCGACAGCAGCTGCAGTTTCATCAGGGTTTCTATCTAGGTGGATCAGCCTATGCGCATCGCGCATAGATCTGGCATTTTTTAACTAGGGTTAACCCCTAATCTATGGGGCATCAACCACTGCAGCGCAGCCAAGAGCCGCGCACCATCATGTTCAGCCTCATTGCCCAAGTGGCACGTTTCTTCCGTTCCTCCGCCAATTCTGCGCCGGCCAGCCACGCCGCGACGCTGATGGAAAGCGCCGATGTGCGCGCGGGCCTCGATGCCCACCACGCGCAGGAACTGCGCGGCGCGGCAGCCGCCTGGCTGCGCGTCGTTCGCTGACCCGCGAACGATTCCGACGCCGGGCGTTTCAGCCCGGCACCTGCTGCCCGAGTATCGAGCCCGCGAAAGCGGCCGCCGCCGAGCGCAGCAGCGATTGCCGCAACCATTCGTGCGAGTGGGCGTGCTGGGCGCGCCGGTGCCAGATGGCATCCACGTGCACCGGCGGCTGGTCGAAGGGCAGGTCGCGCAGCACCAGCTGGTCGCCGATGCCCGTGACCGTCACGAAATGGCGCGGCAGCACCGTCAGCAGATCGGTGGTCGCGACCACCTGGCCAGCCGTGAAGAACTGGTTCACCGTGACCACGATGCGCCGCTCGCGCCCGAGCGCGCCCAGCGTCTGGTCGATGAAGCCGTAGGGCCGGCCCGAGAAACTCACCAGCAGGTGCCGCGCGGCGCAGTAGTCGTCGAGCGTGAGCGGCTGCTCGGCCAGCGGATGGCCGCGGCGCATCACGCATACATATTGGCCCAGGTACAGCCGCTGGGTCTCGAAGGGCACGCCCACGCCCGACTGGCCGCGCGCCGCCAGGCTCGCGATCACGGCCGGGAAGTAGCCGATCGCCATGTCGACCTCCTCGTGCTCGAGCATGCGGCGCGGGTCGCGCGTGGTCAGCGGCAGCACCCGCATCGAAATGCCCGGCGCCTCGGTCTCGGCGATCCGCACCAGGCCCGGCATCAGCTCGGCCGCGGTGGCATCGGCCATCGCCAGCAGGAAGGTGGTGTCGGCGGTGCCGGCATCGAACTCGCCCGGCGCCAGCGTGTGCTGCAGCTGGCGCAGCGCGTCGCGCACCGTGGGCCACAGCGCCAGCGCGCGCGGCGTGGGCTCCACGCCGGCACCGGCGCGGCGCACCAGCTCGTCGCCCAGCACCTCGCGCAGCCGCCGCAGCGCATTGCTCACGGCCGGCTGCGTGATCGACAGGTTGCGCGCGGCGCGCGTGAGGTTGCGCTCCGCCATCACCTCGTCGAAGACGCGAAGCAGGTTGAGGTCGAGTGTGCGGAAATTGACGTCCATCAGTCTTGTGAATGATAAACATCAGAAAGATAAAGTGGAAACTTACTAGGGCAAACCCTAATATCGAGGCATCGGAAATAGAAACACGCCTTGGAGGGCATCATGACCAGCTTCGTACACGTCGACCAACCCACCGTCCACCCCGGCGTCCAGCGCGCCGAAGTCCTGTTCGGCCACCTGAAGGCCGCACGCGGCGGCAGCAGCGCCCGTCCGCTGATCCTGCTGCTGATCGTCGCCATCGTCTCGGCCGTGCTCGTGGTGGCCGACACCATCGTCAGCCACTGGGACGAAGGCGCGCTGCTCGCGGCCTGGGCCCTGGTCTGCGCCGGCGCCTTCGCGGTGATCGCGCTGTTCGCCGGTTCGCTGGCCAACGGTGCCAACAAGCTGGGCGCCACCTGGCTGGCCGCTTCGCGCCGCCGTGCCGCGGCCCGCGCCGACGCCCGCTTCCTCGAAACCGCGCACAGCGACCCGCGCGTGATGGCCGAACTGCAAGCCGCCGTCTGGCGCCAGCAGTCGGAAGGCACGGCGAGCGTGGCCGATGCGGCCCGGATCGACGCGCTGGCCGGCGCTGCCGCCCGTACGCAATCGGCTCGCATGCCCACGCTGTACGAAGCGATGCGCCGCATGAACAGCTCGCGCTACTACTGATCGGCGATCGCGCCCACGAAAAAGCCGCCCGAGGGCGGCTTTTTCGTGTCTGGAGCGCACCCCTCGCGGGGCGCGTCCACCTCAGGCCGCGAGGCGCTGCTCGATCGCCGCCTTGGTCGCGGGCAGTTCCTTCGGCAGGTGATGCGCCAGTTGCTCGAACAGCTCGTCGTGCAGCTTGAGCTCGGCCTGCCAGGCGGCCTTGTCGATGCTGGTGACGGTGGCGAACTGCTCGGCGCTGAAGTCCAGGCCGGTCCAGTTGAGGTCCTCGTAGCGCGGGCTCACGCCGGTGATGTGGTCGACGCCGTCGGCCTTGCCTTCGATGCGGTCGATCATCCACTTGAGCACGCGCATGTTCTCGCCGTAGCCGGGCCAGACGAACTTGCCGTCGGCGCCCTTGCGGAACCAGTTGGTGGTGTAGATGCGCGGCAGCGTGGCGCCCGAGGCCTGCAGCTTCTTGCCCAGGTCGAGCCAGTGCTGGAAGTAGTCGCTCATGTTGTAGCCCATGAACGGCAGCATCGCGAACGGATCGCGGCGCACCACGCCCTGCTGGCCGGCGGCCGCGGCGGTGGTTTCCGAGCCCATGGTCGCGGCCATGTAGACGCCCTCGACCCAGTTGCGGGCCTCGGTCACCAGCGGCACGGTGGTCGAGCGGCGGCCGCCGAAGATGAAGGCGTCGATCTTCACGCCCTTCGGATCGTCCCAGGCATCGTCGAGCGCGGGGTTGTTGGTGGCGGCCACGGTGAAGCGCGCGTTCGGATGGGCGGCCTTGGCGCCGGTTTCCTTGGCGATCTGCGGCGTCCAGTCCTTGCCCTGCCAGTCGATGCAGTGCGCGGGCGCGTCGCCCATGCCTTCCCACCAGACGTCGCCGTCGTCGGTCAGCGCCACGTTCGTGAAGATCACGTCGCGGTCGAGGCTGGCCATGCAGTTCGGGTTGGTCAGGTCGTTGGTGCCCGGGGCCACGCCGAAGTAGCCGGCCTCGGGGTTGATGGCGCGCAGCGTGCCGTCGGCCTGGGGCTTGATCCAGGCGATGTCGTCGCCGATGGTCGTGACCTTCCAGCCGTCGAACCCAGCCGGCGGGATCAGCATCGCGAAGTTGGTCTTGCCGCAGGCGCTCGGGAAGGCGGCGGCCACGTGGTGCTTCTTGCCCGCGGGGCTGGTCACGCCCAGGATCAGCATGTGCTCGGCGAGCCAGCCTTCGTCGCGGCCCATGTTCGAGGCGATGCGCAGCGCGAAGCACTTCTTGCCCAAGAGCGCGTTGCCGCCGTAGCCCGAACCGAAGCTCCAGATCTCGCGCGTCTCGGGGTAGTGGACGATGTACTTGGTCTTGTTGCAGGGCCAGGCGACGTCCTTCTGGCCGGCCTCGAGCGGCGCGCCCACGGTGTGCACGCAGGGCACGAACTCGCCGTCGGCGCCCAGCACCTCGTACACGGCCTTGCCCATGCGGGTCATGATCTTCATGTTGACCGCGACGTAGGGGCTGTCGGACAGCTCGATGCCGATGTGCGCGATCGGCGAGCCCAGCGGGCCCATGCTGAAGGGCACGACGTACATCGTGCGGCCCTTCATGCAGCCGTCAAAAAGCGGCTGCAGAGTGGCGCGCATCTCGGCCGGGGCCATCCAGTTGTTGGTGGGGCCGGCGTCTTCCTTGTTGGCGGAGCAGATGTAGGTGCGGTCTTCGACGCGCGCCACGTCGCTCGGGTCGGAGGAGGCGAGGAACGAGTTCGGGCGCTTGGCGGGATTGAGCTTCTGGAAGGTGCCGGCGTCCACCAGCTGCTGGCAGAGGCGGTCGTACTCTTCGTTGCTGCCGTCGCACCAGTAGATGGATTCGGGTTTGCACAGCGCGGCCATGTCGGCCACCCAGGCAATCAGCTTGGCGTTCTTGACGTAGGCGGGCGCCTGAATGCCAAGGCCCTTCGTGGGTGCGTTCATCGGAAATCTCCTAAGTTGAAAAATCGTCTTTCCGAACGGTGCGCCACGCCGCAAAGGCGTGGAGGTCCGTTTGAGAAAACGTTTCGGCTCGGGAGAGGAGGATGCGTCAGCGCGGGCCGCACGACCCGCGGACGAGAGCGCAAATGCCTGTCAGGCGAGGAAGACGGCGATCGATGCGAGCAGCAGCATCAGCACGCCGCCGGCGATCGGCAGCACGATCGGCATCAGGTGAACGATCGACTCGACCGTGTCTTGCTCGACGGCAGCGCCGTGCGCGGGCTCGACAGGAGTGGGGTGGGACATCGGGAATACCTCTGATACTTTGAATGACACGAACTGGTGGCATTTTACCGGTGGGGTGCATGCGCGCGGTCTAGGGGGTTGCGAGACCCCTGGAACCAGACGTAACCGGACGGCCGGGCCAGGGTCAGTGCTGCTCCTGCGCCTCGAAGCCCGCCGTGGCCAGCGCTTCCAGCACGCTGGCCAGGTGTTCGCGGCCGCGGGTCTGCAGCACCAGCTCGATGTCGACGTTCTGCGCCGCCAGCATGGTGAAGGCGCGCTGGTGGTGGACCTCGTCGACGTTAGCGCCCGCTTCGGCCACGGTGGCCGTGATCTGGGCCAGCGAGCCCGGCACGTCGCGCGCGCTGACGCGCACCCGCGCGAGCCGGCCGGCGCGCACCATGCCGCGCTCGATGATGGCCGCGAGCAGCAGCGGATCGATGTTGCCGCCCGACAGCACCAGGCCCACGCGCTTGCCCTTGAAGCGTTCGGGATGCCGGATCAGCGCGGCCAGCCCGGCGGCGCCGGCGCCTTCGACCAGCGTCTTCTCGATTTCGAGCAGCATCAGCACGCCCTGCTCGATGTCGCCTTCGTCCACCAGCACCAGGTCGTCGACATGACGCGCGATGATCTCGCGCGTCAGCACGCCCGGCGTGCCGACCGCGATGCCCTCGGCGATGGTGCTCTTGCCCTGCGGATGCTGCGTGCCCTGGACCGCGTTGACCATGGCCGGGAAGCGCGTGGTCTGCACGCCCACGATCTCGATGCCGGGCTTGAGCGCGCGCGCGGCCACCGCCATGCCCGCGATCAGTCCGCCGCCGCCGACCGACACCACCAGCGTGTCGAGCTCGGGCTCGGCCGCGAGCATCTCGAGCGCCACCGTGCCCTGGCCGGCGATGATGGCCTCGTCGTCGTAGGGATGCACGAAGGCCAGGCCCTCGCGCTGCGCGAGTTCGACCGCATGGGCGCGCGCCGCGTCGAGCGTGTCGCCGTACAGCACCACCTCGGCGCCGAAGCCGCGCGTGCGCTCGATCTTCACGCCGGGCGTGAAGCGCGGCATCACGATCAGCGCGCGCAGCCCGAGCCGCTGCGCGTGATAGGCCACGCCCTGCGCATGGTTGCCGGCCGACATCGCGATCACGCCGCGGGTGCCGCTCTCCGACAGGTCGACCAGCTTGTTGCAGGCGCCGCGTTCCTTGAACGAGGAGGTGAACTGCAGGTTCTCGAACTTGAGGAACACCTGCGCGCCCACGATCTCCGAGAGCGTGCGCGATTCCACGCAGGGCGTGTCGAGCACCTGTCCCGAAAGGCGTGCCGCGGCACGGCGTATTTCTTCGATTTCGACCATGGCGCGCATTGTGGACGGAATCGGACACCAGGGTTTTTACCCTTTCGGCGTCTTCCCGAAGCCAAAAGTCTGCGTTATGGTCTGGCCGGTAATTCCCCTCTCTGGAGGTTCGTCCGATGGTCAAGCGTGCGGGTGTCGATGTCGTGGCTGCTGCGGTTCGCGGGCAGGCATTGCCGTCGCCCGGTCTCAAGGAAGCACCGGTGCTCGAGCTCATGTGCTCGCACTTCGTGCTCACGCTCGCCGCCAAGCAGGGGCCGCGCTTCAACGTGCGGCGCGACATCAACGGATTGCTCTCGCTGACCGGCCGCCACCTGGTGTGGCCGGCCGCGGTGCTGCAGCGGCTGCGCGAATTCCTCGGCCGCCGCTGCGCGGGCAACGAGGCCTGGAAGGGCGTCGAGAACCTCGACGGCCGCACGCTGCTCGAGCGCCACGGCGTCTGGCGCGGCCCGTACGAGGAAGGCACGCTGTTCTTCTACCTCGACGAGTACGCGAAGGACCAGCCCAAGGACCTGCTCTCGGTGCTGGCCGTCACGCGCGACTGGCTCACGCATGCGCTGCGCAAGCAGTCCACGCTGGTCGAGAAGAACATCGATGCGCTCGCGGGCCTGCTGCAGCTCAACAAGGCCGAGCGCGCGCTGCTGCTGTACGGCACGCTCGCGCGCTACCAGCGCGACCTGCGCTCGCTGCTGGTCGAGTTCAAGGTCAACAACGCGCCCGAGGCCTATGCCGCGATCGCCGACATCGCGGGCGTGAACGCGAGCGAGGTCGGCGAGGCGCTGCGCGCCGGCTCGCGGCTCGAGCGCATCGGGCTGGTCGAGAACCTGATCTCCGAACACAACATCACCGACCTCGCCGACCTGATGAAGGTCAGCGAGAAGCTGCCGCCGGTGCTGATGCGCGAGTACCGCGACCACAACGAGCTGATGGCCGTGTTCACGCGGCCCTCGGCCAAGAGCGCGCTGCTGCCCAACGACTTCTCCTTCGTCGACGAGGAGGTGCGCGTGCTCGTGACGCTGCTGCGCGCGGCGGTCGCGCGCAAGGAGCTCGGCGTGAACGTGCTGCTCTACGGCCCGCCCGGCACCGGCAAGACCGAGCTCGCCAAGGTGGTGGCGCAGGCCGCGGGGCTCGAGCTGTTCGAGGTCGAGTACGCCGACCGCGACGGCAACTCGCTGTCGGGCCGCGACCGCTACCGCTCGCTGCAGATCGCGCAGGTCTTCCTCAAGGGCAGCGCCCAGGCCGCGCTGCTGTTCGACGAGGTCGAGGACGTGTTCCCGCCGATCAGCACCGAGGCCGCGCAGTACATGGCGCGCGCCGAACAGATTCCCGCGCCGGCCAACGGCAGCGTCAGCGGCAAGGCCTGGGTCAACCAGATCCTCGAAGCCAACCCGGTGCCCACGCTGTGGGTCACCAACCGCATCGAGCAGATCGATCCCGCGTTCCGGCGCCGCTTCGCCTACCACCTCGAGCTCAAGTCGCCGCCGCCGGGCGCGCGCGAGCAGCTCGTGAAGAAGACGCTAGAGGGCGTGACGGTGTCCGAGGCCTTCACCGCCAAGCTGGCCGGGCGCAAGGGCCTGACGCCCGCGCAGATCCGCACCGCGGTGCGCTTCGCGGGCCTGGCCCAGACCGACGACGCCTCGGTCGAGGCGCTGATCGAACGCCAGCTGCGCAATGCCGACCTCGCGCTGGGCACCACCGACACCGGCCGCGGCGAGCGCCGCACCGTGACCACCTACGACCTCGACATGCTCAATGTCGAGACCCGCTTCGAGATCCCGCGCGTCGTCGAGGCGCTGAAGGCGCGCGGCCACGGCACGCTGTGCTTCTACGGCGCGCCCGGCACCGGCAAGACCGCGCTCGCCGAGCACATCGCCAAGGCCATCGCGCGGCCGCTGATCGTGCGCCAGGCCAGCGACCTCATGAGCAAGTACGTCGGCGAGACCGAGCAGAACATGGCCGCCATGTTCCGCGAGGCCGAGAGCGAGAAGGCCGTGCTGCTGCTCGACGAGGCCGACAGCTTCCTGCAGGACCGCCGCGGTGCCCAGCGCACCTACGAGGTCACCGAGGTCAACGAGATGCTGCAGGGCATGGAGCGCTTCAACGGCATCTTCGTGTGCACCACCAACCTGCTCGACCGGCTCGACCAGGCTGCGCTGCGGCGCTTCACCTTCA
This sequence comes from Variovorax paradoxus, assembly GCA_016806145.1. Lineage (NCBI taxonomy): Bacteria > Pseudomonadati > Pseudomonadota > Betaproteobacteria > Burkholderiales > Comamonadaceae > Variovorax > Variovorax paradoxus. Next base: position 194,052 of record CP063166.1, read on the forward strand.
AGATCAAGTTCATGCCGCTGACCGCGGCGCAGCGCGAGCGCATGTTCGTGACCGAGGCGCTCGCGGGCGATGCGTCGCTGCTCACGGGCGAGGTCCGCGCGCGGCTGACGCAGCTTTCGCAGCTGTGCCCCGGCGATTTCGCGGCGGTGAAACGCCAGACCGATATCCTGGCGACCGAGTTCTCGGCGGCCGAATTCCTCGACCAGCTCGAGGCCGAGCACCGCATCAAGCCCGAAGTGCGCGAATCGCGCGGCATGGGTTTCGTGCAGTAGCGGCCCCGCACGGCCGGAGCGCAGCAAGAACAAGGGCGGAAGGGAAGCCGCCGACAGGCCGGGAGCCACGTGCTTTCCGGGTTCCAGACGTCCGCCCGCGTCCGCGGGCCCGCATGAGGGAGATTTCGATGAGCTTTCGCAACCCAGGCCGTGCGCGGCCACACGCCGGGGCTTCGAGCCGCTGGGCCCTGGCCGGTGCGCTGGCCCTCGCGGGGCTGCTCGCCGGCTGCGGCGGTGGGGGCGGCGGCGGAGGCGGGGGCCTGCCGTTCCTGCCGGGAACGGGGACCGGAACCGGAACGCCCGGCACGGGCGACGACGACGCGATCGTCGCCTCCTCGAGCGTGGCCGGCCAGTGCGCCGCGCCACGTCCCGGCATCAATCCGGCCACCGGCCTCGGCTACCCCGACCGCGCCGGCTCGCTGGCGATCGAGAAGCGCTGGGTGCGCGCCTGGATCGACGAAACCTACCTCTGGTACAACGAGGTGCCGACCACGCTGAAGGCGGCCGACTACGCGACGCCGGTGGCCTACTTCAACGTGCTGAAGACCCCGCTCACCACGGCCTCGGGCCGCGCCAAGGACCGCTTCCACTACGTCTACGACACCGAGGTCTACCGCCAGCTCTCCGAGGCCGGTGTCTCGGCCGGCTACGGCATCGAGTTCGCGTTCGTGCGCAACTCGCGCCCGCGCGACCTGCGCGTGGCCTTCACCGAACCGAACTCGCCGGCGGCCAACGCCGGCATCGCACGCGGCGCCAAGATCCTCGAGGTCGACGGCATCAGCGTGGTCAACAGCACCAACACCACCGCCATCAACAACGCGCTGTCGCCCGCCGCGCTCGGCGAGTCGCACAGCTTCAGGCTCGAGGAGGCCGGCGGCGCCACGCGCACCGTCACGCTGGCCGCGGCCCAGATCACGCGCACGCCGGTGCAGAACGTGAAGACCGTCGACACGGCGAGCGGCCGCGTCGGCTACCTGCTGTTCAACGACCACATCACGACCTCCGAGGCGCAGCTGATCGCGGCCATGAACAAGTTCAAGGCCGACGGCGTGCAGGACCTCGTGCTCGACATGCGCTACAACGGCGGCGGCCAGCTCAACATCGCGAGCCGGCTCGCCTACATGATCGCCTCGCCGGCCGCCACCGCGGGCAAGACCTTCGAGCGGCTCGCCTTCAACAACAAGAATCCGTTCGGCTTCCAGGCGCCGCTGCCCTTCCTCGGCACCTCGCGCAACAGCCTGCCGCTGCCGCAGCTCGGCCTGTCGCAGGTCACGGTGCTCACCAGCCCCGACACCTGCTCGGCCAGCGAGTCGGTCATCAACGGCCTGCGCGGCGTGGACGTCCGTGTCAACCTCGTGGGCGGCACCACCTGCGGCAAGCCCTACGGCTTCTATCCGCAGGACAACTGCGGCACCACCTACTTCGCGATCCAGTTCCAGGGCGTGAACAACAAGGGCGCCGGCGACTACGGCGACGGCTTCGCGCCCAACTGCACGGTGGCCGACGACTTCACGCATGCGCTGGGCGATACCAGCGAGGCGCGCTTCTCGGCCGCGCTCGCGCTGCGCAGCACCGGCAGCTGCCCGGTGCCGGTCGCCGCCGCGGCGCGCGCCGCGCCGGAACTCGAGAAGGCGGACGCGGCACAGGACACGGGTCCGATGCTGCTGCTGCGCTCGTCGCTGCGCGAGAACCGGCTGATCGAGACCGACTGATCCACCGGCCGGCGCCCTTCTCGCCGAACCGACGAACGGGCCCGACGGGCCCGTTTTCGCGTGTCCGAACGCGCCGGCCGCGCCCCATCCTCCTCGCGGAAAACCCCTAGGCCACGGCCCTTGCCTGTGCCGTGCCCTCGCGCCCAGAATTCAGCAAACGTTTGCGCAAACGTTTTCGTTCGAGCGACCGTTCGACGGTTTCCCCCTCAAGACAACCACTATTCCAAGGAGAGAGAGATGCAGATGCCCAGAAGACGATGGATCGTTTCGGCCCTGTCGGTCGCGGCGCTCACCGCCTGCGGCGGCGGTGGCGGCAACGGCTTCGCGTTCGTGCCGACCGGCAGCGCGCCGCCGCCCCCACCGCCTCCGCCGCCGCCGCCGCCGCCCCCTCCGCCGGCGCGCAAGATCATCATCGACAGCGACTACAACACCATGAGCGACGACGGCCAGCTCGGCGCCATGGCCGCGCAGCTGCAGGCCGAGGGCAAGGTCGACGTGCTGGGCATCAGCGTGGTGTCGGGCAACAAGTGGCTGCGCCAGGGCGTGGCCGAGGCGCTGAAGTCGGTCGAGCGGCTCGGCGTGGGCGATCGCATCGGCGTCTACGTGGGCGAGAACTACGCGCTGAACCACACCAAGGCCGACATCGACGCCGAGATGAAGGCCGGTGCCGGCGGCGACGGCTACCTGGGCGCCTGGAGCTCGCCCGAGCCCAAGAGCGACGCCGAGCTGGTGCCGATCCCCGACGGCTTCGCCACCCACACCAAGGTGCAGGCCAAGGGCGCGGTCGACTTCCTGATCGACGCCATCAAGGCGAATCCGAAGGAGGTCAGCATCCTCGCGATCGGCCCGCTCACGAACATCGCGCTGGCCGCCAAGCGCGCGCCCGAGATCGTGCCGCTGATCAAGGAGATCATCTACATGGGCGGCGCTGTCCACGTGGCCGGCAACACGACCAAGACGGCCGAGTTCAACTGGTGGTTCGACCCCGATGCGGCGCAGTACGTGGTGCGCCTGCCGATCCCGCAGGTGGTGCTGCCGCTGGACGTGACCGACACCGTGCTGATGACCAAGGCCATCTACGACAAGATCGCGCACCCGGCCACGCCCACGCCGGTCACCGAGGTCTTCCGCAAGGAATGGTTCGCGGACTCGTTCGAGACCAAGCCCGGCTACACCTCGAACATCTGGGACACGCTGACCATCGCCTACCTGCTCGACCCGAGCTACGCGACCGAGGTCAGCGAGGAGTACGTCGACGTGATCGCCAAGCCCGGCGATCCCGAGAACGGCCGCTCGGTCGGCTATGCCACGCCGCCCGCGGGCGTGGCGCTGCAGAAGATGAAGGTGGTGAAGAAGTTCGACAACGCGCGCTTCTACGATCTCTACGTCGACCTGCTCACGCGGCCGGTGCCGGTGAAGCTGCCGGTCGCGAACTGAGGCCGGCTAGAACGCCGAGCACACCCGCAGCACCTCGCTGCCGTAGGCCTCGAGCTTCTTGGTGCCGATGCCGCTGATGCCCTTCAGGTCCTCGAGCGTGGCCGGCGCCCGCTCGGCGATCGCGGCCAGCGTGGCGTCGTGGAAGATCACGTAGGCCGGCAGGTTGTGCTCGCGCGCCACCTCGGCGCGCCAGGCCTTGAGCGCGTCGAAGCGCGACTGGCCCTGCGCGTCGAGCGTGGCCGCGGCCGGCGAGGGCGCGCCGCGCGCGGTCTTCTCGCGCCGCGCCTTGCCGCCGCGAGCCGTCGACGAGGAGATCGATTCGCGCAGCGACACCGTGGTCTCGCCGCGCAGCACCGCGCGCGAGCCCTCGGTGAGCTTGAGCGTGTTGTAGGCCTCGGCGTCGACCGCCACCGCGCCGATCGCGATCAGCTGGCGCAGCACGCCGCGCAGCTGCACCTCGCTGAATTCCGCGCCGAGCCCGAAGGTGCTGATGCGTTCGTGGCCGAACTGCTTGACCTTCTCGGTCTCCTTGCCGCGCAGGATGTCCATCACGTGGCCGGCGCCGAAGCTGATGCCGCTTTGCTGCTGCACGCGGTAGACGGTGGACAGCAGCTTGCGCGCTGCGTCGGTGCCGTCCCAGACCTGCGGCGGCGCGATGCAGTTGTCGCAGTTGCCGCAGGGCGTGCTCTGCTCGCCGAAGTAGCCCAGGAGGCGCACGCGCCGGCAGTCGCTGGCCTCGGCCAGCGAGAGCAGCGCGTCGAGCTTGCCGCGCATCACCTGCTTGAATTCCTCGCCGGCCGGGCTCTCGTCGATCATGCGGCGCTGGTTCACCACGTCCTGCAGGCCGTAGGCCATCCAGGCCTGGGCCGGCTCGCCGTCGCGGCCCGCGCGGCCGGTCTCCTGGTAGTAGCCCTCGATGTTCTTGGGCATGTCGAGGTGGGCCACGAAGCGCACGTCGGGCTTGTCGATGCCCATGCCGAAGGCGATGGTGGCGCACATCACGATGCCTTCCTCGCGCAGGAAGCGGTCCTGGTGCAGCTGGCGCACCGAGGCGTCGAGCCCCGCGTGGTAGGGCAGGGCGTTGATGCCCGCGTCGCGCAGCGCCACCGCCACGTCTTCCACGCGCTTGCGCGACTGGCAATAGACCACGCCGGCATCGCCCTCGTGCTCGCGCTCGATGAAGCGCAGCAGCTGCGTGGTGGCTTCCTTCTTCTCGACGATGGTGTAGCGGATGTTCGGCCGGTCGAAGCTCGAGACGAACTGCTGCGCCTGCTCGAGCTGCAGCCGCTCGACGATGTCGGCGCGCGTGAGCGCGTCGGCGGTGGCGGTCAGCGCGATGCGCGGCACGCCCGGGTAGCGCTCGTGCAGCACGGTCAGCGCGCGGTACTCGGGACGGAAGTCATGGCCCCACTGGCTCACGCAATGCGCCTCGTCGATCGCGAACATCGACAGCTTGCCGCGCGCGGCCAGCGCGTCCATCAGCTCGAGGAAGCGCGGCGTGGTCACGCGCTCGGGGGCGGCGTACAGCAGCGTGACCTCGGCGCGCGCCATGCGGCGCTCGACGTCCTGCGTCTGCTGCCAGTCGAGCGTGGAATTGAGGAAGGCCGCGTCCACGCCGGCCTCGTGCAGCGCGCCGACCTGGTCGTGCATCAGCGCGATCAGCGGCGACACCACCACCGCGATGCCGTGCCCGGCGCGCTGGCGCGCGATCGCGGGGATCTGGTAGCACAGCGACTTGCCGCCGCCGGTGGGCATCAGCACCAGGGCGTCGCCGCCGCCGGTCACGTGGTCGACGATCGGGGCCTGCGGACCGCGGAAGGCGGCGTAGCCGAAGACCTCGTGCAGGATCTGCGCGGGGTCGGCGGAAGGTGAATTGGACAAGGCGGCGGGCTGGGTGGCGACGGAAGGGGTCGATTGTCGCCGCAGCGCAGCAGGCGCGCCGCCGCGGTCGCGGGCCCGGGCGCGACCGCCCGTCGGCCTGGGTGGCGGCCTCGACGCGCGGCCCGGCTGGCACGCCGCTTGCAAGCGATCGGCATTCGCCTGAAATGCCTGTATAGACAGCATTCTGGTGCATGCCTCGGACGGTCCGCACCAATACAAGGTGCGCTCCACGACGGCTTGCACCGTTCCCACCGCAGCTTTTTCGGGTTATCCTGTATATACAGGGGTGTTCAGGCGAATGACACTGCGGCCGCGCACCACGGAAAGCTCCGACGGAGCGCTGCCAGCCGATTCAATTGACGCTTCACACGAACAGGAGGGCCTCGATGGCCAAGACAGTCGCAAAGATCGCCACGCTGCTGGCAGCCGGTGCATGCATCGCGGGCGCGGCCGGGGGCGCCGCCGCCCAGACCAGGATCACGCTCGGCATGTCGGGCTGGACCGGCTTCGCGCCGCTGTCGCTGGCCGACAAGGCCGGCATCTTCAAGAAGAACGGGCTCGACGTGGAGCTCAAGATGATCCCGCAGAAGGACCGCCACCTGGCGCTGGCCTCGGGCGCGATCCAGTGCGCCGCCACCACCGTCGAGACGCACGTGGCCTGGAACGCCAACGGCGTGCCGATCGTGCAGATCTTCCAGATGGACAAGTCCTACGGCGCCGACGGCATCGCGGTGCGCAACGACGTCAGGGGCTTCTCCGACCTCAAGGGCAAGACCGTCGGCGTGAGCGCGCCCGGCACCGCGCCGTACTTCGGCCTGGCCTGGATGCTGTCGAAGAACGGCATGAACATCAAGGACGTGAAGACGGTGTCGCTCGAGCCCCAGCCGGCCGCGCAGGCCTTCGTCGCGGGCCAGAACGATGCCGCCATGACCTACGAGCCCTACCTGTCGACCGTGCGCGCCAACCCGCAGGCCGGCAAGATCCTCGCGACCACGCTCGACTACCCGATGGTGATGGACACCGTGGGTTGCGCGCCGACCTGGCTCAAGGCCAACGCCAAGGCCGCGCAGGCGCTGACCGACTCGTACTTCGAGGCGCTCGAGATGATCAAGTCCGACCCGGCCAAGTCCAACGAGCTGATGGGCAGCGCGGTCAAGCAGAGCGGCGAGCAGTTCGCCAAGTCCTCGGCCTACCTGCGCTGGCAGGACAAGGCCGCGAACCAGAAGTTCTTCAGCGGCGAGCTGACCCAGTTCATGAAGGAGTCAGTGCCGATCCTGCTGGAGGCCGGCGTGATCCGCAAGGCGCCCGAGGACCTGGCCGTGACCTTCGACGCGAGCTTCATCAAGTAAGCCACCCCAGCCACAACGACGAAGCGCCACGCATCGCCCGCCATGGAAGCGACGACCGCCATCCCCTCCGCGCCAGCCGCTTCCGCGGCGGCCTCCGTTCCCCCCGCCGCCGTGCCCTCCGCCGCCGTGCCCTCCGCGCGGCGCCGGCGCGCGATGGCGCCGCTCGAACCCGTGAGCCCGCGCGCGCGGTGGATGCTGGGCGTCGGCTTCTTCGTGCTGTTCTTCGCCGTCTGGGCCTTCTTCACGCTCGGCGGCTTCGTCTCGCCGACCTTCCTGGCCAGCCCGGTCACGATGGTGCGCGAAGGCTGGCTGCTGTTCACCGAGTACAACTTCATCCAGGACATCGGGATGACGGTGTGGCGCGTGGTCGGCGGCTTCGTGCTGGCCTCGGTCATCGCCGTGCCGCTGGGCATCGCGATGGGCGCCTACAAGCCGATCGAGGCCTTCCTCGAGCCCTTCGTCTCGTTTTGCCGCTACCTGCCGGCCTCGGCCTTCATTCCGCTGCTGATCCTCTGGGCCGGCATCGGCGAGAGCCAGAAGCTGCTGGTGATCTTCATCGGCTCGGTGTTCCAGGTGATCCTGATGGTGGCCGTGACCGTGGGCAGCGCGCGCAAGGACCTGGTGGAGGCCGCCTACACGCTGGGCGCCAGCAGCCGGGGCATCGTGCGCCGCGTGCTGATCCCGGGCGCCGCGCCCGGCATCGCCGAGACCCTGCGCCTGGTGCTGGGCTGGGCCTGGACCTACGTCATCGTGGCCGAGCTCATCGGCTCCTCCTCGGGCATCGGCCACATGATCACCGACAGCCAGGCGCTGCTGAACACCGGCCAGATCATCTTCGGGATCATCGTCATCGGCGTCATCGGCCTCGTGTCCGACTTCGCCTTCAAGGCCGTCAACCGCCGCCTCTTCGCCTGGAGCACGCTGTGAGCACCCTCGTCAAGCCCGCCCAGTTGTCGATCCGCGGCGTCTCGCGCACCTTCACCGGCACGCGTGGCCAGCGCACGCAGGCGCTGCTGCCGGTCGACTTCGAGGTGCGCGAGAACGACTTCGTCACCATCCTCGGCCCCTCGGGCTGCGGCAAGTCCACCCTGCTGCGGATCGTCGCGGGGCTCGACTTCCCGACCACCGGCGAGGTGCTGCTCGACGGCCAGCCGATCGAGGGTCCGGGCGCCGACCGCGGCGTGGTGTTCCAGAGCTACACCCTGTTCCCCTGGCTCACGATCGCGCAGAACATCCGCTTCGGCCTGCGCGAGCGCGGCATGAGCGAGGCCGAGCAGAAGGAGCGCAGCGAGTTCTTCATCGCCAAGGTCGGCCTGCGCGGTTTCGAGAACCACTATCCCAAGCAGCTCTCGGGCGGCATGCAGCAGCGCACCGCGATCGCGCGCGCGCTGGCCAACGATCCCAAGATGCTGCTGCTCGACGAGCCCTTCGGCGCGCTCGACAACCAGACCCGCGTGCTGATGCAGGAGCTGCTGTTGGGCATCTGGGAATCGGCGCAGAAGACGGTGCTGTTCGTCACGCACGACATCGACGAGGCCATCTTCATGGCCAACCGCGTGGCCGTGTTCAGCGCCCGGCCCGGCCGCATCAAGACCGAGATCGCGGTCGACTTCCCGCATCCGCGCCACTACACGATCAAGACCTCGCCCGAGTTCATGGAGATCAAGGCCCGGCTGACCGAGGAGATCCGCGCCGAGTCGATGGCGGCGGCGGAGCATTGAGACCGATGAAGCGCGACCTGCCGTCCTCCGCACCGAACCCCGCCGGCGCGCCCGCGGCCGCGCCGTCGCTCGCGCTCTATGCGCAGGTCAAGGACCACATCTCGCGCAAGATCCAGGACGGCACCTGGCCGCCCGGCCACCGGCTGCCGTCCGAGCACGAGCTGGTGGCGCAGTTCGCCATCTCGCGCATGACCGCCAACCGCGCGCTGCGCGAGCTCTCGGAGCAGGGCCGCATCGTGCGCGTGGCCGGCGTGGGCAGCTTCGTGGCCGAGAACAAGCCGCAGTCCACGCTGCTGCAGATCGCCAACATCGCGAGCGAGATCCGCCAGCGCGGCCACGACTACCGCTGCGAGTTCATCGCGCTCGAGCGCATCGCCGCCTCGCCCGACATCGCCGTGTGGCTCGACCTGCGGCCCGGCGAGTCGGTGTTCCACACCGTCTGCCTGCACCTGGAGAACGGCACGCCGGTGCAGATCGAGGACCGCTACGTCAATCCGCGCGCCGTGCCCGAGTTCCTCGACCAGGACTTCTCGGTCGTCTCGCCCGGCGAGTACCTGGTGCGCAACGTGCCCTTCGACCAGATCGAGCACGTGGTCGACGCGGTGCTGCCCACCGCCGAGCAGGCCGAGCGCCTCGACATGCCGCCGGCCGACCCCTGCCTGCTGCTGACCCGCCGCACCTGGACCCGCGACCTGCCCGTGACGCTGGTGCGCTGCCTGCACCCGGCCTCGCGCTACCGGCTCGGCAGCCGCTTCCGCGTCGACGGCAACCAGGCCTTCGGCTGAATCCACGCACGCCAACCCGGCCTTCGATTTTTTTCGCACCTACTTGTATATACAGGATCGCACCATGAAGCTTGCTCCCAACGCCGCCACCGAACCGCTCGTGCTCTCGCCCGGCGAGGTCGACCTGCCCGCGCTGCGCCGCATCCATGCGGGCGGCGCGCGGCTCGAGCTCGCCGGCGCCGCGCGCGCCGGCCTGCTGGCCGCCCAGGCCACGGTGCGCCGCATCGTCGAGGCCGGCGAGGTGGTCTACGGCATCAACACCGGCTTCGGCAAGCTCGCGCAGACCATCATTCCGCCCGAGCGCCTGGCCGAGCTGCAGCGCAACCTCGTGCTCTCGCACAGCGTGGGCACCGGCGCGCCGCTGCCCGACGGCGTGGTGCGGCTGGTGCTCGCCACCAAGGCCGTGAGCCTGGCGCGCGGCCATTCGGGCGTGCGGCCCGAGATCGTCGACGCGCTGCTCGCGCTGTTCAACGCGGGCCTCCTGCCGCGCATCCCGAGCAAGGGCTCGGTCGGTGCCTCGGGCGACCTCGCGCCGCTGGCCCACATGGCCTGCGTGCTGATCGGCGAGGGCGAGGTCGGCACGCCCGAGGGCGAGACCATCGGCGGCACCGAGGCCATGCGCCGCATCGGCCTCGCGCCCTTCGTGCTCGGCCCCAAGGAAGGCCTGGCGCTGCTCAACGGCACGCAGGTGTCGACCGCGCTCGCGCTGGCGGGCCTGTTCGGCGCCGAGGACGTGTTCGCGGCCGGCCTGATGGCGGGCGCGCTCTCGCTCGAGGCGATCCAGGGCTCGATCAAGCCCTTCGACGAACGCATCCACGCCGCGCGCGGCCAGCCGGGCCAGATCGCGGTGGCGGGTGCGGTGCGCGCGCTGCTCGAGGGCAGTGACATCGTGCCTTCGCATGCCGACTGCGGTCGCGTGCAGGACCCGTACTCGATCCGCTGCGTGCCACAGGTCATGGGCGCCTGCCTCGACAACCTCGCGCATGCGGCGCGGGTGCTGCGCATCGAGGCCAACGCGGCCTCGGACAACCCGCTGGTCTTCAGCGACACCGGTGACGTGATCTCGGGCGGCAACTTCCACGCCGAGCCCGTGGCCTTCGCGGCCGACATCATCGCGCTGGCGGTGAGCGAGATCGGCGCCATCTCCGAGCGCCGGCTCGCGCTGCTGCTCGACTCGGGCCTCTCGGGCCTGCCGCCCTTCCTGGTGCGCGACGGCGGCGTCAACTCCGGTTTCATGATCGCGCAGGTCACGGCCGCGGCGCTGGCCTCCGAGAACAAGTCGCTGGCCCACCCGGCCAGCGTCGACAGCCTGCCGACCTCGGCCAACCAGGAAGACCACGTGTCGATGGCCACCTTCGCGGGCCGCCGCCTGGCCGAGATGGTCGACAACACCGCGGTGGTGGTCGGCATCGAGGCCATGGGCGCCTGCCAGGGCATCGAGCTCAAGCGCAACGCCGACACTCCGCGCAGCTCCGCGCTGGTCGAGGCCGAGTTCGCCGCCATCCGCGAGCGCGTGGCCTTCATCGAGCAGGACCGCTTCATGGCGCCCGACGTGGAAGCCATGCGCCTGTGGGCCCGCCGCGGCGACTGGGCCGCGCCGCTGGCCGCCGTGCTGCCGAGCCGCGCCTGAACCTTCCCCCGATTCCTCGTCCGACCTTCCTTGCCAACGAAAGGACTCCCGCCATGAACGCACCCGACAAATTCATCGCCGCCAACGCCGCCACCGGCGCCGATCCGCGCCACGACCCCACGCGCGTGATCCGCGCCCCGCGCGGCAGCCAGCTGAACTGCAAGAGCTGGCTCACCGAGGCGCCGTTCCGCATGCTGCAGAACAACCTCGACCCCGAGGTGGCCGAGCGGCCGCAGGACCTCGTGGTCTACGGCGGCATCGGCCGCGCCGCGCGCAACTGGGAATGCTTCGACCAGATCCTCGCCTCGCTGAAGGAGCTCGAGGACGACGAGACCCTGCTGATCCAGTCGGGCAAGCCGGTGGGCGTGTTCAAGACGCACGAGAACGCGCCGCGCGTGCTGCTCGCCAACTCGAACCTGGTGCCGCAGTGGGCCAACTGGGAGCACTTCAACGAGCTCGACCGCAAGGGCCTCTTCATGTATGGCCAGATGACGGCCGGCAGCTGGATCTACATCGGCAGCCAGGGCATCGTGCAGGGCACCTTCGAGACCTTCGTCGAGGCCGGCCGCCAGCATTACGACAACAGCCTCGCGGGCAAGTGGATCCTCACGGCCGGCCTTGGGGGCATGGGTGGCGCGCAGCCGCTCGCGGCCACGCTCGCGGGCGCGGTGTCGCTCAACATCGAGTGCCAGCAGTCGAGCATCGACTTCCGCCTGCGCACCCGCTATGTCGACAAGCAGGCGCGCGACATCGACCATGCGTTCGAACTCATCAAGCAGCACTGCGACGCCAAGGAAGCGGTGTCGATCGCGCTGCTGGGCAACGCGGCGGAGATCCTGCCGGAACTGGTGAAGCGCGCGAAGGCCGGCGGCCTCAAGCCTGACCTCGTGACCGACCAGACCTCGGCGCACGACCTGATCAACGGCTACCTGCCCGCGGGCTGGAGCGTGGCGCAATGGCAGGCCGCGATGAAGGACGAGTCGCAGCATGCCGCGCTCAAGAAGGCGGCCGCGCAGTCGTGCGCGGTGCACGTGCAGGCCATGCTCGACTTCCAGGCCATGGGCATCCCGACCGTCGACTACGGCAACAACATCCGCCAGGTGGCCTTCGACGAGGGCGTGAAGAACGCCTTCGACTTCCCGGGCTTCGTGCCGGCCTACATCCGGCCGCTGTTCTGCGAGGGCAAGGGCCCGTTCCGCTGGGTCGCGCTCTCGGGCGATCCCGAGGACATCTACAAGACCGACGCCAAGATCAAGGAGCTGTTCCCCGAGAACACCCACACGCACCGCTGGCTCGACATGGCGCGCGAGCGCATCAGCTTCCAGGGCCTGCCCGCGCGCATCTGCTGGCTCGGCCTCGGCGAGCGCCACAGGGCCGGCCTGGCCTTCAACGAGATGGTGAAGTCGGGCGAGCTCAAGGGCCCGATCGTGATCGGCCGCGACCACCTCGACACCGGCTCGGTCGCCAGCCCCAACCGCGAGACCGAGGCGATGAAGGACGGCACCGATGCCGTGAGCGACTGGCCGCTGCTCAATGCGCTGCTCAACACCGCGGGCGGCGCCACCTGGGTCAGCCTGCACCACGGCGGCGGCGTGGGCATGGGCTACTCGCAGCATTCGGGCGTGGTGATCGTCTGCGACGGCACCGATGCCGCCGCCAAGCGCATCGAGCGCGTGCTGTTCAACGACCCCGCCACCGGCGTGATGCGCCATGCCGACGCGGGCTACGACATCGCCGTGGCCACCGCGAAGAAGCAGGGCCTGAAGCTGCCGATGATCAAGGGCTGAGCATGGCCGGCGGCACGCAGCGCTTCTCGCGCGCCACCTTGCCCGTCACGCCGTGGAAGAACGGCGGCGGCACCACGCAGGAGATCGCCTGCTGGCCGGCCGGCGCCGGGCTCGAGGACTTCGGCTGGCGCGCGAGCATCGCCCGCATCGCGCAGGCCGGGCCGTTCTCGCGCTTCGCGGGCATCGACCGCTCCATCATGCTGCTCGAGGGCGACGGCGTGCGGCTGCGCTCGGCCGACGGCGCCATCGACCACTCGCTCGACGCGCCGCACCGGCCCTTCGCCTTCAGCGGCGACACCGCGCTCGACTGCACGCTGCTGGGCGGCGCCTCGAGCGATTTCAACGTGATGACCCGCCGCGGCGCCTGGCGCGCCGAGGTGCGCGTGCTCGACGGCGCCACCGCGCTCGAGGCCGCGCCGCACGGCGTGCTGCTCGCGCTGCGCGGCGGCTGGCGGCTCGATGCCGGCGGCACGGCGTGCCGCGAAGGCGAGGGCCTGTGCTGGTCCGACGCACCGCGCGCCTGGCAGCTCGCGCCCGAGGACGCGACGGCACGCCTCGTGGCCGTGCGCATCGTTCCCGCTTGAATCATGAAATACCAACAGCCGGACGCAGAGGACGCGAAGAATCCGCGAAGGTCGCGAAAAAGAAAGTCGAAATTTTCATGAATTCCTTTCGCGTCCTTCGCGCAACCTTCGCGTCCTCTGCGTCCAGAAGTCCGCTTTCCTGCAACGTGACTGGCTCGCGGCGCATTGCATCGGATCACTGACATGACCCTCTCCCATCCTTCCGCCGACGGCCTCTGGACCGGCCTGCGCCTCGCGCCGGGCGCCGCGCCCGGCATCGAATCGGACGATGCCGCCCTCGTCGTCGCGCAGGGCACGATCCGCTGGGTCGGCGCGCGCGCCGCGCTGCCGGCCGAGTACGCGGCATTGCCCGTGCACGACGGCGGCGGCGCGCTGGCCACGCCGGGCCTGGTCGACTGCCACACCCACCTGGTCTACGGCGGCCAGCGCGCCAACGAGTTCGCGATGCGGCTCGCGGGCGCGAGCTACGAGGAGGTGGCGAAGGCCGGCGGCGGCATCGTGTCCTCGGTGCGCGCCACGCGCGAGGCCGACGAAGACACGCTGTTCGCCCAGGCCGCGCCGCGTCTCGAGGCACTGCTCGCCGACGGCGTCTGCGCGATCGAGATCAAGTCGGGCTACGGCCTCGCGCTCGCGCACGAGCGCAAGCAGCTGCGCGTGGCGCGGCGGCTCGGCGAGCACTACGGCGTGACGGTGCGCACCACCTTCCTCGGCGCCCATGCGCTGCCGCCCGAGTACGCGGGCCGCAGCGGCGAGTACATCGAGCTGGTGTGCCGCGAGATGCTGCCGGCGCTCGCGGCCGAGGGGCTGGTCGACGCGGTCGACGTGTTCTGCGAGCGCATCGCCTTCTCGCTCGCCGAAACCGAGCGCGTGTTCCAGGCCGCCCGGGCGCTGGGCCTGCCGGTCAAGCTGCATGCCGAGCAGCTCTCGGACATGGGCGGCGCCGCGCTGGCCGCGCACTACGGCGCGCTGTCCTGCGACCACATCGAGCACCTGTCGGCCGAGGGCATCGAGGCGATGCGCGCGGCCGGCACCGTGGCCGTGTTGCTGCCCGGCGCCTACTACACGCTGCGCGACACCCACCTGCCGCCGATCGAGGCGCTGCGCGCCGCGGGCGTGCCGATGGCGGTCTCGACCGACCACAACCCCGGCACCTCGCCCGCGCTGAGCCTGCTGCTGATGGTCAACATGGCCTGCACCCTGTTCCGCCTCACCGTGCCCGAGGCGCTGGCCGGCGTCACGGTGCATGCGGCGCGCGCGCTCGGCCTGGCGGCCACGCATGGCGCGATCGCCGCGGGCCGGCCCGCGAACTTCGTTCTCTGGTCGGTGCGCGACGCGGCCGAGCTCGCCTACTGGTTCGGCCAGCGACCCGTGCGCACCGTGGTGCGGCAGGGCCGTATCGCCGTCGAAGCCGTGGGAGCCTCGGCATGACGCGCGCGCTGTTCGCGGCCGATGCGCTGCTGCCCACCGGCTGGGCGAAGAACGTGCTGCTGGCATGGAACGAGGCCGGCCAGCTCGTCGAGACGAGAGCCGATGCCGACAAGCCCGCCGCTGCCGACACCGCCAGCGGCCCCGTGATCCCCGGCATGCCCAACCTGCATTCGCACGCCTTCCAGCGCGCCTTCGCGGGCCTGACCGAGCACCGCGCCGAACAGCAGGACAGCTTCTGGAGCTGGCGCACGCTGATGTACCGCTTCGCCGCGCGCCTCGGCCCGCGGCAGATGGAGGACATCGCGACCTGGCTCTATGCCGAGATGCTCGAGGCCGGCTACACCAGCGTCTGCGAGTTCCAGTACGTGCACCACGACGCCGACGGCAAGCCCTATGCCGACGACGCCACGCTGAGCCGCGCGCTGCTGCGCGCCGCCCACAAGACCGGCATCGGCTTCACCCTGCTGCCGGTGCTCTACCAGACCAGCGGCTTCGGCGGCCTGCCGCCCAACGAGGGGCAGCGGCGCTTCATCCGTTCCACCGACTCGATGCTGCGGCTGCTCGAGGCACTCAAGCCCGCCTGCGACGCGCAGGGCGCGCGGCTCGGCCTCGCGCCGCACTCGCTGCGCGCGGTGCCGCCCGAGGCGTTGCGCGAGGCGCTCGCGGGGCTCGATGCGATCGAGGCCGGTGCGCCGGTCCACATCCACATCGCCGAGCAGACCAAGGAGGTCGACGACTGCATCGCCTGGAGCGGCCAGCGCCCGGTGGCGTGGCTGCTCGACCATGCGCCGGTCGACGCGCGCTGGTGCCTGGTGCATGCCACGCACATGGACGCCGACGAATACCGGCGCGGTGCCAGGAGCGGCGCGGTCGCCGGCCTCTGCCCGACCACCGAGGCCAACCTCGGCGACGGCCTGTTCGACTTCGCGGCCTGGCGCCAGCACGGCGGCGCGTGGGGCCTGGGCTCCGACAGCCATGCCTGCGTCGATGCGGCCGAGGAGCTGCTGATGCTCGAGTACGGCCAGCGCCTGCGCACGCGCCAGCGCAACGTGGGCGCGACCGCGGCGCAGCCACACGTGGCGACCGCGCTCACCCTGCAGGCGGTGCAGGGCGGCGCGCAGGCCGCGGGCCGCGCCATCGGCGGCCTCGCGGCGGGCCAGCAGGCCGACTTCGTGGTGCTCGATGCGCAACGGCTCGCGCTGCAGGGGCTGCCGGCGCCCGACATGCTGTCGGCGCACGTCTTCGCAAGCCACCGCACCAGCGCGATCGACGCCGTATGGGTGGCGGGCCGCCCGCGCGTTGCCGCCGGACGCCATGCGCTGCATGCCGAGGCCGCGTCGGCCTTCGTGGCCGCGCGCACCCAACTGCTCCAAGACTGAGGAACCCCATGCCATGACTTTCGCCACCACCGAACCGGCCTTCCGCTTCCGCCAGGGCACGCGCCCGCTGCTGATCTCGATGCCGCACGTGGGCACCCACGTGCCGGGCGCGCTGCTCGCGCGCTTCACCGAGGAGGCGCGCCACGTGCCCGACACCGACTGGCACCTCGAGCAGCTCTACGACTTCGCCGACGAACTCGGCGCCTCGGTGCTGGTGGCCACGCACTCGCGCTACGTGATCGACCTCAACCGTCCGCCCGACGGCGCCAGCCTCTACCCGGGCCAGAGCGTCACCGGCCTGTGCCCGGTCGACACCTTCGACGACACGCCGCTGTACGCCGCGGGCGACCTGCCCGGCGAGGCCGAGATCGCCGCGCGCCGCGATGCGATCTGGCAGCCCTACCACGCGCAGCTCGCGGCCGAATTGGCGCGACTCAAGGCCGCGCACGGCACCATCGCGCTGTGGGACGCGCACTCGATCCGCTCGGTGCTGCCGCGCTTCTTCGAGGGCAAGCTGCCCGACCTCAACCTCGGCACCGCCGACGGCAGGAGCTGCGACCCCGCGCTCGCCGCCACCTTGCTGGGCATCGCGACGTCGAACCCCGGCTACACCGGCGTGCTCAACGGCCGCTTCAAGGGCGGCCACATCACGCGCCAGTACGGCAACCCCGCGGGTGGCGTGCACGCGGTGCAGCTCGAGATGACGCAGTCGAGCTACATGCAGGAGGCGCTGCCCTTCGCCTACCTGCCCCAGGTGGCGGCCGGCGTGCAGCCGCAGGTGCGCCGCATGCTCGAGGCGGTGCTCGACTTCGTCGAAGGCCGCGGGTGAGCCAGCAGTGAGCGACGAGGCCTTTCTCGCCGCGCTCGGCGAAGCACTGGGCGCCGGCCAGGTGCTGCGCGGCGAGGCCATCGCAGAGCGCCATCGCAGCGACTGGAGCGGCGTTGCGCCCGTGCTGCCGCTGGCGCTGGTTCGGCCGCGCGACACGCGCGAGGTGTCGGCCGTGCTGCGCCTTTGCAGCGAGCATCGCGTGCCCGTGGTGCCGCAGGGCGGGCTCACCGGGCTGGCCGGCGCGGCGGTGCCGCGCGCGGATGCGATCGCGCTCTCGCTCGAACGCATGAACGCCATCGAGTCGCTCGATGCCGCCGCCGGCACGCTGACCGTGCAGGCCGGCGCCACCCTGCAGTCGGTGCAGGAGGCGGCCGCCGCGCAGGGCCTGCTGTTCGGCGTTGACTTCGGCGCGCGCGGCTCGTGCCAGATCGGCGGCGCGCTGTCGACCAACGCGGGCGGCAACGGCGTGCTGCAGTTCGGGATGATGCGCGAACAGGCGCTGGGCCTGGAGGTGGTGCTGGCCGACGGCCGCGTGCTGCCGATGCTGCGGCCCATGCTCAAGAACAACACCGGCTACGACCTCAAGCAGTTCTTCATCGGCGCCGAGGGCACGCTGGGCGTGATCACGCGCGCGCTGCTGCGGCTGCATCCGGCACCGCGCGCCAAGGCCACCGCGCTGGTCGCGCTGCCGGACTTCGAGGCCGCGCTGGCGCTGCTGCGCCGGATCGGCGCACGCTTTCCGGGTGCGCTGGCGGCCTTCGAGCTGATGTGGCGCGACTTCGTGCAGACCTCGCTGCGCTGGCAGCAACTGCGCGAGCCCTTCGACGCGGTGCATCCGCTGGTGGCGCTGGTCGACGTGGCCGGCGAGGACGAGGCCGCGCTGCGCGAGGCGCTCGAGGCGGCGCTGGCCGGCGCGATGGAGGAGGGCGCGGCGGTCGATGCCGTCATCGCCCAGTCGCAGTCGCAGGCGCGTGCCTTCTGGAAGATCCGCGAGGCCACGGCCGAGCTGCCGGTGCACATGCATCCGCCGATCAACCTCGACGTGAGCCTGCCGATGGCCGCCATCGGCCGCTTCGCCGACGACTGCCGCGCGGCGCTCGATGCACGCTGGCCCGGGCACCATTCGCTGTTCTTCGGCCATGTGGGCGACAGCAACCTGCACGTGACCACCGACGGCCAGGCCATCGGCGGCGAGGCCGAGGCCTTCGAGCGCATGGTGTACGCGCAGGTCGAGGCCCGCGGCGGCAGCATCTCGGCCGAGCACGGCATCGGCCTGCACAAGAAGCCCTACCTGGGCGCGAGCCGCACTCCCGACGAACTGGCCGCCATGCGCGCCATCAAGCAGGCGCTCGACCCCCTCCACCTGCTCAACCCCGGCAAGGTATTCGACCTGTGAACACGACCGCCATCCATGCCCTCGCGCGGCCCGAAGTCGCGCCGCTGCCGGCCTACAACGCCGGCCTGTCCTCGGAGGCCGTGCGCGCGCGCTACGGCGTCGACGAGATCGCGCGGCTCGCGAGCAACGAGAACCCCTATGGCGCGAGCCCCGCGGTGGCGCGCGCGCTGGTCGACCTGGCGGCGCGCGCGGGCACCTACCCCGATGCCCACTGCACCGCGCTGCGTGCCGCGATCGCCGAGCGCTGCGGCGCGCAGCCCGCGGAACTGGTGATCGGCAACGGCTCGGAGGACATCCTCCAGATGCTGTGCCAGGCCTTCCTGGGCCCCGGCGACCGCGTGCTCACGCAGCGCCCGGCCTTCGGCCTGCACGAGATCTATCCGCGCATGATGGGCGCGCAGGTCGAGCTGCTCGCGCTCACGCCCGAACTGGGCTTCGACATCGAGGCCTGGTGCGCGGCGCTCGCGCGCGGCCCCAAGCTGGTGATGCTGGCCAATCCCTCGAACCCGGTCGGCTGCATGTTCGACACGCAGGACTTCGAGCGGCTGCTGGCCGCCGTGCCCGCGGGCACGCTGCTGGTGGTCGACGAGGCCTACTACGAATACGCGCGGCTCGCGCCCGGTTACCCCGACGTGCTCGCGCGGCTGCGCGGCGACGCGGTGGCCTTCCCGTGGATCGTGCTGCGCACCTTCTCCAAGGCCTGGGGCCTGGCGGGCCTGCGCGTGGGCTACGGCATCGCGTCCGACGCGGCGCTGGTGCAGCTGCTCGACCGCGTGCGCACGCCGTTCAACGTGAACCTCGCGGCGCAGGCCGCGGCGCTCGCGGCCTGGGGCGACGAGGCCTGCATGACGGAGGCCGTGGAACGGACCGTGCGGCTGCGCGACGCGCTGGCCGCGCATCTGCGCGCGCGCCGCTGGCCGGGGCTGCGCATCGCGCCGTCGGCGGCCAACTTCCTGTTCATCGACCTGGGCCGGCCCAACGGGCCGGTCAACGAGGCGCTGCTGGCGCGCGGCATCATCGTCAAGCCGTGGAAGGAGTCGGGTTTCGAGCGCTTCATCCGCGTCTCGGTCGGCGCGCCGCATGAGCTCGAGCGTTTCGTCGCGGCGATGGACGAGATCATGTCGAAGGTGCCATGAGGCTCTTTCGCGGCTGGGGCGTCGTCGCGGCGGCCCATGTGCTGCTGGCGGCCTGGGCGATCCGGGCCCGGCCGCAGGAGCTCGGCCTGCTGGCGCTGCTGTCGGTCGGCTGCCTCGCGCGTGCGGCCCGGCACGCGCCGGCCTGAAGTCCCGAAGACCGCTTCGGCGGTGCGGCGGGGGCGCGTTTTCTACAATCCGGACCCATGAAGCCGATCGTCTACACCCGTGCCCAGCAACTGCCCGAGATCCTCGGGCGCCGCATCGCCATCCTCGATGGCGCCATGGGCACCATGATCCAGCGCTTCAAGCTCACCGAGGCCCAGTACCGCGGCGAGCGCTTCAAGAATTTCGAGCGCGACGTGAAGGGCAACAACGAGCTGCTGTCGCTGACCCGGCCCGACGTCATCTCCGACATCCACGAGGGCTACCTCGCAGCCGGCGCCGACCTGATCGAGACCAACACCTTCGGCGCGACCACCGTCGCGCAGGAGGACTACAAGATGGCGCACCTGGCGCGCGAGATGAACCTCGAGTCCGCGAAGCTGGCGCGCGCCGCCTGCGACAAGTACGCCACGCCCGACAAGCCGCGCTTCGTGGCCGGCGCCCTCGGCCCGACGCCCAAGACCGCGAGCATCAGCCCCGACGTCAACGATCCGGGCGCGCGCAATGTCGATTTCGAGGCCCTGCGCGCCGCCTACTACGAGCAGACCGAGGCGCTGGTCGAGGGCGGCGCCGACGTGATCCTGGTCGAGACCATCTTCGACACGCTCAACGCCAAGGCCGCGCTGTTCGCGGTCGACGAGTATTTCGAGAACAGCGGCGAGCGCCTGCCGCTGATCATCAGCGGCACCGTGACCGACGCCTCGGGCCGCATCCTCAGCGGCCAGACCGTGACCGCCTTCTGGCACAGCGTGCGCCATGCGCGGCCGCTGGCCATCGGCCTGAACTGCGCGCTGGGCGCGGCGCTGATGCGCCCCTACATCCAGGAACTGGCGCGCGTGGCCGACGACACCTTCATCAGCTGCTACCCGAACGCCGGCCTGCCCAACCCGATGAGCGACACCGGCTTCGACGAGACGCCCGACGTGACCTCGCGCCTGCTGCACGAGTTCGCGGCCGAGGGGCTGGTCAACATCGTCGGCGGCTGCTGCGGCACCACGCCCGACCACATCGCGGCGATCGGGCGCGCGGTGTCGCCGGTGGCGGGGCGGCTGCTGAACAATGCGGCGGGGTTCTACAAGGAAGCGGCTTGAGCCCGGGCCCGTAGCCTCGCGTTTCAGGACGCGATAGGCACCGACACCCCGGCAGCCTGCCGCTCGCGCGAAATCAGCGCCACGAAGCGCTGCGCCCCCAGCCCCAGCGGCCGTTCGCGCGACCACACCACGTCCACCCACAGGTTCAGGCCGTTGCTGAGGTTCTCGAGCGGGATCTCGACCAGCGCGCCCGCCGCCACGTGCGGCCGCACGAAATTGCGCGGCAGCCAGCCCCAGCCGACGCCGGCGGTGATCAGGCTCAGGGCGGCCAGCGCGTTGTCGGTGCGCCAGAGGTGGCGCGCGAACACGCTGCGCGGGTCCATGGTCGCGACGAGGTCGCGGCCGGCCACCACGATCTGGCGGGTGGCGATCAGGTGCTCCTCGCGCAGGCGGCCGCCGGGCGCGGCGGCCAGCACCGGGTGGCCCGGCGCCATCACCGCGACCATGGTGTCGCTGCCCACCTCCTGGAAGCCCTCGCGGCCGTCGAGGCTGGGCCGCTCGAACACCAGCGCGAGCTGGGCCCGGCCGCTGTGCAGCAGCGCCAGCGCGTCGGCCTGCGGCGCGGCCAGCACCTCGACCTGCAGCAGCGGGTACTCGTGCGCCAGCTCGGCCAGCGCGCCGCTCCAGGGCGCGGCCAGCAGCTCGGGCGCGATCGCGAGCGTGAGCCGCTCCTCCAGCCCCTGCGTGAGCGCCAGCGCCTGCGCGTCGAGCTGGCGCAGCTGCGCCGCCAGCGCGCGCGCCTGCGGCTCGAGCGAGCGCGCGGCGGCCGTGGGCCGGGGCTCGCGGCCCTTGCGGTCGAACAGCTGCAGGTCGAGCTCGGCCTCGAGGTGGGCGATGGCCATGCTGACCGCCGACGGCACACGGCGCAGCGCGCGGGCGGCGGCCGAGAAGGAGCCGTGGTCGATCACGGCCAGGAAAACTTCGACGCTCTCGCTGGAGAAGCTCATGGCGGTTTTCGGATGGACCTATCAATAAAACTGAAATAAGTTGACTTTTTATATCAGCAGAAGACACATAAAGTCCAGGCATTGCAGTCACACAACAAGCCAAAGAGAAAGTCCGTCATGCAGGGAATCCAGCGCCGCATCGTCTACATCACCCTCTACGAAGGGATCGCCATCGTGGCCGCCAGCGCCGGGCTGGCGCTGCTGACGGGCGCCGGCCTCGGCCATTCGGGCGCGCTGGCGGTGGCGGCCTCGGTCATCGCGGTGATCTGGAACCTGATCTTCAACAGCCTGTTCGAGCGCTGGGAGGCGCGCCAGGCGGTGCGCGGGCGCAGCATCAAGCGCCGCATCGCCCATGCCATCGGCTTCGAGGGCGGCCTGATCGGCCTACTGGTGCCGATGTTCGCCTGGGGCCTGGGCATCTCGCTGTGGCAGGCGCTGGTGATGGACCTCGGGCTGGTGATCTTCTTCCTGGTCTACACCTTCGTCTTCAACTGGGCCTTCGACCGCGCCTTCGGGCTGCCGGCGTCGGCGGCGCCGGTCGCGCAGGCGGCCTGAACCCGCGCCGATAGACCCGCGCGCCGGCCGCGCCACCGGCAGCCGGTAAAATCGCCACCCCTTCCAAGGAGCGTTGCAGCGGCGGCGCGCGGCACCCCCGGTCCGCGCACCCGCCGTCAGGCTTGGAAGGCGCCTTCTCGCAGAACCTGCCCGGAAGGCCCGGTTGCAACGACGCTCACCTGACGTGTCTTCCCCTGCCCAGGTGAGCCCCATGAGCGATGTTCCCGCGCCTTCCGTTCCTCCCATGAAGCTGTCCGGTCTCGAACCGGTGGCCATCGGCGAGGGCTCCCTGTTCGTCAACATCGGCGAGCGCACCAACGTCACCGGCTCCAAGGCCTTCGCGCGCATGATCCTCAACGGCCAGTTCGAGGATGCGCTGGCCGTCGCGCGCCAGCAGGTCGAGAACGGCGCGCAGGTGATCGACATCAACATGGACGAGGCCATGCTCGACAGCAAGGCCGCGATGGTGCGCTTCCTCAACCTGATCGCCAGCGAGCCCGACATCGCGCGCGTGCCGGTGATGGTCGACAGCTCGAAGTGGGAAGTGATCGAGGCCGGCCTGCGCTGCATCCAGGGCAAGGGCATCGTCAACTCGATCTCCATGAAGGAGGGCGTGGACAAGTTCAAGCACGAGGCCCGCCTCGTGAAGCGCTACGGCGCGGCCGCCGTGGTGATGGCCTTCGACGAGAAGGGCCAGGCCGACACCTACGCGCGCAAGATCGAGATCTGCGAGCGCGCCTACCGCATCCTGGTCGACGAGGTGGGCTTCCCGCCCGAGGACATCATCTTCGACCCGAACATCTTCGCGATCGCCACCGGCATCGAGGAGCACGACAACTACGCGGTCGACTTCATCAACGCCGTGCGCTGGATCAAGCAGAACCTGCCGGGCGCCAAGGTCTCGGGCGGGGTGTCGAACGTGAGCTTCAGCTTCCGCGGCAACGACCCGGTGCGCGAGGCGATCCACACCGTGTTCCTGTACCACGCGATCCAGGCCGGCATGGACATGGGCATCGTCAACGCCGGCATGGTCGGCGTCTACGACGACCTCGAACCCGAGCTGCGCGAGCGCGTCGAGGACGTGGTGCTCAACCGCCGGCCCGACGCCGGCGAGCGCCTGGTCGAGGTGGCCGAGAGCGCCAAGAGCGGCGCCAAGGACGACAGCAAGAAGCTCGAGTGGCGCGGCACGCCCGAGCAGCCGGTGCACGTCAACCAGCGGCTGTCGCACGCCATGGTGCACGGCATCACCGACTTCATCGTGGAAGACACCGAGGAGGCCTACCAGCAGATCCTCGCCAAGGGCGGCCGTCCGCTGCACGTGATCGAGGGGCCGCTGATGGACGGCATGAACATCGTGGGCGACCTGTTCGGCCAGGGCAAGATGTTCCTGCCGCAGGTGGTGAAGTCGGCGCGCGTGATGAAGTCGGCCGTGGCCCACCTCATCCCCTACATCGAGGAGGAGAAGCGCCAGGACGAGGCCGCGGGCCGCGACGTGCGCACCAAGGGCAAGATCATCATCGCCACCGTGAAGGGCGACGTGCACGACATCGGCAAGAACATCGTCACCGTCGTGCTCCAGTGCAACAACTTCGAGGTGGTGAACATGGGCGTGATGGTCCCGTGCCACGAGATCCTCGCCAAGGCGAAGGTCGAGGGCGCGGACATCGTGGGCCTGTCGGGCCTGATCACGCCGAGCCTGGAAGAGATGCAGTACGTGGCCGGCGAGATGCAGAAGGACGACCACTTCCGCATCAGGAAGATCCCGCTGCTGATCGGCGGCGCCACCACCAGCCGCGTGCACACGGCCGTGAAGATCGCGCCGCACTACGAAGGCCCGGTGGTCTACGTGCCCGACGCCTCGCGCAGCGTGAGCGTGGCGCAGTCGCTGCTGAGCGACCAGGCCGCGGCCTACATCGGCGAGATCAACGCCGACTACGAGAAGGTGCGCACGCAGCACGCCAACAAGAAGCAGGTGCCGCTGTGGCCGCTGGCCAGGGCGCGCGCCAACAAGACGCCCATCGACTGGTCGAACTACGTGCCGCCCGCGCCCAAGTTCATCGGCCGGCGCGTGTTCCGCAACTTCGACCTGACCGAGCTCGCGAAGTACATCGATTGGGGCCCGTTCTTCCAGACCTGGGACCTCGCGGGCCCGTTCCCGGCCATCCTCAAGGACGAGATCGTCGGCACCGAGGCCGTGCGCGTCTACGCCGACGGCCAGCGCATGCTCAAGCGCCTGATCGAGGGCCGCTGGCTCAGCGCGAGCGGCGTGATCGGCTTCTGGCCGGCCAACACCGAGAACGACGACGACATCGTGCTCTACACCGACGAGTCGCGCAGCGAGGCCGCGCTCACCTGGTACGGCCTGCGCCAGCAGACCGAGAAGCAGGAGATCGAGGGCACGATGCGCCCGAGCCGCTGCCTGGCCGACTTCGTCGCGCCGCGCGAGAGCGGCCTGAAGGACTACGTGGGCATGTTCGCCGTGACCGCGGGCCTGGGCGTGGAGAAGAAGGAGAAGTACTTCGTCGACGACCTCGACGACTACTCCGCGATCATGCTCAAGGCGCTGGCCGACCGGCTGGCCGAGGCCTTCGCCGAGGCCATGCACCACCGCGTGCGCACCGACCTCTGGGGCTACGCGGCCGACGAGGCGCTGAGCAACGAGCAGATGATCGCCGAGAAGTACCGCGGCATCCGCCCCGCGCCCGGCTACCCGGCCTGCCCCGACCACAGCGTGAAGAAGCCGATGTTCGACCTCCTGAACTGCACGGACATTGGCATGAGCCTGACCGAAAGCCTCGCTATGATGCCGGCCGCCAGCGTGTCGGGGTTCTACCTCGGGCACCCCGACAGCACGTACTTCAACGTAGGCAAAATCGGCCATGACCAGCTGCAGGACCAGGCGGTGCGCCGCAAGGCGAGCGAATCCGAACTGGAACGGCTGCTGGCGCCCAACCTCTGACGGCGCGCGGCGGGCCCTTCCGTTCCCCCGCGCCGCCGCCATCCACGCCGCCCGCCCCGCGGGCCGCTGAACCGATCCAGGCTTCCGGGGGATTCCCATTCAGACACTGCTCTTCATCCTCGCGCACCATGCGGCGCTGGCCCTCTTCGTGGCCGGCGCCTGGGGCTTCGGTGCCACCGTGCTGGCGCGCTTCGGGGCGCCCGCGCGCCGCGACGCCTGGCTCGAGGGCGCGATCGCGACCACGCTCGGCGTCGGCCTGTTCATCGTCGCCTTCCAGGCGCTGGCCATCGCCGGCGCGCTGCGCCAGGGCGCGGTGCTCGCGCTGCTGGGCGCCGGCATCGTGCTGGCGCTGCTGCGGCTGCCCGGCTGGCGCCGCGAGCTGAAGGCGCGCGCCGCGCTCGCGCCCGCGCAGCCGGCGCCGACCCTCGGCGAGAAGTGCGCGTTCGCCGCGCTGCTGCTCGTGGGCCTGCCCACGCTGTTCTCGCCGCTGGCGCCGCCGGTGGCCTTCGACGAGGTGATGTACCACCTGCCGTATGCGCGCCAGGTCGCGCAAAGCGGCACGCTGGGCGTCTACGAGTGGCTGCGCTACCCCTGGTTCCCCTACAACTACGACCTGCTCTACGCCGCCGCGCTGACGGTCTACGACGACGTCTTCACCCACTTCATCCACGGCCTCGCGGGCTGGCTGTCCGTGCTGATGATCTACCGCCTCGGCCGGCTGCACGCCAACCGCTACATCGCCTGCATGGGTGCTGGCATCTGGCTCGCGCTCGGCGACTACCCCAACTCGTACATCGACATGGGCGTGGCGCTGTTCGTGCTCGCGGCCTTCGTCGCGCTGTGGTGGTGGGACGAGGGCCACGTACTCGAACCGGCGCCCGGCGGGCCGCGCCACGGGCGCGCGCGCTGGCTGCTGCTGGCCGCCTTCTTCCTCGGCGTGGCGGCGGGCTCCAAGTACCAGGCGCTGATCTTCCTGCCGCTGGTGGCGGTGTTCGTGGCGCGGCGCGAGCGCCGGCCGCTGCCGTGGCTCGCGGCCCTCGGGCTGTTCCTGGCGCCGTGCATCTACTGGTATGCGCGCAACTACCTGCAGACCGGCGATCCGTTCAACCCGATCGGCGCGCGCGTGTTCGGCTTCACCAACTGGAACATGGCCGACTACACGCAGCAGCTGGCCGACGTGCGCGACCACGCCAACATGCCCAACGGCCTGTTCTGGCCGCTGCTGCTGGTGCCGTTCAGCCCGCTGTGGCGCCCGGGTCCGGTGCGCGCGGCCTTCGTGTTCTGCCTCTACTCGCTCGTGATCTGGGTCGCGACCTCGCGCTATCCGCGCTACATGATGGCCTCGTTCCCGCTGCTCGCGCTGATGGCCGCCGTGGGCTGGCACACGCTGCTGGGCTGGGCCGGTGCCTTCGTGCGGCGCCGGCTGCCGGCGCTCGCGCGCGGGCGCACGCCGGGCGTCTTCGGCGGGCTGCTGATGGTGGTGCTCGCGGGCTTCGCGCTCGCGCATTCGGTGCGCGACGTGCGCATGATCTCGCCCACGCCCGCCTCGCGCGAGGCCTTCCTCGCCCAACGCGTGCCCGGCTACGAGGTGCTGAGCCAGCTGCGCGCCAACCCCGTGGGCCGGCTCTACCAGGTCGGCCTCAACGACTCGATCTACTTCGCGCCCAACCCGGTGTGGGGCGACATCTTCGGGCCCTTCCGCTACTCGGACTACCTGTACCTGCCGGCCGACCAGCTCGCGCGCAAGCTGGCCTCGCAGCAGTTCGGCTCGATCGTGATCCAGACCGCGCTCGCGCCCTACGTCCACACCAAGCCCGACTTCGACAAGTACTTCAGCCTGATCGTCGAGAAGGATGGTGTGAAGGCCTACCGCATACTCGCGCCCACGCCATGACGACCGCCGACCGCCTCGCTTCCTCCACGGCCGCCGCCGCGCTCTCGCCGCTGCCGCCGGCGCTGCGCATCGCCGCCATCATCCCCTGCTACAACGAGGCGCTGGCCATTCCCAAGGTGGTGGCCGACTTCCGTGCCGACCTGCCCGAGGCGCAGATCCACATCTTCGACAACAACTCCACCGACGGCACCGCCGAGGTCGCGCGCGCCCATGGCGCGCACGTCGTGCACGTGCCGCTGCGCGGCAAGGGCAACGTGGTGCGGCGCATGTTCGCCGACGTGGAGGCCGACATCTACGTCATGGTCGACGGCGACGCCACCTACGACCTCTCGACGGTGCGCGAGATGATCCGCATGCTGGTCGACCAGAAGCTCGACATGGTGGTGGGCGCGCGCGTCGACGACCAGAGCGATGCCCAGACCTACCGCCGCGGCCATCGGCTGGGCAACCAGATGCTGACCGGCGCGGTCGCGGGCCTGTTCGGCGGCAGCTTCACCGACATGCTGTCGGGCTTTCGCGTGTTCTCGCGCCGCTACGTAAAGTCCTTTCCCGCTCTGGCCAAGGGCTTCGAGATCGAGACCGAACTCACCGTGCACGCGCTCGAGCTGCGCATGCCCTACGCCGAGGTGCCCTCGGTCTACCGCTCGCGGCCCGAGGGCTCGGTGAGCAAGCTGTCGACCTACCGCGACGGCTGGCGCATCCTCGTCACCATCTCCAAGCTGTTCGTGAGCGAGCGGCCGCTGATGTTCTTCGCGATCCTCGCGGGCCTGCTCGCGCTGGCCGCGGTGGGGCTCGCGATCCCGCTCGCGATGACCTTCTGGGAGACCGGCCTGGTGCCGCGCCTGCCCACGGCCGTGCTGGCCACCGGCCTGATGCTCAGCGCGATGCTCGCGCTGGTCTGCGGCGCGGTGCTGCACACCGTGACCATCGGCCGGCAGGAGGCCAAGCGGCTGCGCTACCTCGCCATGCCCGCGGCCGGTTCCGAGTCGTGGCAAGACGGCGCCTGCGGCTGAGGCGATGAGGCAGGTCGGGCGCCAGTTCCTGCTGTTCGCCGTGGCCGGCGTCGTGGGCTTCGGTGTCGACGTGGCGGTGCTGTACCTCGCCGCGCCGCTGCTGGGCTGGTACGGCGCGCGCGTGCTGTCCTTCCTCGCGGCCGCCACCACCACCTGGGTGATGAACCGCCACCTGGCCTTCGGCGACCGCCATGCCGGCACCAGCCTGTGGCGCGAGTACCTGGGCTATCTCGCGACCATGCTCGGCGGCGCGGTCGTGAACTACGGCGCCTACGTGCTGGTGCTGCATTCGGCGAGCGGCCGCTGGGCGCCGATGCTCGGCGTGGCCGTGGGCAGCGGCGCGGGCATGGTCGTGAACTTCCTCGCCGCGCGCTATTTGGTCTTCAAGACACGGCGCTCGCCCTGAGCGCCGCGCGCCTCAGTGCGCGCCCGACACCACCACCGGGATCTCGGTCGCCGGCGGCGTGTTGCGGCTGCGGCCGCAGCGCACGATGCCGTCGATCATCACCATGCCCACGCCCGGGATGTCGCCGAGCTGCACGCTCTCGAGCAGGCCCGGCGCGGGCGAATGCTGCGCGCGGTCCATGAACACGAAATCGGCATCGCGGCCGACCTCGATCAGGCCGCAGTTGAGCTTGCGGATCTTCGCGGTGTTGCCGGTGGCGAAGCAGAACACCAGCTCGGCCGGGATGTTCGCGATCGACGACAGCATCGCGACCATGCGCAGGATGCCCAGCGGCTGCACGCCCGAGCCCGCGGGACCGTCGGTGCCGAGGATCACGCGGTGCGGGCACTTGAGTTCGAGCGCCGCCTTGGCCGCCGCGATCGCCACCTTCTCGTTGCCGTTGTGCACGATCTCGATCGCGCGCGAGCTCTTCTCGCAGAGCTCGCACACGTGGGCCTCGGGCAGCGAGGTGTGGCCGCCGTTGATGTGGCCGATGACGTCGGCGTCGGCCTCGAGCACCACGTCCTTGTCGATCAGGCCCGAGCCCGGGATCGATGGGCCGCCGGTGTGGATCGTGCTCTGGATGCCGTACTTGCGCGCCCAGGCCACCATCTCCTTGGCCTCGTAGCCGGCCTTCACCGAACCCAGGCCGACCTCGCCGAGCAGGCCCACGCCGGCCTCGGCGAGCTCCTTGAAGTCGCTCTCGACCATGCCCTTCTCGATCACCGGCGCGCCGGCCAGCACCTTCACGCCGCCGGGGCGGAAGTTGTCGAAGGCGCGCTGTGCCGTGATGGCCAGGGCCTTCAGGCCCACGATGTCCTTGGGGCGGCCGGGCAGGTGCACTTCGCCGGCCGAGATCATGGTGGTCACGCCGCCGTGCATGGTGGAGTCGATCCAGCCGAGCTGGCCCTGGCGCGGCGTCCAGTCGCCGAACACCGGGTGCACGTGGCTGTCGATCAGGCCGGGCGCGACGCAGGTCAGGCGCGCGTCGATGACGGTCTTCGCGCCCTCGAGGTCGCAGTCCTTCTGCTTGCCGATGGCGACGATCAGGCCGTCGTTCACCACGATGGTGTCGGCGTCGAGGATGGGCTTGTCGATGTCGCCCGAGAGCAGCAGCCCTATGTTCTGGATGACGACCTTGCCCGACTTTCCGCTGCTCGCGATTTCTGCCATTTCGTGTTGTCCTCGTCGTGGGGGGGAGTGTTGTTGTCCTGCAGATCGTCCGCGCGCACGGTGCGCAGCACGGTCTCGATCACGAAGTCTTCCCAGTGCCGGATCGCGTCCGGCGACTCGAGCGGCTCGCCCAGGAAGGCCGTGAGCGTGTGGCGGTTGGAGGTGTAGAAATAGCCGGTGGACGCGATCAGCAGGTAGATGTCGCGCGCCACGAGGTCCTTGCGGAACAGCCCCTGGGCCGCGCCGCTCGCGAGGATCTCCGAGATGATCGCCACCGCCCGCGACGAATACTCGCGCGCGCGCAGCGACTTCGAGATGTGCCGGCCCTTGTGCAGGTTCTCGGTGTTGAGCAGCGTCACGAACTCGGGGTTCTTGCGGTAGTAGCCGAGCACGAAGCGGATCACTTCGGTGAGCGCCTCCACCGGGCGCGAGGCGTCGAGCGCGATCGCGGCCTCGGCGTCGTCCATGCGCTGGTAGATGCCCTCGAGCACCGCGATGAACAGGCCTTCCTTGCTGCCGAAGTAGTAGTAGATCATCCGGTCGTACGACTTGGCGGCCTTGGAGATCTTCTCCACGCTGCCGCCGTCGTAGCCGTACTTGGCGAACACCTTGGTCGCCGACTTGAGGATGCTGTCGCGCGTGGCCTGGGCCGCGGCCTCGCGCACGCCGGTGCGGCGCTGGGGCTTGGGCTTGGTGATGGAGCGGCTGTCGGCCATCGAGCGCGCGGCGTCCTGCTTACTTTTCCGCGAAGGCGCGTTCGACGACGAAGTCGCCCGGCGTCGAGGTGTTGCCTTCCTTGAAGCCGCGTGCCTCGAGGATGTGCTTGAGGTCGACCAGCAGGCCCGGGCTGCCGCACAGCATCACGCGGTCTTCGGCGGCGTTGATCGGCGGCATGCCGAGGTCGTCGGTGAGCTTGTTGCTCGAGATCAGGTCGGTGATGCGGCCCTGGTTGCGGAACTCCTCGCGCGTGACCGTGGGGTAGTACAGCAGCTGCTTGGCGACCATCTCGCCGAGGAACTCGTGCTTGGGCAGGTGGTCGGTCACGAGGTCGTGGTAGGCCAGCTCGTCGACCTGGCGCACGCCGTGCACCAGGATGACCTGCTCGAACTTCTCGTAGGTCTCGGGGTCGCGGATCACGCTCATGAACGGGGCCAGGCCGGTGCCGGTGCCGAACAGGTAGAGGCGCTTGCCGGGCAGCGTGTAGTCGATCAGCAGCGTGCCGGTGGGCTTGCGGCCCACGATGATGGTGTCGCCCACCTGGATGTGCTGCAGCCGCGAGGTCAGCGGGCCGTCTTCCACCTTGATGCTCAGGAACTCGAGATGCTCCTCGTAGTTCGGGCTCACGATGCTGTAGGCGCGCAGCAGCGGCTTCTCGTTGACGCGCAGGCCGATCATCGTGAAGTGGCCGTTGGAGAAACGCAGCGCCGGGTCGCGCGTGGTGGTGAAGGTGAACAGGCGGTCGGTCCAGTGGTGGACGCTCAGGACCTTCTCTTCGCTGAATGCACTCATACGGAACTCAATAGTGGTGAATGACGGGGGGTTGGCTGAGCCGGGATGCACGCCCTTGGGGCGCCAGGTGCCGGCCGGCTCCGAACCCTCCATTGTCGTTGGTCGGAAAAACCCCGATGAACATCGCGAGAAAACACCATTGCAAGCATCGGGCCCGTTTGCTACATTGACTCTCAATGTAGTGAATGCAACATGAAAGTGTAGGGGATGCTACACAAACGAAAGGCCCCGCACAAGCGCACATGCGGCACGTTTGTTGCAAACCCCGCCACAACGATTTGCAGCCAACAAGAGGTCGCCCCCCGATGACGGAACACACGAAGACAGACGGATTGCCGGGCATGGACGTGCCGGTGGTCGCCGAGGCCGGCCCCGGCGGTTTCGGCAAGGCGCCGTTGCGCAACGAGCGCATGAGCGCGGCCAAGGTCGAATGCAATGCCTGCCCGGTGTTGTGCCAGATCTCCGACGGGCGCACCGGCGCCTGCGACCGCTATGCCAACCGCGAGGGCGTGCTGGTGCGCGTCGATCCGGTGGTGCTGCTGCGCCGCCAGCTCGCGAGCGATGCGCCCGCGCTGGTGGCGTTCGACCGCACGGCGGCGGCCGAAGACGGCAGGGCCAAAGAGTCATCGCCCGACTGGAATGGCGACCTGCTGCATGCCGACGAGGTCTTCGTCACCGGCGTCGGTTCCTCCACCACCTATCCCGACTACAAGCCCGCGCCCTTCATCGTCGCCTCCAAGGCGCAGGGCGTGGACATGGTCACCGTGGTCACCGAGGGCATCTTCAGCTACTGCAGCTTCAAGGTGAAGATCGACACCGACCGCTTCCTCGGCGCCGAGCAGGCCAACGTGCGCTACCGCGGCGAGGTGGTGGGCCACGTCACCACGGCCGAGTACGGCTCGCAGATGCTGTCGCTGGGCGGCGTGCACCACCTCACGGGCGGCAGCAAGAAGGAAGGCCGCATGACGGCCGAGCTGATGCAGCTGCTGGGCAACAAGAAGGCCATCGAATGCACCATCGACGGCGGCGCCAGCCTGGTGATCCAGGCCGGCAAGGCGCCGATCGTCAACGGCGTGGAGGAGCAGCGCATGCGCGTGGGCTGCGGCTCCGCCGCGGTCGGCATCTTCGCGCGCCAGTTCGCGGGCGTGGCCGACGAGGTGGTGGTGGTCGACGACCACATCACCGGCGTGCTGACCGAGCACCAGGCCGGCCGCTGCCTCGACATGCCGCCCTCGGGCATCCAGATGCTGGGCCGCAAGTCGACGCCGGGGCGCTACTTCCAGGTCGCCAATCCGGGCAACGGCTGGGGCGGCACCGACATCGCCGATCCGCTGTCGATCATCGAGGGCTGGGAGGAGGGCGTGGCCAAGCCCGGCCTGCGCCTGCTCATGACCTCGACCACCGGCGAGCATGCGCAGTGGTACGTGCTCGACGACGCGCTGCAGCCCGTCGAGCAGCCGATGCCTCCCGAGGTGAAGCGCATCGTCGAGCGCATCGGCGAGAACTGCGAACCCTCGCTGTGCACCGTGCTGTTCCTCGGCGGTGCCGGCGGCAGCCTGCGCGCGGGCGTCACCGAAAACCCGGTGCTGCTCACGCGCGCCATCAAGCGCGCGCTGGTCAACGTCACCTGCGGCGGCGCGCCGGCCTATGTGTGGCCGGGCGGCGGCATCACGGTGATGGCCGACGTCATGCGCATGCCCGACAACAGCTTCGGCACCGTGCCCACGCCCGCGATCGTCGCGCCCATCGAGTTCAGCATGCGGCGCGCCGACTACGAGGCGCTCGGCGGCCACATGGAGCATGTCTTCCCGCTCGAGCAGGCGCTCGCGCGCGGTGCGTGGCAGGAAGACGGCGCACCGCTCGCGCGCCAATGGCTCGTCATCGACGAAGCCAACCCGTGGCCGCTGGGCCACGCGCCCATGCTGGGTTGAGCGATGCCTGTCTTGCAGCTGGCAGTGGCTCTTGCTCCTTCCCCCTCTGGCGGAAGGCCGGGATGGGGGCAGGCCCCGCGTCCCATGGAGGCGCCGCGTGCCCTCACCCCAACCCTCCCCCAGCGGGGGAGGGAGAAACACCCGCAGCCATGAGCGCCCAACGCACGGCGCTCGACGAGCACCGCTGGCACTTCAACCACGGCCCGATCGACATCGTGGCCGAGGCGCACGGCGACCGCTACGCGGTGGCGGCCGCGCACGATGCGGCCTGGGCGCGCTTCGCGCACGTGCTCGACGAACTGGTGCACGAGCTGCCGCTGCTGCGCCTGCCGGTCACCGACAAGATGCGCCCGCGCGGCGTGGTGGCGCGCCGCATGTGGGATGCCTGCGCGGCGTTCGCGCCGACCTTCATCACGCCGATGGCCGCGGTCGCGGGCTCGGTGGCGCAGGAACTGATCGCCTTCTACCAGCGCCCCGGCATCGAGCGTGCCTGGATCAACAACGGCGGCGACATCGCCGTGCATCTCGCGCCGGGCCAGACCGCGCGCGTGGGCGTCTACGCGGACCTCGCGCGCTTCGACTGGCGCGATGCCAATGGCCTCGTCGACACCGACGGCCAGTTCGAACTGCGCGCCGACCAGCCGGTGCGCGGCGTCGCCACCAGCGGCTGGCGCGGGCGCAGCTTCTCGCTCGGCATCGCCGACAGCGTGACGGTTCTGGCGGCCACCGCGGCGCAGGCCGATGCGGCCGCGACCGTGATCGCCAACGCGGTCGACGTCGACAGCGATGCGATCCGCCGCGTGCCCGCGAGCGAGCGCAAGGACAACAGCGACCTCGGCGACACGCTCGTCACCGTCGACGTGCCGCCACTGCCCCCCGCGCAGGTGCGCAGCGCACTCGATACGGGCGCGGTGTGCGCCCGCGTCCTGCAACAAGGCGGGCTCGCATGGGCCGCTCTGCTCGTTTGCCAGGGGCAGTGGCGGCTGGTCGAGCCCTTATGCTCGAAGCTAGGCTTCCGTGCAGTTGGTTCAGTAATTGCTTAACGAAAAGCAAGGTTCTTTTTCATGATCGATATCCGCCGAGTCTTCACCCAGGTCGAGCACATCCACCACGAGTTCGGGCCGCGTGCCCAGACGCCGCTGGTGCGTGGTGCCATCGCCGCCGTGCTGACCAATCCCTTCGCGGGCCGCTACGAGCCCGACATCCTGCCGATGATGAGCCTGCTCGATCCGGTGGGCCTCGAGATGGCGCACAAGCTGCACGCCGCGATGGACGTGCCGCTCGAGCAGCTCGCCACCTACGGCAAGGGCGCCATCGTCGGCGCCGCGGGCGAGCTCGAGCATGGCGCGCTGTGGCACGTGCCCGGCGGCTATGCGATGCGCGAGCTGCTCGGCTGGAAGGGCGACCGCGTCGCCTATGCCAAGGGCACCGTCGACGAGAAGAAGACCGGCCAGCCCGGCAATGCGCTGTCGATCGTGCCCTCGACCAAGAAGGTCGGCGCGCCCGGCGCCACGCTCGATGTGCCGCTGACCAACATCAACGCCAGCTACGTGCGCGGGCAGTTCGATGCGATCGAAGTGCGCGTGCCCGGCGCGCCCGCGGCCGACGAGATCGTGTTCATCCTCGCGATGAGCACCGGCTACCGCGTGCATGCGCGCGTCGGCGGCCTGCTCGCCGAGAACATCGCCAAGTGGGACGGCCTGCGCTGAGCCCGTGTACGAAGAGACAAGAAGAGAAGCCAAAGGAAATCCAGACATGACCGCCAACATCCGCAAGCTCGTCGTCCAGGTCGACGAAACCCGCAAGGAAATGGGCCGCGACATCGCGCCGCCCACGCGCCGCGCCGTCGCCATCGCCGTGATCGCCAACCCCTACGCGGGCCGCTACAGCGAGAACCTCGACGAGCTGATCGCGATCGGCGAGGAGCTCGGCGCGCTGCTGGGCCAGAAGGCCGTGAAGGCGCTGGGCATCGAGCCCGGCCAGGCGCAGAGCTACGGCAAGGCCGCGATCGTCGGCGAAGGCGGCGAGCTCGAGCATGCGGCCGCGATCCTGCATCCCAAGCTCGGCGCGCCGCTGCGCGTGGCGGTCGAGAAGGGCGCGGCGCTCGTGCCCTCGGCCAAGAAGCTCGGCACCCTCGGCACCGCCATCGACGTGCCACTGGGCCACAAGGACGCGGCCTTCGTGCGCAGCCATTTCGACGCCATCGAGGCCCGCGTGTCCGACGCCCCGCGCGCCGGCGAGATCGTGGTGGCCGTGGCGGTCACCGACAGTGGCCGCCCACTGCCGCGCATCGGCGGCCTGCAGGCCGGCGAGATCAAGGGCGAAGACGGCCTGCGCTGAGGCGACACTCCACCTTTCCACCGATTTCCTTCGTTCCCCTTTCCGTTTTTCTCGAACCCCACCAGGAGCTTCCCGATGATCCCCTTGCGCCATGTTTTCAGCGCGGCTTCCGTCCTGACCCTGACCTGCGCCCTCGTCCCCGCGCACGCCCAGGGCGTGATCAAGATCGGCGAGATCAACAGCTACAAGGCGCAGCCGGCCTTCCTCGAGCCCTACAAGAAGGGCATGGAACTCGCGGTCGACGAGATCAACGCCAAGGGCGGGGTCAATGGCCGGAAGATCGAACTGATCAGCCGCGACGACAACGCCAACCCCGGCGATGCGGTGCGCGTGGCCGAGGAGCTGATCTCGCGCGAGAAGGTCGACGTGCTCGCGGGCGCCTTCCTCTCGAACACCGGCCTGGCGCTGACCGACTTCGCGAAGCAGAAGAAGTTCTTCTATCTGGCCGCCGAGCCGCTGACCGACAAGATCGTCTGGAGCAACGGCAACCGCTACACCTACCGCCTGCGTCCCTCGACCTACATGCAGGTCGCGATGCTCGTGCCCGAGGCCGCCAAGCTCAAGAAGAAGCGCTGGGCCATCGTCTATCCCAACTACGAGTACGGCCAGTCCTCGGTCGCGACCTTCAAGACTCTGCTGAAGGCCGCGCAGCCCGACGTGGAGTTCGTCGCCGAGCAGGCGCCGCCGCTGGGCAAGGTCGATTCGGGCAGCGTGGTGCAGGCGCTCGCCGATGCCAAGCCCGACGCAATCTTCAACGTGCTGTTCGGCGCCGACCTCTCGAAGTTCGTGCGCGAGGGCAACACCCGCGGCCTGTTCAAGGACCGTGAAGTGGTCAGCGTGCTGACCGGCGAACCCGAGTACCTCGATCCGCTGAAGGACGAGGCACCCAATGGCTGGATCGTGACCGGCTATCCGTGGAACGGCATCAAGACGCCCGAGCACAAGGCCTTCCTCGACGCCTACCAGGCCAAGTTCAAGGACTACCCGCGCCTGGGCTCGGTGGTCGGCTACAGCGCCATCCACTCGATCGCGGCG
Source organism: Variovorax paradoxus (assembly GCA_016806145.1). Classification (NCBI taxonomy): domain Bacteria; kingdom Pseudomonadati; phylum Pseudomonadota; class Betaproteobacteria; order Burkholderiales; family Comamonadaceae; genus Variovorax; species Variovorax paradoxus. The sequence continues at coordinate 230,432 of CP063166.1, forward strand.
GGCATCCAGAAGGCCGGCAGCACCGACACCGAGAAGCTGGTCGCGGCCTTCAAGGGCCTGCAGCTCGACAGCCCCTTCGGCAAGATCAGCTACCGCGCGCAGGACAACCAGTCGACCATGGGCGCCTACGTGGGCAAGACCAAGAACGACGGCGGCAAGGGCGTGATGGTCGATTACGTCTACCTCGACGGCGCCAAGTTCCAGCCGAGCGACGACGAAGTCAAGAAGATGCGCCCCGCCGACTGAGGTCGGAGCGCTTCCGGTTTTCGCCGGCAGACCGTTCACGCCGAGCTCGTCGAAGCGCCGCACCCCGGCTTCGACAGGCTCAGCCCGAACGGTTGACGTGGATCGCAGGCCATTCGATGCGAATGGCGCCTTGTCATCGTGGCCGAAGCGGTGCGCGACGCACTTCGACGCACCCCAGTTTCCAGTTCCTCGGGATCCTTGAATGAGCTTTTCAGGCTTCGTTGTTCAGTTGCTCAACGGGTTGGCCGGCGCCTCGTCGCTGTTCTTCGTGGCGGCCGGCCTCTCGTTGATCTTCGGCGTGACGCGCATCGTCAATTTCGCCCATGGGTCCTTCTTCATGGTCGGCATCTACCTCGCGTACACGCTGGTCGACAAGCTCGGCGCGAGCCTGGGCTTCTGGCCCGCGCTGCTGATCGCGGCGGTCGCGGTCGGCGTGCTCGGCGCGCTGATCGAGGTGCTGCTGCTGCGCCGCATCTACAAGGCGCCCGAGCTGTTCCAGCTGCTCGCCACCTTCGCGCTGGTGCTGGTCATCAAGGACGCGGTGCTGTGGCTCTGGGGCCCCGACGAGCTGCTGGGCCCGCGCGCGCCCGGCCTCAAGGGCTCGGTCGAGATCCTCGGGCGCCAGTTCCCCTCCTACGACCTGTTCCTGATCGTGGTCGGCCCGGTGGTGCTGGGCCTGGTCTGGCTGCTGCTCACGCGCACGCGCTTCGGCACGCTGGTGCGCGCCGCCACGCAGGACCGCGAGATGGTCAGTGCGCTGGGCGTGAACCAGGCGTGGCTGTTCACCGCGGTGTTCGCGCTCGGCGCGCTGCTCGCGGGCCTGGGCGGCGCGCTGCAGCTGCCGCGCGAGCCCGCCACGCTCGAGATGGACCTCAACACCATCGGCGCCGCCTTCGTGGTGGTGGTGGTCGGCGGCATGGGCTCGCTGCCCGGCGCCTACGTGGCCGCGCTGCTCATCGCCGAGATCAAGGCCGTGTGCATCTGGCTCGGCGTGGTGCAGATCTTCGGCATCGACGTGTCCTTCTCCAAGCTCACGCTGATGGTCGACTTCCTCGTGATGGCGGCCGTGCTGGTGTGGCGCCCGTGGGGCCTGTTCGGCCGCGCGCAGGCGCCGAGCCGCTACGTCGGCATGCAGGAGGAACCGCTGCGCCGCCCCGGCAACCTCTACCTGGCCGGCGCCGCGGTGCTTGCGCTGGTGCTCGCCGCGCTGCCCGTGCTCACGGCCGGTTCGCCCTACACGCTGGTGCTGATGATCGACCTGCTGATCGCGGCCCTTTTCGCCACCAGCCTGCACTTCATCATGGGCCCGGCCGGCATGCATTCGTTCGGCCATGCCGCCTACTTCGGCCTCGGGGCCTACGGCGCCGCGCTGCTCGCGCGTTCGCTGGGCCTGCCGATGGAACTCACGCTGGTGGTCGCGCCGCTGGTGGCCGCGCTCGGCGCCTTCGTCTACGGCTGGTTCGCGGTGCGGCTGTCGGGCGTGTACCTCGCGATGCTCACCCTGGCCTTCGCGCAGATCACCTGGGCCATCACCTACCAGTGGGACAGCTTCACGGGCGGCAGCAACGGCCTCACGGGCGTCTGGCCCTCGGCCTGGCTGTCGGACAAGCGCGCCTACTACTGGCTCACGCTGGTGCTGGTGTCGGCCGGCGTCTGGTGGCTGCGCCGCGTGCTGTATTCACCCTTCGGCTACACCCTGCGCGCGGGCCGCGACTCGGTGCTGCGCGCCGACGCCATCGGCATCGACGTCAAGCGCATGCAGTGGGCCGCTTTCGTCATCGCGGGCGCGGTGGCGGGCCTGGCCGGCGCGCTGTTCGCGTTCTCCAAGGGCAGCATCTCGCCCGAGACGCTGTCGGTCGGCAAGTCGGTCGACGGCCTCGTGATGGTGCTGCTCGGCGGCATCCAGACGCTCGCGGGCCCGGTGGTCGGCGCCGTCACCTTCACCTGGCTGCACGACACCGTGGCGCGCAACACCGACTACTGGCGCGCGATGCTCGGCGCCATCATCCTGATCCTGGTGCTGCTGTTCCCGCAGGGCATCGCGGGATCGATCAAGCAGCTCGTGGAGCGCCTGCGCGCGCCCAAGGAAGAGAAGGCCGCCGATGCCAAGCTCGAGGAGGTGAAGGCATGAGCGCCGCGCCGGGCCGTCCCAAGCAAGCTCGCACCGCAGTGCGAAGCACGGAGGTATTTCAATGAGCCTGCTCAAGGTCAACAACCTCGGCAAGTCCTTCGGCGGCGTGAAGGCCGTCGACGGCATCAGCTTCGAGCTGCCCCCGGGCGAACTGCTCGCGCTGATCGGCCCCAACGGCGCCGGCAAGTCCACCACCTTCAACATGGTCAACGGCCAGCTCAAGGCCGATCAGGGTTCGATCACGCTCGACGGCCAGGAGCTCGTGGGCCGCAGGCCGCGCGAGATCTGGCGCATGGGCGTGGGCCGCACCTTCCAGATCGCCGAGACCTTCGCCTCGCTCACCGTGGTCGAGAACGTGCAGATGGCGCTGCTCTCGCACGACCGCAAGCTGTTCTCGATGTGGCGCCGCGCCGCCGAGCACAAGCGCGACGAGGCGTTGGCGCTGCTCGACCAGGTCGGCATGAAGTCGCAGGCCGACCGGCCCTGCAGCGTGCTGGCCTATGGCGACGTCAAGCGCGTCGAGCTCGCGATCGCGATGGCCAACAGTCCCAAGCTGCTGCTGATGGACGAGCCCACGGCCGGCATGGCGCCGAAGGAACGCAACTCGCTGATGGCGCTGACCAAGCAGCTGGTCATCGACCGCGGCATGGCCGTGCTGTTCACCGAGCACAGCATGGACGTGGTGTTCGCCTATGCCGACCGCATGATCGTGCTGGCGCGCGGCCGCCTCATCGCGCAGGGCAAGCCGCTCGAGATCCGCGACCACCCGAAGGTGCAGGAGGTGTACTTCGGCAGCGGCAAGACCTTCGAGAAAGCAGCGGCATGAATACGACGAACGCCTCCGAACCCCTGCTCCAGGCCAAGGCCCTGTGCGCCTGGTACGGCGCCGCCCAGATCCTCTACGACGTCGACCTCGAGGTGCGGCGCGGCGAGGTGGTCGCGCTCATGGGCCGCAACGGCGCCGGCAAGTCGACCACGCTCAAGGCGCTGATCGGCATGCTCGGCAAGCGCCGCGGCGCGGTGCGCTTCCTGGGCCACGACATCTCGAAGAGCGAGCCGCACCACGCGGCGCGCCTGGGCCTGGGCTTCGTGCCCGAGGATCGGCGCGTGTTCACCGACCTCACGGTGATGGAGAACCTCGAGGTCGGCAAGCAGGCCGCGCGCCGCTGGGCCGACGGCAGCGAGGCGCCGCTGTGGACGCCCGAGCGGCTGTTCAAGCTGTTCCCCAACCTCGGCGAGATGCCGAACCGGCCCGGCGGGCGCATGAGCGGCGGCGAGCAGCAGATGCTGACCGTGGCGCGCACGCTGATGGGCAACCCCTACCTGGTGCTGCTCGACGAACCGTCCGAAGGCGTGGCGCCGGTCATCGTCGAGCAGATGGCGAACATGATCCTCGAGCTCAAGGCGCAGGGCGTGAGCATCCTGCTGTCGGAGCAGAACATGCACTTCGCGGAGCTGGTCTCCGACCGTGCCTACGTGCTCGAGAAGGGCCAGATCCGCTACCACGCCACCATGGCCGAGCTCGCGGCCAACGAGGAAGTGCGGCGCGCGTACCTGAGCGTCTAGTTGTACGAGTCGAATGCGTCCGCGGGCGCATTCCTTGCAGGGTTTCGTTTCCATCAACGCAAGCACGGAGCACAGACCATGAACGACACGCACCGCAGACGCTTCCTCCAATCCACGGCCGCCCTCGGCCTGCTCGGCGCCTCGGGCGCGCTCTTCGCCGCCGGCGCGAAGATCAAGCCCGGCGACAAGGCCGTGCTGATCGTGGTCGACGTGCAGAACTGCTTCATCGACGGCGGCACGCTGCCGGTCAAGGGCGGTGCCGACGTGGTGCCGGTCATCAACCAGCTGGCCGCCTCGTTCCAGAACATCGTGGTCACGCAGGACTGGCACACCCAGGGCCATGCCTCGTTCGCGAGCGCGCACGCGGGGCAGAAGCCCTTCAGCAGCATCAAGCTGAACTACGGCAACCAGGTGCTGTGGCCCGACCACTGCGTGCAGGGCACGGACGACGCGGCGCTGCACAAGGACCTCAAGCTGCCGACCGCGCAGCTGATCATCCGCAAGGGCTTCCACGCCGACGTCGACAGCTACTCGGCCTTCGAGGAGGCCGACCGCAAGACCTCGACCGGCCTGGCCGGCTATCTCAAGGCGCGCGGCATCAAGACCGTGTTCGTGACCGGCCTGGCGACCGACTTCTGCGTCGCCTGGACCGCGCTCGATGCACGCAAGGCCGGCTTCGATGCCTACGTGATCGAGGACGCCACGCGCGCCATCGACCTCAACGGCTCGCTGGCCGCGGCCTGGAAGCAGATGAGCGCCAAGGGCGTGAAGCGCATCCAGTCGGCCGACATCCAGGGCGCCTGAGAAGACGACAGGGACGCCCGGCGCTGCGCGGGCCCCCGCCGCGCATCGACACACCACAACTGCGAGACAAGACGACCCCATGACGATTTCCCTCTCCAGGCGCTCCCTGGTGGCCGGCGGCGCGGCCCTCGCGCTCGGCCCCGGCCTGCTGTCCGCCGCGCGCGCCGAGAACGGCGTGAGCGACGGCGCCATCCGCATCGGCCAGTCGGCCGTCTTCAGCGGCCCGGCCAAGGACTTCGGCATCGACTACCGCGCCGGCATCAAGCTGCACTTCGACCGCGTCAACAAGGGCGGCGGCATCAACGGGCGCCGGCTCGAGCTGGTGAGCTACGACGATGTCTACGAACCCGCGAAGACCGCACTCAACACCGCGAAGCTGATCGACGAGGACAAGGTGTTCGCGCTCACCGGCTACGTCGCCACCGGCAACCTCGCGGCCGCGATGCCGCTGGCCGAGAAGGCGGGCGTGCCGATGTTCGCGCCGCTGGTGGGCACCACCTCGTTCCGCACCAAGACCAACCGGCTGCTGTTCCACGTGCGCGCGGGCTACGACCTCGAGCTGCGCAAGATCATCAGCCACCTGTCGACCATCGGCATCCAGTCGATCGCGGTGGTGCACCAGGACAGCGCCTTCGGCAAGTCGAACCTCGCGACCTGCGAGGAACTCGCGGCCGACTACAAGGTGAAGGTGGTCAAGACCTTCCCGCTGGCGATCGCCGCCGAGGATGCGAAGCCGGTGGTCGCGGGCCTGGCCGAGGCCAGGCCGGGCGCGGTCGTGATGATCATGGCCGGGCGCCAGGTCGAGGTCTTCATGCGCGACTACCGCGCGAGCGCGGGCGGCGCGCCGCTGTACACGCTGTCGGTGGGCATCACCGACGCGGCCGGCTCGGCGCAGCGGCTCGAGGGCAAGCTCGCGGGCCTGGTCACGGCCAGCATCGTGCCGCCGCCGCAGGCCGTGCGCGTGCCCATCGTGGCCGAGTACCAGCGCGACCGCGCCGAGTTCGGCGAGAAGATCGACAGCTACACCGCGCTCGAGGGCTACATCGTCGCGCGCGTGATGGCCGAGGGCCTGCGCCGCGGCGGCAAGGCGCTCACGCGCGAGAGCTTCGTCGCGGGCCTCGAGAGCATCGGCAGCACGCGCTTCGGCGACTTCCCGATCGAGTACGGGCCGAGGAACCACAACGGCTCGAACTTCGTGGACCTGGAGATGTACACCCGTGACGGCCAGCTGCGGCGCTGAGGGCCGTGCCGAACCGCTGCAGCTGAGAGTCAACGGCCGCGCGCAGGCGCTCGCGGTGCCGCGCGAGGCCTCGCTGCTGCAGGTGCTGCGCAACGACCTCGGCCTCAACGGACCCAAGTACGGCTGCGGCCTCGGCCAGTGCGGCGCCTGCACGGTGCATGTCGACGGCATGGCCGCGCGCGCCTGCGTGATCCCCGCGCACGGCGTGGCGGGCCGCGCCATCACCACGCTCGAGGGCCTGGGCACGCGCGGCGACTGGCACCCGGTGCAGGCCGCCTTCGAGGAGGCGCAGGCCGCGCAGTGCGGCTACTGCCTCAACGGCATGGTGATGCAGGTGGCGGCATTGCTGGCGCGCGAGCCGGGCGCCAGCGAGGCGCGCATCCGCAGCGAGCTCTCGGGCAACCTGTGCCGTTGCGGCACGCACATCGAGATCCTCGACGCGGCGCAGCGCGCGGCCCGCCAGCTGCGGGCGACGCAGCCATGACACGGCGCGCCGACCTGCCGCGCACGCGCGCGGAGTTCCTCGCCGCCGAAGGCGTGCTGCTGGTGGTGCGCGAGACCCCGCCGGCGCCGCCGCCGGCCAAGGGCCAGCCGGCGTTCATCGCGGGCAATCCCGCCGAGGGCGACGAGGTGCTGCTCGCGGTGTGGGACGACGGCAGCGCCTCGGCGCTCAACGGCCACGTCGACCTCGGCACCGGCATCCAGACCGCGCTGGGCCAGATCGTGGCCGAGGAGCTCGAGCTCGGCATGCCCTGCGTGCGCGTGATGCTTGGCGACACCGCGCGCGCGCCCAACCAGGGCGCGACCATCGCGAGCGCCTCGATCCAGATCCACGCGCAGCCGCTGCGCCTCGCGGCCGCGCAGGCGCGCGCCTGGCTGCTCGCGCGCGCGTCCGAGCAATTGGGCGTGGCCGTCGAGGCATTGCAGGCGCGCAACGGCATCGTGCGCGTGGCCGAGTCGCCCGACCGGCACCTGAGCTATGCCGAACTGGTGGCGGGCCAGCGCACCGTGCTCAAGCTCGATGCGAAGGCGCAACCCAAGGACCCGGCCGACTACCGCGTGGTCGGCACGCGGCAGGCGCGCGTCGACATCCCGGCCAAGCTCGCGGGCGAACTGGTCTTCGTGCACGACATGCGCGTGCCGGGCATGCTGCACGGCCGCGTGGTGCGCCCGCCCTATGCGGGCGCCGACCACGGCGACTTCATCGGCAACACGCTCGAGTCGGTCGACGAATCGTCGATCGCCCACATTCCCGGCATCCGCGCGGTGGTGGTGATCCGCGACTTCGTCGGCATCGTGGCCGAGCGCGAGGAGCACGCCGAGCAGGCGCTGCGCGAACTGCGCGTGCGCTGGAAGCCCTGGCCCGGCATGCCCGGCCTCGACGACCTCGCGCAGGCGCTGCGCGACAACCCCTCGACGCAGCGCCTCTTGGTCGACGAGGGCGACGTCGACGGCGCGATCGCGCGCGCGGCGCATCCGATGCCGCGCACCTATGTCTGGCCCTACCAGATGCATGCCTCGATCGGGCCCTCGTGCGCGCTGGCCGAATGGCAGCCCGAGGACGGCAGCGGCATGCAATTGCGCTGCTGGGCCGGCACGCAGAACCCGCACGTGCTGCGCGCCGACCTCGCGAAGCTGCTCGGCGTGCGGGACCTGCAGGTCGACGTGGTGCGCATGGAAGCCGCGGGCTGCTATGGCCGCAACGGCGCCGACGACGTGGCCGCCGATGCCGCGCTGCTCGCGCGCGCCGTGGGCGCGCCGGTGCGCGTGCAGCTCACGCGCGAGCAGGAGCATGCGTGGGAGCCCAAGGGCGCCGCGCAACTGATGGAGATCGATGGCGGCCTCGCGGCCGATGGCAGCGTCGCGGCCTACGATTTCCAGACCTCCTATCCGTCGAACGGCGCGCCCACGCTCGCGCTGCTGCTCACGCGCGCCATCGAACCGGTGGCGCAGGCCTACGAGATGGGCGACCGCACCGCGCGCCCGCCCTACGGCTACGACAACCTGCGCGTGAAGGTCAACGACATGGCGCCGATCGTGCGCGCCTCGTGGCTGCGCGGCGTGTCGGCGCTGCCGAGCTCGTTCGCGCACGAGTCGTACATCGACGAGCTCGCGACCGCGGCCGGCGTCGACCCGGTGCAGTTCCGGCTGCGCCACCTCGAGGACCCGCGCGCGATCGAGCTGGTGGAGGCCACGGCGCAGAAGGCCGGCTGGCGGCTGCGCACCGGCCCGCAGGAGAACGCCGATGGCGGGCTCGGTGCCGGCGGCGACATCCTGTTCGGCCAGGGCTTCGCCTATGCGCGCTACGTGCACAGCAAGTGGCCCGGCTTCGGCGCCGCCTGGGCCGCCTGGGTGGCCGACGTCGAGGTCAACCGCCGAACCGGCGAGGTGCATGTGCGCCGCGTGGTGGTGGGGCACGACGCGGGCCTGCTGGTCAATCCCGCGGGCGTCGAGCACCAGGTGCACGGCAACGTGATCCAGACCACGAGCCGCGCGCTCAAGGAGCAGGTGCAGTTCGCGCCGCAGTCCGGGCCGGCCGAGGGCGGCGAACGACTGCCGGGCGTGCTGCCCTCGGGCGTGGTCGCGAGCCGCGAATGGGGCAGCTACCCGATCATCAACTTCCGCGAAGTGCCGGTGATCGAGGTGATGCACATGCCGCGCCCGGGCGAGCCGTCGCTGGGCGCGGGCGAGTCCTCGTCGGTGCCGGGCACGGCGGCGATCGCGAACGCGATCTTCGATGCGACGGGCGTGCGCTTCAGGGCGCCGCCGTTCACGCCGGAGACGGTGCTGGCGGAGTTGAATCGGGGGCTGTTGCCTTCCCCTGCGGGAGACGGCGGGGCGGGGGGGGCGTCGCGGGTCGATGGTGATGCCGCGGTGCCCCCATCCCGGCCTTCCCCCAGAGGGGGAAGGAGCAAGGCCATCTGGCCACGGGGCAAGGGTTTGTGGGCCACGGGCGCGGCGCTCGTGGTCGGCGGCATCGGCGTCGTCGCGGGCCTGCTCGGCTGGCGCTCGTCGATCGCGCCGGTGTCGCTCACCGCGCCGGTCTACAGCGAGGCCACCATCGAGCGCGGCCGCGTGCTCGCGGCGCTCGGCGACTGCGCGGTCTGCCACACCGCGCCGGGCGGCGCGCCCAACGCCGGCGGCCGCGCGATGGACACGCCCTTCGGCACGCTCTACACCACCAACCTCACGCCCGATGCCGAGACCGGCCTCGGCCGCTGGTCCTTCAGCGCCTTCCAGCGCGCGATGCGCGAGGGCGTGTCGCGCGACGGCCATCACCTCTATCCGGCCTTCCCCTACACCGCCTTCGCGAAGACCAGCGACGACGACCTGCAGGCGCTCTATGCCTACTTCATGGCGATGCCCGCGGTGCGCGCCGAAACGCCGAAGTCCGAACTCAAGTTCCCGTTCAGCCTGCGGCCGCTGATGGCCGGATGGAACGCGCTCTTCCACGATCCCGCGCCGCTCGCGCCCGTGGCCACGCAGAGCGCCGAGTGGAACCGCGGTGCCTACCTCGTCAACGGCCTCGGCCATTGCGGCGCCTGCCACACGCCGCGCAACGCACTCGGCGCGGAGCAGGGCGGCAGCGCCTTCCTGTCGGGCGCGATGGTCGATGGCTGGGAGGCGCCGTCGCTCACGATGCGCTCGAAGTCCGCCATGCCCTGGGATGCCGAGTCGCTCTACCGCTACCTGCGCGACGGTCATTCGCCGCGCCACGGCATCGCGGGCGGCCCGATGGCCGAGGTGGTGCGCGAGCTCGGCGCCGTGCCCGATGCCGACATCCGCGCGATGGCGACCTACCTCGTCTCGTTCAATCCCGAGCCCCTGCCCGAGGCCGCCGCGCAGGCCGAGGCGCGGCGCATCGTCGACACCGCGGCGCGCACGCAGGGCCGGCTGCTCGGTCCCGCGCAGCGCATGTTCGACAGCGCCTGCGCCGCCTGCCACCACGACGGCGACGGTCCCACGCTGCTGGGCGTGAACACGCCGCTCGCGCTCAACGGCAACCTCGCGAGCGCGAAGCCCGACAACCTGCTGCGCACCATCCTCGATGGCGTGCGCCATCCCGCGACGCGCGACATCGGCTTCATGCCGGCCTTCCGCGACGCGCTCGACGACCGCCAGATCGCCGAGCTCGCGGGCTACATGCGCGCGCGCTTCGCGCCGCAGGAGCCCGCCTGGCCCGACCTGCAGGCCGAGGTCGCGCGCGTGCGCGCGGCGCCGGGGCACTGACAGCCGAATACGGGCAGCCGAACGCAGAAGGAATACCAAAGGAGCGCAGAAGTCGCAGAAGAGCAAGCCAATTTTTCTGGCTGTTCTTCTGCGACTTCTGCGCAACCTTCGCGACCTCTGCGTTCGGCTGTCCGCATTTCGCCTGCGCCCGCACGGCGCTACGATGCCCGCGCATTCCTTCCAACCACCAGAGACAACCAACGCCATGCCACTCGATCTCCAGACCGCCACCAGCCTCCCGCAAGACGCCGACCGCGCCACCCTCGTTGGCCGTCTCTGGCAACCGGGCGTGGGCCCCGTGCTCGTGGCCGTGCAGGGTGACGGCCTGCACGATCTGTCGCGGCTCGCGCCCACGATGAGCGACCTGCTCGAGCGGCAGGAGCCGCCCGCCGAGGCCGTGCAGCGCTTGCTGCGCAGCGGCCAGGCACCGCGCATCGCCGCGCTGGCCGAGGTGCTCGCCAACAGCGACGGCGGCGCGCGCGACGAGGACCGGCCCTGGCTGCTCGCGCCCTGCGACCTGCAGGCCGTCAAGGCCAGCGGCGTGACCTTCGTCGCGAGCCTGCTCGAGCGCGTGATCGAGGAACAGGCGCGCGGCGACGCATCGAAGGCCGAGGCCACGCGCGCTGCGCTCGGCGGCGTGCTCGGCGACAACCTCGCCGACATCGTGCCGGGCTCGCCCGAGGCGATGAAGGCCAAGGAGGTGCTGATCGCGCAGGGCGCATGGTCGCAGTACCTCGAGGTCGGCATCGGGCCCGACGCGGAGATCTTCACCAAGGCGCCCGTGCTCTCGTCGGTGGGTACCGGTGCCGACATCGGCATCCACGCGGCCTCGGTGTGGAACAACCCCGAGCCCGAGGTCGTGCTCGCTGTCAACAGCCGCGGCGAGACCCTGGGCGCCGCGCTCGGCAACGACGTCAACCTGCGCGACTTCGAAGGCCGCAGCGCGCTGCTGCTGGGCAAGGCGAAGGACAACAACGCCTCGTGCGCGATCGGTCCGTTCATCCGGCTGTTCGATGCGCACTTCGGCATCGCGCAGGTGCGCCGCATCACGGTCGCGCTCGAGGTGCGCGGTCCCGAGGGCTTCGTGCTCGAGGGCTCGAGCTCGCTCGCGAAGATCAGCCGCGATCCGCTCGACCTCGTGGCGCAGGCCATCGGCATCCATCACGACTATCCCGACGGCCTCATGCTGTTCCTCGGCACGATGTTCGCGCCCACGCAGGACCGCCACGGTCCGGGCCAGGGCTTCACGCACACGGTCGGCGACATCGTGCGCATCGCGGCGCCCGAACTCGGCGCGCTCGTCAATCGCGTCGCGCATGCCGACAAGGCCCCGCGCTGGACCTTCGGCATCGGCGCGTTGATGCGCAACCTCGGCGCGCGCGGCCTCCTGCATTGAGTTCTGTCATGGTGCCGTCATGCACCGTTAAGCCGTACTGTGTAACGATCTTTGAAGATGTACTTCTTTGTGATTCATAGACGGCACGATGACCTCAGATGTAGTTGACCGGCTCCTCGCTTCCACTCAAGATAACTAAAGATTCGTTAATGTTTTGATTGGTTGAACGAGGGAGAACGGGTGTCGCAGGCAGAGATCGAGCTTTTGCAAAAGCCCGTCGAGGGTCCGCTTCCGTGTGGTGAGGATCTGGAATACGACGCCGATTTCATGGCGTTGCAGCAGGCGACGCTCGGCAAGCGCGAGCAGCAGTTCGGCAACACGATCATTCCGGCCGAACCGCCCGACTGGACCAAGGTCGAGCGCATCGCCAAGCAGCTGTGCGAGCGCACGCGCGACCTGCGCGTGCTGGTGCCGCTCACGCTCGCGTGGACCGAGAGCCGTGGACTGCCGGGCTACGTCGAAGGGCTGCAACTGGTCGACGTGGTGCTGCAGACCTTCTGGGACGACGTGCATCCGCGCGTGGTCGAGGGTGGCGACGAGGACCCGCTGCCGCGCATGAATGCACTGGCCGCGCTGGCCGAGAGCGAAGGCATCGGGCGCAGCGTGCGCGATGCGCGATTGCTCGACGACGGCGGCGTGACGATGACCTTGCGGCAGGTCGAGGCGCTGCTCGATTCGAGCAAGGCCGACCAGATCGACTACCCGGGCGGCGTGGGCCGCCTGCGCGAGGCCGCGCGCCGCGCGCACGACAACGACGCGCCGCCGATCGTCGCGCTGCGCGCCGCGCTCGCGCTGCTGCAGCGCATCCGCGAGACCTCGGAACGCGCGCTGGGCCAGAGCTGGGCCCCCGATTTCTCGCGACTCGAACGTTCGATGCGCACGGTGGCGCAGCTGCTGCCCGAGAAGGCATTGCAGTCCGTCGCCGAAGTGCCGCCGAGCGAACGCCAGAGCCCTTCGGCGAGCGATCCGGCCGCGCCGGCCGCGGCGCCCATGGCGGCGGCGACCGCTGCAAGTGGCGGTCCCGGCCTACGCGCGATCGGTATCAACGATATTGAAATAACGAGCCGCGAAGATGTGCAGGTGTTGTTGGAAAAGGCTTGCCGGTACCTGGAGCGCGCGGAGCCCAGCCATCCCGCGCCCCTGCTGATACGCAGGGCGCAGAAGCTGCTCGCGCTCAACTTCTTCCAGATCATCGAGGAGCTCATGCCCGAGGGACTGCAGAAGCTGGAAAGCCTGGCCGGACGGCCACCGGGGTCCGACGCATCGGAGTAGGCGCCGGCGACCGGCGCACGCGGTCCGCACGCATTCGATCGAAGAATCAAGAGGAAGCTTTATGGCAGACAACCGTGTCAGGAACAGTGGTCAGAAGTTCATCGCGCGCAACCGCGCGCCGCGCGTGCAGATCGAGTACGACGTCGAGATCTACGGCAGCGAACGCAAGATCCAGCTGCCCTTCGTGATGGGCGTGATCGCCGACCTCGCGGGCAAGCAGGTCGACCCGATGCCCGACCTCGCCGAGCGCGAGTTCATGGCGGTGGACATCGACAACTTCGACGACCGCATGAAGTCGATCAAGCCGCGCGTGGCCTTCCAGGTGCCCAACACGCTGACCGGCGACGGCCAGCTCAACGTCGACATCACCTTCGACAGCATGGACGACTTCTCGCCCGCGCGCATCGCGCGCCAGGTCGACGCGCTGCAGCAGCTGCTCGACGCGCGCACCGAGCTGTCGAACCTGCTGTCCTACATGGACGGCAAGAACGGTGCCGAGCAACTGATCGCGCAGGCGCTGCAGAACCCGGCGCTGCTGAAGTCGCTGGCCACCAGTCCGAACCCCGCGGTGGCCAGCGCCATCGACGCGGCCGCGGAGAAACCGGCGGGCACGCCGGGCACCGCCGAGTAAGCGCGAGCCGATCACGTCGACAGGACCATCACCATGAGTACCGTGCAAAAACAATCCGCGCGCGCCCAGCAGACCGTCGAGGCGCTCGAGCCGAACGAGTTCTCCGACCTGCTCCAGCGCGAGTTCAAGCCCAAGACCGACCAGGCGCGCGAGGCGGTGCAGAACGCCGTCAAGACGCTGGCGGTGCAGGCGCTCGAGAGCTCCGTCACCATCTCCAACGATGCCTATCGCACGGTGCAGGCCATCATCACGGAGATCGACCGCAAGCTCTCGGAGCAGATCAACCAGATCCTGCACCACGAGGACTTCCAGCAGCTCGAGGGTGCCTGGCGCGGCCTGCACTACCTCGTGAACAACACCGAGACCGACGAGCAGCTCAAGATCCGCGTGATGTGCGCCTCCAAGCGCGAAGTCGCGCGCTCGCTCAAGCGCCACAAGGGCATCGGCTGGGACCAGAGCCCGCTGTTCAAGAAGATCTACGAGGCCGAGTACGGCCAGTTCGGCGGCGAGCCCTTCGGCGCGCTGATCGGCGACTTCCACTTCGACCACAGCCCGCCCGACGTCGAGATGCTCGGCGAGATGGCGAAGATCGCCGCGGCCGCGCACTGCCCCTTCATCGCGGGCGCCTCGCCGACCGTGATGCAGATGGAGTCGTGGCAGGAACTCTCGAACCCGCGCGACCTGACGAAGATCTTCCACAACACCGAGCACACCGCGTGGCGTTCGCTGCGCGAGTCGGAGGATGCGCGCTACATCGGCCTGGCGATGCCGCGCTTCCTGGCACGCCTGCCCTACGGCGCGCGCACCAACCCGGTCGACGAGTTCGAGTTCGAGGAAGAGACCGACTCGGCCGCGCACAACCGCTACACCTGGGCCAACTCGGCCTATGCGATGGGCGTGAACATCAACCGCTCGTTCAAGCAGTACGGCTGGTGCACCTCGATCCGCGGCGTGGAATCGGGCGGCGCGGTCGAGAACCTGCCGACCCACACCTTCCCGACCGACGACGGCGGCGTGGACATGAAGTGCCCGACCGAGATCGCGATCAGCGACCGGCGCGAGGCCGAGCTCGCGAAGAACGGCTTCATGCCGCTGGTGCACCGCAAGAACTCCGACTTCGCGGCCTTCATCGGCGCGCAGTCGCTGCAGCAGCCGGCCGAGTACTACGACGCCGACGCCACGGCCAACGCGAACCTGGCGGCGCGCCTGCCCTACCTGTTCGCCTGCTGCCGCTTCGCGCATTACCTGAAGTGCATCGTCCGCGACAAGATCGGTTCGTTCCGCGAGCGCGAGGACATGGAGCGCTGGCTCAACGACTGGATCATGAACTACGTCGACGGCAGCCCCGGCACCTCGTCGCAGGACACCAAGGCGATGAAGCCGCTGGCCGCCGCCGAGGTCCAGGTGGAACCGATCGAGGACAACCCCGGCTACTACGCCGCCAAGTTTTTTCTCCGGCCGCACTACCAGCTCGAAGGGCTCACGGTGTCGTTGCGGCTGGTTTCGAAGCTGCCGTCCAACAAGAAGGACAGCAGCTAATTCAACAGTGCTCCGATGGGGCACGCACAACTCCGGGGGTTAATGATGGCAGTAGACATGTTCATGCGCGTCGAAGGCGCGAACGGCGAATCCAAGGACTCGAACCACAAGGACTGGACCGACATCAAGTCGTTCGCGTGGGGTGCGACGCAGCCTGGAAACATGGTGAGCGGCGGTGGCGGCGGCGTGGGCAAGGCCAGCTTCAACGACCTGCAGGTGCTCGCGCGCATCGACAAGGCGGCACCGTCCGTCATGAAGAACTGCGCCAGCGGCAAGCACCTGAGCAAGGTCGAGGTCTCGGTCTGCAAGGCCGGTGGCGGACAGATCGAATACACGCGCGTGACGCTCGAGGAAGTGCTGGTCACCTCGGTGCAGTACACGGCCGAGCAGGGCAGCGACGCGGTGTTCGTGCAGTACGCGTTCCAGGCCGCCAAGGTCAAGCAGCAGTACTGGGAACAGACCGACAAGGGCGGCAAGGGCGCCGAAACCCAGCTCGGCTGGAACATCAAGGAAAACAAGGAAGCCTGATCTTCCGCGGGCCCGGCCGGGCTCGCGGGCGGCGCCTCGGTGCCGCGGGCGAGCCGGTCTCCGGCTGACGGTCCTGGGGCCGCCAGCCGAAGGCCGAGCGGCGAAGGCGGTGCATGGCGCCGCCATCGCACGGTAAAGGCCACGGCCCCGCGAAGCGGGCGTCGGCAGGCCACGAGCGATATCCAACCACCGACCACGGCGGCGGCTCTGGCGTCACAGGGCCGGGACCGTGCATTGGCGAAACGACAGAGGAGGCTGCTTCATGGGCGATGCGTTTGCAGGGCTGGGCGAGCGCTCGGTGGCCGAGCACACCGAGGGGATACAGCGGCAGATCCGCGCCGATCCCCAGAACGCCAGCCTGCGCCTCGCGCTGTGCCACTTCCTCGCGCTGCGCGGCGAGTGGCAGCGCGCCGAGGACCAGCTCAAGGCAGCCGTCAAGTTCGATCCCTCTTTCACGCCCGCGAGCGCCACCTGCTCGATGGCGCTGGCCGGCGAACGCCAGCGCAGCGCCTTCTGGGCCGGCGATGCCGCGCGCGCGCCCGCCGTGCTCGGCGAAGGCGCGGACTGGGTCGATGCCCTGCTCGCGGCCGCCGCGCTGCCGGCCGACCAGGCCGACGAGGCGGCCCGGCTGCGCGAATCGGCGCGCGATGCCACGCCCGCGCTGCGCGGCCTGCTGCAGGCCGTGGACCGCTCGGGCGACGCGACGGGCGAGCCGGTCGACGGCGAGACGATCGAGCGCATCGACATCGACTGGCTCTGCGACGGCGACGCGCGCCTCGGTGCCGCGCTCGAAGTCATCACGCCCGCGGGCTATGGCTGGCTGCCGCTGCCCTCGGTGCGCCGCCTGACGTTCCAGCGGCCGCAGCACCTGGTCGACCTGCTGTGGTCGCCGGTGCAGGTCGAGCTGGCCGATGGCCGCGCGCTGGCCGTGCTGGTGCCGGTGCGCTATGCGGGCGATCTGGCCACGCTCGAGGACGGCCTCGCGCTTGCGCGCCGTACCGACTGGCTGCCGCTGGCCGGCGAGGCCGCGTTCGCGGGCGCGGGCCAGCGCACCTTGATCAGCGACGCGGGCGACCATGCGCTGCTCGAGCTGCGCGGCATCGAGTTCACCGCGGGGGAGGCCGCCTGATGGCCACGGCCGGCGCCTCCGCCTGGTCGGGGCTCGATGCCGAGGGCGAGCAGGAGAGCGTCGCGCGCGACCGGCTGCAGCCGGTGCTGCTCGACCGCCTCACCGACAAGCAGCCGAGCAACCGCCAGGAGCGCGCGGGCGCCTTCCTGATGAGCGGCAAGCTGCTGCGCGACTCGGTGCTGCGCGACCTGCAGTGGCTGCTGAACACCACCAACTTCGGCACCGCGCATTCGATCCAGAACCTGCCGCGCGCGCGCCGCTCGGTCGTCAACTACGGCGTGCGCGGCTGGGCCGGCGGGCGCATGTCGGAGGTCGACTTCGCCGACGTCGAGGCCGCGATCCGCACCGCCATCATCGACTTCGAGCCGCGCATCATGAAGGACAGCATCGACGTGCGCTGCGTGACCGACGCCACCGAGCTCGAGCACCACAACCTGCTCGCGCTCGAGATCCGCGGCACCCTGTGGTCGGTGCCCTACCCGATCGAGTTCATCCTGCGCTCGGAGCTCGATCTGGAAAGCGGCCACATGATGCTGCGCCCCACCGGAGGCCTCTGATGGACGCGCGGCTGCTCGACTACTACAACCGCGAACTCACCTACATGCACGAGCTCGGTGCCGAGTTCGCGCAGCGCTATCCGAAGATCGCGGGCCGCCTGGGCATGCGCGGCATCGAGGTCAGCGATCCCTACGTCGAGCGGCTGCTCGAAGGCTTCAGCTTCCTCACGGCGCGCATCCAGCTCAAGATGGATGCCGAGTTCCCGCGCTTCTCGCAGCGGCTGCTCGAGGTGGTCTATCCGAACTTCCTCGCGCCGCTGCCGGCCATGGGCGTGGTGCAGATCGACGGCAACCTCAACGAGGGCTCGCTGAAGGCCGGCTACGAGCTGCCGCGCCACACGATCCTGCGCGGCCGCATGATCAAGGGCGAGCAGACGGCCTGCGAGTTCCGCACCGGCCACGCGGTCACGCTGTGGCCGATCCGCATCGCCGAGGCCAGCCTCGGGCCGGTGCCGGCCGAGATCCTGCATGCGCTGCCGATCGTCGCGCGGCAGGCCAAAAGCGCGATCACGATCAAGCTCGAGGCCGTGGGCGGCGCGCGCTTCGCCGAGATGCCGCTCGATCGGCTCGAGTTCTTCCTCTCGGGCGCCGAGCTGCATGCGCTGCGCGTGCTCGAGCTGGCCGTGCACCACTCGATCGGCACCGTCTGCCGCAGCGGCCCCGGCACCGCGGGCCAGGGCACGCGCATCGTGCCGCTGGGCGAGGAGGCGATCCGCCACGAGGGCTTCGAGCCCGACCAGTCGCTGCTGCCCTACGACGCGCGCTCGTTCCAGGGCTACCGGCTGCTGCACGAGTACTTCGCCTTCCCCGAACGCTACCTGTTCTTCAGCGTCAACAAGCTGCGTGCCGCGGCCGCGGCGATGAGCGGCAACACGATGGAGATCGTGATCCTGCTCGACCGCGCCGACGGCGACCTCGAGCGGCTGGTCGACGCGCGCCAGTTCTCGCTGTTCTGTACGCCGATCGTCAACCTGGTGCCGCGCCGCAGCGACCGCATCCCGGTGGGCCCGGGCCAGCACGAGCACCATGCGGTGATCGACCGCACGCGGCCGCGCGACTTCGAGATCTTCACGGTCGAGCGCGTGGTCGGCCACATGAGCAACGGCTCCGAGGAGCGCGAGTTCCGGCCCTTCCTCGGCTCCTTCGCCTCCGACGACGGCGACTTCGGCGCCTACTTCTCGGTGCGGCGCGAACCGCGGCTGGTGTCGGACCGCGCACGCGCGCAGGGCACGCGCACCAGCTACACCGGCAGCGAGATCTACGTCTCGCTGGTGGACCAGCACGACGCGCCCTTTCCGCACAGCCTGCGCCACATCACGCTCGATGCGCTGTGCACCAACCGCGACCTGCCGCTGTTGTTGCCCACGGGCCTGGAGTCGGACTTCACGCTGCGCGTGTCGGCGCCGGTGCGCGCGATCCGCATCCTGCGCGGTCCCTCGCGGCCCTATCCGGCGCTGGCCGAGGGCGCGCTGACCTGGCGCCTCATCAGCCACCTGGGCCTGAACTACCTGAGCCTCACCGACGTCGATGCCGAGCAGGGCGCGGCCGCGCTGCGCGAGATGCTCGACCTCTACGGCAACCTCGCCGATCCCTCGGTGCGCCGGCAGATCCAGGGCGTGCGCTCGATGAAGCTGGCGCCGGTGTTCCGCCGCCTGCCCGAGCCGGGCCCGATCGTCTTCGGCCGCGGCGTGGAGATCGCGCTGAAGCTCGACGAGACCGCCTTCTCGGGCGCGAGCCCGTACCTCTTCGGCGCCGTGCTCGAGCAGTTCTTCAGCCGCCACGTGTCGCTCAACGCCTTCACCGAGTTCGCGCTGTCGAGCCTGCAGCGCGGCGACATCGCGCGCTGGACGCCGCGCATCGGACGCCGACCCGCCGTATGAACAGCACCACCGACCTCCGCGAGGACACGGGCGCCGCGCAGCAGGCGCCGGCGAGCGACGCGGCGGATCGGGAGCTCGACCACGAGGCGGGGGCCGCCGCCGCACCGCCGCCCGCGCGCGGCCTGCCGCAGGTCGATCCGGCGCTGTGGGCCGGCCTGGTCGAGCAGCCGTTCGAGCACGACCTCTTCATGCTGCTGCGTCGGCTCGACGCGCACGGCGACCATCCGCTGCTGGGCCGCGCGCCGCGCCCGCTCGACGAGCCGCTGCGCCTCGGCCAGGAGCCCTCGATGGCCTTCGCGCCCTCGAACGTCTCGGGCGTGGACGACAGCCGCGACGGCCCGCCGCAGATCTCGATCTACGGCTTCGGCCTGTTCGGCCCCAACGGTCCGCTGCCGCTGCACCTGACCGAGTACGCGCGCGAGCGCAAGCGACATCACAACGACCACACGCTCAGCGCCTTCGCCGACCTGTTCCACCACCGGCTGATCCTGCTGTTCTACCGCGCCTGGGCCGATGCCCAGTCGGTCAACAGCCTCGACCGGCCCGACGGCCACCGCTTCGTCGAGTACGTCGCGAGCCTCATGAACATGGGCCAGCCCGGGCTCAAGGAACGCGACCGCATCGCCGACCATGCGCGCACCCACATGGCGGGCCACCTGGTGCGCCAGACGCGCAATCCCGAGGGCCTGATCCAGATCCTGCGCCTGTACTTCGACCTGCCGGTGCGCATCGAGGAGTTCGTGAGCGACTGGGTGACCATCGACGAACCGCAGGTCAGCCGCATCGGCCTGTTCGGGCGCAACCACCGGCTCGGCGCCGGCGCGACCATCGGCCTGGCCGTGCGCGATGCGCAGAGCAAGTTCCGCCTCGAGCTCGGGCCGCTCACGCTCGAGCAGTACCGCGCCTTCCTGCCCGGCAGCCGGCGGCTGCAGCAGGTGGTCGACTGGGTGCGCCAGTACGTCGGCATCGAATTCGCGTGGGAGCTGCGGCTCGTGCTGCGCAAGGAGGAGGCCGGCGGCATGCAGCTCAGCGGCGGCCAGCGCCTGGGCTGGGGCAGCTGGCTCGGCACCCGCCTGTCCGACACCGATGCCGGCGACCTGGTGTTCGCGCCCGAGGCCCTGCATTCGCGTTCCGCATCCACCGCTTCCCACACCTCCGCTTCCTTCACCCAGGCCTCATGACCGACATCCGCCGCGTCTCGCTGTTCTCCAAGCTCAATCCGATGCTCTACAAGGCATTGGAGACCGCCACCGCCTTCGCCAAGCTGCGCGGCAATGCCTACGTCGAGCTCGTGCACTGGCTGCACCAGATCCTGCAGCTGCAGGACAGCGACCTGCTGCGCATCGTCAAGCGCGCCGGCCTCAACCTCGACGCGGTCGAGCAGGACCTGGTGCGCGCGCTCGACCGGCTGCCGCACGGCGCGACCTCGATCAGCGACATCTCCGAGCATGTCGACAGCGCGGTCGAGCGGGCCTGGGTCTATGCCAGCCTGCGCTTCGAGGCGACCTCGATCCGCGGCGCCTACCTGCTCGCGGGCATCGTCAAGACGCCGGGGCTGCGCCAGGTGCTCTCGGGCATCTCGCGCGAGTTCGACAAGCTGGTGCCCGACGTGCTGATCGCGCAGCTGCCGACCTGGACCGAGGGCTCGCCCGAGGACGACTACGACGTCGCGCCCGAACCCGTGGCCGGCGGCGCGCCGAACCCGGCCGGTGCCGCGCCGCAGGCCGCGGGCGGCTCGGCGCTCGCCAAGTACGCGAGCGACCTCACGGCCAAGGCGCGCGCGGGCGAGCTCGATCCGGTCTACGGCCGCGACGACGAGATCCGCCAGATCGTCGACATCCTGATGCGCCGGCGCCAGAACAACCCGCTGCTCACGGGGGAGGCCGGCGTCGGCAAGACCGCGGTGGTCGAGGGCCTGGCGCAGCGCCTGGCCGCGGGCGACGTGCCGCCCTCGCTGCGCGAGGTCTCGCTGTGGGTGCTCGATCCCACGCTGCTGCAGGCCGGCGCGGGCGTGAAGGGCGAGTTCGAGCAGCGGCTGCGGCAGGTGATCGACGAGGTCGAGAAGAGCCCGAAGCCGATCGTGCTGTTCGTCGACGAGGTCCACACGCTGGTGGGCGCGGGCGGCACCGCCGGCACCGGCGACGCCGCCAACCTGCTGAAGCCCGCGCTCGCGCGCGGCCGGCTGCGCACCATCGGCGCCACCACCTGGTCGGAGTACAAGAAGTACATCGAGAAGGACCCGGCGCTCACGCGGCGCTTCCAGACCATCCAGGTGCAGGAGCCGACCGAGCCCAAGGCCGTGATCATGCTGCGCGGCATCTCGGCCGAGCTCGAGAAGCACCACGGCGTGCTGATCCTCGACGCCGCGCTCGAGGCCGCCGTGAGCCTGTCGCACCGATACATTCCCGCGCGCCAGCTGCCCGACAAGGCCGTGAGCCTGCTCGACACCGCCTGCGCGCGCGTGGCGCTGAGCCAGCACGCGCTGCCGGCCGCGCTCGAGGACCTGCAGCGGCGCATCGAGGTGCTGGGCATCGAGTCGGGCATCGCGCAGCGCGAGGCCGCGATCGGTGTCGGCGAGGCGCAACGCGTGCAGGACATCGCGGCGCAGATCGATGCCGCCCAGGCCGAGCTCGCGACGCTCGAGCAAAGGCGCAGCGAGGAGCGCGAACTGGTCGAGCGCATCGTGGCGCTGCGCCGGCGGCTCTCGCCGGCAGCGGTGCCGGTGCAGGCCGAGGAGGTCGACGAGGATGGCGATGAAGAAGACAGCGCGGAGGCCGCACCGGCGCCCGTCGAGACCGAGCCCGAGCCCGAAGCCTCGCCCGAGCAGATGCGCGCCGAGCTCGACGCCGCGCAGCGCAAGCTTTCGCAGCTGCAGGGCGAATCGCCGCTGATCCTGGCCGCGGTCGACGCGCAGGCCGTGGCCACGGTGGTGGCCGACTGGACCGGCATCCCGATCGGGCGCATGGTGCGCGACGATGCGCAGTCGGTGCTGCGGCTCGGCGAGATCCTGTCGCAGCGCGTGGTCGCGCAGACCGATGCGCTCGACACCATCGCGCGGCGCATCCGCACCGCGCGCGCGCGGCTGGACAACCCCAACAAGCCGGTCGGCGTGTTCCTGCTGTGCGGCCCCTCGGGCGTGGGCAAGACCGAGACCGCGCTCGCGCTGTCGGAGGCGCTGTACGGCGGCGAGCAAAACCTCGTCACCATCAACATGAGCGAGTTCCAGGAGTCGCACACCGTCTCCACGCTCAAGGGCGCGCCGCCCGGCTACGTGGGCTACGGCGAGGGCGGCGTGTTGACCGAGGCGGTGCGCCGGCGGCCCTACAGCGTGGTGCTGCTCGACGAGATCGAGAAGGCCCATCCCGACGTGCACGAGATCTTCTTCCAGGTCTTCGACAAGGGCTGGATGGAGGACGGCGAGGGCCGCCACATCGACTTCCGCAACACCGTGATCATCATGACCTCGAACGTCGGCACCGACCTGGTCATGCAGCTGTGCGAGGACCCGGTGCTGCGTCCCGACCCCGAGCCGCTGGCGCAGGCGCTGCGCGAGCCGCTGCTCAAGGTGTTCGCGCCCGCGCTGCTCGGCCGGCTGGTGGTGGTGCCCTACTACCCGCTGCATGCCGACGCGCTGCACCGCATCATCCGGCTGCAGCTCGACCGCGTGGCCGCGCGTCTGCAGGCCAACCACGGCATTACCTTGGGTTACACCGACAGCGCCGTGGAGCTTGTGGCGCGCCGGTGTACGGCCATAGAGTCGGGTGGACGGATGATCGATGCGATCCTCACGCACACCATCCTGCCGCGATTGAGCGAGGAAGTCATCGGCGCCACGGTCAGCGGGCGCAAGCTCGCGGGCGTCGAGCTCTCGGCGCAGGGCGACGACTTCCACTACGCGTTTTCCGAAACCAGCTAAGCGAAGGGAGTCGTCATGGCCCGCGTCGTCACCGCCCACACACCGCTCGGGGAAGACCAGCTGCTCTTCCGCTCGATGCACGGCAGCGAGGGGCTGTCGCAGCTGTTCGAGTTCGAGGTCGACCTGCTGAGCCCGAACACCTCGGTCGACATGAAGGCCATGCTCGGCAAGCCGCTCACGCTCGAGATCAAGACCCTCACCGGCACGCCGCGCTACCTCAACGGCCAGATCACGCGCTTCACGCTGATCGGGCGCGACGCGGCCTCGTCGCGCTACATGGTGTATCGCGCCTCGGTGCGGCCGTGGCTGTGGTATCTCACGCGCACCAGCGACTGCAAGATCTTCCAGAACAAGTCGGTGGTCGAGATCCTCGAGGAGGTGCTCGGCGAGTACGGCTTCGCGCTCGAGAAGAAGCTCACGGCCTCGTACCGGCAGTGGGACTACTGCGTGCAGTACCAGGAGACCGACTTCGCGTTCGTGAGCCGTCTCATGGAGCACGAGGGCATCTACTACTTCTTCAAGCACGAGAAGAACCAGCACACGCTGGTGCTGGCCGACGACATGAGCGCGCACGAGACGCTGCCCGAGTACCCGAGGATCAGCTACGTCTCGACCGACCGCGTGGGCGACCCGGGCCGCGAGGCCATCGACCAGTGGGAGGTGACCGAGGAGATCCGCCCCGGCACCTACGTGGTCGACGACTTCGACTTCAAGAAGCCCAAGGCCGACCTGCTCACCACGCGCAGCCAGCCGCGCGGCAACGACCATGGCCAGTACGAGATGTACGAATGGCTCGGCGGCTACAGCGATGCCGGCCAGGGCGAGCACTACGCGCGCATCCGGCTCGAGGAGGCCCAGGCCCAGGCCGAGCTCGACATCGGCCACGCCACCGTGCGCGGCATGGCGCCCGGCTACCGCTTCACGATGCAGAACGCGCCGCGCGACGAGGACAACCGCGAGTACCTGATCGTCTCGGTGCTCTACAACCTGCGCGAGGGCGGCTACGCCTCGGGCAACGGCGATGGCGACTACGGCTTCCAGTTCGGCGTGCAGCCGACCTCGTTCCCCTACCGCGCGCCGCGCGTGACGCGCATCCCGACCACCAACGGGCCGCAGACCGCCACCGTGGTGGGACCGGCCGGCGAGGACATCTGGATCGACAAGTACGGCCGCGTGAAGGTGCAGTTCCGCTGGGACCGCTACGGCCAGCGCAACGAGGACAGCTCGTGCTGGGTACGCGTGTCGAGCGCCTGGGCCGGTTCGAACTTCGGCGCGGTCAACCATCCGCGCATCGGCCAGGAGGTGGTGGTCGACTTCATCGCCGGCTGCCCCGACCGGCCGCTGATCATCGGCCGCGTCTACAACGCCGACCAGATGCCGCCGCTGGAGCTGCCGGCCAAGGCCACGGTCAGCGGCTTCATCAGCCGCACCATCAAGGGCGACGGCGAGCTGGCCAACCACTTCGTGATCGACGACGACCCGAGCAACGAGTCGATCAAGATCCATGCGCAGAAGGACTTCGTCATCGAGGTCGAGAACGACGAGACCCACACGGTGGAGGGCAACCGCACCACCCACGTCCACAAGAACGACGAGCTCACGGTGGACGAGGCGCGCACCACCACGGTCAACAACGGGCTCGACCATGCGATCTACAAGTCGGGCTCCAAGCTCGAGGTGACGAAGAAGGCCGAGCACTTCTTCAACAACAGCATCGAGATCACGACCAAGGAAGGCGCCAAGGAAACGGTCGAGACCGGCATGTCCGAGGTCAACGTGCTGGCCGGGCTGCGCCACGAGACCTTCGACCAGGGACTGCTGGTCGAGGTGAAGAGCGGCATGACCGAGACGGTCAAGGGCGAGTCCAAGCTCACGGCCGTGGATGCGCTGCGCACCGAACGCTACAACGCCAACTGGGACCGGAAGGTCACGGGCACGGCGGTCGACCACATCACCTCGACGCTCACCGAGACCATCGACGGCACCCACACCTCGACCGTCACCGGCGGCGACTATGTCGGCTCGGCCAAGGCGGTGTCGATCACCTCCACCTCGGGCGACATCAAGATCACCGCGGCGGGCAACGTGATCGCCGAGGGCGAGCACGTCAAGCACATCAACCGCGCCACCAAGTGGGACACGGCGCCCTACCGGCTGACGGCGACCGGCGCCAACGTGGCATTCAACGGCGTCAACACCAGCACCTCGGGCCTGGCCAACTTCAACTCGCTGCTGCAGCTCAGCAGCAACGGCCTCAAGGGCGAGATCTTCGGCGTCGGCTACGCGATCGGCGCGTTCACCAGCACGCAGACCTCGGCGCAGGTCAGCAACAAGGCCCTCGACATCAAGATCGGCGGCCTCAAGACCTACCTGCAGCTGCTCTGGATGTGCATGTGAGCCTGCGTCCGCGCGGCGGCGAAGGCAACGAGAAAGGACCCGGAACAAAGATGGCGTTCGAAGGCTACCTCTGGATCGCGATACCGCTGGCGGTCCTCGCGCTGATCGTGCTCGGCGCCGTCGGGGTGCGCAGGATGCAGGCCTTCAACCTCGAGGTGCTCCTCGAGCGCGCGATGCCGGCGCGGGTGCTCGCCGAAGGCGTGCCCGCCACCGCGGTCGTGCGCGCGTCGACCGATGCCGAGATCCGCGTCGAGCGCATCTACATCCTCACCCGGCTGACGCTCGACATCCAGGCGAACGGCCCGGTGCCGGCCTTCGAGGCCGAGGTGCTCGCACCGATCTCGCCGGTCAAGCTGCCCGATTTCGCGACCGGCCGGCGCATCCGGGTGAAGGTCGATCCGGCGACCCGCCGCGTGGCCATCGACCAGGCGCTCAAGTAGGAACGGCGGCGCGGTGAAGACGGTCAAGCCCTTTCGTCTCAGCATCCTGACCCGGCCCTATCGCTGGCAGCGCAGGGACACGCTCGGGGTCAGCGTGCTCGCGATGTTCAGCCTCGGCGCCGACCCGAAGCTGATGCCCGAGCAGGAACTCTGGCAGGTCGCCAGCGAGGAACTCGATCCCGGATGCGTGCTCGACCTGGGCCTGCCCAAGCTCGCGCCCGAGATGCTCGCCAGCGGCTACTGCTACACCGCGCACCAGGACGACAAGACGCGCGCGGCCGCGGGGCTGCGCGTCGCGGGGCTCGAGCGCTCGCTGCTGGTCCATGGCGACCGCTACTGGCTCGATGGCCGCAGCACCAGTCCCCAGCCCTTCGACCGCATGCGCATGGATTGGCGGCATGCCTACGGCGGCGCCGACCTCGCCGACAACCCGATGGGCATCGGCCGCAGCGACGAGATCGTCAATGGCGTGCGCACGCGCCGCCTGCCGAACGTGGTGGTGCCGGGCCGGGACATGAGCGCGCCGGACCAGCCGGTCGCGCCGGCCAGCCTTGCCGGCATGCCGCCCGACTGGCCGCAGCGCATGAAGCTCATGGGCTCGGCCTATGGCAAGGGCTGGGTGGAGAACGACTTCCCGGGCCTGGCGAGCGACGTGGACTGGCACTTCCTCAACGCGGCGGCGCCCGAGCAGCGCTGGCCCGATGCCAGCGCGCTGCCGCTGGGCGCGCCCTACGAGATCACCAACATGCATCCGCGCGAGCCGGTGCTGCGCGGCTTCCTGCCCGACTGGACCGCGCGCTGCTTCGCGAGCTTTCGCCAGGACGGCGCGGAACTCGCGGAGATCGCGCTGCGGCCGACCACCGTGTGGTTCTTCCCGCATCTCGAGCGCGCCGTGCTCGTCTGGCATGGCGGCATGCCGATCGCCGAGGACGATGCGGCCGACGTGAAGCACATCATGCCGGCGCTCGAGCTGCCGGACGCACCGCGGCCGCTGGCGCACTACCAGGAGGTGCTCCGGCGCCGCATCGACCCGGCCCAGGCGATCCACGTGGTGCGCGACAGCGACCTGGTGCCGAAGTCGGTGCTCGGCGAGTGGGAGGCTGCGAAGCTCTTCGATCCCTGGAGCCGTCCGACCGCGCGCAACATGCGGGCCGGCCAGCAGCGCGAGTACGACACGCAGCGCGCGCAGCTGGTGGCGATGGGGCTGGAGCCCGACGACTACCTGCCGCGTCCGCCGGACGCCGAGATCCTGCCCGACCTCGACGACATGCCCGACTACACGCAGCGGGTGCAGGAGCGGATCGAGGACTCGGTGCGTTCGCGCAAGCAGCTCGAGGCCGACAACGAGGCGCGCCGGCAGGAGGCGGGCTTCGATGCCGGGCCGACGCCGGGGGCGCCCGCGAGCCGCTTCGATCCCGATGCCTTCATTCGCGAGATCGAGCGCGCCGACGACTTCGCGCGCGAAGCCGGCGGCGCGGCGGCGGCACCGATGTTCTCGGCGCAGCAGCGCGCGCAGATGATCGAGCGCGTGCATCGCAGCTACCTGCACGCGGCGCACCTGTCGGATCCCGCGCCCGCGCCCACCTCGTTCCGTGCCGCCAAGATCCGGCGCCGGCTCGAATCGGCGCCGCCCGGCGAGCGCCGCTTCGCGCGCATGAACCTCATCGGCGCGAACCTGTCGGGCATGGACCTGCGCGGGGCCGACTTCTCGGGCGCGATGCTCGAGGATGCGGACCTCTCGGGCGCGCGGCTCGATGGCTGCGATTTCTCGCAGGCGGTGCTGGCGCGCGCCAACCTGTCGGGCGCGATCGGGCCCGCCGCGCGCTTCGATGGCGCCAACCTGGGGGCCGCGCGCTGCGTCGGATCCGACTTCTCGGGGGCCAGCTTCGTCGAGGCGAACCTCGACAAGGCCATGCTCGAATCGAGCGTGTTCGCCGGCGCGACCTTCGAGCGCACCGGCTTCCACGAGAGCGTGCTGCGGCAATGCGACCTGCGCCGCACGCGCTGGATGCAGGTGCCCATGTTCAGGCTCCAGCTCGACCAGCTGGTGTTCGACGAGGCGGACTTCTCGCGCGTGGTCTGGCTCGAGTGCCGCATGGCGGACGTTTCGTTCGCGGGCGCGAAGCTGGTGCAGTGCGGCTTCGTATCGCTCGACGGCGGCGCGGGCATCGCCTTTTCCGAGGCGCGCCTGGAGGCCTGCAGCTTCGCCCACGGCAGCTCGCTTCCGGGCGCGCTCTTTCGCGCCGCCTCGCTGACCCATTGCGGCCTGCGCGGCGCCGGGCTCGCCGGCGCGGACTTCACGCAGGCCCGGCTCGACGGCTGCGACTTCTCCGCGTGCGATCTGCGCGGCGCGCGACTGGAACGCATGGCCGCGGGCGAGAGCCTGTTCGTGCGCGCCGACCTGTCGGGGGCCTCGCTGCGCGGCGCCAACCTCATCGATGCCAACCTCTCGAAGTCGAACCTGCTCGGCGCCGACCTCGCGCAGGCCAACCTGTTCCGTGCCGACGTCTCGCAGGCGCTGCTCGACGGCACCACGCACATGGACGGCGCCTACACCCAGCATGCCAAGGTCTGGCCCGCGCGCGGGACGGGAGGCGGCGCATGACGCGCGATGAGCTCGTCGACAAGGTGCGCCACGGCGTTCCGCTCATGGGCGCGCGCCTGTCCGGCGCCGACCTGTCGGGGCTCGATCTCTCGGGTGCCATCCTGGAAGGCGTCGATCTTTCCGGGGCGGCCCTGGCGGGTTGCAGCCTCGAGGACGCCACGCTGTCGAATTGCCAACTCGCCGGCGCCGATCTCTCGCAGGCCTGCCTCGAGGGCGCGCGCATTCACCGCTGCGACCTGAGCGAGGTACGCGCGCCCGGCGCGCGGATCGACGATGCCGCGTTCGTGGAGTCGCAGCTGGCGCGGGCGCTGTTCGAGACCGAGCGCATCGCCCGCGTGCAGTTCTTCCGCTGCGGCCTCGAGCAGGCCGTGCTGAAAGGGGCCTGGATCGAGCGCTCCACCTTCGCCGAATCGCGCATGGACGGCATGGACCTGTGCGGCGCGCGGCTGGAATTCGCGGTCTTCCACCGGGCCGACCTGCGCACCGTGGCATGGACCGGCGCGCGTTGCGAGAGCTCGGTCTTCATCGAGTGCGACCTCTCCGGCCAGCGCCTGGCCGGGCAGCGCTTCGCGCTGTGCCAGTTCACCGACAGCAGGCTCGACGAGGTCGACTTCACCGGGGCCGACCTGGTGCAGAGCAACTTCAAGGGCGCCTCGCTCGCAGGCGCGTGCTTCGCGGGCGTGGATGCCAGGCAGGCGCTGTTTCCCGAGGCCGATGCGCGCGGCGTGAACTTCCGCGCCGGCCGCTTCGAGCGATCGATCTGGGTCCGGGCCCGGCTTGATGGCGCGGACCTGCGCGAGGCCGACCTGTCGTTGAGCGTGTTCCAGCGCGCGCGCTGCGCCGGCGCGGACCTGCGCGGTGCGCGGCTCGACGATGCCGACCTGTCGTATGCCGACCTCGGCGGCGCCGACCTGCGCGACGCGCATTTCCTGCGCACCCGCCTGCACCGCGCGGAGCAGGCGGAAACCCGCTTCTCGACACGCGCCGGCATCATCGAGCACGACATCGAACTGCACAAGGCGCAGGCGTGGTCCGACGCGCCATGAGGCCGCGGACCGCGAGATTCGCAAAGCATCCGAAAGCACAAAGGAGTAACGAGATGAATGTCGTCGCATTGCGTTCGCCGGCCACCGCCGCTTCGGTTTCCATCCACCTGCTGGGCAAGGTCCTGGCCTGCGAGCCGCACGGGGCCATCCTCGTCGAGGACGAGGGCGGCGGCCAATGGACCTGCCGCCGCGCCGCCAGCTGCCTGCTGCAGCCCGCGCCTGGCGATACGGTGCTGTTCTCCGGGCCCGACGCGCAGCGCGTGTTCCTGATCGCCGTCGTCGAGCAGGCCGATCCACGGGCCAGCCGCATCGAGGTGCCCGGCGACCTGGTGCTGAGCGCACCGGGCGGGTCGATCGCCGTCGACAGCGCGACCGACCTCCGGCTGCACAGTGCCGGCAAGCTCGACATGGCGGGCGCGCAATGGCAGGTGCGGGCCGAGCAGGCCCAGCTCCAGGTCGCGGAGATGCGCTACGTCGGGCAGGCCGTCGATGCGACCGTCGGGCGCGTGCGGCTTCTTGGCAAGCTGTTCGAGACGATGGCGGACCGGCTGCTCAGCATGGCGCGCAGCACGCTGCGCGTGGTCGACGAGACCGAGCAGGTCCGCGTCGGCCACCTCGATTGCGAAGCCAGCCACGCGGTGCGCATCCATGGCCACCACACCGTCGTGACCGGCAAGGAACTTGTCAAGGTGGACGCGGCCCAGATCCACATGGGCTGAAGGAGGGACCGACGATGTTCGCCAACTGCCAGCTCATGGGAATGGATATCGCGTTTCCCGACGTGTGCCGCACGCCCGTGCCCTTTCCCTTTCCCAACATGGCGCTCGGGCCGATGGCCATTCCCAACGCCTGGAACATCCTGTTCATGGCCATGCCCGCGCACAACATGGCCACCTTCACGCCGATCACGCTGGGCGACCAGCCGGGCGTGCTCGGCGGCGTGATCTCGCAGACCTTCATGCAGCAGTCGCGCCACCTGACGGGCGCCTTCACCGTGCTGGTCAAGGGCACGCCGGTCACGCGCGTGACGAGCATCTCGCTGCAGAACCGCTGCAACATCGTGGGCATGCGGCTGGTGCCGAGCCAGTTCAAGATGCTGGTGCTGGCGCCCTGAGCCGCGCGAGGGGCGCGCCGCGCCTTCAGCCGGGATGGCGCGGGGGCTGCGCCGTCCCCGCCAGCGTCACCTGCTGCGGAAAGCCCACCCACACCGCGAGCGCCGAGAAGTTGTCGCGCGACTCGTCGGCCTTGGCCTCGGCCGCGCGGCGCAGCAGCGCGAGCCATTCCTCGGCGCTGTCGGCCAGTTGCAGCGAGCGCTCCATGACCTGCTGCGAGATCAGTTGCCACAGCCCGTCGGTGCACAGCAGGAAGGCATCGCCGTCGGCCAGCCGCTGCGTGCCCGAGACGGTGGCCTCGGCACGTTCGCGCGCGCCGAGCGCGCGGTAGAGCAGGTTGCTCTGGATCAGCGCCTGCGCGCCGTTGGCCGGCGCGGCCTCGCCGTGGGCCATGCCTTCGCGCGAGCGCTGCGACAGGCTGTGGTCCTCGGTGCGTTCCATCAGCACGCCGCGACGGAACCAGTAGAGGCGGCTGTCGCCCACATGGGCCCAGCGCGCCTGGCCGCTGCTGCGGTCGACGAACAGCGAGACGAAGGTCGCGCTCATCTTTCCCTGCTCGGCCTGCGCGCGCTGGCGCGCGAGGATCGCGTCGTTGGCGCGCGTCACGCACTGCTGGATGTCCTCCGCGGCCACCGAGGGGTTGGCGACGAAGGCGTTGAGCGCGGTGTCGACCGCGGTGCGCGCGGCCTGCTCGCCGCCGGCATTGCCGCCGACGCCGTCGCTCACGACGAAGCAGCCGAACCAGTCGTCGAGGTGGTAGCCGATCGCATCCTGGTTGCCGCTGCGCTCGCCCACGCAGGAGAACTGCGACGTGGACAGCGGGACGGCGAACGGGGTCGTGCGGGTCGCTTCAAGCACGGCGTGCCTCCTTCAATCGTTCCATTTCCCGGTCGTAGGCCTGCTGGAAGGCCCGGCCGAACACGGCCTGGAAATCGTCCTCGACGGCAGCCGTGGTCTCGGCGTGCAGCTGCTGCAGCTGGCGCCACAGGCGTGCGTCGCGGCCGCCGGGCAGCAGCTTTTCGCCGAGGCCGCCGTCGTGCGGCGTGTCCTTCTTGAGCGCCTCGGGATCGAAGCGCTGCAGCACCATCAGCAGCGCGGCGCGCATGCCCGCGACCATGCCGAGCTGGTGCGACTGCAGGTCGCCGAGCGCGTCGTGCACCGCGGCCTCGGGCGGCAGGAAGCCCGGCATGCGCGCGCCGAACATCTGCATCAGCACCGCGCGGCCGTTGGGCAGGATCTTGAACGGGTTGTTCTCCTCGTCCACGATCATCGTGATCTCGGCGCGCACCTCGCGCTTGAGCATCGCGCGCGAGGACAGCAGCTCGATGGTGCCGTCGGTGAAGGCGCGCATCAGCCGGCCGAGCCTGCGCATCATCTCGGCATCGAGCTGCTGCTGGCCCGCGACGTCGGGCACGCCGGCGCCATCGAGGAAGGCGCGGAACAGCGCCTCGCAGGAGGCCGCGGGCAGCGCGGGCGCGGTGTCGGTGGCGGGGCTCGAAGGGGCGGTGACGGCGACCGGTTCGGGGCTCGCCTTCGGCGCGACGACTTCGGCCGGCACCTCGACCGGCACTTCGATCGCGGCCGGCGCGGGCGCCACCACGGGCGTGGTCACCGGGGCCATGGTCGGCAGCGCCGCGGGCAGCGGTGCTTCGGCGGGCGTGGCGGGTGGGTGCGTCGGCATGGCCGCGAGCACGGCCTCGACGGGCGCGCTCTGCATCGATGCGGTGGGCGGCGCGGCGACCGGCGTCGCGGGTGCCGCCTCGCGTTCGGGCTCGGGCTCGACCATGCGCGCGGGCGGCTGCGCCACGGGCAGCGGCATCGGCGTCGGCGGACGGAACTGGCCCGACACCTCGTGCGCATGGTTGGGCTGGGTGTAGCCCGGCACCGCCGGCCGCTTCTCGAGCAGGTCCATCGCGGGATGCACGTCCTCGAGCGCGGGCGCATGCGTCAGCGCGGTGGGCCGCGGATCGGACAGCGGCGAAGGCGCGTCCCGGTCGGCCGCGAACAGCGACAGCGGATCGATGCCGCGCTTGAGCGCGAAGTCGGACACGTCGGTGGTGGCGCCGGGGTTCAGCTGCGCCAGCGGATCGGCCGGGTTCCTGCGCGCCTGCGAGGGCAGCTCGAAGGGCTCGTGCGCGAACGGGTCGGGCATGGGCTCGGGCGTGGTGTCGGCACGGCGCGGCGCGTTGGCGAGGATCGCATCCCAGTCGGCCGCGGTGGGCATCGACGAGCGCGCGGCCGGTGCGGGCGCGGGCGCCGCGGGGGGCGGCGGCACCGGCGATGCGAAGGCGGCGGGCGGCGGCGCGAATGCCGGCGATGCGGGCGCGAAGACCGGCGCGGCCACGGGCGCGGGCGGCCGTTGCGCCGGCGGCGGCACCGGTTGCGGCACGGGTTGCTGTAGGGGCGCCTCGCGCGGCGGCGCGGCATGCGTGTCGCCGATCGGCAGGGCGCCCGCGCCGAACAGGTCGGAGAACACGTCGGACACCGGTGCCTGCGGCAGCAGCGCATCGAGCGGCGCGGCCGCGGGTGGAGGCGCTGGCGGATAGGCCGGCGGCATCGAGGTCGGCAGCGATGCGGCCTGCGCACCGAAGTCCGGTGTCGATGCGAGGCGCGAGCTCACCGGTGCCGCGGCCAGGCGCGAGCTCGCGGACTCGACCGCGGGCGGCCACGCGACGGTGGGTTCGACAGCGGCCGGCGCGGGCGCGATGGCCGACGCCGCGCGGCTCGTGCCGGCATTCGCGGGCGTGGCCTCGAGCACGTAGCTGCCGATCGTCACGCGATCGCCCTCGGCGATCGGCGACTCCTGGTCGTGACGCAGCGTCTGTCCGTTCACGCTGATCGGCAGCACCGCGCTCATGTTGCGCAGCACCGCGCGGCCTTCGTCGTCGAAACGCACCGTGGCCTGCAGGCGCGAGATCTGCCGCTGTTCGTCGGGCAGCACGAGGTGGTTGTCGGGGCTGCGGCCGATGGTGCCGCCGGGCGCGGCGAGCAGGGCCGACGGACCCGCGGCCACCGGCCGGCCCGCATGTTCGATCACCGTCCAACGCATGGCATCTCCCAATTCATGACACGGGCTCCTGGCGTGGGAGGCCCGTCAGCGCTTCATCTTCTTGGCGGCTTCGAACGCGGGGCCCCACACGGGATGCTTGCGCTCGGCGATGCTGAGATCGAAGGAAGGGAAGGCATCGAGGATCTTGAGGAACTGCGTGCGGCACTCGGGCAGCTGGTTGGCCACGCAGTAGCTGAAGGCCTCGAGCTTCATCGCGGCGAGCCGCGTGTTGGGCTCGGCCGCATCGAACACCGACACGCCGCCGCTCTTGAGCGTGGAGATGGCCTTCGCGTAGTCGCCATCGTCGTAGGCCTGCTGCGCGCGTTCGAGCGTGGTGCGCGCGACCTGCTGGCTCAGGCGTTCGGGTTGCGGCGGTCCTGGATCGGTGGCCTTCGGGGTGGTGTCGCAGCCTGCGACCAGAAAGAGCGGGATCACCAGAGCGCACAGCAATGACTTCAATCTTCTCTCCTGCCTTGCAAAGTTAAGCCTGGATACTGTGCCGCATCGATATGACGGCACGTCGGCCGACATCGTCGCTGCATGACGTCTCGATACTATAGGCGCGAACTTCGATGGGAGAACCCATGCATCGACGAACCCTGCTGCGAAGCGCGATCGTGACCTCGCCGCTGCTCGCCGGACTCGGCGGCTGTGCATCGACGGCCAAGTCCATGCCCACGCCCTACGCGGTGTCGATCAAGGTCGACGACGGCGTCAACCCCGATGGCCGCGGACAGGCCGCGCCGATCCTCGTGAAGGTGTTCGAGCTCAAGTCCTCGGGCAACTTCGAGACCGCCGACTACTTCGCACTGCAGGACCGCGATCGCGAGACGCTCGCGGCCGAACTCGTGAATGCCGACCAGGCCATTCTTCGCAGCGGCGAAGAGCGCGTCTTCAAGCGCGAGGCCGGCCTCGATTCGCGCGCCATCGGCGTGATCGCGGGCTACCGCAAGCTCGAGAACGCACGCTGGCGCCTCGTGCTGCCGCTCAAGGAGCCCAAGCAGACGAACCTCTACAAGGTCTGGCAGTTCTCTCCGAGTGAACAAAAGGTTCGCATCGTGATCCGCAAGACCGGTATCGAACTGTTGCCGACTACGTGATTTCGTAGCACTTGCGCGCACGCCCTAATACGAAAGTGCGCTGCACGTAGGCCAAGGCCTCGACGCTGCAAAAACGGTGCAAAACGTAAACATCGCCGTGTAGCATCG
Source organism: Variovorax paradoxus (assembly GCA_016806145.1). Classification (NCBI taxonomy): domain Bacteria; kingdom Pseudomonadati; phylum Pseudomonadota; class Betaproteobacteria; order Burkholderiales; family Comamonadaceae; genus Variovorax; species Variovorax paradoxus. Next base: position 265,354 of record CP063166.1, read on the forward strand.
ACACGCAATGCGCCCATGCAGGGAGGGCATCTCGACGATGGACCGCCCGCAAGAGAGTGGCCGCACTCCAGGAGGTTTTCTTTGGTGACAGTTCGCAATCCGGGCGCCATCAGCAGAACAGGCGCCCATCCGCAGGCGTTGGCGAATCGCGTGGTGTGGTCCGAGGGCATGTACCTGCGGCCGCAGCATTTCCAGCAACTGGAGCGCTACGTCGAGCAGTACGTGACGCGCCGCACCGCGGGGCTGCAGGGTGCGTTCTGGGGCTGGCTGCACCTGGACATCGATCGCGACGCGCATGCGCTGGGCCGCGTCTCGCTGCTCGGCGGATCGGGCGTGATGCCCGACGGCACGCCGTTCTCCTTCGGCGTGGAGGACGCACCCGTTCCCTACGACGTGCCGAGCGACCTGACCGACGAACTGGTGGTGCTCGCATTGCCGCTGCGCCGGCCCGGCAGCGAGGAAGTCATCTTCGCGGAAGACACGACCTCGGCCGCGCGCTTCCACGTGGTCGAGCGCGAAGTCGCCGATGGCAACGCAGTTGCATTGGGCCCGGCGGTGCTGCAGCTCGCGGCGCCGCGGCTGCGGCTGGTGCGCGCCTCCTCGCTGACCGCGGAGTGGCAGGCGATCGGCGCGGTGCGCGTGATCGAGCGCCGCACCGACCACAAGCTGGTGATCGACGCCAACTACATCCCGCCGGTGCTCGACGTGTCGGCGCAGCCGATGCTGCGCAGCATGGTGGCCGAGCTGCACGGCCTGCTCACGCAGCGTTCCGAGGCGCTGGCCTCGCGCCTGTCGCAGCCGGGGCGCGGCGGCGTCAGCGAGGTCTCCGACTTCCTGCTGCTCGAGCTCGTGAACCGCTACCTCGCGCTCACCTGGCATGCGCAGCAGGCGGTGCAGGTGCATCCCGAGGAGCTGTTCATCGACTGGTTCAAGCTGGCCTGCCACCTCGCCACGCACACCTCGCCCACGCGGCGGCCCGTGGTGTGGCCGGTGTACGACCACGACAACCTCAACGAGAGCATCCGCCCGCTGATGGAGGAGCTGCGCCGCTCGCTGTCGGCCGTGCTCGAGCAGAGCGCGATCGCGATCGAGCTCGAGGAGCGCAGCCACGGCGTGCGCGTGGGTCGCATGCCCGACCCGGTGCTGGTGCGCAACGCGGGCTTCGTGCTCGCGGTGCATGCCGACCTGCCGGCCGACGCGATCCAGCAGCGTTTCCCCACGCAGGTGAAGATCGGCTCGGTCGAGCGCATCCGCGACCTGGTGCAGCTGCAGCTGCCGGGCGTGACCGTGCGGCCGCTGCCGGTGGCGCCGCGGCAGATTCCCTACAACGCGGGCTACCACTACTTCGAGCTCGACAAGAGCGGCGACATGTGGCGCCAGCTCGAGAAGTCGGGCGGCGTGGCCATGCACCTGGCCGGCGAGTTCCCCGGCCTGGCCATGGAGTTCTGGGCCATCCGTCCGTGAGCGATCGCATGAACGGCATCAACGACGTGGCCGTCGGGCCGGGCGGCTTCGTGCCGCCGAATCCGGGCGGCGGCACCAGCGGCGGCGCCCATGGCGGCAACAACCCGCTGAACGCCCCGCGCGGCCTCGGCGAGCAGCCGCAGGCCTTCACCGCCTTCCACGACACGCGGCGCCCGCATGCGGGCGACACCGCGCTGGCCGGCAACAACCCGCTGGTGGCCGCGGCCAACCCGCTACTCGACCTGATCCCGCAGATCCGCGCCACCGGCCACCACGACTCGCCCGCGCAGTTGCGCGAGCACCTGGTCGACGAGGTGCGCCGCTTCGAGACGCGCGCGCAGCAGAGCGGCATCTCGCCCGAGGTCATCATCGGCGCGCGCTACTGCCTTTGCACCGCCGTCGACGAGGCGGCCGCGCTCACGCCCTGGGGCGGCAGCATCTGGTCCTCGCAGAGCCTGCTGGTGATGTTCCACAACGAGACCTGGGGCGGCGAGAAGTTCTTCCAGCTGCTCTCGCGCCTGGTGCAGAACCCGCAGCAGCACCTGCACCTGATCGAGCTCATCTACTTCTGCCTCGCGATGGGCTTCGAGGGGCGCTTCCGCGTCATCGACAACGGCCGCTCGCAGCTCGAGACCCTCAAGCAGCGCCTGCTGCAGATCATCCGCCAGACGCGCGGCGAGATCGCGCAGCCGCTGTCGCCGCACTGGCAGGACACCAGCGCGCCCGTGCGCCGCACGCGCAACTGGCTGCCGGTGTGGGCCGTGGGCGCGGTGGCCGCGGTGCTCCTGATGATCGCCTTCGCGCTCCTGACCTTCAACCTCGGCGGCACCTCCGACGGCGCCTTCTCCGCGATCAACGCGGTGCGCCTGCCGCAGACGCAGCGCGCGGTGGCGCAGCCCGCGCCGCAGCCGCGGCTGCAGCGCTTCCTCGAGGCCGAGATCCGCGAGGGCCTGGTGAGCGTGCGCGACGAGGCCGACCGCAGCGTGGTGATCCTGCGCGGCGACGGCCTGTTCGCCTCGGGCGCCGACAAGGTGCTCGACCGCTACGTGCCGGTGCTCAACCGCGTGGCCGAGGCGCTCAACGCGGTCGAGGGCAGCGTGCTGATCAACGGCTACTCCGACGACCAGCCGATCCGCAGCGTGCGCTTCCCGTCGAACTGGCACCTGTCGCAGGCGCGGGCCGACTCGGTGCGCAAGATGATCGGCGCGCGCATGACGCGCCCCGACCGGCTGCGCGCCGAGGGCCGCGGCGATGCCGACCCGATCGTGCCGAACGACTCGCCGGCCAACCGCGCGCGCAACCGCCGTGTGGAAGTGACCTTGCTGGTCGCGCCGGTGGCACCGCAGGGAGGACGCTGAGATGCTGCGCGCGTTCTTCCGTTTCCTGATCAGCCGCGACCTCTGGGTCTTCTTCGGCCTGGTCGCGCTGGCCTTCCTGATCTGGATCATCGGCCCGGTGATCGCGGTCGGCCGCTACCGCCCGCTCGAGAGCGAGTTCGTGCGCATCGTCGTGATCGCGCTGATGTTCGCGATCTGGCTGGTGCGCGTGGCCTACCGCAAGTGGCGCGAGCGCCGCCTCAACGCGCAGCTGCTGAACCAGCTGCGCACGCCCTCCAGGAAGGAGAAGGAGGCCAAGCCCGAGGAGGCGCCCGAGATCAAGGAGCTGCAGACCGGCTTCAACGACGCCACCTCGATCCTGCGCAACATGCGCTTCGGACCGGGCGAGGAGGGCAAGGCCGCGGGCCGCTTCTCGATCTTCGACCGCCAGTACCTCTACCAGCTGCCCTGGTACATCTTCATCGGCGCGCCGGGCTCGGGCAAGACCACGGCGCTGGTCAACTCCGACCTCGACTTCCCGCTCGCCGACCAGCTCGGCAAGGCCGCGGTGCGCGGCATCGGCGGCACGCGCAACTGCGACTGGTGGTTCACCAACGACGCGGTGCTGATCGACACGGCGGGGCGCTACACCACGCACGAGAGCAACCGCGAGACCGACGAGGGCGAGTGGAAAGGCTTCCTCGAGCTGCTCAAGAAGTTCCGCCCGCGCCAGCCGATCAACGGCGCGATCCTCACCATCAGCATCGCCGACCTGCCGCTGGCCGACGACGCGCAGCGCGCGCGCCACGCGATGGCGCTGCGCAAGCGGCTGCTCGAGCTGCGCAACGACCTGGGCATCAACTTCCCGGTCTACGTGATGGTGACCAAGGCCGACCTGCTGGCCGGCTTCAACGAGTACTTCGGCGGCCTGAGCCGCGCCGAGCGCGCGCAGGTCTGGGGCTTCACCTTCCCGATCGATGCGAGCGCCGCCAGCGCCAAGCCCGCCAAGGGCGACAAGCGCGCGGGCACCGCCACCACGCTCGAGGGCAGCGACCTGCGCGAGCGCTTCCAGCAGGAGTACCGGCTGCTGCACCAGCGGCTCGACGAGCGCCTGCCCGAGCTGCTGGCCGCCGAGCCCGATCCGATGCGCCGCGCGCAGGCCTACCTGCTGCCGCAGCAGTTCGCGAGCTTCGAGGACATCCTCGGCACCTTCCTGGCCGACGTCTTCAATCCGTCGAAGTTCGAGACCGCGCCGATGCTGCGCGGCGTCTACTTCACCAGCGGCACGCAGGAGGGCACGGCCTTCGACCGCGTGATGGGCGCGATCAAGCGCTACCTGCAGGTCAACGCGCCGCCGGCGCCGCCGCCGGGACCGGGCAAGAGCTACTTCCTCAAGGAGCTGCTGCAGCAGGTGATCTTCCGCGACGCGGGCGTGGCCGGCACCAACCTGCGCTGGTACCGGCGCAAGCGCGCGGCCGACCTGGTGGGCTACAGCGTGATCGGCGTGCTGCTGGTGGCGCTGCTGGGCGCCTGCGTCAACAGCTGGCACAACAACAAGCAGTACGTGGCCGAGGTCGACGGCAACGCGAAGTCCTTCAACCGCGCCGCGGCGCGCGGCGAGCTGCCGACCGTGGTCGACTCGAGCGGCGACCTCGCGAGTTCGCTCTTGATCCTCGACCGGCTGCGCGACCTGCCGAAGTCGGAGAAGTTCGACATCGGCGATCCGCCCGTCAGCTACCGCTTCGGCCTCTACCAGGGCGAGAAGCTGCAGGCCGCGACCGACGGCGTCTACCAGCGCGCGCTCGAGAGCGTGCTGCTGCCGCAGGCGGCGCAGCGCGTGGAGCAGTCGCTGCGCGAGGCCTCGAAGAACAACCCCGAGTACAGCTACGAGGCGCTCAAGGCCTACCTGATGCTGTACGACGCCGAGCGCTACGACGCCGACTTCCTGCAGGCCTGGCTCTTGACCGACGTGGACCGCAAGGTCGGCGCCGCGCTCACGCGCGAGCAGCGCACCAACCTCGAGTCGCACCTGAAGGCGCTGTTCGGCGGCCGCGTCGTGAGCTCGCCGTTCGCCAAGGACGAGCGCCTGATCACCGAGACGCGCGAGCGCCTCGCGGGCGTGCCGCTGGCGCAGCGCTCGTACGCGCGGCTGCGCCGCATCCTGCTGCAGACCAGCCAGCCCAATGCCTTCACCATCGCCGAGGCCGGCGGCGCCGAATCGGCGCTGGTGGTGCGGCGCGCCAGCGGCAAGCCGCTGACCGACGGCATCCCCACGCTGTTCACCTACCGCGGCTACTGGGACATCTTCGACAAGCGCATGGCCGAGACCACGCTCGCGCTCGAGCAGGAGGACCGCTGGGTGCTGCAGATCCGCGCGCCCGGCATCACCGACATCACCTCGCGCGAGCTGCTGCTGCGCGAGGTGCGCCGGCTCTATCTCACCGACTACATCCGGGTCTGGGACGACTACCTGGCCGACATCCGGCTGGCCGACAGCCGCTCGCTGCTGCAGAGCATCCAGATGACGCGCGTGCTCTCGACCTCGGAGTCGCCGATGTCGCGCATCATCCGCGGCGCCGCGCGCGAGACCGACCTGCTGCGCAACCACGACGAGGCCGCGCGCAGCCTGCTCGACCAGGCGCAGAACCGCGTGCAGACCACGCGCGAGCGCATCGAGCAGCTGATCGGCCAGCCCGACGGCAGCCAGCGCCGCAACACCGTGCCCGACCGGCCCGAGTCGCTGGTGGACAACCACTTCGAGCCGCTGCGCCGCATGGTGACCGCGCCCAAGCAGGGCGGGCAGGCGCCGATCGATGCCACCGCCGCGCTGATCAACGAGCTCTACAACTACCTCACGGCCACCGACACCGCGCTGCGCAGCGGCAACATCCCGCCGACCAGCGACGCCGTGACCAAGGTGCAGGCCGAGGCCGGCCGCATGCCGGTGCCGTTCCAGGGCATGCTCAACGACCTCTCGGCCACCGCCTCGTCGAAGGCGGCCGCGGTCACGCGCCAGAACATCGGCCAGAACGCGGCCGCCACCATCGGCAACTTCTGCAACCAGGCGATCGCGGGGCGCTATCCGTTCTCGCGCGGCTCGAGCCGCGACGTGGCGGCGGGCGACTTCGCGAACCTGTTCGCGCCGGGCGGGATGATGGACGACTTCTTCCAGAAGAACCTCATGACGCAGGTCGACACCTCGAGCAACCCGTGGACCTGGAAGCGCGGCGTCGACGGCAGCGCCTCGGGCCGCTCGGCCTACCTCGATTCGTTCCAGAAGGCGCAGGCGATCCGCGACGTGTTCTTCACGGGCATGGCGGGCGGTCGCACGCCCTCGTTCTCGATCGACATCCGGCCCGAGGACATGGACGCCGGCCTCACGCAGATGACGCTGGACATCGATGGCCAGACGGTGCGCTACGCGCACGGGCCGCAGGCGCCCACCACCGTCAAGTGGCCCGGTCCGCGCAACAGCAACCAGGTGCGGCTGCAGGTCACGACCTCGAGCGGCACGCCGGCCGGCGGCATCGTCACCGAGGGCCCGTGGGCGCTGCACCGGCTGTTCGACAAGGCCTCGATCTCGCCGGGCGGCTCGAGCGAATCCTTCAATGCCAGCTTCGACCTGCAGGGCCGCAAGGTGGTGCTCAACGTGACCGCCAACAGCGTCTACAACCCGCTGCGGCTGTCGCAGATGAGCGGCTTCTCGTGCCCGGGGCGCTCGTGACGAACTCCGGCGCGGCGGCGCAGCCGGCCTGGGTGCCGGGCGACGAGCAGGTCGGCTGGTACGGCAAGCTGCCCGCGGCCGGCGACTTCCTGCACCGGCGCATGTCGCGCGAGCTGCAGGCCTGGTGGGACCGCTGGATGCAGAACGGCCTGGGCGCCTTCAAGCGCTGGCCCGATGCCATGACGCGCCACTACGCGGTGGCGCCGGTGTGGAACTTCGCGATCCCCGCCACCCAGGGCGTGAACGCCGTGCAATTCGGTTGCATCGCGCCGAGCTGCGACCGCGTGGGCCGCTACTACCCGGTGTGCGTGAGCCTGCAGGTGGATGCGCGCGCCTACCGACCCGCGGTGCTCGAGGGCGCGGCCGCCTGGTACTGGCGCTGCGGCAACGCCATGCTGCAGGCGATCCGCCATGGCGTGGCGCCCGAGCAGTTCGACGCGCAGGTGCTGGCCGCGGGCCATGGCGGCTTCCAGCCGGCCAGCGGCGGCTCGGACGACATTCTTTCGATCCTCGGGCCTACGTCGGCGGGCGAGGGTGCCCAGCAGCGGCTGGGCTGGCCGGAGCTTCCACTGTGCTTCGACGCGTTCGGAAGCACGAGCTACTGGTGGACCAACCAGGCCGACGGCTCGCCGCTGCGGACCGCGGCGCATGGTGGCGGGCTCAACACGCCGCTGTTCTCGAAGCTTTTTTCCCAGGGGCACGTGCCATGGACCTGAGAGTCCCGATGCAAGAGGAGGAACAAGAATGACGACGGAAGGACGCGCCGGCCCTCCGGTGGACGCCGACCCGCAGGAGCGGCCCCACCCGCTGGCCATCGGCCACCGGCTCGACGAGTTCGAGCTGCTCGAGGTGATCGGCGAAGGCGGCTTCGGCATCGTCTACCGGGCCTACGACCACTCGCTGCAGCGCGAGGTCGCGATCAAGGAGTACATGCCCTCGATGCTCGCGCGGCGCATTGGCGACGACAGTGTGCACGTGCGTTCCGACCGCCTCACGGCCACCTTCCAGGCCGGGCTGCGCAGCTTCATCAACGAGGCGCGCACGCTCGCGCAGTTCAGCCATCCCGCGCTGGTGCGCGTGCATCGCTTCTGGGAATCGAATTCGACCGCCTACATGGCGATCCAGCTCTACAAGGGCCGCACCCTGCGCCGGCTCGCCGACGAGGAGCCGGGCACCATCTCCGAGACGTGGCTGCTCGGCATGCTCGGGCCGCTGCTCGGCGCGCTCGAGACGCTGCACCGCAGCGGCTGCTTCCACCGCGACATCGCGCCCGACAACATCTTCATCCAGCAGGACGGCCTGCCGGTGCTGCTGGACTTCGGCGCCGCGCGCAAGTCGATCGCCGACCTGGTCGACGAGGTGGCGGTGATGGTGAAGTCGGGCTACTCGCCGATCGAGCAGTACGCCGACGACAACACGCTGCTGCAGGGCGCCTGGACCGATCTCTACGCGCTGGGCGCGGTGCTCTACCGCGCCGTCACCGGCCATCCGCCGCCCTCGGCCGTGGTGCGCAGCGTGCAGGACGCCTATGTGCCGCTCGCGAGCCTGAACCGGCCCGACCTGAGCCCGGCCTTCTGCGCCGCGGTCGACCACACGCTGGCGGTGCACAGCAAGGACCGCACGCAAACCGTGGCGGCCTTCGCGGCCGAGCTGGGCCTCACCAAGCTCGGCGACATCTACGTGAGCGGGCTCGCGGCGCCGGCGCCGGTGGTGCCCGCCGTGCCCGTGGCGTCCGTCGCGCCCGTCGCGCCGCCGGTCGAGCCCTATGTGCCGGTCTCGGCGCCCGCGCCCTTCGAGGCGCCGCCGCCGGTCGCGGCGGTGCCGCCGCCGGCCGCCGCGCCGCGCGCGCGCGCGGGCGCACGGCCGTCCGCGAAGAAGAAGTCCTCGCTGCCGCGCTGGGGCCTGGTCGGCGTGCTGGTGCTGGCGCTGATCGCCGTCGGCAGCTGGATCGGCCTGCGCATCACGCAGTCGCCGCCGCCCACTTCGACCGCGATGGTTCCGCCGGTGCCGCCGCCGGGCGCGCCGATGTCGAACCCGGCCTCGCCGCCGGCCGTGATGCCGCCGGCCGCCTCGGCCTCGGCCACGGTGGCGGCCGCCTCACAGCCGCCCGCGGCCGATGGCGGCGCCGCGGCCGCGCCCACCGGCGGCAATTCGCCGACCGCCGTGCCGCCGGCCACCGCGCCGGGCAGCAACGGCGCACTGAGCCCGCTCGACAACGTGCCCGTGACGCCCACGAGCCCGCCGCCCGAGCCCGCGCTGGCGATCAGCGAGGCCGAGGACTGGAACCTCGCGCAGGCCGAGAACACGCGCGAGGGCTACGAGGCCTACCTGCGCCGCTACCGCCGCGGCCCGCATGCGCGCGACGCGCGCAACGCCATCGCCGAACTCAACCGGCTCGCGCAGCCGGCCAGCACGCAACCGGTGCTGCAGGGCACCGTGCCACCGGGCACGGCCGGGGTGCCGGGCGCGCCAGGTGCGCCGGGCGCGGTGCCCCCGGTCGCGGGCGGCACGGCGGTTGCGCCCGTGCCGGGCGCCGCGGCCGGCATGGGCCGCGTCACGCTCAACATCCGGCCCTGGGGCCAGGTCTTCGTCGACGGCGCCGACCGCGGCGTGAGCCCGCCGCTCAAGTCGCTGTCGCTGCGCCCCGGCATCTACAACATCGAGGTGCGCAACGGCGACCTCGAGGTCTACCGGCAGCGCGTGACGGTGCAGGACAGCAAGTCGGCGCCGGTGGTGAGCCACGAGTTCAAGTAGGCGAGCGGCCGGTCGTCGTCGCCTGCCGGTGCGAGCAGGTGGTGGCGAACGGCCTGCGCCGTAGCCCATCCGCGCGTCGCGCGAGGCGCTACAGGCCCTTCTGCAGCGCCCGCCGGTACTGCACCGCCTCCGCCACATGCGCGGTCTCGATGACCTGTGACCCCGCGAGGTCGGCGATGGTGCGACCCACCTTCAGCGCGCGGTGCGTGCTGCGCGCCGACCAGCCGAGCCGGGCGGCGGCCGTGTGCATGAAGCGGCGCGCCTCGTCGCCCAGCGCCGCATGGCGGTCGATGTCGGCGCCCTGCAGCGCCTGGTTGGGCCGGCCCTGGCGCTCGATCGCGCGTTCGCGCGCGGCGACCACGCGCGCGCGGATGGCGGCGGTGGCTTCGCCCGCGGGCGCGTCGAGCAGCTGCGGCGCCGATATCGCGGGCACTTCGATGTGCAGGTCGATGCGGTCGAGCAGGGGGCCGCTGAGCTTGCGCTGGTAGCGCGCCACCTGGTCGGGCGTGCAGCGGCAGGCCTTCGCGGGGGCGCCCAAAAAGCCGCAGGGGCATGGATTCATGGCGGCCACGAGTTGAAAGCGCGCCGGAAAATCCGCCCGCCGCGCGGCCCGCGCGATGGTGATGGTGCCGGTCTCGAGCGGTTCGCGCAGCGCCTCGAGCGCGGCGCGCGAAAACTCGGGGAACTCGTCGAGGAACAGCACGCCGTGGTGCGCCATCGAGATCTCGCCGGGCCGCGGCGGCGAACCGCCGCCGACCAGCGCCACCGCGCTCGAGGTGTGGTGCGGCGACGCGGTCGGCCGGTGCATCCAGCGCTCGGTCGAGAAGCGTCCGCCGAGGCTCGCGATGGCCGCGCTCTCGAGCGCCTCGTCGATGCGCATCGGCGGCAGCAGGCCGGCGAAGCGCTGGCCCAGCATCGACTTGCCCGAGCCCGGCTCGCCCATCATCAGGAGGCTGTGGCCGCCGGCCGCGGCGATCTCGAGCGCGCGCTTGGCGCCGGCATGGCCCTTCACGTCGGCCATGTCGGCATAGGCGGGGGCGCTGGCTGGCGCCGACGCCCGGGCGCGCGACCAGCCGTCGTCCTCCGCGTCCTGGTCGGCCTGCGCATCGGCCGGCAGGAAGCGCCGCACCACGTCGAGCAGATGCCTGGCGCCATGGACCTCGGCGCCGGGCACCAGCGCGGCCTCGGCGGCGCTGGTCGCGGGCAGCACCAGCCGGGTGGCGATGCCGCGCGTGTGCAGCGCGAGCGCCATCGCGAGCGCGCCGCGCACCGGCCGCAGCTCGCCCGACAGCGAGAGCTCGCCCGCGAACTCGTGGCCCGCGAGCCGCGCGCCCTCGATCTGGCCGCTGGCCGCGAGGATGCCCAGCGCCATCGGCAGGTCGAAGCGGCCCGAGTCCTTGGGCAGGTCGGCCGGCGCGAGGTTCACGGTGATGCGCTTGTTGTGCGGGAACTCCAGCCCGGCGTTCTGGATGGCCGAGCGCACGCGCTCGCGCGCTTCCTTGACCTCGGTTTCGGCGAGCCCGACCAGCGTGAAGCTCGGCAGGCCGTTGGCCAGATGCACCTCGACCGTGACACTGGCCGCTTCCAGCCCGAGCAAGGCGCGGCTTTGCACCAAAGACAGACTCATTCCGTGCTTCCTCCCTATATTGGTGCGCCCGATTTCGGTCGTCGCGGGCGTCTTGTTCTTTTTTCAGTGCAAGCCACAAAGCATTGCGCTTGTAACTATTTTTGGCTGTCTTCCTGGGGTGCGCCGCAACCGGTCGCCGGGGGATGTGCACTTTGGCACGCTCCCTGCTTTGAGGGTCATCAGGTTCCACAACACTACTTGCGAGGAGTTCCCGATGACGCACCGTTCCGCCGCCCAGGCCCTGATCGTCCTGGCCACCGCCCTGACCACGTCGGGCGCCGCCCTGGCGCAGGCCACCCCAGACGCTGCGGCGGCGCCTGCCGCGGCACCCGCTGCTTCCCCGATCACGGCCAACATCTCGCTGACCACGAACTACAAGTTTCGCGGCCAGGACCAGGACATGATCGGCCGGGACGACTACGCCAAGACCCGCGGCCTCAAGCCCGCCATCCAGGGCGGCTTCGACTACGCCTTCGGCGAGAGCGGCTTCTACGTCGGCAACTGGAATTCCAGCGTCAACTGGCTCAAGGGCAACAGCGTCGAGGTCGACCTGTACGGCGGCTACAAGTTCAAGGCCGGCCCGCTGGACATGGACGTCGGTGCGCTGACCTACATCTACCCGGGCAACTCCGTGGGCAACACCACCGAGCTCTACGGCGCGGCCACCTATGCGAACGAAACCTTCGGCTCGTTCACGGCCAAGTACTCGCACACGGTGTCGAAGGACTACTTCGGCTACGCCGGCAACAAGCTGGGCTCGGGCCTCAAGGGCCGCAACACCGGCTACCTGAACCTGAGCTACAGCAAGGAGATCGTGCCCAAGGTCACGCTCAAGGCCGCCGTGGGCTTCACGCGCTTCTCGAGCGACATCCGCCACAACACGGCCGCCAAGAACTACGTCGACTACAACGTCGGCGCCACCTACGACTTCGGCGGCGGTCTCACGCTCACCGGCTCGGTGCAAGGCGCGAACAAGAAGGACGCGTTCAACGTCGCGGCCGGCCCGCTGTACGACTTCGGCTTCTACACCGTGCAGCAGGTCTACTCGCCCAACAAGCCGCGCTTCATCCTCACGCTGACGAAGACGCTGTAAGCGCAACACAACGAGGCGCGGCCCATGCTGCCGCGCGAATTCTTTCCATCCAAAGGAGCAACTCATGAAGCTGGTCACAGCCATCATCAAACCGTTCAAGCTCGACGAAGTGCGCGAAGCCCTCTCGGCCATCGGCGTGCAGGGGATCACCGTCACCGAGGTCAAGGGCTTCGGCCGCCAGAAGGGCCACACCGAGCTCTACCGCGGCGCGGAGTACGTCGTCGACTTCCTGCCCAAGGTCAAGATCGAGGCGGCCGTCTCGGATGACCTCGTCGAACGCGTGATCGAAGCCGTCGAGGGCGCCGCGCGCACCGGCAAGATCGGCGACGGCAAGATCTTTGTCTACAACCTCGAGCAGGTCGTGCGCATCCGCACCGGCGAAACGGGCCGCGAAGCCCTTTGATCGAGTCCAGGCCCGAAAGAACAACGTCCATGAAAAAACTGCTTGTCTCCCTCGCGCTCGGCTTGAGCGTGCTTGCCGCCGGCACCACCGGCTTCGCGCAGACGCCCGCGCCCGCCGCCGCCGCTTCGGCACCGGCCGCCGAGGCTCCGGCTGCCGCCGCGCCGGCCGCCGCAGCCGCGGCCGCACCGGCTGCTGCCGCTCCCGCCGCCGCGCCGGCCGCGGCCCCGGCACCCAAGGTCGATTCGGGCGACACCGCCTGGATGCTGACCTCCACGCTGCTCGTGATCCTGATGACCATCCCCGGCCTCGCGCTGTTCTACGGCGGCCTGGGCCGCTCGAAGAACATGCTGTCGGTGCTGATGCAGGTCTTCGTGATCTTCTCGCTGATCAGCATCCTGTGGGCCATCTACGGCTACAGCCTCGCCTTCACGGGTGAAGGAAGCTTCGTCGGTACCTTCGACAAGATCTTCCTCAAGGGCGTGTCGCAGGAGACCTTCGGCGCGCTCACGACGATCCCCGAGTACGTGTTCGTCGCGTTCCAGGGCACCTTCGCCGCCATCACCGTGGCGCTGATCGTCGGCGCCTTCGCCGAACGCGCCAAGTTCTCGGCCGTGCTGCTGTTCTCGGTGCTGTGGTTCACCTTCGCCTACGTGCCGATGGCCCACATCGTCTGGGGCGGCGGCCTGCTCGGCAAGGACGGCGCGCTCGACTTCGCGGGCGGCACCGTGGTGCACATCAACGCCGGTGTGGCCGGCCTGGTCGGTGCCTACATGGTCGGCAAGCGCGTGGGCTACGGCAAGGAAGCCTTCACGCCGCACTCGCTCACGCTCACCATGGTCGGCGCCTCGCTGCTGTGGGTCGGCTGGTTCGGCTTCAACGCCGGCTCGGCGGGTGCCGCCAACGCCGCCGCTGGCCTGGCCTTCGTGAACACGGTGCTCGCCACCGCCGCCGCCGCGCTGTCCTGGATCCTGGGCGAGAGCCTGCACAAGGGCAAGGCCTCGATGCTGGGTGCCGCTTCGGGCGCCGTCGCCGGCCTCGTCGCAGTGACCCCCGCCGCCGGCTTCGTCGGCCCGATGGGTTCGATCGTGCTGGGCCTGCTGGCCGGCCTGGTCTGCCTCTGGGGCGTGGGCGGTCTCAAGCGCATGCTCGGTGCCGACGACGCGTTCGACGTGTTCGGCGTCCACGGCGTGGGCGGTATCCTGGGTGCCATCCTGACCGGCGTGTTCGCGGCCCAGGGCCTCGGCGGCACCGGCGGCCTGACCCCCGACACCTTCTCGATGGGCGCCCAGGTCTGGATCCAGATCAAGAGCGTGCTGTTCACCATCGTCTGGTCCGGCGTCGTGGCGTTCATCGCCTTCAAGATCGCCGACCTGGTGCTCGGCCTGCGTGTGACCGAAGAGGAAGAGCGCGAAGGCCTCGACATCTCGTCGCACGGCGAAACCGCCTACAACCGCTGATCGGACAAGCTCCGACACGCGACAAGGACACCGCGGGTTCCTCGCTCCAGAGGAAGGGACCCGCGGTCCACCACCAGACCACCACCCTGTTTTTCCAAGGTCCTTCCAAGGTTTCCTGAAGCCCATTTTTTCAGCGAGAGTCTCCTTTGGATGTTCAGCCCGCAAGCACTCCGGTGCGAGCGGGCTTTTTTTTGTCCCCTGCCCGGCGTGGCCCGGTGCGGTCCGACAGCGGCGTACCGCGGCGCGGGGGCACAATCCCCGCCATGTGGACCCCCCTGGACAACAGCCTCAGCGCCCTCGGCGAATCGCCGTTCTGGCACCCGCAGGAACGCTCCCTGTACTGGCTCGACATTCCCGGCCGCGCGGTGCTGCGCACGCGCGGCGAGATCGGCGCCGGCAGCGCGGTCGAGCGCTGGGACCTGCCGACCGAGCCCGGCTGCATGGCGCCCGCGCGCAGCGGCGGCCTGGTGATCGCGCTGCGCGACGGCATCTACCGCGCGCGGGAATGGGGCGGCGCGCTGACCGCGATCGCGCGCGTGGAGCACGACGCGGCCACCATGCGCTTCAACGACGGCAAGTGCGACGCGTTCGGCCGCTTCTGGGCCGGCAGCATCAACGAGGCGAAGGACCGCGCCAATGCCGCGCTCTACTGCCTCGACGCGCGCCGCGACGGCGGCCAGTCGCCGATGCTCTCGCAGATGGCCGATGGCGTGACCACGGCCAACGGCCTCGCGTTCTCGCCCGATGCGCGCACGCTCTACTGGGCCGACACGCCGGCCCACGCGGTGCGCGCCTGGGACTGGGATGCGGCGCACAACACGCTCTCGCGCGCCCGCGTCTTCAAGCAGTTCGACGCCAAGCCCGAGGGCTGGTCGCCCGGCTCGGCACTGGCTTACGGCGGGCGGCCCGACGGCGCCACGGTCGATGCCGAAGGCCACTACTGGGTCGCGATGTTCGAGGGCGCGCAACTGCTGCGCCTCGCGCCCTCGGGCGAGGTCGTGGCGGCCTTCGCGCTGCCGGTGCAATGCCCGACCATGCCCTGCTTCGGCGGCGACGACCTGCGCACGCTGTTCGTCACCACCGCGCGCAAGGGCAGGCCCGAGGCCGAGCTGGCGCGCAAGCCCGCCTCGGGCATGGTGCTGTCGACGCGCGTCGAGACGCCGGGACTGCCGGTCCACTTCTTCGAGGATTGAACCCCGGCGTTCGCATGGCCCTGCAGCACATCCCGCCGATCCAGTGCCTCGTGACCTTCGAGGCGCTGGCGCGGCTGCGCCATGCGGGCCGCGCGGCCGACGAGCTCTGCGTGACCGCCAGCGCGGTCAGCCACCGCATCCGCCAGCTCGAGTCGCACGTGGGCTTCAAGCTGTTCGGCCGCGGCGACTTCAGCCTCACGGCCGACGGCGCGGCCTACCTCGCCAACGTGCGCACCGGCCTGGCCGCGCTGCAGGCGCATGCGGGCGGCGGCAACGCGGAGGTGGGCCAGCGCGCCGCCACGCGGCTGCGGCTCGCGGTCACGCCGACCTTCAGCCGCCAGTTCCTCATGCCGCGGCTCGAGCTGTTCCGCAACATCTATCCCGACATCGACCTGGTGCTGCAGGTGTCGATCCCGCTGCTCGACGTGACCGCCGAGCCGGCCGACCTCGAGGTGCGCTACGGCGGCGGCAACTACGCCGACTGCGAGCACCGTCCGCTGCTCGAGGAGCTGGTGGTGCCGGCCTGCAGCCCGAGCTACCTCAACGAGTTCGGCCCGTTCCACGGCTTCCGCACCGCGGCCGAGATCGCGGCCGCGCGGCTGATCCGCAGCCCGCTCGAGCCCTGGGGCACCTGGTTCGCGAGCTGCGGCATCGACCAGCCCGAGCCGCGGCTGGGCTCGCAGTTCAACGACCTGGGCCTGGTCTACGACGCGGCCGCCAGCGGCTTCGGCGTGGCGCTGGTGCGCCAGAAGATGGGCGCGGCCTGGTTCGAATCGGGCCGGCTGGTGGCGCTGTCGGAGCACGCGGTGCGCTCGCCGCACCGCCACACGCTGTGCTGGCAGCCGGGCGCGCTCGAGCGCTGGGAATGCGCGGCCTTCGCCGACTGGCTGGTGCAGGCGCTGCGCTGAGCCCGTGCGGCGCGGCGAAGATTCCTCAAGCCCGCCGCAAAAATCCTTCAACCCGGAGGCCGCGCATTTCCTTAGAGTGGGGGGGCCGGCCCCCGCCAGGCTTCCGCGGAAGAACACCGAGAAGAGACTTCGCCCATGAACGCGCCCCCGAGCCCGACGCAGCATGCGTCGCTCCAGAAGACAGAACGCCAGTCGCAGGTCGTGCGCGCGCTGCAGGCCCACCTGCCGGCGCATGCGCTGATCTGGCATGCCGAGGACACCACGCCCTACGAGTGCGACGGCCTCACGGCCTACCGCCAGCGGCCGCTGGTGGTGGCGCTGCCCGAGACCGAGGCGCAGGTGGCGGCCGTGCTGCGCACCTGCCACGCGCTGGGCGTGCCGGTGGTGGCGCGCGGCTCGGGCACGGGGCTGTCGGGCGGCGCCATGCCGCACGAGATGGGCGTGACGCTCTCGCTCGCCAAGTTCAACCGCATCCTGAAGATCGACCCGGTCGCGCGCACCGCGCTCGTGCAGTGCGGCGTGCGCAACCTCGCCATCAGCGAGGCGGCCGCGCCCTACAACCTCTACTACGCGCCCGATCCCTCGAGCCAGATCGCCTGCTCGATCGGCGGCAACGTGGCCGAGAACTCGGGCGGCGTGCACTGCCTCAAGTACGGCCTCACGCTGCACAACGTGCTCCAGGTGCGCGGCTTCACGGCCGAGGGCGAGCCGGTGACGTTCGGCGGCGAGGCGCTCGATGCCGCCGGCCTCGACCTGCTGGCGCTGGTGATCGGCAGCGAGGGCATGCTCGCGGTCACCACCGAGGTCACGGTGAAGCTGGTGCCCAAGCCGCAGCTGGCGCGCTGCATCATGGCCAGCTTCGACGACGTGCGCAAAGCCGGCGACGCGGTGGCCGCGGTGATCGCCGCGGGCATCATCCCCGCGGGGCTCGAGATGATGGACAAGCCCATGACCGCCGCCGTCGAGGACTTCGTGCATGCCGGCTACGACCTCGACGCGGCCGCCATCCTGCTGTGCGAATCCGACGGCACGCCCGAGGAGGTGGAAGAGGAGATCGGCCGCATGACGGCCGTGCTGCGCGGCTGCGGCGCCACCGCCATCGCGGTCAGCAACAGCGAGGACGAGCGCATGCGCTTCTGGAGCGGGCGCAAGAACGCCTTTCCGGCCTCGGGCCGCATCAGCCCCGACTACATGTGCCTCGACTCCACCATCCCGCGCAAGCGGCTGGCCGACATCCTGCTCGCGATCCAGGCGATGGAGCAGAAATACGGCCTGCGCTGCTGCAACGTGTTCCACGCGGGCGACGGCAACCTGCATCCGCTGGTGCTGTTCGATGCCAACGACCCCGACGAGCTGCACCGCTGCGAGCTGTTCGGCGCCGACATCCTCGAGACCAGCGTCGCGATGGGCGGCACCGTCTCGGGCGAGCACGGCGTGGGCGTCGAGAAGCTCAACAGCATGTGCGTGCAGTTCACGGCCGCCGAGAACGAGCAGATGTTCGGCGTCAAGCGCGCCTTCGATCCCGAAGGGATGCTGAACCCCGGCAAGGTGATCCCCACGCTGCAGCGCTGCGCCGAGTACGGCAAGCAGGTGGTGCGCGGCGGCCGGCTGCCGCATCCCGAGCTGCCGAGGTTCTGATGAGCGGCATCGACCACGCACTGGGCCAGGCCGTCGAGCGCATCCGCGCCGCGGCCGCCGACGGCACCGCGCTGCGCATCCGCGGCGGCGGCAGCAAGGATTTCTACGGCGAGGCGCCGCGCGGCGAGCTGCTCGACACGCGCGCGCTCGCGGGCATCGCGAGCTACGAACCCAGCGAGCTGGTCGTGACCGTGCGCGCGGGCACGCCGCTGGCCGAGCTCGAGGCGGCGCTGGCCGAGAAGGGCCAGTGCCTGGCCTTCGAGCCGCCGCACTTCGCGGCGGATGCGACCGTTGGCGGCATGGTCGCCGCGGGCCTCGCGGGCCCGTCGCGCGCCAGCGTGGGCAACGTGCGCGACTACGTGCTCGGCGCCATGCTGGTCAACGGGCGCGGCGAGGTGTTGAGCTTCGGCGGCCAGGTGATGAAGAACGTGGCGGGCTACGACGTCTCGCGCGTGCTCGCGGGTTCGCTCGGCACGCTGGGCCTGATCGCCGAGGTCAGCCTCAAGGTGCTGCCGGTGCCGCCGGCCGAGGCCACGCTGGAGTTCGCCTGCGACCAGGCCGATGCGCTGCGGCTGCTCAACGAATGGGGCGGGCGGCCGCTGCCGCTCAACGCGAGCTGCTGGTTCGACTACGCGGGTGCCGGCGCGCTCTACCTGCGGCTGCGCGGCGCGGTGGCGGCGGTCGAGGCCGCGTGCGCGCACCTCGGCGGCGAACGCAAGGACAAGGAGCGCGCCGCCGCCGACTGGCGGTCGCTGCGCGAGCAGAGCCTGCCGTGGTTCGACACCGCGGCCGGGCCCGACGCACTGTGGCGCCTGTCGGTGCCGCAGACCGCGCCGGTGCTGGGGCTCGAGGCATTCGGCGCGCCACTGGTCGAATGGCATGGCGGCCAGCGCTGGTACAAGGCACCGCCCACGCCGGTCGCGGCCGCGCGCATCCGCGAGGCCGCGCGCGCGGCCGGTGGGCATGCGACGCTGTTCCGCCTGCCCGCGAACGGCGAGGCGCACGAGGCCGCGGTGCCGCGCTTCGACCGGCTCGAGCCCGCGGTCGAGCGCATCCACCGCGCGCTGATGCGCGAGTTCGATCCGCACGCCGTGTTCGACCGCGGCCGGCTCCACGCCTTCGACTGAACGACCCCCATGCGGCGCCTGCGCTTCCTCACCGGCCGCCATCGCGCGCCCTCGACCAACCACATGCTCGGCCTGCTGCTCGCGTTCAACGCCGGCGCCGTCAATGCGGGCGGCTTCCTGGTGCTGCACATGTACACCTCGCACATGACCGGCTTCACCTCGCAGGTGGCCGACGGCCTGGTGCTCGGCAACACCACGCTGCTGCTCAATGCGCTGGGCGCGATCCTGGCCTTCGTGGCCGGCGCGGCGGTCTCGGCGCTGCTGGTCAACTGGGCGCGCCAGCACCACCTGCGCAGCGTCTACGCGCTGCCGCTGCTGCTCGAGTCGGCGCTGATGCTGCCCTTCGGCCTGATGGGCGCGATCACGCTGACCTGGCACACGCCCTTCGCGGTGCCGCTCACGGTGCTGCTGCTGTCCTTCATCATGGGCCTGCAGAACGCGGTGGGCTCCAAGACCTCGGGCGGCCGCATCCGCACCACCCACATGACCGGCAACCTCACCGACCTCGGCATCGAGCTCGGCAAGCTGCTGTACTGGAACCGCCGCGCGAAGCCCGGCGAAACCCCGGCGGGACCGGTGCGCCACAACGGCGCGCGGCTGCGGCTGTTCGCGGGGCTGGTCGGCATGTTCGTCACGGGCGGCATCGTCGGCGCGGCCGGCTTCACCTACGTCGGCTTCGTCTGCGTGGTGCCGCTCGCGGCGCTGCTGCTGGCGCTGTCGCTGCCGCCCTTCATCGAGGACGTGCGGCGCTCGGCCCACCTGCGCCAGCTGCTCGGCGCGATCCGCCCGCGGCGCAAGAACGACGCTTCCCCCGGCCCCTGAGACAACGACAAGAACCGATCCCCACGATGCAAACCGAGCTCGCTCCCGAATTCCGCGGCACCGACGACGGCCGCGAGGCCGAGGCCATCCTGCGCAAGTGCGTGCACTGCGGCTTCTGCACCGCCACCTGCCCGACCTATCAACTGCTCGGCGACGAGCTCGACGGCCCGCGCGGGCGCATCTACCTGATCAAGCAGGTGCTCGAGGGCCAGGCGCCCACGCGCAGCACGCAGCTGCACCTCGACCGCTGCCTGACCTGCCGCAACTGCGAGAGCACCTGCCCGAGCGGCGTGCAGTACGGCCACCTGGTCGACATCGGCCGGCGCATCGTCGACGAGAAGGTGCCGCGCCCCGCGATGGAATCGGCCACGCGCTGGGTGCTCAAGGAAGGCCTGCCCTCGCCGCTGTTCGGCCCCGCGATGAAGCTGGGCCAGTCGGTGCGCGGCCTGCTGCCCGCCGCGCTTCAGGCCAAGGTGCCCGCGAAGCAGGCGGCCGGTGCCTGGCCCACGGCCACGCATGCGCGCAAGGTGCTGATGCTCGCGGGCTGCGTGCAGCCGGCGATGATGCCGAACATCAACACCGCCACCGCGCGCGTGCTCGATGCGGGCGGCATCCAGGCCGTGCTCGCGCCCGAGGCCGGCTGCTGCGGCGCGGTGAAGTTCCACCTCAACGACCAGGAGGGCGGCAAGGCGCAGATGCGCGCCAACATCGACGCCTGGTGGCCGCTGGTCGAACGCGACGAGGTCGAGGCCATCGTGATGAACGCCTCGGGCTGCGGCGTCACCGTGCGCGAGTACGGCCATGTGCTGCGCAACGACCCGGCCTACGCGCTGAAGGCGGCGCGCATCAGCGAGCTCACGCGCGACCTCGGCGAGCTGCTGCCCGACCTGGTGCCGGTGCTCAAAGCCCGTGTGCGCGCCACGCCCGGCACCATCGCCTACCACCCGCCCTGCACCCTGCAGCACGGCCAGAAGCTGCGCGGCGGCATCGAGACCCATCTGCGCGCCCTGGGTTTCGACGTGCGCGTGGCGATGAACGAATCGCATCTGTGCTGCGGTTCGGCCGGCACCTACTCGGTGCTGCAGCCCGAGCTCGCCTACCCGCTGCGCGACCGCAAGCTGGGCCACCTGAAGCAGCTGCAGCCGGTGGCGATCGCGTCGGCCAACATCGGCTGCATCACGCACCTGCAAAGCGGCAGCGGCGAGCTGCCGGTGCGGCACTGGGTCGAGCTGCTCGACGCGGCGCTGCAGCCGGCTGCGTGACGGCTCAATCGCAGCGGTAGGTGACTTCGCCCTGCGGCGCGCGGCCCGTGGTCGGCGGCACGAAGCGCAGCGGCGCGCCGAAGTTGCGGCAGTAGGCCTCGGCCTCCTCGGGGCTCGGCGAACGCAGCACGCCGTCGCCGAGCATGGTCACGCGCGGCGCTGTGCGCGTCGCGCAGCCGGCGAGAACGGCCGCCAGGGCCAGGACGATGAGCGGGGCGGCGCGATGGCGCATGGCGTGAACGGCGCCGGGACGGCGGCGTGGAAGTGCGGGAGCCGCCGACTGTAGCGGGTCCGGGCTTGCCGACGCTGCCGGCCGCCTGCGCCCGCGCCGCACACGCTGCCGCGCCCTGGTCCGACTCGCCCGACTGTGGCGCCGCCGCATCATTTCGGCATCCACAGCGCCAAGGAGTACGTCCCATGTCCCGCTCTTCTCTCACCCGTGCCGCGCTCGCGGCCGCCTTCCTGTCGATCGGTGCCGGTGCCTTCACCAGCGCCCAGGCCCAGTCCGCCATGCCCGCCTGGAAGGGCGAGGGCGCCACGCGCTACGTCTGCGGCGGCATCGGCTCCGACGAGTCGAACGCCATGCGCGCCGCGATGAAGGAACATCCGCTGGCGTTGCTGTTCGCGCGCGCCGACGGTGCCTACCTGGCCGACCTGCAGGTCGAGATCAAGGGGGCGGATGGCGCCGCCGCGCTGTCGCTGCGCGCCTCGGGGCCGGTGTGCCTGGTCGACATTCCCGCGGGCCGCTACACGGTGGTCGCGACCACCCAGGGCGGCGAGTCGAAGAGCCAGGCCGTCACGGTCGGCAGCGGCTCGACGACCGCGAGCTTCAGGTATTGAGCGTCAGGCGGAGGCGGCCAGCGCCGCCTCGATGTCGCGCGAGAGCGAGGCCGGCGTGTCGAGCGGCGCATAGCGCTTGAGCACCTGGCCGTCGCGCCCGACCAGGAACTTGGTGAAGTTCCACTTGATGGCGGTGCTGCCCAGCAGGCCCGGCTTCTCCTTCACCAGCCATTGGTACAGCGGCGCGGCGGCGCTGCCGTTGACGTCGATCTTCTCCATCATCTGGAAGCTCACGCCGTAGTTCTTCATGCAGAAGGCGCCGATCTCCTCGTTGGTGCCCGGGTCCTGGCCGCCGAACTGGTTCGACGGGAAGCCCAGCACCGCGAGGCCCTGGTCCGCGTACTTCTCGTGCAACTGCTCGAGGCCCGCGAACTGCGGCGTGAAGCCGCACTTGCTCGCGGTGTTGACGATGAGCAGCACCTTGCCCTTGTAGGCGGAGAGATTCACCGGCTGGCCGTCGATCTGCCTGGCCTCGAAGTCGTAGACGCTGGTCATGGGGATGTCCTCAGGGGGTCGAAGGAGCGCGATCTTCGCTCGCGGCGGGCGTTCGCGCAAACGAGGACCAGACCGCGGCCGCCACGATCAGCGCGCCGCCCGCGAGGATGCGCGAGTTCATCGTGGCCGCGCCCAGCGCCACCGACGACACGCTCGCGAACAGCACCTCCGACAGCATGATCACCGCCGTGGCGCTGGCCGCCAGCCGCGCGGCGCCGTACTGCAGGCAGACGTTGGCGATCACGAAGCCGAAGCCCAGCAGCGCGGCCCAGCCGATCCAGCCCGGCGCTGCGGCGGTGGGCGGCGCGAAGGCGCCGAGCGCCGTGCCGGCCAGCGCGGTCGTGCCCGCCACCACCGCGCAGCCGCAGAACATCGCGAGCGCGCGCGATTCGCCGGGCGCCGCGCGCAGCTGGCGCAGCACGATGTTGGTGACCGCGAAGCCGAAGCCCGCCGCCACGCCGAGCCAGTCGGACAGGCTCGAGGGCACGGGCCAGTCGGTGCCCGGCGTCTTGAGCACCACCGCCACGCCGGCCAGCGCCAGCGCCACGCGCGCCAGCGATCCGCCCGTGGGCCGCTCGCCCAGCACCGCCCAGCCCAGCAGCACGCTCCACAGCGGCATCAGGTAGAACAGCAGCACCACGCGCACCACGTCGCCCTGCGTCACGGCCCAGTTGAAGCCCACGTTGGTGAAGCCGGCCGCGAGGCCCAGCAGCACCAGCATCGGATGGCCCGCGAAGCCGGCCCAGGCGCCGCGGCGCAGCAGGCCCACCACGGTGGCGATCGCGAGGTAGATCAGGCAGGTGGTCCACACCGGATGCAGGCCATGGCCTTCGATGTGGCGGAACGGAAACCACGACAGCCCCCAGACGAAGGCATTGAAGATCAGGGCGAAGGCGGGCATCGGGCGGGCAAACCGCCGAGCATAGCGGTCCCTCGGTGCGGCCGCCGCCGGGCCGCCCCAAGCCGGGCCGCGTCTCCCCCTCGGGGGTGGAGTTACACGACCGAAGGGCGTGAAAAGCCGGGGGGCTCAGTGATGCTTGTCGCTGCGGGCGATGGCCAGCAGGTGCTCGACTTCCTCGGGATACTTCTTGAGGTTGTTCTCGTGCCAGCGCTTGATGATCCACATGCAGCCCGCCACCACGAGGCCGAAGGCGCTGATCGCGCCATAGGCCGACAGGCCCAGCCCGGTGCACACGCTGTAGAAGCCGCCGAGCAGCAGGATGCAGGCCTGCTCGTTGAAGTTCTGCACCGCGATCGAGCGGCCGGCGCCCATCAGGTTGTGGCCGCGGTGCTGCAGCAGCGCATTCATCGGCACCACCAGGAAGCCGCCGAGCCCGCCCAGGATGATGAGGAAGGGCACCGCCAGCCACACGTTGCCGATGAAGTTCATGCAGATCACCATCAGCCCCATCGCGATGCCCATCGGGATCACGCGCGTGGCCATGTCCAGCCGCATGCGCATCGAGGCCACGATGGCGCCCACCGCGGTGCCGATGGTCACCACGCCCGTGAGGGCCGAGGCCTGCGTGGTGTTGTAGCCCAGCGCCAGCGAGGCCCAGGCCAGCACGATGTACTTGAGGTTGCCGCCCGCGCCCCAGAACAGGGTGGTGGTGGCCAGCGAGATCTGGCCGAGGCGGTCGCGCCACAGGCGCGCGTTGCAGTGCCAGAAGTCGGGCAGCAGGCCGACCAGGTTGCGCGCCAGGCTGTGCTCGGGGTTGGAGCGCATCGGGCGCATCTCGACGCCGGTGTGGGGGATGCGCGTGTTGAACCAGGCCGCGATCATGTAGACCACGATCAGCACCGTGAGCGCGGCCTCGGCCGGCGAGTCGATGCCGGTGTCGAAGAAGGGCATGTCGAAGGCCAGCAGCTTGCTCGACACCGTATGGCCCACCAGCGTGCCGCCGAGCACGATGCCCAGCAGGATCGAGGCGATCGTCAGGCCCTCGATCCAGCCGTTGGCCTTGACCAGCTGCGAAGCCGGCAGCAGCTCGGTGAGGATGCCGTACTTGGCCGGCGAGTAGGCCGCCGCGCCCAGCCCGACGATCGAATAGGACAGCAGCGGGTGCGAGCCGAACAGCATCATCAGGCAGCCGAACACCTTGATGGCGTTGCTGATGAACATCACCCGGCCCTTGGGCAACGCGTCGGCGAAGGCGCCCACCAGCGGCGCGAGCACCACGTAGAAGACCGCGAAGATCGGCACCAGCGCCGCGCGCTGCCATTCGGGCGCGCCGGCGCTTCGCATGAGATCGACCGCAACGACGAAGAGCGCTTGGTCGGCCAGCGACGAAAAGAACTGGGCCGACATGATCGTGTAGAAACCGCGCTTCATCGATGGGCTGGCTGGCCAGGGGGTCGCTGGCAGTAGTGAAAAAGTGTCGCCCGGAAGGCGAATGGGCGGTTATAGCATGGGGGTACGACAGCTCCTGCAGGCGGCTTCTGCGTATTCGACCCCATTCCCGAAGATGCTAAAACGTGGTCTGCAATTCGTTTTCAAAGACCCTTCGCCATGCCCCGCCCCATTCTCGCCACGGTTCACACCGACAGCTTGCGCCACAACCTCGAACGCGTGCGCCGCAATGCGCTCGATTCCCGCGTCTGGGCGGTGGTCAAGGCCAATGCCTACGGCCACGGCATCGAGCGTGTCTACGAGGGGCTGCGCGGCGCCGACGGCTTCGCGCTGCTCGACCTGGCCGAGGCGCAACGCGTGCGCGCGCTGGGCTGGCGCGGGCCGGTGCTGCTGCTCGAGGGCGTGTTCGAGGCGCGCGACCTCGAGCTGTGTTCGCGGCTCGACCTCTGGCACACGGTGCACTGCGACGAGCAGATCGACATGCTCGCCGCCCACAAGACCCTGCAGCCGCACCGCGTATTCCTCAAGATGAACTCGGGCATGAACCGCCTGGGCTTCACGCCCGAGCGCTTCGCCGCCGCCTGGACCCGCCTCAACGCGCTGACCCAGGTCGACGAGATCTCGCTGATGACCCACTTCAGCGACGCCGACGGCGAGCGCGGCATCGCGCACCAGGTCGAGGCCTTCGAGCGCGCCGCGCGCGACCTGCCCGGCGAGCGTTCCATTGCCAACAGCGCCGCCACCCTGCGCCATGCCGACAGCACGCGCGCCGACTGGGTGCGCCCCGGCATCGTGCTGTACGGCAGCGCGCCCGACTTCCCGGCCAACGATGCCGCCCACTGGCAGCTGCAGCCCACCATGACGCTGTCGACCAGGCTGATCGGCGTGCAGACCCTGCAACCGGGCGACACCATCGGCTACGGCTCGCGCTTCACGGCCGAGGCGCCGCTCAGGATCGGCATCGCGGCGGTCGGCTATGCCGACGGCTACCCGCGCCACTGCGACACCGGCACCCCGGTGCTGGTCAACGGCGTGCGCACGCGCATGGTCGGGCGCGTCAGCATGGACATGATCACGGTCGACCTCACGCCCGTGCCCGACGCGCAGTTCGGCTCCGAGGTGACGCTGTGGGGCCGCTCGGCCGCCAACGGCGCGGTGCTGCCCATCGACGAGGTGGCGCGGGCCGCGGGCACCGTGGGCTACGAGCTGATGTGCGCGGTGGCCCAGCGCGTGCCCTTCGCGCCCGAGGCCGTCGACCACGACCGATGAAGGTCCTCTCCAACTGGCGCTCGGTGCGCCTCTGGGAGACGCAGGTCGAGCGCGACCTGCACCGAAACCACAGCCTGCGCACGCACGGCATCCTGATCGGCAGCTTCACGCTGCTGCTGATGTGGGGCGTGTCGGCACTGCAGATGCACCTGCTGGGCGTGCAGTCGCTGGCGGTGCGCTACCTCATGACCCTGGGCGTGGGCTACCTCGGCTACCTGCTGGTGCTGCGCTGGTGGGCACAGCGGCTGGTGGAAGGGCGCCCCGACCTGGCCGACGCGGTCGATGCGGCCGATGCCGGCGAGCTGGCCCTCGACGCGGGCAGCGCGCTCGCGCGCTCGGGCGCCAGCGCGGACGGCGGCCTGCTGTCCGATGTCGCCAGCGGCGCGCTCGATGTCGCCGGCGGTGCCGACGAGGGCGCCGTGGTGGTCGTGCCGGTGGTCGCGATCTTCCTGATCTGCATCGCCGTCGTGCTCGGCGCCGGCTCGCTGGTGCTGCTGTATTTCAGCTGGGACGCGCTGCTGGCCGTGGCGATCGAGGTGGCGTTCTCGTACGTCTCGGCGCGCGCCGCGGTGCGCGTGGCGCGCGAGGGCTGGCTCATGGCGGCGGTGCGGCTGACCTGGAAGCCGCTGCTGGGCGCGGTCGCCTGCGCGGTGATCCTCGGCGCCGCTATCGACCACTTCCTGCCCGAGGCGCGCAGCCTGCCCGAGGCGGTGCGCATGCTGCTCGGGCGCTGAGGCCGGAGCCCGCGCCGTGGACCTGCGCACCCTGCGCTACTTCATCGCCGTGCTCGAGGCCGGCAGCCTCTCGCGCGCCGCGGGCACGCTCTACATCGCGCAGCCGGCGCTCACGGCGCAGATCAAGAAGCTCGAGGCCGAGCTCGGCGCGCAGCTGTTCGAGCGTTCGCACGCCGGCGTCACGCCCACGCCCGCGGGCCTGCAGCTCTACGAGGACGCGCGGCGCCTGCTGTCCGATGCCGATGCGGTGCGCGAGCGCATCCAGCGGCTGCCGCAAGGCCCCGAGGGCTCGGTCACGGTGGCCGTGCCCTTCCTGCTGGCCTCGCTGCTGCTCGGGCCGGTGCTGGCCGAGCTCAAGGCCTCGCATCCGCGCATCCGCGTGTTCGTGCTCGACGACCTGAGCCTGATGGTGAGGAAGGCCATGCTCGACCGCCGCGCCGACGTCGGCCTGCTGGTCGACACGCCGCAGGTCGAGGGCCTGGCCTGCCGCCCGCTCGCGCGCGAGGCCATCTTCGCCTGCGGCTTCGACCGCGACGGCAGCGTGGCGCCGCGCCTGCGCGCCGGCCGGCGCGGCAAGGCCCGGAGCGCGCCGCGGCCCGAGATCGATTTCGCCGACGCGGCCCGGCTGCCGCTGGTGCTGCAGTCGCGCCGCTTCGCGATCCGCCAGCGCGTGGAGGAGGCCGCGGCCACGCTCGGCGTGGCGCTCAACCTCGCGCACGAGCACGACTCGGCGCGCGTGATCCGCTCGCTCTACGTCTGCGGCGCCGGCTTCACCTTCACGCCGGCCTGCGCGCTGTCGGACAACCCGCCCGCGGGCGAAGGCTGGATCGCGGCGCGCGTGGTGCGGCCCGCGCTGCAGCGCAGCTACTTCATCGCCACGCCGGCCGACCGCGCGCCCGATCCCGCCGCGCGGGTGGTGGCGCGTTCGCTCGTGCGGCAGGCCGCGCGGCTGATCGCCGAGGGCCGCTGGGAGGCCGAGCTGCTGGCCGAGGTCGAGCCCGAGGCATAGCGCGACGCGTTTCTCGCGAGCCGGGCCATCAATGCGATTGATGGCTCGGCATCAGCAAACGGTATTTCCTGTGCCGGGCCGCTTTGGCGGACAGTGGCGCATCGCATGCACGAACGCATGCCTGCATCAGGAGACACCCTTGCCCCAGACCACCCCCCGGGTCGCCAACGTCGGCGAACTCGTTTCGCGCTGCGCGCGCCTGCACGGCCCGCGGATCGCGCTGCGCACCGAATCGCGCAGCCTCAGCTACGAGGCGCTCGACCGCCGGTCGAACCGGCTCGCCAACGCGCTGCTGGGGCTGGGCCTCGCGCGCGGCGACCGCGTCGGCATCTACCTGCCGAACTGCATCGAGATCGTCGAGGTCGAGCTGGCCTGCTACAAGGCCGCGCTGGTCAAGGCGCCGTTCAATGCGCGGCTCTCGCCCGCCGAGGTCGGCGAGATCGTCGCCAACAGCGGCGCCGCGCTGATCGTCACCACGGCCGAGCGTGCCGAAGCCTTCCTGCCGCACCTGAAGGGCGACGCGCGCCCGCTGCTGCTGTTCGTCGACGCGCCCGAAGGCGACGCCGCTTCCTACGAGGGCGCGCTCGGCCGCGCCAGCGACGCCTTCGAGGCCGCGCGCGTCGAGGCCGACGAGCTCGCGGTGCTGCACTACACCTCGGGCTCCTCGGGCGTGCTCAAGGCCGCGATGCAGACCTTCGGCAACCGGCTCGCGCAGCTGCGCAAGTTCCTCGTGCGTTCCGAGGGCATGCGCGAAGGCCACCTGCTGGGCCTGGTCGGCCCGGTCACCCATGCCTCGGGCATGCAGATCGTGCCCGCGCTGTGCAGCGGCGCCACCATCCGGCTGTTCGCGGGCTTCGAGCCCGGCCGCTTCCTCGCCGACATGAAGGCCGAGCGCGTGACCCACACCTTCATGGTGCCGACCATGATCAACATGCTGCTGGCCGAGCTCGAGGGCCGCTACCGCCCGCTGCCCGACCTGCAGCGCCTGGGCTACGGCGCCGCGCCGATGGCGCCCGCGCGCATCCTGCGCGCCATGGACGTGTTCGGCCCGGTGCTGTCGCAGGGCTACGGCGCGGGCGAGACCACCTCGGGCGTGTGCGGCCTCGGCGTGGAGGACCACCTGTTCGCGCGCGCCGCCGCGCCCGGGCGGCTGGCCTCGTGCGGCCGGCCCTTCCTCGAGTCGCTGGTGGAGATCGTCGACGACGCGGGCCAGCCCGTGGCGAGTGGCGAGATCGGCGAGATCGTGGTCAGCGGCCCCGACGTGTTCGCCGGCTACTGGCGCGCGCCCGAGCTCACGGCCGAGGTGCTGAAGAACGGCCGCTACCACACGGGCGACCTCGCGCGCGCCGACGACCAGGGCTTCGTCTACATCGTCGATCGCAAGAAGGACATGGTGATCAGCGGCGGCTTCAACGTCTATCCCTCGGAGGTCGAGGCCGTGCTCTACCAGCACGAGGCCGTCGCCGATGCCTGCGTGTTCGCCGTGCCCGACGACAAGTGGGGCGAGGCCGTGGCCGCGCACGTGGTGCTCAAGCCCGGCCACGCGCTCGACCTGGGCGCGCTCGATGCCTTCTGCGCCGAGCGGCTCGGCGGCTTCAAGCGGCCGCGCCGCGTGGAGTTCGTGGGCGCGCTGCCGAAGAACCCGAACGGCAAGGTCGCGCGCAAGGCGATCCAGGCGCCGTACTGGGCCGGCCAGAGCCGCATGGTCAACTGAAGGCGGGGACGGACATGAACGCATCCCTCCCGTCGTCCGGCGCCCATGCGCGCCCCTTCGAAGGCTCCGCGCGCGCGGCCGAGCTGATCGCGCGCATCGAGGACTTCCTGCACGGCGAGCTCGCCGACCTGGTGCGCGCGCACGGCATCGACCACGAGCACGGCGCGAGCCGCGAGCTGCTGCGGCAGGTCTGGCGCCGTTCGCAGACGCTGGGCTTCTACGGCATGACCCTGCCCGAAGCCATGGGCGGGCTCGGCCTCAGCGTGCTCGACCACGTGCTCGTCAAGGAAGCGATCTACGCGAGCGGCTCGCCGCTGGCGCCGCACGTGCTCGGCGAGCTCAGCGGCCCGCCGCGCGTGGGTGCGCTGGTGCGCAAGGCCACGCCGCACCACATGGAGCGCTTCATCGTGCCGGTGGCGCGCGCCGAGAAGGCGATCTGCTTCGCGCTGACCGAGGCCGAGGCCGGCTCCGACGCGGGCGCGGTGCAGACACGCGCCGTGCGCGAGGGCGAACACTTCGTGCTCAACGGCCGCAAGCGCTTCATCTCGGGCTCGCCCTTCGCCGACTTCGCGGTGCTGATGGCTTCCACCGCGAGCGACCCGGCGCAGCGCGAGGTCAGCGCCTTCTTCGTCGACCTCACGCAGCCCGGCGTGCGCGTGGAGGCCGGCTACAAGACCATGGCCGGCCAGTCGCACACCGGCGACATCGTGCTCGAGGACTGCCGCATCCCGGTGGCGAACCTCGTGGGCGAACCGGGCCGCGGCCTGGCGCTCGCGCTCGGGCGCATCACGGTCAATCGCCTGCTGCACTGCCCCGCGATGGTGGGGCTGGCTGCGGTGGCGCTGCGCGATGCCTGCGAGTACGCGGGCCAGCGGCGCCAGTTCGGCCGCGCCATCGGCCAGTTCCAGGCGATCCAGCACCTGCTCGCCGACATGGCGACCGAGCTGGCGGCCGCGCGCGCGCTGATGCTCGCGACCGCGCGCCAGATCGATGCCGGCTCGGAGGCGCGCGCCGAGGCCTCGATGGCCAAGCTGTTCTGCTCCGAGTCGGCCTTCCGCATCGCCGACCGCGCGGTGCAGATCCACGGCGGCGAGGGCATCGTGCAAGGCCGGCGCGTGGAGTTCCTGTTCCGCATGCTGCGCATGTACCGCGTGCTGACCGGCACCAGCGAGATCCAGCGCAACACCATCGCGCGCGAGCTGCTCGGCGAGCTCTCGAGCTGAACGCCTCGACCAAGAACGACAAGGAGACAACGACATGTGCTTCACGGATCGCCGCCGCTTCCTCGGCACCGCTTCCGCCGCGCTGGCCGCCTTCGCGCTGCCGGCCGCCTCGCGTGCCCGCGCGGCCGCCGCGGCCTGGCCCGAGCGCCCGATCAAGTGGGTCGTGCCCTACCTCGCGGGCACCGGCCCCGACATCACGGCACGCGTGCTCGCCGAGGCCGTGGGCCCGCTGCTGGGCCAGCCGGTGGTGATCGAGAACAAGGGCGGTGCCGGCGGCAACATCGGCGCGCGGCTGGTGGCGCGCGCGCCGGCCGACGGCTACACCTGGATCTACTCGGCCGCGCCGATGGCGGCCAACATGCGCATGTACCGCAGCCCCGGCTACGACGCGCTCAAGGACTTCCGCCACCTCATGCGGCTCACCACCTCCGACATCGTGCTGGTGGTGCATGCCGACGCGGGCATCGCGAGCCTGTCCGATCTGGCCGCGAAGGCGCGGGCCCAGCCCGGCAAGCTCGACTACGCCTCGGGCGGCGTCGGCACGCCCTCGCACCTCGGCGTGGAGCTGCTGCTGAGCGCGCTCGGCGCGCAGGCCACGCACGTGCCCTACAAGGGCGCTTCGGAACTGGTCAACGCGATCCTCGGCCGGCAGGTGGTGTTCGGCACGCCGATCCTGTCGGTGGCCTATCCGCAGATCCAGGCCGGCAAGCTCAGGGCGCTCGCGATCGCGGGCGCGCGTCGCAACCCCTCGCTGCCCGAAGTGCCCACCCTGGCCGAGCTCGGCGTGAAGGGCGTCGAGCTGACTTCCTGGGGCGGCATCTCGGTGCCGGCCGGCACGCCCGATGCGATCGCCGAGCGCATTCGCGTGGCCTTCGAGAAGGCGCTCGCGCAGCCCGCGGTGCAGGCCACGCTGGCCGAGAACGGCGGCCTGGCCAGCCCGCAGGGCGCCGTCGACTACACGCGCGGCTTCACGCAGGAGATGGCGCTGACCGAGGCGATGATGAAGCAGGCGGGCTTGCAGCCGCAGTGAAAGCGAACTTCCGGACGCAGAGGACGCGAAGGTTTCGCGAAAGACGCGAAAGAGAAGAAATTTCTGCGGTTTCTTTTGCGCTCTTTGCGAAACCTTCGCGTCCTCTGCGTCCGGTTCCCGCATTCAGCCCTCGGTCTCTAGCCGCGCTACCAAGTGGTCGATCAGCACCCGGCACTTGGGCACCGTGAAGCGGTTCGGCGGATAGAGGATCCACGCATGGCCGTGGTAGTTGCCGCGGAACTCCCAGTCGCCGAGCACGCGCGCCACGCGGCCGTCGCCCAGGGCCTGCTGCGCCGAGAAGGCCGGCACGCAGGCCACGCCCAGGCCGGCCGTCGCGGCCTCCATGCGCATCTCGCTGTGGTTGGCGATGTAGCGGCCGTGCACCGTCACTTCCACGTCGTCCTCGCCGGGGCGGCTGAAGCGCCAGTGGTTGTCGCGTTCGTGCTCGCCCAGCGACAGGCAGCTGTGGGCCGCGAGGTCGCGCGGGTGCGCGATGGCCGCGTGGCCCTCGAGGTACGCGGGCGCGGCCACCAGGATGTGCGCCACCGCCATCAGCCGGCGCGCCACCAGCCCCTCGGGCGGCTCGGTGGTGAGCCGCACCACGAGGTCCACGCCCTCGCGGATCGGATCGATGTCGCGGTCCTCCACGATCAGCTGCACGTCGACCGCGGGATGGCGCGCGAGGAAGTCCAGCACCAGCGGATGCAGCACCCGGCGCGCGAAGGCCTTGGGCGCGCTCAACCGCACCAGCCCGCGCGGCTCGGCCGAGAAGCGCTGCGCCAGCGCCATCGTGTCCTGCGCCGCGGCCGCCAGTTCGCGGCAGCGCTCGAAGGCCTCGGCGCCGGCCTCGGTCAGGCGCAGCTGGCGCGTCGTGCGCTGCAGCAGCTGCACGCCGATCTCCTTCTCGAGCCGCTTCACCTGCCGGCTCGCGGCCGAGGGCGTGATG
Organism: Variovorax paradoxus; assembly: GCA_016806145.1. Classification (NCBI taxonomy): domain Bacteria; kingdom Pseudomonadati; phylum Pseudomonadota; class Betaproteobacteria; order Burkholderiales; family Comamonadaceae; genus Variovorax; species Variovorax paradoxus. Next base: position 297,752 of record CP063166.1, read on the forward strand.
CCCAGCAGGTCGGCCGCGGCCGAGAAGCTGCCGAGCTCGGCCACGCGCAGGAAGGCCACCATCTCGGGCAGTACCTTGAGGAATGAATTCGGTCCCACGGTGCAACAGTCCTGTTCCTGCGGATGGCTACCCGCCGCGATCGAGGCCCGGAACAATTCCGCCTCGGTCCCCGCGCATGGCGCGCGGGCATCGGCATCGAACAGGCGGAGTATGGATTCAAAGCGCGCGGGCGGCATCGCCCTCACCCCCGGCGGCATGCCGGCCCGGCCCGGCTTCGGCATGGCCGAACTCATGCTGCTGCTGGTGGCGGCGGTCTGGGGCGGCAGCTACGCGGTCGCCAAGCAGGCCACGCTGCAACTGCCGGTGCTCGAATTCATCGCGCTGCGCTTCGGCCTGACCTTCCTCGTGCTGCTGCCCGCGCTGCGCCCGCTGGTGGGGCCGCAGTGGCGGCAGGGGCTCGCGGTGGGCGGGCTGCTGGGCGCGAACCTGCTCGCGATCTTCGTCTGCGAGACCTTCGGCGTCTCGCTCACCAGCGCGAGCAACGCCGCCTTCCTGATCAGCCTGTGCGTGGCCTTCACGCCGCTGGCCGAATGGTGGCTGCTCGGCGAGCGGCCCGCGCCGCGCGTGTTCGCGGCCGCGGCGATCTCGCTCGCGGGCGCCGCGCTGCTGTCGCTGAGCGCGCATGCCTCGGCCAGCTCGGCCGGCCTGGGCTGGGGCGATGCGCTGATGGTCGCGGCCGCCGTGCTGCGCGCCCTCATGGTCTGCCTGACGCGCCGCCTCGCGGGCCGCCATGCGCTGCCGGCGCTCACGCTGACGGCGGTGCAGGCGGGCACCATGGCGCTGGGCGCGGCCGTGCTGGCGCTCGCGGTGTCGGGCGGTGCCTGGCATGTGCCGCCGGCCACGGCCTCGTTCTGGTGGGGCATGGCCTACCTCGTGCTGCTGTGCACCGTGTTCGCCTTCTTCGCGCAGAACCATGCGGCCTCGCGCACCAGCCCGAGCCGGGTGTCGCTGCTGATGGGCAGCGAGCCGGTGTTCGGCGCGCTGATCGCGGTCTGGGGCTTCGGCGAACGGGTCGGCCCCGGCGGCTGGATCGGCGGCGCGATGATCGTCGCGGCCGCGTGGTGGGTCACGCTGCCGCCGCGCCGAGCTTGAGCCGCCCGGCATGGCATCCTCGGCGCGCATGACCGATTTCTCCGTGGCCCATGGCCCCCACACCCTGCGGGGCTCGATCCTTCCGAATGCTTTGGGCGAGCCGCCCCGCGTGCTGGCGCTGCATGGCGGCGGCGTCCAGGCCTCGCGGCGCGGCATCCGCTACCTGCTCGACGGCCTGGTGCACGGCGGCGTGCCCTGCGCCTCCTTCGACTTCTGCGGCCATGGCGAGAGCGGCGGGCAGCTCGAGGGATCGAGCCTCGCGCACCGTGTGGCGCAGGCGCGGACCGTCGCCGAACGGGTGGCACCGGGCCGGCCGCTGTCGCTGATCGCCAGCAGCATGGGCGGCCACATCGCCTGCGCGCTGATCCCGGTGCTGAACCCGTCCGCGCTGGTGCTGTTCTGCCCGGCCGCCTACGTGGCCGAGGCCGAGGACGCGCCCTTCGGCCCGCGCTTCCAGGGCGTCCTGCGCGCGACCCGCGATGAGGACTACGCAGCCTCGCCGGCCTTCGCCGCGCTCGATCGCTTCGAGGGCCGGCTGCTGCTGGTGCTCGGCGGCGAGGACGCGGTCATTCCCGCCGCGGTGCTCGCGCAGTACACGCAGCGGGCGCGGCGCGCGAAGAGCGTGGAAGTGCTGCGGCTCGCGGGCGCGGGCCACAAGCTGCACGAATGGCTGCCCGCGCATCCGCGGGACCACGCGCGCGTGCTCGAGGCCGCGCTGCGCACGCTGGCGTAGCGCCGGCGCCGCTCAGTACAGGCCGAGCTGCCGCGTCTTCAGGCGCGCCAGGCCCAGCAGCGCATCGGTGAACGGCGTCGCCACGGCGGTCAGCTCGCCGAGCTCGCGCACCACGGTCACGAGGGCGTCGAGCTCGACCGAGCGGCCGGCCTCCACGTCCTGCAGCATCGAGGTCTTGAAGGCGCCGAGCTTGCGCGTGACCGCGTGGCGGTCTTCCGGGCTCTGCGCGATCTCGATGCCGATGCGCCGGCCGATCTCCTTGGCCTCGAGCATCACGGCCGAGATGAAGCCGCGCACGTAGTCGTCGCCCATGATCAGGTCGGTGGTGGCACCGGTCAGCGCGCTGATCGGGTTCACCGTCATGTTGCCCCAGAGCTTGAACCAGACGTCGCGCTGGATCTGCGGCGACAGCGTGGTCTCGATGCCCGTGGCCTGCAGCAGCTCGACCAGCTGCTTCACGCGCGGCGTGGCCTCGCCCGAGGGCTCGCCCACGATCAGGCCGTTGCCGAAGTGGTGCCGCACCACGCCGGGCGCGTCGAGCGAACAGCTGCAGTGCACCACGCCGCCGATCACGTTGGCCGCGGGAATGGCACGCGCGATCGCGCCGTCGGGATCGACCGCGCCGAGGCGGTGGCCCGCGATGGGGCCGCCGAAGCCGCCCTCGAGGAACCACCAGGGCACGCCGTTCATCGCGGTCAGCACCAGGGTGTCGGCGCCGATCAGCGGCGCGATGCGCTCGGCCACGCCGGCCAGCGCCGGCGCCTTGACGGCGATCACCACCAGGTCCTGCACGCCGAGTTCTTCCGGGTCGGCCACCGCGTTGACCGGCACGCGCGTGCGCACGTCGCCGCGCATCAGCGAGAGGCCGTCGCGCCGCAGCGCTTCGAGCGTGGCGCCGCGCGCCACCACGTTGAGGCGCTGGCCCGCTTGCGCGAGGCCGACGCCGATCCATCCGCCGATCGCGCCGGCGCCGTAAATGCAGATCTTCATGAGTCGATCGTAGTGGTCAGTCGCGCTCAGGCGCGGTAGGAAGGATCGATGCGGTCGACCTGGCGCACCAGGGCATTGAACACGTCCTGGCCGGCGCCGTGCGCGGGGCTGAACTGCAGCGCGTCGCGCGTGCAGCGGCTTGCGATCTCCTCGCTCACGGGGATCGCGGCGCCCATCGAGAAGGTCGCCATCTGGATCTCGCAGGCGCGCTGCAGGGTCCAGAGGATCGCGAAGGTCTGCGGCAGGGTCTGGCCCCAGGCCAGCAGGCCGTGGTTGCGCAGGATCACGGCGTTGCGGTCGCCGATGCTCTTGAGCAGGCGCGGGCCCTCGTCGGCGTGGATGGTGATGCCCTCGAACTCGTGGTAGGCCACCATGCCGTGCAGCTGCGCGGTATAGAAGTTGGTCTGCTGCAGGCCGCCCTGCAGGCAGGCCACGGCCACGCCCGCGGTGGTGTGCGTGTGCATCACGCAGTGCGCGCCCTCGAGGCCGTCGTGGATCGCGGCATGCACCGTGAAGCCGGCCGGGTTGACCGGGAAGGTCGAGCCGTCGAGCACGCGGCCCTGCAGGTCGATCTTCACCAGGTTGCTGGCCGTGACCTCGCTGTAGTGCAGGCCGAAGGGATTGATCAGGAACTGCTTCTCGCCACCGGTCACGCTGTCGGGCAGCCGCACCGTGATGTGGTTGTAGATCATCTCGGTCCAGCCCAGCATCGCGAAGATGCGGTAGCAGGCCGCGAGCTCCTCGCGCGCGGCGCGCTCGTCGGGATGGATCGAGGGATGGACCAGGGCCGACGCGGACGACGGCGTGGTGGTGGCGAGAGGGGTCATTGCAGTTCCTTCATGGGGTTAGCCTTCCGCGGTGAAGCCGACTTCCTTGACGATCGGCGCCCACTTGGCGGTGTCTTTCTTCAACAGTTCGGTCAGCTCGGCGGGCGTGGAGGACATGGCTTCCAGGCCGAAGGTGCCGAGGCCGTCGACCACGTCCTTCTGCGCGAGCGCATTCTTCATCGAGGCATTGAGCCTCGCGACCAGCTCGGGCGAGGCCTTGGCCGGCAGGAAGAAGGCGAACCACTCGCTGTGCGCCATGTCCTGGATGCCCTGCTCGCCGAAGGTCGGCACGTCGGGCGCGAAGCGGCTGCGCTTGGCGCCCGAGACGCCGAGGATGCGCACCTTGCCCGTGGGCAGGTGCTGCGTGATGTCGCCGATCGGGCCCGACACCGCCGAGATGTTGCCGCCCAGCAGGTCGAGCATGGCCGGCTGCGTGCCGCGGTAGGCCGCGTGCTTGAGCTCGACGCCGCCCTTCTTGCCGAGCAGCGCGCCGATGAAGTGCGGCGTGGAGCCGGCCGCCGGCGAGCCGTAGTTGGCGCCGGCCGGGTTGGCCTTGGCCCAGGCCAGGAATTCGGGCACGGTCTTCACGCTGGCCGGCACGGCCGGGCCGACCGCGAAACCGAAGTCGAAGATGCAGCCGATGGTCACGGGCGTGATGTCGACCATCGGGTCGTACGGCAGCTTCTTGTAGATGTGCGGGTAGATCGTGAGGATCGAGGTCGGCGTCTGCAGGATCGTGGTGCCGTCGGCCGGGCGGCCCTTGACGTAGCTGACCGCGATCTGGCCGCCCGCGCCGGTGCGGTTCTCCACCACCGCCGCGCGCGCGTAGTCGGGGCTCAGCTTGGTCGCGACCCGGCGGCAGATGGTGTCCGAGGTGCCGCCGGCCGCGAAGCCGGTGACGATGGTCGCGGTCTCGATGCCGGCCTGCGCGAAGGCGCGCTGGCCGATGCCGGCGAGCAGCGCGGAGGCGCCGGTGGACTGCAGCAGCTGGCGGCGGGTGAAGCTCATGATGGTTCTGTCTCCGGGTAACGGTGGTTGGGGGTCAGGACTCGTCGCGCAGCCAGGTGACCGCGCCCGAATGGGTCACCGCGCCCTGGTGGGCAGGACGCACGGTGAGCGCGTATTTTTCCAGCAAGCCACCGCGCGGGACCCCCGCGTTTACTCCACGTCCGGCGAGGCGCCGCGCGATCTCCTCGTCCGTCAGTTCCACCGAAATGGTGCGCGCCGCCGCGCGCGCGTCGATCGCGATCAGGTCGCCGTCGCGCAGCGCCGCGATCGGACCCCCGTCGGCCGCCTCGGGCCCGGCATAGCCGATGCACAGGCCGCGCGTGGCGCCCGAGAAGCGCCCGTCGGTCAGTAGCGCCACCTTGTCGCCCATGCCCTGGCCGTAGAGCAGGGCGGTGATGCCCAGCATCTCGCGCATGCCGGGGCTGCCCCGGGGGCCCTCGTTGCGGATCACGATCACGTCGCCCGCTTCGTACCGCCGGTTCTGCACCGCGGTCTGCGCCTCTTCCTCCGAATCGAACACCCGCGCCGGGCCGCGGTGCACCAGCGTCTGCAGGCCGGCGGTCTTGAGCAGCGCGCCATCGGGGCAGAGGTTGCCCTTGAGCACCGCCAGCCCGCCGTCGCGCGTGATCGGGTTGCCGGCCTCGCGCACCACGCGGCCGTCGGGCGCCAGGGCGTCGGCCAGTTCCTCGGCCATGGTGCGGCCGGTGAAGGTGAGCACGTCGCCATGCAGGAAGCCCTGCTCGAGCAGCGTGCGCAGGATCACGCCGGCGCCGCCGATGTAGAACACGTCGCGCGCGAGGTAGCGCCCGCCCGGGCGCAGGTCGGCGATGAGCGGCGTGCGCGCGAACACCTCGGCCACGTCGTCGAGGTGGAAGCGGATGCCGGCCTCGTGCGCGATCGCCGGCAGGTGCAGCGCGGCATTGGTCGAGCCGCCCGTGGCCGAGACCACGGCGCAGGCGTTCTCGAGCGCCTTGCGCGTGACGATGTCGCGCGGCAGCGGGCTGTCGCCCATCACCGCCTTCATCAGCGTCTTCGCGGCGCGGCGCATCAGCGGCGCGCGCTCGCTGAACACCGCCGGCACCATGCTCGAGCCGATCGGCGCGAGGCCCAGCGCCTCCGACACCATGCCCATGGTGTTGGCCGTGAACTGGCCCGCGCAGGCGCCGGCCGTGGGCAGGCAGGCGCGGCTCATGGCGTCGAGCTCATCGTGCGTGGCCGTGCCGGCCAGCACTTGGCCGATGGTCTCGTAGGTATCGACCACGTTGAGGTCGCGCCCGTCGGGCCCGGGCATCTGGCCCGGCAGTGCCGAGCCGCCGTGCACGAACACGCTCGGCACGTTGCAGCGCACCATGCCCATCATCAGGCCCGGCAGGTTCTTGTCGCAGGCGCCGATCGCGAAGATGCCGTCCCACTGGTGGCCGCGCACCGAGGCTTCCACGCTGTCGGCGATCAGCTCGCGCGAGATCAGCGAGAAGCGCATGCCCGAGTGCGCCATGGTCAGCCCGTCGCTGACCGACACCACCGGGCATTCGTGCGGCGTGCCGCCGCCCGCGTAGATGCCGGTCTTGGCGTGCTGCGCCTGCTCGCGCAGGTTCAGGTTGCACGGGCTCATCTCGCCGCCGGTGTGGAACACGCCGACGTGCGGGCGCTCGATGTCCTCGTCGTCCTGGCCCAGCGCATGCAGGAAGCTGCGCGTGGTCGCGCGGATCGTGCCCTCGCGGATGGTGGCGGAACGGAAGCGCGGCGGCTTGGGATCGGTGGGCGTGGTCATCGGCTGGCGGCGGGCTGGCTCGGGTGGGGGAAAAGGGTCAGAACATGCCGTTGCTGTTGGCGGCGGTCTCGGGCACCGGCTGGATCACGTCCCAGTGCTCGACGATCTTGCCGTTCTCGAGCTTGAAGATGTCGACGATCGCATTGCCGCGCGTGCCCGGTTCGCGCACCGCGTGCACGTGCAGGATCACGTAGTCGCCCTCGGCGAAGCTGCGCTTGATCTCGCTCTTCGAGTTCGGGAATTTCTCGCGCAGGAAGGCGATGAACTTGCGAAAGCCCTCGGGGCCGTCGGCCGCGGTCGGGTTGTGCTGCACGTAGCGGTTGCCCACGTACTTGAGGGCGGCCTCGGCGTCCTTCTGGTTCAGGCCCTTCTCGTAGAAGGCCAGCACGGCCTGGCGGTTGGCTTCCTGCTGGGCGGCGGGGCCGGGGGCGGGGAGTTGGGCGCAGGCCGCGAGGCCCAGCACGGCGGCGGCGACGATGAACTTGAGGGCGAGGCGGCGCATGCGGACTCCTGTCGTTGCTTCAGTAGCTGCTGGGAGCAGGCGCGGCCGGGGCGGCGCCGTTCCTGAACTTGGCGGCGAGCTGGCGCGCCGCCGCCGCCAGCACGATGGTGTCCACCCCCACGGCCACGAAGGTGGCGCCGGCCGCGAGCCACTTGCGTGCCTGCTCCTCGGTGGTCGAGAGGATGCCCGCGGCCTTGCCGGCCTTCTGGATGCGCGCGACCGCGTCGGCGATCACCGCCTGCACCTCGGGATGGTTGGGCTGGCCCACGAAGCCCATCGAGGCCGACAGGTCGGCCGGGCCGATGAACACGCCGTCGACGCCGGGCGTGGCCGCGATCGCGTCGAGGTTTTTCATCGCCTCCACCGTCTCGGCCTGCACCAGCAGGCAGGTCTGGGCATTGGCCTCGTGCAGGTAGTTCGGATAGGCCTGCCAGCGCGAGGCCCGCGCGAGCGCGCTGCCCATGCCGCGGATGCCCTCGGGCGGATAGCGCATGCCCTGCACCATGCGCGCGGCCTGCTCGGCGGTGTCGACCATCGGCACCAGCAGCGTCTGCGCGCCGATGTCGAGGTACTGCTTGAGCAGCGTGGTGTCGCCCACGGGCACGCGCACGATCGGCTGCGGCCGGGTCGCGCCCTCGGGCAGCGCCGACCAGGCGCTCGAGATGCCCTGCAGCTGCGCGAGCACCGAGCGCACGTCGTTGGGCGCGTGCTCGCCGTCGACCAGCAGCCAGTCGTAGCCGGTGCCGGCCAGGATCTCGGCCGCGTAGCCGTCGGCCAGGCCGACCCACAGGCCGATCTGGGCGCGCTTCTCGGCCATGGCCTTCTTGAACAGGTTGATGGGGGTGTGCATGGAGGATTCCGAAGAGGTCAGACGAGGCGGAACGACACGGCGCCCAGCGGGCCGTAGTCGGCATGGAAGGTGTCGCCGGGCAGCGCGGTGGTCGGGCGCGTGAACGAGCCGCCGAGAACGACCTCGCCGGCCTCCAGGTGTTCGTCCCAGGGCGCCAGCTTGTTCGCGAGCCAGGCCACGCCGGTGGCCGGATGGTTGAGCACCGCCGCGGCCACGCCCGATTCCTCGATCACGCCGTTCTTGTAGAGCAGCGCGCTGACCCAGCGCAGGTCGACCGCGTCGGGCTTCACGGGCCGCCCGCCGATCACGATGCCGGCATTGGCCGCGTTGTCGGCGATGGTGTCGAAGACCTTGCGCGGCGCCTTGGTGTGGCGGTCGAACTGCTCGATGCGCGCATCGATGATCTCGATCGCCGGCACCACGTAGTCGGTGGCCGCGAGCACGTCGAAGATGGTCACGCCCGGGCCCTTGAGCGGCTTGCCGAGGATGAAGGCCAGCTCGACCTCGATGCGCGGCGCGATGAAGCGCGCGAAGGGGATGTCGCTGCCCTGCTCGAAGAACATGTCGTCGAGCAGCGTGCCGTAGTCGGGCTCGGTGATCTGGCTCGACTGCTGCATCGCGCGCGAGGTCAGGCCGATCTTGTGGCCCTTGGCCACGCGGCCCTCGGCGATCTTCTGCTTGACCCATGCGCGCGAGATCGCATAGCCGTCCTCGATGGTCATCTCGGGAAAGCGCTTGGAGAAATGCTCGACCTGCACGCGCGAGCGTTCGCTCTCGTGCAGTTCGGCCGCGAGCCGGGCGATGGTGTCGGAAGAAAGCATGGCGGTGTGTGTGGGGTCAGCTCTTGTTGAACAGGGGATGCAGGTTGCTGTGCTTGCCGTCGTAGACCTGGCCGGGGCTCTCGTCGATCTGCAGCGTGATGCCGATGTGGCGTTGCGAGAAGACGGGCTCGAAGTGGCTTCGCACCCTGGCCAGCAGCGCGTCGCCGGCCTTCTTCTTCACCGCCTCGGAGCGGCCCGAGGCCATGCGCAGGTTGAGGTAGACGAAGGCGTAGTCGGCCTTGCCGTCGGCCACCGCGTAGTGCGCGGCCGGGTAGGCCAGCACGCGCGTGCCGCCGGTCGGGAACACCGGCTTGCCGGCTTCGTCGCGCTGCTCGAGCATGGTGTCGGCCAGCGTGCGGCACAGCGCCGACATGTCGGTCTCGGCCTCGATGTTGGGCGTGTAGAGGATCACCAGGTGCGGCATGGTCGTGCTCCGTTCAAACCACCGACATCGTCGCGGCCGTGCAGGTCACCGCGAAGATCGGAATGGCCTTCATGTGGAAGATCTCCCCCTGGCCGCGCGCGGCCGCGGCCACGCTGAGGAAGGTGCGGATCTCGAAGCCGCCCTGGCCGGCTTCGCGGTAGGTCGCCTCGTCGCCGTAGTCGTCGAGCGACAGCAGCGCCTCGCGGTCGTTGGCGCACCAGCGGCGCATGAACTCGGCGTCCCACTCGGCGTTGACCTTGCCCGAGTCGGGCGTGGCCGGCCAGTGCGAGATGCCGCCGGTGCCCACCAGCGCGATGCGCTCGGGCACCTTGTCGCAGGCGCGGCGCAGCGCTTCGCCGAAAGCCCAGGCGCGGTGCAGCGGCGTGAGCGGCGGGCCCTGGCAGTTGATGTTGACCGGGATGACCTTGGTGTCGAAGTCCGGCGTGAGGAAATTCAGCGGCACCATGATGCCGTGGTCGAACTTCCACTCCTCGGCATAGGCCACGTCCACCGTCTGCATCACCTCGCGGATCAGCCGCTGCGACAGCGCGGCATCGCCCGGGATGGTGTGCTTCTCGATGCCGAGCCACTTCGGATCCTCGATCGGGCCCTCGTAGCTGTCGGCCATGCCGATCGCATAGGCCGGCATGTTGTTCATGAAGAAGTTCGCGAAGTGCTCGGCCGCGATCACGATCACCGCGTCGGGCTTCGTCGCGCGCATGGCCTCGCCGAAGCGATGGAACTGCGCGTGGAACTCGTCCTTCACCGCCGGGTCGGCGAGATGCGCGCGGCCGGTGATGCCGGGGGCGTGGCTGCACACGCCTGCGAATACGAGACTCATACGCCCGCCACTTTCTCGTCGGTTCCGGTTGTCATTGCATAGATGCCGGCGCGCACCGGTCCGTACTTGCGCACGCCCTCGCGCATGGCTTCGAGGTAGTCGGCCCACGGGATGCCCAAGAGCGGCGCGAAGTGCATCAAGAGCTGCCCGTTGCAGCCCAGCACGTAGAGCTTGCCGACGTCGCCGCTGTCGATGGCCTCGCGCTCCTCGTCGCTGAGGTCGTAGCCGCCGAGCAGCGCCTTGCGCGTGTCGCCGCCTTCGGCATAGCGCCGCTGCACCTCGGCATCGCGGTTGAGCGCGAACAGGAATTTCTGCATCGCATAGAGGCTCATGATCAGCCCTCGATCTGGATGTTGGCCTTGCGGATCACGTCGCCGTACTTCGCGATCTCGCTCTGGACGAAGACCGCGAAGCGCTCGGGCGTGCCCGACAGCGACGCGATGCCGCCCTTGCGGAAGGCCTCGGTCACCACCGGTCCCGCGAGCGCGCGGTTGACCTCGGCGTTCACGCGCTGCACCACGGCGTCGGGCGTGCCGGCGGGCGCCAGCAGGCCGTTCCACGAATTGGACTCGATCGCCACGCCCTGTTCGGCCAGTGTGGGAATGTTCGGCGCGTACTGCGAGCGCTGCGCGGTCGCCATGCCCAGCGCCACCAGCTTGCCGCCCTCCACATGGCCGCGGAACTCGGGCCAGTTGCCGAACATCATCGTGACCTGGCCGCCGAGCAAGTCGGTCAGCGCCGGGCCCTGGCCCTTGTAGGGCACGTGCACGATGTCCAGGCCCATCTGCAGCTTGAGCATCTCGCCCGACAGGTGGGCCGAGGTGCCGTTGCCGAAGGAGGCGAAGCTCAGCGTGCCGGGCTTCGCCTTGGCCTGGTCGCGCAGGTCGGCCAGCGTCTTGAGGCCGCTGCCCGGATGGGTGGCGAGCACATGCTCCGACATGCCCATCAGCGCCACCGGGCGCAGGTCCTTCAGCGTGTCGTAGGGCAGCTTGCGCACCAGCGTTTGATTGGCCGCGAAGCTGTTGGCCACGCAGACGAAGCTGTAGCCGTCGGGCGCGGCCTTGGCGACCGTGTCGACGCCGATCACCGTGCCCGCGCCGGGCTTGTTCTCGATCACCACGGGCTGGCCCAGCGTCTTCGCGAGCTCGGTGCCGACCAGCCGCGCGACGAAGTCGGTGGTGCCGCCGGGCGGGAAGGGCACGACGATGCGCACCGGCCGGGCCGGCCACGCGGCCTGGGCGCGCGCCAGCATGGGCAGTGCCGCGAGCGCGGCCGTGCCTTGCAGCAGCGTGCGGCGACCCAGGCTCATGCCACGCCCCAGTGCGGGATGTGGTGCGAGCCCATCGACACCGCCACGTTCTTCGGTTCGCAGAACACCTCGTAGCTCCAGGTGCCGCCTTCGCGGCCCGTGCCCGAGGCCTTGGTGCCTCCGAAGGGCTGGCGCAGGTCGCGCACGTTCTGGCTGTTGACGAAGCACATGCCGGCTTCCACCGCGGCGGCCACGCGGTGCGCCTTGCCGATGTTCTCGGTCCAGACGTAGCTCGACAGGCCGTACTGGATGTCGTTGGCGAGCTCGATGGCATGTGCCTCGTCGCGGAACGGGATCAGGCAGGCGACGGGGCCGAAGATCTCGTCCTGCGCGATCTTCATGCGGTTGTCGACGTCGGCGAACACCGTGGGCACCACGTAGTTGCCCTTCTTCACGCGGTCGGGCAGGTTGCTCGGTGCTTCGAGGCCGCCGCACAGCAGTGTGGCGCCTTCCTTCGGGCCCAGCTCGATGTAGCTGCGCACCTTGGCCAGGTGGGCCTGCGAGATCATCGGGCCGACGATGGTCTTCTCGTCGAGCGGGTCGCCCACCGTGATGCGCCTGGCGCGCTCGGCGAACTTGGCGGCGAAGTCGGCGTAGATCGACTGCTGCACCAGGATGCGCGAGCCGGCCGTGCAGCGCTCGCCGTTGTTGCTGAAGATCATGAACACGGCCGCGTCGAGCGCGCGGTCGAGGTCGGCATCGTCGAAGATCACGAACGGGCTCTTGCCGCCGAGCTCCATGCTGAACTTCTTGAGGCCCGCGCTCTTCACGATGCGGTTGCCGGTGGCGGTGGAGCCGGTGAACGAGATCGCGCGCACGTCGGGGTGCGCCACCAGCGGCTCGCCCGCTTCCTTGCCGTAGCCGTGCACCAGGTTCAGCACGCCGGGCGGAATGCCGGCCTCGAGCGCCAGTTCGCCGAGGCGCGCGGCCGACAGCGGCGACAGCTCGCTCATCTTCAGCACGGCCGTGTTGCCGAAGGCCAGGCAGGGCGCGACCTTCCAGGTGGCGGTCATGAAGGGCACGTTCCACGGGCTGATCAGCGCGCACACGCCGACCGGGTGGAACAGCGTGTAGTTCAGGTGCGTGGGCGTGGGATAGGTGTGGCCGTCGACGCGCGTGCACATCTCGGCGAAGTAGTAGAAGTTGTCGGCCGCGCGCGGCACCAGCTGCTTGCCGGTCTGCGCGATGACCTGGCCGCAGTCGTTGGTCTCGGTCTGCGCGATCTCGGGCACGTTCTTCGCGATCAGGTCGCCGAGCTTGCGGATCAGCTTCGCGCGCTCGGGCGCGGGCATGCCGGCCCACTTGGGAAAGGCTTCCTTGGCGGCGGCCACGGCCGCGTTCACCTCGGCCTCGCCGCCGGAAGCGACTTCGGCCAGCACTTCCTGCGTGGCGGGGTTGACGGTCTCGAAGTAGTCCGAGCCCTTGACGGACTTGCCGCCGATGAGATGGTCGATCTGTTGCATGAGGGAATCCGGTTCAGTCCAGTTTGATGTCGCGTGCCTTGATCAAGGCATGCCATTTCTTGCGCTCCGCATCGGTGTAGCGCGTCATTTCGGTGGCGTCGGCGGGGCGGGCCTCCCAGCCGGCGTCGTAGAGCTTCTGGCGCACGCCGGCATCGGCCATGGCCTTCTGCAGCTCGGTGCCGAGCTTGGCCTGCACTTCCTTCGGCGTGGCCGCGGGCGCGACCAGGCCCTGCCAGGTGTAGGCCTCGACGTTGGCGAAGCCCAGCTCCCTGGCGGTGGGAATGTTCGGCAGCTGCGGCACGCGCTCGGCCGACATGGCGAGCAGCGGCACCACCTTGCCGGCCTTGACCGCGCTCACGCCGCTGGGCAGGTCGAGCATCATCAGCGCGACCTGGCCGCCCATCAGGTCCTGCAGCGCGGGCGCGCCGCCCTTGTAGGGCACGTGCAGCATCGACACGCCGGCTTCGCGCTGGAACAGTTCGTAGGCGAGGTGGTGCGGACTGCCGGTGCCCGGCGTCGCGATGCTGTACTTGCCGGGCGAGGCCTTGAGCGCGGCCAGCAGCGCCTTCGCGTCGGCAATGCCGGCATTGGGCGCGGCCGTGATGATCAGCGGCGAGCGGCCCATCATGCCGACCAGCGCGAAGTCCTTCTCGGCGTCGTAGGGCAGCTTCTTGTAGAGCGCGGGGTTGTAGACCAGCACGCCGTTGTCGGCCGAGAACACGGTGTAGCCGTCGCCGGCCGAGCGCGCCACGTTCTCCGACGCGATGATCGCGCCGGCGCCGGGCCGGTTGTCGACCAGCACCGGCTGGCCCAGCTGCTGCGACACCTGCGCGCCCACGGTGCGTGCGAGGAAGTCGGTGCCGCCGCCGGCCGGATAGCCGACCACCCAGCGCACCGGCTTGGCGGGATAGGCGGTCTGCGCGACGGCGAGGGCCGAGACGGCCAGTGCCATCGTTGCGGCCGCCACGGATTGGAGGAGCTTCTTGCCGGTGATCATGTCGTGTCGTCTCCGCTGATCTCTTGTGTGTACGAAGGGAAAAGGAAAGCGCGCCGTGCGGACGCGCGGGGGAAGGAAATCAGGCCGCCGCGATGGTGTTGACCAGCGCGCCGATACCCTCGATCTCGGTCACGACCTCGTCGCCGGGCTGGCAGTCGACCACGCCGTCGGGCGTGCCCGTGAGGATCAGGTCGCCGGGCGACAGCGTCATGAAGCGGCTGAAGTACTCGATCAGGAAGGGCGCGTCGAAGATCATGTCGCGCGTGTTGCCCTGCTGCGTGACCTGGCCGTTGACCGTGGTGCGCAGCGCGAGCGCCATCGGGTCGGCCACGTCCTTCGCATCGACCAGCCAGGGGCCGATCGGCGTGCAGGTGTCGCGGTTCTTCACGCGCAGATTGGGGCGGTACCAGTTCTCGAGGTAGTCGCGGATCGCGTAGTCGTTGGCCACGGTGTAGCCGCCGATGAAGTCGTAGGCATCGTCGCGCTTCACGTGGCGCGCGGTCTTGCCGATCACGATCGCGAGCTCGCACTCGTAGTGCATGAACTGCACGCCGGCCGGGCGGAAGGTCTTCTGGCGATGGCCGATCAGCGCGCTCTGGCCCTTGACGAAGACCAGCGGCTCCTCGGGCGCCTTGAACTCGAGTTCCTTCGCATGGTCGGCGTAGTTGAGGCCGAGCGCGAGGATGGTGCGCGGGCGCGGCGTGGGCGCGAGCGGCGGCAGCCAGTCGACGGCGTCGAAGCCGACCATGCGGCCATCGGCCAGCCGCAGCGCGCCGTCGTGTTCGACGGCCTCGTGCACGGCGTTCTCGTAGCGGATGCGTGCGTGCTTCATGCGGCGGCTCCCGTCTCTTCTGCAACCAGGGTGTTGGTGAGCGTCTCGAAGCCCGGCGCCGAGATCTCGATGCGGTCGCCCACGCGTGCCAGCGGCCGGCCCGCGCCGCAGCCGAGCATCAGCACGTCGCCGTGCGCCAGCGTCATGAATTCGCCGACCTCGGCCAGCAGCTGGCGCGCGGGGCGCACCAGCGTGGAGAAGTCCAGCGTCTGCTGAAGCTCGCCGTTGATGCGCACCTCGACGCGGAACGCCGCGGGATCGTCCACCTCCTGCGCGTCGCGCAGCGCGGGGCCGATGCCGAGGAAGCCGTCGAGGCATTTGAACTTGACCGGCGGGCGGAAGAAGCTCGCATGCGGCACCGACAGGTCGTTCATCGGCACGAAGCCTTCGATGTCGCCATCGGCGCCGACCACCATGCCGATGCTCGCGCCCACCTCGACCTCGGGCACGTTCGCCGGCACCGGAATCGCGGCGCCATGCGGGCTCCAGGTGTTGGCGGTCTTGACGTAGAGCACCGGCGCCTTGGGCGGCGCCTTGTAGGGCGGGGCGCTCATCTGCGGCGCGAGCGCCTCCACCTCGGCGCGGAAGTTGAGCAGCGTGCCGTAGACGGTGCCGGCGGGAAGGAAATGGGAAGGTGAAGGTGAAGAAGGGGGGCTCATGGCTGTTCCAGTGCGATCAGTTCGTCGAGCAGCTCGTAGAGCTGGCCGAGCTTGTCCTTGCCCAGGGATTGCTCCATCCACTGGTAGTGCGCCTCGATGCTCGAGGACAGCTTGGTCACCAGCTTCATGCCGCGCGGCGTGGCCTCGACCACGGTGCGGCGCTGGTCGGCCGGGTCGCGGCTGCGCGTGATCAGGTCGTCGCGCTCCATGCGTGCGAGCACGCCCGTGAGGCTGGGCCCGAGGATGAAGGCCTCGCGCGCCACGCGGCCGGTTTCGACCGCGCCGTGTTCGCCGAGCACGCGCAGCACGCGCCACTGCTGGTCCGACAGCGCATGCACGCGCAGGCTGGGCCGGGTGTGGGCCATGACGGCTTCGCGTGCCTGCAGCAGCAGGCGCGGAAGGTTGCGGTGGGTGAAGGCGGTGCTCATGTCGATCGATTTATTTAACATGTTAAATGATCGGCAAAAAAACACGGCTACGGGATAACCCTGGCCCGCGCGGGCCAGGGTGGCTTGCGTCAATCGACGGTCGCGCCCGAGGCGCGGATCACCTGGCCCCAGCGCTCCGATTCGCTGCGGATGTAGGCCGCGAGCTGCGCGGGCGTGCTCGAGCCGGGCTCGAAGCCGTCGTTCTCGAGCTTCTGGCGCAGCGCGGGCTGGGCGATCACCTTCGCGATCTCCTGGCTCAGCCGCTCGACCACCGGCGCCGGCGTGCCCGCGGGCGCGACGATGCTCTGCCAGGCCACGGCCTCGAAATCGGCCGTGCCCGGCAGCCGCGACTCGGCCACCGTCGGCACGTCGGGGAAGGTGGGCTGGCGCTTCTTCGAGGTCACGGCCAGCGCGCGCAGCTTGCCGCTGCGCACGTGCTGCAGCGCCGGCGCGATGTCGGTGAACATCAGCTGCAGCTGGCCGCCGAGCAGGTCGGTGAGCGCGAGCGCGCTGCCCTTGTAGGGCACGTGCGTCATCGCGGTGCCGGTGGCGAACTTGAACATCTCGGCGCCCAGGTGCTGCGGGCTGCCGTTGCCGGCCGAGCCGTAGCTCAGGCCCTCGGGTCTGGACTTGGCGAGCGCCACCAGTTCGGCCAGCGTGCGCGCGGGCACCGAGGGATGCACCACCACCATCAGCGGCACCGCGCCGATCAGGCCCACGGGCGCGAAGTCCTTCGCCGGGTCGTACGAGAGCTTCTTGTAGAGCCAGGGATTGATCGCGAGCGTGGTGCTGGTGGCCACCAGCAGGGTCGAGCCGTCGGGCGCCGAGCGCGCCACCTGCGAGGCGCCGATGGCGGTGCCCGCGCCGGGCTTGTTGTCGACGATCACGGTGCGGCCGAGCGCCGTGCCGAGCTGCTGCGCGATCAGCCGGCCGAGCATGTCGGTGGTGCCGCCGGGCGCGTAGGGCACGACGATGGTGATGGGCTTGTCGTTCTGCGCCAGCGCGGCGAGCGGGCCGGCGGCGCAGGCGGCGGCGGACAGGGCACCGAGCTGGCGCAGGGCGTGGCGGCGGTTCATGCGGATGTCTCTCTTTCTTCGTTGGATTCGGAAGCAGCGGCTGGCGTGGCGCCGCGCAGCAGGTCGACCAGCGCCTCGGGATCGGCCGGCACGGCATCGCCGCGCCAGGCCACGTGCTGGTCGGGGCGCGAGATCACGAGCGCGCGGTCGTAGAGCGCGGCGGCCTCGGGGCCGTCGATGTCGAGCACGCGCAGCGGCAGCCCGCGCGCGGCGGCGGCGGCCGCGAGCGGTGCCACATCGAGCGCCGGGTCGCGCCGCAGCAGCACGTAGCCCTCGCCGAGCGCGGCCATCGCGTCGTAGAGCGAGCGGCCGTCGGCCAGCCACAGGTGCGGAACGCGGCAGCCGGGCACGGTGGAGGGCTTGAAGTCGTACATGGTGTAGGCCGGCGCGGCCTCGCCGTCGTAGGCGATCAGCGGCGAGGCGTCGTAGAAGTAGCCGAAGTTCAGCCCGCCGCAGCAGTACTGCTGCACGTTGAGGTCGTACAGCGCCTGGCCGCGCGCGGCGCGCAGCGCGTCGCCCTCGGGGCCCGGTGCCTCGATGCCCTCGGGCACGCCCTCGCGCTGCTTCTGCAGGGCCAGCGCATGGTTCATCGCGAACTTCGAGACCTGCTCGGTGATCGGCTGGCGCTCGGCCTCGTGCGCGCCGAGCGCGGCCTCGGCGAGCCAGCCGCGCAGGTGGCCCGCGAGCAGCCACGACAGGTTCATCGCGTCGGCGATGCCGGCGTTCATGCCGTAGCCCGCCATCGGGATCCACAGATGGGCGGCGTCGCCGCAGATGAAGACGCGGCGGTCGCGGAAGCGCTCGGCCACCAGGCGGCGGCCGATCCAGTCCTCCTTCGAGATCACCTCGTACTCGAAGTCCGGGCCCACGCCGAGGATCTGGCGGATCGCCCAGTCGCGGTCGATCGATTCGAAGTCGGTCTCGTCGGCCAGCAGGTAGTTGTGCAGCAGCCAGGTCTCGCGCCCGTCGATCGCATAGACGTTGCCGCAGCGCCGCGGATTGAGCGCGAAGGTGGCCCAGGCCGGCTTGTTCTTCAGCAGGCCCAGCAGCGCGGGCGCGCGGAAGTAGGTCGACTGCACGCGGCCCACCACGTCGGTGCCGCGCAGGTTGGCGCCGATCTTCTTGCGCACCGTCGAGCGCCCGCCGTCGCAGCCGATCAGGTGGCTGCAGCGGATGCGCACCGCGCTGCCGTCGTCGAGGTCGACGCCGGTCGCCCACACGCCTTCGTCGTCCTGCTCGAAGTCGTCGATGCGCGTGCGGTTGCGGATGCGCAGGCCCGGCGTCGCCTCGGCATGTGCGAACAGCACCGGCTCGAGGAAGATCTGGTTGATGCGGTGCGGCGGTTCGGCCGTGGGCCACCAGGTGTCGGGCCCGCCGGTGGCGGTGTAGCGCTCGCGCCGCGCGGGGATCGGGATGCGCGAGAGCTCGGGGCCCGTCACCGTGGTGCGGTAGGCCACGTCGTTCGGATAGTCGGCCGGCAGGCCCGCGTCGCGCAGTGCCTGCGCCACGCCGAGCCGGCGGAAGATCTCCATCGAGCGCGCCGACACGTGGTTGCACTTCACGTTCGGCGGCTCGCCGCGGTGGCGGATCTCGGTGACCAGCACGTCGATGCCGCATTGCGCGAGGTCGATGGCCAGCGTGAGGCCGACCGGCCCGCCGCCGACGATCAGCACCTGCGCCTGCAGTGGTTCTGTCATGGGTTCGTTTGTCTCTCGTTGTGGACGGCGGCCATTACAGTGCCGAAGTGCCATCCGACAGAAGTGAAACTTTCATGGCCATTCATAAAAAGCCTTTATCAATGCGCGGCCTGCCCTCGGTGCGCCAGCTGCGCGCCTTCGCGGCCGTCTATCACAGCGGCCAGCTGTCGAGCGCCGCCGCGGCGCTGTCGCTCACCCAGCCGGCGGTCAGCGTGCTGCTGCGCGAGCTCGAGGACCGGCTCGGCGTGCGGCTGTTCGACCGCACCACGCGCAGCCTGCACCGCACCGCCGCGGCCGACGAGGCCATCGGCCATGCCGAGCGCGTGCTGGCCGAGCTCGACGCGCTGGGCAGCGGCATGGCCGAGCTCGCGGCCGGGCGGCGCGGCCGCCTGCGCATCGCCGTCACCTCCACCATCGCGCAGACGCTGATGCCGCGCGCGCTGCGCCGCTACACGCAGCAGCATCCGGATGTGAAGGTGGCGATCGACGACTGCGCGCCGAGCCAGTTCGTCGAGACCGTGCTCAGCGGCCAGGTCGATTTCGGCGTCGGCACCCTGCAGGCGCGCACGCCGGGCCTGGACGAGCGCGTGTTCGTGCACGACCACCTCGCGGTGATCGCCGACCGCGACCTGCCGCTGCCCGGCGGCGCCGCGGGCATCACCTGGCGCCAGCTCGCGGCGCTGCGGCTCATCACGGTCAAGCCGGGCTACGGCGTGCGCAACAGCATCGACGCCGCGGCCGCCGAGGCCGGCGTGCGGCTCGAGATCGCCTACGAGGTGACGCTGTTGACCACCGCGCTCGCGATGGCCGCGGGCGGGCTCGGGCCGGCGCTGCTGCCGGCGTCGATCCTCGCGCATGCCGATCCCTCGCGGCTGGTCGCGCGCCGGCTGATCCGGCCGACCGTGGCGCGCAACATCGCGGTGGTCACGCGGCAGGGCCGCTCGCTATCGCCGGCCGCGGCGGCCTTCGCCGACCTGCTGGCGGGCGAATTCGCGATCTGAGGTTTCAGGCGCGCGGCCGTGCCAGGTAGGCCTGCATGGTCTCGATGAAGGTCTTGGCCGCCACCGAGAGCGTGCGGTCGCGCTTGGCGACCACCGAGATGTTGCGCGTCACCACCGGCGCGTGGATCTTGCGCGCCACCAGCTCCTTGAAGCCGCACTGCGCCACCAGCTCGGCCGGCACGATCGACGCGCCCAGGCCCGAGGCGCTCATCGCGAGCGCGGTGGTCAACAGCGACACCTCCTGCTGGATGTCGAGCGCCACGTTGGCCGCGCGCGCGGTGCGGTCGATGGCATTGCGGATGCCGTAGCCGGCCTTCACCGTGATCAGCGCATGGCCCGCGAGGTCGCTCCAGCGCACCTGGCGGCGCCGCGCCAGCGGATGGCTGGGCAGGCACACCAGCGCGAGGTGGTCGTGGATCAGCGTGCGCTGGCTCAGCGCCGCCACCTCCTGGTCGGGCGAGCCGATGCCGAAGTCCACCTGCTCCGAGAGGATGCGCGGCACGAACTGCTCGGTCTCGCAGTCGACCAGCTGCACGCGCACGCCCGGATGCAGGTCGTTGAAATGCCGGATCACCGGCGGCACCAGCGTCAGCGCGATGGTCGGCGTGACCGCGATGCCGATGCGCCCGCTGGGCGTGGCCTGGCCGCGGAATCCGGTCTCGAGCGAGCGCACGTCGCGCAGGATGCGCTCCGCGATCGGCAGCATCTCGTGCGCGGCCTCGGTCGGGCTCAGCGAGCGCGTGGTGCGGTCGAACAGGCTGGTGCCGGTGGCGGCCTCGAGCTGGCGGACCAGCACGCTGACGGCCGAGTGCGTGAGGTAGAGCCGGTCGGCCGCGGCGCTGAGCTTGCGCCAGCGATAGACCTCCACGAAGGCGCGCAGCTGGCGCAGGCTGGTGCCGGGGATCGAGCCATCGTGATTCATGAATTTATTTCGACGCTTGCAAAATAAGTTTCGATTCTCTCGCGCTGCGTCCTCCGCTCCAATCGCGCCCATGTCCTGCATCCGGAGGGCGCCAACGACAACAGGAGACTCGATGAACGGCTCGGGCTTTTCATTCGCGCACACGCGCGCCGCCGTGTCCGACGCGGAGTGGCAGCAGCGCGTCGATCTGGCGGCGGCCTTCAGGCTGGCCGGCTACTACCGCATGACGGACCAGATCTACACCCACCTCACGGCCAAGGTGCCGGGCACGCAGGCGCATTTCCTCATCAACCCCTACGGCGTGCTGTTCGACGAGGTCACGGCCTCCTGCCTGGTCAAGGTCGACATCGACGGCGAGGTGGTGTTCGACCCGACCGGCATCGGCATCAATCCCGCGGGCTTCCTGATCCACAGCTGCATCCACCGCGCGCGCCCCGACCTGCATGCGGTGCTGCACACCCACACCGCCGCCGGCATCGCGGTGGCGGCGCAGCGGCGCGGGCTGCTCAACCTGTCGCAGCACGCCATGCGCTTCCATCGCCGCATCGGCTATCACGACTACGAAGGCGTGGCGCTCGACTTCAGCGAGCAGGACCGGCTGGTGCGCGACCTCGGCCCGCACAACGTGATGATCCTGCGCAACCACGGCCTGCTGGCCGCGGGCGACACCATCCGCGAGGCCTTCGAGCGCCTCTACTACCTCGAGCGTGCCTGCGAGGCGCAGGTGCGCGCGCAGTCGGGCGGCGCCGAGCTCATCGAATGCAGCGACGAGATCGCCGAGAAGGTGGCGCAGGCGCTCGACCGGCCGGGCCGCTCGGCGCGCGACAACGACTGGCCGGCGCTGCGACGGTTGCTGGACCGCATCGATCCGTCGTACGCGACCTGAAGCCTGCAGCCCCACCGAGAACGACAGGAGACACACGATGACGAAGAAGAAGACCGTTGGATGGCCGCGCCGCGCGGCCGCGCTGCTGGGCATGGCCGCCGTGGCCTTGCAACTGGCCGCGGGGTCCATGACCGCGAGCGCGCAGACCGCCTGGCCGAGCAAGCCGATCCGCTGGGTGGTGCCCTACACGCCCGGCGGCGGCACCGATCAGAGCTCGCGCATCATTGCCGAGAAGCTCTCGGTGGCGCTGGGCCAGCCGATCGTGATCGACAACCGGCCCGGCGGCAACACGGTGATCGGCGCGGCGGCCGCCGCCGCTGCCGCGCCCGATGGCTACACCGTGTTCTTCGCGGCGCTGTCGACCATGGCCGTGATCCCGAACCTCTACGACAAGCTGCCCTATGCGAGCGACGCGCTCACGCCGGTGACGCAGCTGGTGCACTTCCCGCTGTTCCTGATGGTCGAGGCCGGCGGGCCGCTCGACACCATGCCCAAGTTCCTCGCGGCGGCGCGCAGCCAGCCGCTGCTGTTCGCGATCGGCGGCAGCGGCAGCGGCGGCCACCTGGGCTCGGAGCTGATGAAGCGGCAGCTCAAGGCCGACATGACGGCGGTGCCGTTCAAGGCCATGGTGCAGGCCGCGCCCGAGGTCGCCACCGGCCGCGTGTCGTTCATGTTCGCCGACCTGCCGGCCGCGTTGCCGCACGTGCAGGGCGGCCGCGCGAAGATCATCGCGACCGCGGGCAAGACGCGCTCGTCGCTCTATCCCGACGCACCGACCCTGGCCGAGGCGGGCGTGGGCGAGATCGACTTCGACACCTGGGCCGGCCTGGCCGTGCCCAAGGGCACGCCGCAGCCCATCGTCGACCGGCTGGCGCTCGAGCTCAACAAGGTCATCGCCGATCCGGCCGTGCGCGCCAAGCTGGCACTCATCGGCGTCGAGCCCGCGCCGTCCTCGCAGGCCCGCTTCACCGAGTTCATCGCCTCGGAGAATGCCAAGTGGCGCGCCGTGATCCAGGCCGCCGGCATCAAGCTCGAATGACGGCGCCGCCGCTGCGCTCGCTGCTGGTCTTCAACGGCGAGGCCGGGTTCTATGCGCAGGCCCTGCGCGCGCGTTGCCCGGCGCTGGAAGTGCACGCCACCACCGAGCGCGCCGAGGCGCTGCGCCTGCTGGCCGAGGTCGAGGCGCTGGTGGTCTCGGGCCCGTGGGTCGACGACGCGATGCTCGCGGCCGGGCCCGCGCTGCGCTGGGTCCATGCGCTGACCTCGGGCACCGACACCATCACCGGCTCGCCCGCGCTGCGGCCCGGCACGCTCGTGACCTCGTCGCGCGGCGTGCATGGGCCGCAGATGTCCGAGCTCGCGCTGCTGATGATGATGGCGCTGGCGCGCGACCTGCCGCGCATGCTGCGCGACCAGCGCGAAGGCGCCTGGAACCGATGGGCCCAGCCGCTGCTGTGGCGCCGGCACGCGGTGCTCATCGGCACCGGCCACGTCGCGCGCGAGCTGGCGCGGCGCTGCCAGGCGATGGGGATGCGGGTCAGCGGCATCTCGGCCACGCCCGCGCCTATCGACGGCTTCGATGACGTGCAGGGGCGCGAGCGGCTGCCGCAGGTGGTGGCGCAGGCCGACTTCGTGGTGGTGCTGACCGCGCACGATGCGCGCACCCATCACCTGATCGATGCGCCGGTGCTCGCGGCGATGCCGGCGCATGCCTTCCTCGTCAACCTCTCGCGCGGCGGCGTGGTCGACGAGCACGCGCTGCTCGCGGCGCTCGAGAACGGGACCATCGCCGGCGCGGGGCTCGACGTCTACGAGACCGAGCCGCTCGCGGCCGATCATCCGCTGCGCCGGCTGCCGAACGTGATCGCCACGCCGCACATCGGCGGCCTCAGCGACGTCTATGCGCGGCAGGTGCTGCCGATGCTGCTCGACAACGCGGCGGCCCTGGCCGCGGGCGACGTGGGCGCGCTGGTCAACCGCGTGTGCTGAACGGGCGTCCCCGCGCCGCGGTGGCGCGGGGCCACGCCCTAAACTCCCGGCCATGGCCAAGGACAAATCCATCTACGTCTGCAGCGAATGCGGCGGCACCAGCGCCAAGTGGCTCGGCAAGTGCCCGAGCTGCGGCGCCTGGAACACACTGATCGAACAAGCGGCCGGCAGCGCGAACGCCCCGGCCAACAACCGCTTCGGCACGCAGTTCGCGTCGCTCGCCGGGGCCTCCGAACTCGCGGTGCTCTCGGAGATCGAGGCCAGCGACGTCGCGCGCACGCCCACCGGCCTCGACGAGCTCGACCGCGTGCTCGGCGGCGGCGTGGTGGCCGGCGGCGTCACGCTGATCGGCGGCGACCCGGGCATCGGCAAGTCGACCCTGCTGCTGCAGGCGGTCGATGCGCTGCAGCGCGCGGGGCAGAACGCGCTCTACGTCACGGGCGAGGAGAGCGGCGCGCAGGTGGCGCTGCGCTCCAAGCGGCTGGGCCTGGACCACTCGCAGGTGCAGGTGCTGGCCGAGATCCAGCTCGAGAAAATCATTGCCACGCTCGACGCCACGCGCCCGGCCATCGCGGTGATCGACTCGATCCAGACTGTCTACTCCGACCAGCTCACCTCGGCACCGGGCTCGGTGGCGCAGGTACGCGAATGCGCGGCGCACCTCACGCGCTTCGCCAAGACCAGCGGCACGGCCGTGGTGCTGGTGGGCCACGTCACGAAGGAGGGCGCGCTCGCGGGGCCGCGCGTGCTCGAGCACATGGTCGACACGGTGCTGTACTTCGAGGGCGACACGCACTCGAGCTTCCGTCTGGTGCGCGCGATCAAGAACCGCTTCGGCGCGGTCAACGAGATCGGCGTGTTCGCGATGACCGAGCGCGGCCTCAAGGGCGTGGCCAACCCGAGCGCGATCTTCCTGAGCCAGCACACCGAGCCGGTGCCCGGCAGCGTAGTGCTGGTCACGCTCGAGGGCACGCGGCCGATGCTGGTCGAGATCCAGGCGCTGGTCGACGACGGCGGGCCGAGCCCGCGCCGGCTGTCGGTGGGCCTGGACCGCGACCGGCTCGCGATGCTGCTGGCGGTGCTGCACCGCCATGCGGGCGTGGCCTGCATGGACCAGGACGTGTTCGTCAACGCGGTCGGCGGCGTGCGCATCAGCGAACCGGCGGCCGACCTCGCGGTGATGCTGGCCATCACCTCGAGCCTGCGCGGCAAGCCGCTGCCCAAGGGCTTCATCGCCTTCGGCGAAGTGGGCTTGGCGGGCGAGGTGCGGCCCGCGCCGCGCGGCCAGGAGCGGCTGCGCGAGGCCGCCAAGCTGGGCTACAGCATCGCGGTGGTGCCCAGGGCCAATGCGCCGCGCAAGGGCACGAAGGACATCGAGGGCCTGACGATCCACGCGGTGGACCGCATCGAGGAGGCGATGGACGTGGTGCGCGAGCTCGAGTGAGCGCCCAAAAAAAACGGGCCGTCATGGCCCGTTGAAAAAACGCCCGGCGCATCGGTGGCGGCGCGCCGGGCGGGCTCCCTGCCCTCCTACCCCCTGATTCGTGCGTCGATGCGCGGCGTGAACGCCGGTCCGCCGTCGCGCCGGCATTGGCCGCCGGGCGACGGGGCCGGGTTCATCGCGTTCCGGCCGTCGCCGACGGCCTCTCCCTGACAACGTGGGCCGCCGCGGCCACCTGGTTCGCGCCGGGTTTCGCCGGTGCCGCGCAGGGCGGCGAGGCTGAGCCGGACGAAGGTGACGGAGCGTGGAATGTTCATCTGCGGTGTCCGCGGGGCCCGGGCCGATGCCCGTGCGGCGAAATGTGCCCGCGATGGCCCGCGGCGCGCGCGGCTTTGTGGCCCGGTAGCGCGAGATGCGCCCGGCGGTAGCCAGGTCGGCTACCCCGCCGCGCCGGCGCGGCGACAATGCGGGCCATGAATTTCCAGAAGTTTCTCGTGCCCGTGGGGGCGCTCGTCGTGCTCGGCGTGGCCTGGCGCAGCTATGGCTGGGGCGGCGTGGCCCTGGCGGCCGGCGCGATCGTGATGTTCCTGCTGATGCATTTCAACCGCGTGATGCAGGTGCTCAAGCGCGCGGCCGACCGGCCCGTGGGCACGGTGGCCAGCTCGGTGATGCTCAACGCCAAGCTCAAGCCGGGCGTGACGCTGATGCACGTGGTCGCGATGACGCGCGCGCTCGGCGAACTGCGCTCGCCGCAGGACCAGCAGCCCGAGCACTACCGCTGGACCGATGCCGGCGGCTCGTACGTCGACACGGTGTTCAACGGCGGCCGGCTGCAGAGCTGGACGCTGACGCGGCCGCCGGCGCAGGACGACGAGGCCGAGACGCCCGCGGCCTAGGCGCCGCGCGGCGCGCGCCACGGCGGATTGATGCGCGCATGGTGGCGCGCCTCCTTCACGAACTCGGTGCACACGTGCGTCATCAGGTCGGCCGAGCGGTAGACCAGGTAGACCTCGAAGTCGGGCAGCTCGTCGGTGATCGGCAGCCGCTCGAGCGCGTCGCCGCTCAGCCGCAGCGGACCGGCGCCGTGGAACACCGCGTCCGACCACATGCTGACCAGGTCGGTCTGCGTGGCGAGCTGCAGGCCCAGCAGGTTCGAGGCGCTCTGCACCATGCGCCGCGGCATCTCCAGCCCGTGCAGGCGCATGGTGCTGACCAGCGGGCTGAACGGATCGTCGACCGGGTCGAGCACCAGCCAGTCGGCATCGAGCAGCGGCCGCAGCTTGCGCACGCGGCGCAGCGGATGGCCGGCGCGCACCGAGATGTGCATCGCCACCGAGAACAGCGGCTCCCACTGGAACACGTTCGAGCCCGGCCCGCTGCAGGTCGAGATCAGGCCGAGGTCGAGCCGGCCCTCGCGCAGGCCCTCGAGCATCTGCTGCGGCCGCATCTCGAAGGCGCGCAGCGCCACGTTCGGAAAGCGCTGGCGGAACGCGGCCATGGCCTCGGGCAGCGGGCCGTTCGAGGCCACCGCGGTGAAGCCGATGTCCAGCCGCGCCTCGTCGTGGCCGCGGATCGCCTCGATGTCCTCGAGCGCATGGCGCAGCTCCTGCTCGACCACGCTGGCGCGCTTGACCAGCGCCGCGCCGTAGGGCGTGAGGCTCACGCCGCGCGTGGAGCGCGACATCAGCGTCACGCCGAGCTCGCGCTCGAGCTCGGCGATCGCCTTCGACAGCGCCGGCTGGGTCGTGTGCAGGCCGCGCGCCGCCTCGTGGATGCTGCCGTGCTGCGCTACCGCGAGCAGCACGCGCAACTGCTGCAGCTTCATCGCGTGGAGGCAGGCATCAGCGGTCGAAGGCCGCCTGCAGGCCGGCCTTGTCGCTCACGCCCTGGTGCAGCTTGAGCATCAGCAGCAGGCGCGCCTTCTGCGGGCTCAGGTCGCCGGCCATCACGGCGCCGGCGTCGAAGGTGGTCTTGCCGCCGCCCACGAAGCCGTACAGCGGCATGGTGCGGCCGTTCGGCACGCGGGTGGCGATCACCACCGGCACGCCGCGCGACAGCGCGTACTTCACCGCCTCGTACATCGAGACGTTCATGTTGCCCATGCCCACGGCCTGCACCACGATGCCCTTCGCGCCCTGGTCCACCGCGTAGCGCAGCAGCGAGCCGTCGGCGCCGCCGAACATCGCGAGGATCTCCACGCGCGGCATCTCGGCGCTGCCGATGTCGATGTGCTGGCGGCGCAGCGCGGTGCGCGAGAACACCACCTTGTCGTCCCAGACCTCGCCGATGAAGCCGAAGTCGCCCGACTTGAAGGTCTCGACGTTGCCGGTGTGGGTCTTGGTCACCGCGCGCGCGGCATTGATCTGGTTGTTCATCGAGAGCATCACGCCCTGGCCCACGGCCTCGGGCGTGGTGGCGATGCGGATCGCGTTGAGCAGGTTGCGCGGGCCGTCGAAGTCGCTCGAGGAGGCATTGCGCTGCGCGCCGATCAGGATCACGGGCTTGTTCGACTTGACCGTGAGGTCGAGCCAGTAGGCCGTCTCCTCCATGGTGTCGGTGCCGTGCGCGATCACCACGCCCGCCACCTCGGGGCGCGCGAGCGCGTCGTCCACGGCCTTGGTCAGGCGCGTCCACCACTTGGGCTCGACGTAGTTGGCCGACATGGCCGAGAAGTTGTTGACCTCGATGGTGGCGTACTTGCCGGCATCGGGCACGGTCTGCATCAGGTCGTCGCCCGAGATCGCGGGCACCACGCCCTTGGTGACGGGGTCGACCTTCATCGCGATGGTGCCGCCGGTGGCGATGAACTGCACGACGGGCTTGGTGCCCTGGGCCGAGGCGGCCATCATGCAGCAGGGCGCGAGGGCCAGCATGCACAGGCAGTGGCGAATGAGCTTCATGGTGTTGTCCTTGTTCTGGAGGCGGCGGTGCGCCGACGCGCCATTGTGAAGGCCGCACGCACGCGAAAGGCGCGCAATGCGCCGTCTCGGTAGTTCCACCGATGGCTTCGCGGCCCCGCTTCTGCGGGGGATGCCTTTTGGTTATCGGCATGAAAATTTGTGATTCCTCGCCGCGGCGCTTTGCCTGAATACTCCGCCGCCACGGGTTCGGGGCGCCATTCGCCGCATGAAGTTCGCGCTTCGCGAATCCGTCGTCCGCACAACAACGCCCCTGTGGAGATCGAATGAGCGAAGCCGCCGTCCTGCCTGCCAGCCCCGTGCTGGCTTCTTCCCCGCCCGCCACCGCCACCAAGGGCGGCCAGAGCCAGTTCCGGCTGATCGCCGCCTGCTCGATCGGCAACGCGCTCGAGATGTACGACTTCACCGTCTACAGCTTCTTCGCGCTGCTGATCGGCAAGCTGTTCTTTCCCTCCGAGAGCGCCTTCGGTTCGCTGCTGCTCGCGGTCGCGACCTTCGGCATCGGCTTCGTGATGCGGCCGCTGGGCGGCGTGATCATCGGCAACTACGCCGACCGCAAGGGCCGCAAGGCCGCGATGACGCTGACCATCGCGCTGATGGTGGCCGGCACGCTGTGCATCGCGCTCGCGCCCACCTATGCCTCGGCCGGCGTGTTCGGCTCGCTGATGATCGTCGCGGGCCGGCTGCTGCAGGGCTTCTCGCTCGGCGGCGAGGTCGGCGCCGCGACCTCGATGCTGATGGAGGCCGGCGGCGTCAAGGGCCGCGGCTTCCGCGTCAGCTGGCAGCTCGCGAGCCAGGGCCTGTCGGCGCTGGCCGGCGCGCTCACCGGCGCGCTGCTGTATGCGCTGCTGCCGCAGGCCTCGCTCGAGAGTTGGGGCTGGCGCCTGCCCTTCCTGCTGGGGCTGCTGATCGCGCCGGTGGGCCTGTACATCCGCTCGCACCTCGAGGAAACGCACCAGGCCGAGAGCCATGAGTCGAGCCCGATCGGCCGGCTGCTGCGCGCCCATGGCGGCACCGTGTTCAAGGGCATCCTCGCGACCACCGCGGGCACGGCCACCATGTACCTGGTGGTGTTCTTCATGCCCACCTACATGATCCGCGTGCTCAAGATGCCGCCCTCGCTGTCGCTGCTGTCGGGCTGCGTCACCGGCATCACGCTGTTCGTGGTGTCGCTGGTGGCGGGCCGGCTGGCCGACCGGCTCGAGCGCCGCAAGCCGCTGGCGATCGGCTCGCTGCTGTTCAGCCTGGTCGCGGTGGGCCCGGTGTTCTGGCTCATCAGCCACCATCCGAGCGTGCCGCTGGTGCTGTGCCTGTCGGCGCTGCTGACCGCGAGCGTGAACATCGGCACCACGCCGATGTTCCTGATGCTGCTCGAGATGCTGCCGATCGGCGTGCGCGCCAGCGGCATCTCGGTGATCTACAGCGTGGGCGTCACGATCTTCGGCGGCTCCTCGCAGTTCATCGTGACCTGGCTGCTGGCCCAGACCGGCAACCCGCTCTCGCCGGCCTTCTACATGATGGCCTGCGGCGTGCTGAGCATCGGCGCGCTGCTGAGCCTGCGCGAACGGCGCGTCGGTTGAGCGCCGCCTTCCTCTCCCACCTTTTCCGCGAAACGACTTCCTTCCATGACCCGCGAACTCAGCCTCCAGACCACCAAGCTCCTGTCCCGCCTGCTGCCGCCGATCGAGATCGACACCGAGGCCTTCGTCGACATCCGGCGCCGGATCCATGCCGAGCCCGAACTCGGCTTCGAGGTGAGCGCGACCAGCGAACTGGTCGCGCGGCTCCTGCGCGAATGGGGCTACGAGGTGCACACGGGCATCGGCAAGACCGGCGTGGTGGGGCAGCTCAGGCTCGGCAGCGGCACGCGGCGCCTGGGCATCCGCGCCGACATGGACGCGCTGCCGATCGTCGAGGCCACGGGCCTGCCCTATGCGAGCCGGCAGCACGGCCGCATGCATGCCTGCGGCCACGACGGCCACACGGCGATCCTGCTCGCGGCGGCGAAGGCACTCGCCAAGAGCCGTGACTTCGACGGCACGCTGAACCTGATCTTCCAGCCCGACGAGGAGAACCTCTGCGGCGCGCGCGCGATGATCGCGGACGGCCTGTTCGAGCGCTTTCCCTGCGACGCCGTCTATGCGCTGCACAACGCGCCCGGCGTGCCGGCCGGCAGCTTTATCGTGCAAGCGGGGCCGGTCACGCTCTCGTCCGACGTGGCCGACGTGACGATCCAGGGCAAGGGCGGCCATGGTGCGATGCCGCACCGCGCGCAGGACCCGGTGGTGGCGGCCGCCGCCACCGTGACCGCGCTGCAGAGCGTGGTGGCGCGCAACGTCGCGCCCGACGACACGGCGGTGCTGTCGGTCGGCTTCATCCGCGGCGGCGCGACCCACAACGTCATTCCGCAATCGGTCGCGCTCGGGCTCAACGTGCGCGCGGCCCGGCCCGAGACGCGCGCGCTGGTCGAGTCGCGCATCCGCGAGATCGTCGCGCTGACCGCGCAGGCGCATGGAGTGGAGGCCAGCATCGATTACCGGCCGCTGGTGCCGCCGGTGGTCAACACCGAGGCCGAGAGCCGGCTGATGACCGAGGTGTGCGCCGCGCTGGTGGGCGCGGACAAGGTGGCGGCCACGGTGCCGCGCGGCTTCGCGGGCAGCGAGGACTTCGCCTGGATGCTGGCCGAGCTGCCCGGCTGCTACGTGCTGCTGGGCAACGGCGAAGGCGAGTTCGGCGGCTGCATGGTGCACAACCCCGGCTACGACTTCAACGACGAGGTGTTGCCGCTGGGCGCGGCCTGCTGGGTGCGGCTGGCACAGACCTACCTGGTGGCTTGAAAACGGGATCGGACAGCCGAACGCAGAAGGAAGCCAAGGAACGCGAAAGTCGCAGAAGCAGACTTCTGATTTTTCTTTGGCTGTCCTTCTGCGACCTCTGCGAAACCTTCGCGACTTCTGCGTTCGGCTGTCCGAATTCTTTAGAAGGGCGCGTCTTCCTCTTCGGCCGTGGCCACCGCCGCAGCGGCCTTCGGCGCTTCCTCGGCCGGCGCCGCGGTGAACGCCGCCTCGCCGCCGAGCGCGTCGAGCAGCGCCGGCACCAGCTGGCCCAGCTCGCCGGTGGCAATCGCCACGTCGGCGTCGAAGTTGTCTTCCTTCTTGCCGCCGCCGGCGCCTTCGTCGGTGCCCTCGAGGAACACGATCTTGCGGATCTGCAGGCCGTGCGTGAGCTCGAAGGACACGCGGTCGTCCCAGGTCAGCGCGAGGCGGGTCGGGCGCTTGCCGTCGGCGATGTGCTGCTTGACCTCGTCGATGTCGAGCGGGTGCTTGGCATAGCGCACCACGGCCTTCGATTCGTCGGTGGCCTTGAGCTCGCACTCGCGGTCGATGGTGAAGCCCGCGGGCGGCTCCTGCGAGGCCAGCCATTCGGACATGGCGGCGGCCGGCTCGATCTGGGTGTTGAGCTGCATCGTGCCGAAGCCGGTGAAGTTCTGCACCAGGCTGCTGACCACCTCGTCGGCGCGCGCCGCGTTGGAGCTGTTGACCACCAGCCTGCGCTCGGCCTGGTCGACCCACACCGTGACGCGCGCGGTGCGCGTGAAGGCCATCGGCAGCAGCTCGTGCGTGATGTCCTCCTTGAGGTCCTTCTTTTCCTTCTTGCCGGGCTTGCGGCCGGTGGTGGCCTCGATCTGCGCGCAGCGCTCGTCGAGCTTGCGGCGCACCACCGAGCCCGGCACCGACTTGCTCTCGATCATGTACTCGAGCAGCCACTGGCCGTCGATGGATTCCACCAGCGGGCCGTGGGCCTCGCCGCGCGGCTCGACCCAGCCGGCCGACTTCTCCTGCGAGGCGCCGCAGGGCTCGAAGCGCTGCTTGCCCAGGCCTTCCTCGGCCTTGGCCAGCGTTTGCGACCAGCCGGGCTCGATGCGGTAGACGATGACGTTCTTGAATACGGACACGGAGAATCTTTCCCTTCAATCGCTTGTTTGGCGGAACCGGCCATTGTCGCGGCCCCGGGCCGGTTCGCGCCACCGGCGGTGCATGGCCCGGGGCGCCGGTCAGGCAAGAGCGGCACGGCGCCGTAAAATCGGCGGCTTTGGCGGCCTTCAGGCCGCACCCCACAGCCTCCCCCCGCTGAAGGCTTTCTGCAAAAGCTCCCAAAGGAATCAGGAAATGAGCTCGATCCCCCCCTCGCTCGACGACCGTGACGGCAAGATCTGGATGGATGGCGAACTCGTGGACTGGCGCGACGCCAAGATCCACGTGCTGAGCCACACGCTGCACTACGGCTGCGGCGCCTTCGAGGGCGTGCGCGCCTACAAGACGGCCGACGGCGGCACCTCGATCTTCCGCCTGGCCGAGCACACGGAGCGCCTGTTCAACAGCGCCAAGATCCTGCGCATGAAGATTCCGTTCACGCAGGAACAACTCAACGAGGCCCAGAAGCAGGTCGTGCGCGAGAACAAGCTCGAGAGCTGCTACCTGCGCCCGCTGATCTGGATCGGCTCCGAGAAGCTCGGCGTGAGCCCCAAGGGCAACAAGATCCACGCCATGGTCGCGGCCTGGTCCTGGGGCGCCTACCTCGGCGAGGAAGGCATGAAGCGCGGCATCCGCGTGAAGACCTCGAGCTACACGCGCCACCACGTCAACATCACGATGACGCAGGCCAAGACGGTCAGCAACTACACCAACTCGATCCTCGCCAACATGGAAGCGCTGGACGACGGCTACGACGAGGCGCTGCTGCTCGACGCGAGCGGCTTCGTGTCCGAGGGCGCGGGCGAGAACGTGTTCGTGGTCAAGAACGGCGTGGTCTACACGCCCGACCTGTCGGCCGGCGCGCTCAACGGCATCACGCGCAACACCATCCTGCACGTGTGCAAGGACCTCGGTATCGAGCTGGTGCAAAAGCGCATCACGCGCGACGAGGTCTACATCGCCGACGAAGCCTTTTTCACCGGCACCGCGGCCGAAGTCACGCCGATCCGCGAACTCGACCGCGTCGAGATCGGCAACCGCGGCGACGGCGGCGCGCGCGGCCCGGTCACCGAGAAGATCCAGGCGGCCTTCTTCGACATCGTGAACGGCAAGAACCCCAAGTACGCCCACTGGCTCACGAAGGTCTGAAGAACATGTCCACCACTGCAGTCGTCGAACTCCTCGCGAAGGAGCTCAACCACCAGGGCGGCGTGTTCTGCCCCAGCCCCAAGGCCGACATGAAGCTCTGGAACAGCCACCCCAAGGTCTACCTGGACGTGGCGCGCACCGGCGAGGCCAGGTGCCCGTACTGCGGCACCACCTACCGGCTCAAGGCCGGCGAGGTGGTTTCCGCGCGGCACTGACGCGGCGATAGAAGAAGAGACCGGGGGAGGCCCGGAACATCCATGAAGATCAACGTCGCGATCACGATGGAGATCCGGGCCGATGTGCAGCAATCGATCTGGTTCAACGGCGCCAACCAGCACTGCGTGTACCTCTACATGCTGCTGAAGCGCTCGCCGCTGGTGGGCGAGGTCTGGCTGGTGCACGGCGATGGCGTCGCCGCCTATGCCGAGGGCATGATGCTCGGCGAGCTGGCCGGCGCGCTGCGGCCGCTCTCGGCGGTGGTCCACCAGACCGACCTGCTGATCGAGATGAACGCCTTCGTTCATCCGACGCATGTCGAGGCGGTGCGCCAGCGCGGCGGGCATTGCGTGTCCTACCGCTTCGGCAACGACTACGTGGTGGCGGTCGAGACCATCAACTTCCAGGCCAATCCCTGGCTGCCGAACCCGCACCGCGTGCAGTTCGACGAGCTCTGGACCAACCCGCAGCACGCCCACACCTGCAAGAGCTACTTCGAGGCCGTGTACCGCGCACCGGTGCATGTGCTGCCGCACGTGTGGTCGCCGTATTTCCTCGACCGGAGCCTGGCCGCCAACCCCGAACTCAAGGCACGCTTCGGCTACCGCAACCAGGGCCGGGCCAAGCGCATCGCCTTCTTCGAGCCGAACCTCAACGTGGTCAAGAGTTCGCTGATCCCGATGCTGGCGGCCAACGAATGCCATGTGCGGCGGCCCGAGCTCGTGCAGCACGTCTACATGACGAACACCTTCGACAAGAAGGAGAACACGGCCTTCAAGCACATCGCGCTGGGGCTGCGCATGGTGCAGGACGGCAAGGCCACGGCCGACCCGCGCGGGCCCTTCGTCGAATGGGCCGCGCACCACACCGACATCGTGGTCTCGCACCAGTGGGAGAACGGGCTCAACTACCTGCTGTACGAGGCGCTGTACGGCAACTACGCACTGGTGCACAACTCGCCGTTCCTGCGCGAGGTGGGCTACTACTACCCCGAGTTCGAGGTCTTCGAAGCGGCCGCCGCGATCGAGCGCGCGGCCGAGACGCACGATGCGCAGCTGGATGCGCAGGCGCAGGCCAACGCGGCCTTCCTGCGCACGCTGGCTCCGGCGCATGCGCCGAACATCGAGGCGCACGACGCGCGCATCCGCGCGCTGTTCGCCAACTAGCCCTCGTCGGCCACGCGCACCACGCGCTTGCCGAAGTTGCGCCCCTGCAGCAGGCCGATGAAGCCGGCCGGCGCGTGCTCCAGGCCCTCGACGACGTCTTCCATCGGCCGGACCTCGCCGCGTTCGATCCAGTCGTCCATCTCGCGGCGGAAGGCCTCGAAGCGATCGCCGTAGTGGTCGAGGATGACGAAGCCCTGCATGCGGATGCGCTTCTGCAGCAGCGACGCCATCAGCAGCGGCAGGCGGTTCGTCCCCTGGGTTTCGCCGTCGGCGTTGTAGTCGGCGATGTGGCCGCAGACCGGCACGCGCGCGCCGATGTTGAGCAGCGGTAGCACCGCGTCGAACACCGGTCCGCCGACGTTCTCGAAATAGACGTCGATGCCCTTGGGGCAGGCCGCGGCGAGGCGCTCGGCCAGCGCGGGATCGTGGCGGTCGAGGCAGGCGTCGAAGCCCAGCACCTCGACCGCGTGGCGGCACTTGTCCGCGCCGCCCGCGATGCCGACCACGCGCGCGCCCTTCAGCCGGGCGATCTGCCCGACCATCGCGCCGACCGCGCCGGTGGCCGCGGCCACGACCACGGTCTCGCCGGGCTTCGGCTGGCCGATGTCGAGCAGGCCCACGTGGGCGGTGAAGGCCGGCATGCCGAGCGCGCCGAGCGCGAGCGAAGGGCGCGCCATGTCGCCCAGCGGCATCAGGTCCTGGCCGTCGGACAGCGCATAGTCCTGCCAGCCGGCGTTGCCGAGCACGAGCTCGCCGGCGCGGAACTGCGGGTGCTTCGAGGCCACGACGCGGTTGACCGTGCCGCCCACCATCGGCTGGCCCAGCGGCACCGAGGCCGCGTAGATCGGCGCGACCTCGTCCATCAGCTGGCGCATGTAGGGGTCGAGCGAGAGGTACAGCGTGCGCAGCAGCACCTGGCCCTCGGCGGGCGCGGGCACGGCGCCCTCCTCGAGGCGGAAGTGCGCGGGCGTCGGCAGTCCGCGCGGGCGAGCGGCGAGGACGAGGCGGCGGTTGACGGTGTCGCTTTGGGGCATGGGCAGGAGCTCCTGGGTGGTGGAAGGGCGATGACCTGTCAGGTAATTAGACCGGTCGTCTAGAAATGGGCCGCAAAAAAGGCGGGAGCGACATCGGTCGTCCCGCCTCTCAGCCGACCGGGGTGGGAACGGGCGCCAGACCCAGCGCCTGCCGGGTGCCGGCCATGGTGCGGTCGAGCGGTGCGCGGTCGCGCGCGATCTTCGCGAGCAGGCTGGCGCCGAGCCAGCTCTGGTAGAGCGAAACGGCTTGGGTCTGGGCCTGGCTCTGCGCGGGATCGCCGGCCTCGGCGGCCGGCAGCGAGCCGTCGGCGCGGCCGGTCTCGATGCAGCGCGCGAGCCGGTCGGTGATCTGGCGGATGCCGCGGTCCAGCGCCGCGCGCATGGTCTCGGACAGGTCGCAGACCTCGGCGCCCAGCTTCACCACAAGGCAGCGGCTCTGGGCGTCGTCGCCGGTCTGCGAGTCGAGCCAGTCCTGGAAGTAGGCGACCAGCTGCTGCGCGCCCGTGCCCGACTCGGCCAGCAGGGCGTCGGTGCGCGCGAGGTAGTCGCTGAAATAGGCCTCGAGCACCGCTTCGCCGAAGGACTCCTTCGAGCCGAAGTAGTGATAGAACGAGCCCTTCGGCACCTTGGCCAGGCTCAGCACCTCGGCCAGCCCGACGGCCGTGAAGCCTTTGCGCAGCAACAGCGGATGCGCCACGTCGAGGATGTGGCGGCGAACGTCGGGAGGCGTGGCGACGGCAGTCATGGCGCCGGACTCTAGCGCCGATTAGACCAGTCGTCTAGTGCCGGGATTTCGTAGTCAGCCCGGTGCCGCCGCGCGCTTCGAGGCCTCGGATTCGCCGCCGATCCGCCGGCCCGGCCAGAGGTCGCGCCAGGGCTCGGGGTCCTGCCGCTCCTGCGCCAGCCGCAGGTAGACCATCGCGATCCACAGCAGCGCCAGCCCGATCTGGGCATCGCGCAGCGCCGAGTTCACGCAGGAGGCGATCAGCGCGATCAGGGTCGCGGCCAGCGCATAGCGGCCCGCGATGTCGGGCCGTTTCCAGGCCTGCCAGACGGCCGCGACCATGATCGCGAGCAGGCTCAGCAGCCCCGGCAGGCCGCCCTGCGCGCCCATCCAGAGGAAGTCGTTGTGCGGCATGTTCGAGTCGGCGAACAGCGCGGGGCCGCGCTGGTGCCACTGCTCGGTCCAGCCGCCGATGCCCCAGCCGGTGAGCGGCCGGTCGGCGATCATGCGGCCGGTGTCGCGGTACATGAAGTAGCGGATGACCATGCTGCCGTGGAAGATCTCGCCGGCCTGGGCCTTCTCGACTTCCTGGATGCCGACCTCGACCTTCTGCTGCAGCTGCGGCAACTGGTAGAGGCCCGCGCCGAGCACCACGGCGCCCACGATCAGCGCCGCCGACAGCGCCTTCAGGTGGCTGCGCCACTGGTGGATGCACACCAGCGGCAGCACCAGCATCAGCGCCAGCACCGAGGTGCGCGAGGTCAGCGGCAGCGCCACCACCGCGACCAGCAGCAGCACCAGCGCGAAGGCCGGCAGCGCGCGCAGCGGCCGGTGCGCGGCGATCCGCGACAGGCCCCAGACCGCCGCCGTCGCCGCCACCACGCTGAACAGCAGCGCATTGCTGATCGACTTGTTGCCGACCTCCATCACCACGCCGCGCAGCGGCGCCCAGATGTGGAAGCCGCCGACCGCGTAGAACACCACCACCAGCAGCAGGTTGAGCGCCGAGACCAGCAGGAAACCGCGCAGCGCCCACATCGCCTCGTCGCGCGCGAGCGCCATCGCCATCAGCAGCGTGGCTGCGATGCGCAGCCCGTGCACCAGGTTCGAGGGGGTCTCGGGATAGTGCGGCCGGATGGCCAGCACGATCAGGGTCCAGGCCACATAGGCCACGACCGGCCACCACAGCGGATTGGCGCGCAGCCGCGCGATGCGTTCGCGGCCGTTGCCCGCGACCAGCAGGGCGACCAGCAGCAGCAGGGCCGAGAGGTAGGTGACGCCGACCGGCATGTACACCGCGAGCCCCCAGAACATGGCCGCGGGCCGGACGATGTGCGATCTCTGCATAGGGCGCGAATTCTAGGGGGCCGGATTCCGGCGCAACCTGACTTCGGCCCGGGGCGCGCGGACTTCCGGCCGCGCCGGGCCTCAGCCGCGCGGCAGCCGGACCACGAAGCTCGCGCCGCCGCCGGGCCGGTCCTCGCAGCGCACCGTGCCGCCGTGGCGCTCGGTGATCGACTTGACCAGCGCCAGCCCGAGGCCGACGCCGCCGTTGCGCTCGCTCGCGCCCGGCAGCCGGTAGAACGGTTCGAAGATGCGCTCGCGCAGCGCGGCCGGCACGCCCGGGCCGCGGTCGTTCACGCGCACCGTGGCCTGGCCGTCGGCGCTGCCGAGCTCGACCGAGATCTCGCCGGCGCCGTAGCGGCGCGCGTTCTCGAGCAGGTTGCGGATCACGCGGCGCAGCAGCCGCGAGACGCCGGGCACGGTCAGCGCCGCGTTGTCGGTGCCCTCCACCAGGTCGAGTTCGGCGTCGACGCGCGCGCATTCCTCGGCGGCCAGGCCGGTCAGGTCGACCGCCTCGATGGTGCCCATGTCGGCCTCGCTGGCGTCGAGCCGGCTGGCCAGCAGGATCTCGTCGATCAGCTGGTCGAGCTCGGCGATGTTGCGCGAGATCTCGGCGCGCGCCGCGGGGCTCGGCTGGTCGCCCATGAGCTCCAGGCTCATGCGGATGCGGGTCAGCGGCGAGCGCAGCTCGTGCGAGGCATTCGCCAGCAGCGACTTGTGCGAGCGCACCAGCTGTTCGATGCGCACCGCCGATGCATTGAAGCGCTTGGAGAGATCGGCCACTTCGTCCTGCCCTTCCTCGGTGACGCGCACCGACAGATCGCCCTCGCCCCAGCGCTGTACGCCGCGCTGCAGCGTCTCGAGCCGCTTGGTGAGCCGGCGCACGATCGGATAGACGCCGAGCGCCACCGCCACGCCGACCAGCGCGATCATCCAGCCCAGGCCGAAGGGCGTGCGCCAGGGCGCGAAGCCGCTGGTGCCGGTGGCGCGCTCGCGCGGCGCCACGCGCAGCGTGATCTCCTTGCCGTCGCTCAGGGTCACGTCGAATTCCAGCCCCTGGCCTGGCACGCGCAGTGCCTTGCCGGCGCCGATCTGCTTGTCCTGCGCGTCGAGCACCACCACCTCGCGCGGCACCGGCGCCAGCCGTTCGCGCTCGGCCTCGGCCGCCACGCGCACGATCCAGTTGGCCATCAGCGTGAGGATCACCACGCCGCCGACCACCGCGAGCCAGATGCGCACGTAGAGATGGCGGGAGTACAGATTGATCATGGGGAGATGTGGGGCGGCGGCTTTCGGGCCGGCGCTTTTTGAAAGAGGTGCCGCAAGCGAGACGGAAATGACCCGTCGGCTGTTCAGTCCTGCTGCTTGGCGAACACGTAGCCCACGCCGCGCACCGTGAGGATGCGCTTGGGATTCTTGGCGTCGACCTCGATCGCCGCGCGGATGCGGCCCATGTGCACGTCGATCGAGCGGTCGAAGGCCTCGAGCTCGCGGCCGCGCACGGCTTCCATGATCTGGTCGCGCGTCAGCACGCGGCCCGCGCGCTCGGCCATCGCGACCAGCAGGTCGAACTGGTAGGAGGTGAGGTCGGCCACCTGGCCGGCCACCGAGACGGTGCGCGCGTTGCGGTCGATCTCGAGCGTGCCGAAACGCATCATCGACGCCGCCTCGGCCTCGGTGCTGCTCTCGCCGCGGCGGCGCAGCACGGCGCGGATGCGCGCCAGCAGCTCGCGCGGCTCGAAGGGCTTGGGCAGGTAGTCGTCGGCGCCGATCTCCAGGCCGATGATGCGGTCCATCGGGTCGCCCTTGGCGGTCAGCATCAGCACCGACACCTTGGAGATCGCGCCCGGCAGCGCACGGATGCGGCGGCAGACCTCGAGGCCGTCGGTGTCGGGCAGCATCAGGTCGAGGATGACGAGGTCGGGCGCGTGCTGCTGCAGCTGCTCGAGGCCGCTGGCGCCGTCGCCGGCATGGTTGAAACCGAAGCCCGACTGGGTGAGGTATTCGCCGACCATCTGCGCCAGGCGCTGGTCGTCTTCGATCATCAGGAGTTGAGGGGTGCTCATGCGCTTCATGGTGGTCCACCGGGAGCAAGCTGGCTTGAACGCTCCGTAAAGTTGCGTAAACCTCGTGCGGCCATGTCAACCGGCCGGCACGGCGAAGAGCATGGTCTCGTCTTCGCGCGGCGCCGCCGAAAGCCGCTCCGCGCCGCCGTAGTCGGGCTGCGCGAGCAGGGCCTCGAGCGCGGCGGCCTCGAGCGCCGGATCGCAGTCGCGCGCCCGCGCGAGGATCTCGCCGGCCAGCCGGCGCAGCTGCGCGGTCGAGGCGCGGATGCGTGCCTTGAAGGCCGCGTCGTCGAGCCGGTCGTTGAGGCTGCGGTTGAGCTCGGCGAACCACGGCATCGAGGCCTGGTCGAGCATCGCCGCGCGGTTGCGCTTCTCGCTCGCGCCCGACCAGGCGCGCAGCAGCGCCTGCACCGCGAGGTTGAGGCGCTGGCAGTGCTGCAGCTCGTCGCGCACGCTGCCCAGCAGCGCCAGGTCGGTGAGCCGGCCCTGGAAGAAGATCTGCGACAGCACGCCCCAGTAGTAGGCGTAGTCCCAGATCACCTTCACCGGCAGCACCTCGGGATCGCCGAACAGCGGGTACTGGTCCTGGTAGAGCGCCAGCGTGCTCTCGTAGAACGAGTGGTAGATCTGGTCGTAGAGCTGCGCGCGCGCCTCGATCGAGCGGCCGCGCCGGTCGTGCGCGATCAGGTCGGTGATGTAGGTGTTGCCGATGGCGATGAAGTCGCTGCCCGGCGAATAGAAGGGGTCGAGGAACAGGCCGGCCTCGCCGGTCAGCGCCCAGCGCCGGTCCGAGAACACCTGCTTGCAGCCGTACGAGAAGTGGCGCAGGAACGCGAAGTCCTGCAGCAGGTGGCGCTTGCCGTCGAGCGCCTCGTAGAGCCGCGGCTGGTAGGTGGCGAACCAGTCCATCGCCTTGTCGAAGGTGTCGATGGTGGCCAGCGGATGCAGCTTCTGGTCGGCCACGATGCCCACCGAATGCGAGCCCGAGGCCAGCGGGATCAGCCACACCCAGTAGCCCGCGCCCACCAGGTGGTTGGTCGACAGCCAGCGCGCCTGCGGGTCGCAGCGCGCGCGCCAGGCCTCGTCGTCGCTCCAGTGGTCGATGGTGATGCGCTCGCCGATGCGGAACCACACGGCGTTGACGTCGTGGTCGTTGGGCTGCGCCAGCCCCAGCTTGCGCTTGAGCAGGCCCGCGCGCCCGCAGGCGTCGATCAGCCAGCGCGCCTCGGTCTCGCGCGTTTCGCCGCCCTGGGTCCATTGCAGCCGGTGGTGGGTGGCGCCGTCCTCGGCCAGCTCGATGCGGCGCACGAAGGCGTCGTCGGCGAAGTGCACGCCGTGGCGCGCGGCCTCCTGCGCGAGATAGTTCTCGAGGATGCCGCGGTCGATCTGGTAGCTGGGCACCGCCAGGTAGCGGCTGGCGCCGATCTCGGTCACGCCGTCGATGTCGCGCCGGCCCTCGCTGAAGAAGAAGCGGAAGCCGAACTTGCGCAGCTGCTCGTTGTGGAAGTGCGGCTTCAGTCCCAGCACGGTGTCGAAGTAGTGGGCGCCGATCTCCACCGAGGATTCGCCCACCTTGTGCGCCGCGTGCGGCACCGGGTGCGCGCGGCGCTCGAGCACGAGCACCGAGATGTCCTCAAAGCGCTGGCGCAGCTGCAGCGCGAGCGTGAGCCCCGCCAGGCCGCCACCCATGATCACTGCGTCGTAGCGGGGGGCGGTCGGCTTCATCCGGTTTCCTTGGTCAGTGTCCGCCGGGCCGCAACTGCAGCTTCAGCGAGAGGGTGGGGGACAGCGGCAGCGCCACTTCGGCGCCGGCCGGGCCGTCGAGCCGCGCGAGCGCCTCGAACAGACCGAGCGCCTGCGCCATCGGGTTGAACTGCGCGAGCGTCTTCGCCGCGTCGGAAGTGGGCGCCGTGCCGGCCGGGTCGCCGCTGGCCAGCGACCAGTCGAGCGCCGCCACCGTGCGTTCGGTGGGCTCGGGCGCCAGCACCAGCGCCAGCGCGAGCTGGCCCTGGCTGCCCGTCACGGCCGCCAGCGGGCCGGAAGCGGGCGCGTCGTAGCCCACCAGCAGCACGGCTTCCCGGTCGGCCGCGCACTGCGCCGCGGCCTCGAGCAGGGCGGCGCCGAAGCTGCTGTCGTAGGCCGAGATCGAATTGCTCGCGGCCATGCAGCCGGTGCCGATGGTCCAGTAGCCCACGGCGGCGTTGTGCACCGAGTTGTGGAAGCGCGTGGGCGACAGCACCGACGGATCGGTGGCGAGCGTGCTGCACATGTAGTCGTTGATCGACAGGTCGCCGTGCGCCGAGACGAACACGCAGGGCAGGTCGACGGCCTGCCGGCCCGACCCCGCGATGGCAGCCGCCGCGACCTCGAGCGCCAGCGCCACGGTGTCGGGCGCGCGGCGGCGCTCGGCCGGGGCCAGCACCTGCGGCGACGGGCGCTTGGCCGGCGGATCGGTGAGCGCGCCCTCGCCGCGGAAGGCCGCGCGCGCGGCCTCCCAGCCGGGCAGGGTGGGGGTCCAGAAGGCCGGACCCTCGAGGTAGATCGTCGGCGTGGTGCTCATGCTCCCGCCGCCTTGCCGAACACCAGCGCGCAGTTGTTGCCGCCGAAGCCGAAGGAGTTGGAGAGCGCGTAGCGCACCTCGCCGTGCGCCGGCGCGAGCCGGATCTGCGGGCCGAAGCCCGGGTCCAGCGCGGCCGAGTTGACCGTGCCCGGCATCAGGCCGCGCTCGATCGCCAGCAGGCTGATCACCGCCTCGACGATGCCCGCGGCACCCAGCGTGTGGCCCGTGAAGCCCTTGGTCGAACTCGCATGCGTGCGCGCCGGGAAGCGGCGCGCCACCAGCGCGCCCTCGACCTCGTCGTTCTTCTGGCTCGCGGTGCCGTGCATGTTGATGTAGTCGATCGCCTCGGGCGCGAGGCCGGCGCGCGCCAGCGCCTCGTCGAGCGCGCGCTCGGCGCCCAGGCCCTCGGGATGCGGCGTCGACATGTGGTGCGCGTCGCTGGCCTCGCCATAGCCCAGCAGCTGCAATCC
Organism: Variovorax paradoxus; assembly: GCA_016806145.1. NCBI lineage: Bacteria > Pseudomonadati > Pseudomonadota > Betaproteobacteria > Burkholderiales > Comamonadaceae > Variovorax > Variovorax paradoxus. Next base: position 339,992 of record CP063166.1, read on the forward strand.
GGTGGCGGAAGCCGCGTCGGCGCGCTCGAGCAGCGCGAAGCCCGCGGCCTCGCCCAGGCTGATGCCGTCGCGCTCCGGATCGAAGGGCCGGCAGGGTCCGCCGGACACCAGCTCGAGCGAGTTGAAGCCGAACAGCACGCTGCCGCACAGCGTGTCGACGCCGCCGACCACGGCCGCGTCGACCAGGCCCAGGCGGATCAGCCGCTCAGCCGAGGCGAACACCTTGGCGCTCGACGAGCAGGCGGTGGAGATGGTCTCGCTCGGCCCCTCGAGGCCCAGCACTTCCTGGACGAACATCGCGAGCGAATGCGGCGTGTGGACCGCCGGGCGGCGCTGCGCGGGCGGGAAATGGCCGTCGGCGTCGAGCTGGGTGTAGGCCAGTTCGGTCTCGCCGATGCTCGAGGTCGAGGTGCCGAGGATCAGCGCGATGCGCGCCGCGCCATGGCGCTGGCGCGCCGCGGCCACCGCCTCGAGGAAGCCGTCGGCTTGCAGGCCGAGCCAGGCCAGCAGGTTGTTGCGGCAGTCCCAGTGCGCGAGGGCATCGGGCAGGCGGAGCTCTTCGAGGCCGTCGACGCGGCCGATCCAGGTCGGCAGCGGCGCGGGGCCGAAGTCGTTGGCGCGCAGGCCGCTGCGCGAATGTTCGAGCGCTTCGGCAAGCGGCTCCTTGCCGACGCCGACGGCCGAGGTGGCCGTGTAGGCGCTGATCTGGAGGGGGGGAATGCGGGCGGGCACGGTGTGGACGTGGCTGGGCGGTGACGCGGTTGGAGGAGTAGTTCTTGTGCTCGGGTCTGGGGAAAGCAGCGCAAAGCCTACCAGTTGCGGGGGTGGGGCCGTGTCGGCGGTTTCCTATGGGGCCGGGTCAGGATTTCCCGCTGTCCGCACGCGCGGCCAGCGTGCGCGAGGCCAGCGCCACCAGCACCAGCACCGGCACGCCGAGCAGGGCGGTGGCGCAGAAGAAGGTGCCGTAGCCGTAGGCGTCGACGAACACGCCCGAGTAGCCGGCGATGAACTTCGGCAGCAGCAGCATCAGCGAGCTGAACAGCGCGTACTGCGTGGCCGAGTAGCTGATGTTGGTGAGGCTCGAGAGGTAGGCGATGAAGGCCGCCGAGGCGATGCCGCCCGCGAGGTTGTCGGCCGAGACCACGGCGATCAGCGCCGTCAGGTCGTGGCCGCGCGAGGCCAGCCAGGCGAACAGCAGGTTGCTCGCCGCGCTGAGCACCGCGCCCAGCATCAGCACCCGCATCACGCCCAGGCGCATCGACAGCACGCCGCCGACGAAGGCGCCCACCAGCGTCATGACCACGCCGTAGATCTTGCTGACCGTGGCCACCTCGTCCTTGGTGAAGCCCATGTCGACGTAGAAGGGGTTGGCCATGATGCCCATCACCACGTCGCTGATGCGGTAGATCGCGATCAGCGACAGGATCAGCACCGCCTGCCACTTGTAGCGGCGGATGAAGTCGGCGAAGGGCTCGACCAGCACGTCGCGCAGCCATTCGGCGGCATTGCGCGGCGCCGACAGCGCGCGCTGCGCGGGTTCGGGCGACAGCAGCACCGTGAGCACGCCCACGATCATGGAGCCGGCCATCACGAGGTAGGCCGTCTTCCAGGCGCCGTTCTGGTAGGCCGCGCCAGCTGCCGCACCCGCCGCTGCCGCGACCGGTGCGACCTCGGCCCAGGCCGCCACCCACAGCACCCCGGCCCCGGCCCAGATCATCGCGAGCCGGTAGCCGGTCTGGTAAGCCGCGGCCAGCGCCGCCTGCTTGCGGGTTTCGGCCGACTCGATGCGGAAGGCGTCGAGCGCGATGTCCTGCGTGGCCGAGCCGAAGGCCACCAGCAGCGCGCACCAGATCATCGGCATGAGCCCCTGGCGCGGATCGTTGACCGCCATGCCGACCAGCCCCGCGATCACCATGCCCTGCGCCAGCAGCAGCCAGCCGCGCCGGCGCCCGAGCAGCGTGGTCAGCGGCGGCAGCGGCAGCCGGTCGACCAGCGGCGCCCAGACCCATTTGAAGCCGTAGGCCAGGCCGACCCAGCTCAGGTAGCCGATGGTGGCGCGGTCGATGCCGGCCTCGCGCAGCCGGAAGCTCAGCGTGCCCAGCACCAGCAGCAGCGGCAGCCCGGCCGAGAAGCCCAGCGCCAGCATGCGCAAGGTGGCGGGTTCGAGGTAGACCTTCAGGGCGTCGCGCCAGGGCGGGGAACCGGCGGCGGTGGATTCGGCGGGCGGGACGGAAGACATGTGGGGGCGATTGTCCATGAGCGCCGCGCCTGCAGGCCGCCGGGTCATCCACCAAGACGTCTTCATTTGTTCCTATCATCCGGCCCCATATGTGCACACGCTGCGATCGCTTTGCCCCGGTTCCCTCCCATGCCTCGGCCTGGCAGCCGAGGCGCGCCTTCCTGCTGGCCGCGGCCGGCGCGGTGCTCAGCGGGCCGGCGCTCGCGCAGGTCGACGTCGGCAATGCCTCGGTGGCGCGCAACCTGGTGCCGGCCGACCGCATCGAGGCCGCGGGCGGCCAGCAGTACGGCGAACTGCTGCAGCAGGCGCGCGCCAAGAACGCGCTCGCGGGCGACGGCAATCCGCAGCTGCAGCGGCTGCGCGCCATCGCCAACCGGCTGATCCCCTTCGCCACGCCCTGGAACAGCCGCGCGCGGCAATGGAAGTGGGAGGTCAACCTGATCGGCAGCAAGCAGATCAACGCCTTCTGCCTGCCGGGCGGCAAGATCGCCTTCTTCACCGGCATCCTCGACCAGCTCAAGCTCACCGACGACGAGGTCGCGATGGTGATGGGCCACGAGATGGCCCATGCGCTGCGCGAGCATGCGCGCGCCCGCATGGCCAAGAGCGCGGGCACCGGCGCCGCGCTCTCGATCGGTGCGCAGCTGCTCGGCCTGGGGCAGGTCGGCGACCTCGCCGCGCGCGCGGGCACCCAGCTGCTCACGCTCAAGTTCAGCCGCGGCGACGAGACCGAGGCCGACCTCGTCGGACTGGAACTCGCGGCGCGCGCCGGCTACGACCCGAAGGCCTCGGTGTCGCTGTGGAACAAGATGGCCACGGCCTCGAAGAACCAGGGCGGGCTGAGCTTTCTCTCGACCCACCCGAGCGGGCCGGACCGGATCGCCAAGCTGCAGGCGAATCTGCCGAAGGTGGAGAACCTGTACCGGGACGCCAAGAAGAGCTGAGGTCTTCCTCCTTCCCCCTCTGGGGGAAGGCCGGGATGGGGGCACCGGGCGGTGGACAAGGCCTGCAACGATGGCGAGGCCCGGTGCCCCCACCCCAACCCTCCCCCAGCGGGGGAGGGAGCCATACATAAATACCTGAGCGGCTGATGCCATAAGCGCGTCGGCAGCGGCGCGCGCACGCTGGCACGCCGCTTGCATCTCGACTTGTACACAAGTTTGGATGCCTGATCATGGTGCATGACGAGAAAGACCCGGCCGCCGCGGCGTGGATCCTGCGTTTCGCGCAGCCGCTGACGCGCGAGAACGACGACACGCGGGAAGCCACGCCCGCTTCCGCCCCCGCCCCGCTCGCGGGCCTGCGCTTCGCCGTCAAGGACAACATCGACGTCGCCGGCGTCCCCACCACCGCCGCCTGCCCGGCCTTTGATCGCCTGCCGGCCGTCCATGCGGCCGTGGTGCAGCGGCTGCTCGATGCCGGTGCGTCGCTGCTCGGCAAGACCAACCTCGACCAGTTCGCCTGCGGCCTCAACGGCACGCGCTCGCCCTATGGCGAGGTCGGCAATGCCTTCGATGCACGCTATGTCTCGGGCGGCTCGAGCTCGGGCTCGGCGCGCGTGGTCGCCACCGGCGAGGCCGACTTCGCGCTCGGCACCGACACCGCCGGTTCGGGCCGCGTGCCCGCGGGCCTCAACAACATCGTCGGCCTCAAGCCCTCGCGCGGGTTGCTGAGCACCGCCGGCGTGGTGCCGGCCGCGCAGAGCGTCGACTGCGTCTCGATCTTCGCGCGCACGGTCGCGCTCGCGGTCGAGGTGCTGCAGGCCGCGCTCGGCTTCGATGCGCGCGACCCCTATTCGCGCGACATCGCGCTCGATGCCAAGCCCTTCCCCGCCGCGTTCCGCTTCGGCGTGCCCGACCGCCTCGCCTTCTTCGGCGACACGCTCGCCGAGGCCGCCTTCGCCGATGCGCGCCGGCGCCTCGAGGCGCTGGGCGGCACGGCCGTCGCCGTGCCCTTCGCGCCGCTGGCCGAGGCCGCCGCGCTGCTCTACGACAGCGCGCTGGTGGCCGAGCGCTATGCCGCGGTGCGCGCCTTCTTCGATCGCCACGAGGCCGAGGTGGTCGAGCCCGTGCGCGGCATCCTCGCGCAGGGCCGCGGCTACAACGCCGCCGACGTGTTCGAGGCCCAGACCCGGCTGCGCGCGCTCGCGCAGCAGGCCGAGCCGATGTGGCGCGACATCGACGTGCTGCTGGTGCCCACCGCGCCCACGCACTACACGCGCGACGCGATGCGCGCCGACCCGGTGGCGCTCAACCGCAACCTCGGCGCCTACACCAACTTCGTCAACCTGCTCGACTACGCCGCGCTCTCGGTGCCCAGCAGCCTGCGGCCCGACGGCCTGCCCTTCGGCATCACGCTGATCGGCCGCTGCGGCAGAGATCTCGCGCTGGCCGAGCTGGGCCAGCGCTACCACCATGCCACCGGCCTCGCGCAGGGCGCGACCGGCGAACCGCTGCCCGCGCCGCGGCCGATCCGTGGCCCCATCCATGGCCTCGTGCCGGCGCAGGCCGCCACGCTGCCGATCGCCGTGGTCGGCGCGCACCTCAGCGGCATGCCGCTCAACGGCCAGCTCACCGAGCGCGGCGCCGTGCTGCGCGAGGCCATCCAGACCGCGCCGCGCTACCGCCTGTACGCACTGCCCGGCACCGTGCCGCCCAAGCCCGGCCTGCAGCGCAGTGCCGAGGGCGGCGCCGCGATCGCGCTCGAGGTGTGGGACCTGCCGCTGGCCGAGGTCGGCGGCTTCCTCGCGCTGATCCCCGCGCCGCTGGGCCTGGGCAGCGTCGAGCTGGCCGACGGTCGCTGGGTGCACGGCTTCATCTGCGAGGGCCATGCGCTGGCCGGCGCCGAAGAGGTCACGCGCCATGGCGGCTGGCGCGCCTACCTCGCGAGCCGCGCCGCCTGAATCCCTGTTGTCTTCGAACCCCGACCGAGGAGTCTTCCATGTCCATCTCCGACCTTCCTTCCTCCGCCTCGCGCCGACAGGTGCTGCAGGCCGGCGCCGCCGGCCTCGCGGTGCTCGCCGCGCCGGCGATCGTGCGCGCCCAGGCGACACCGAAGATCCGCGTCGGCTTCTGGCCGGTGGCCGCGGGCCTGCCCTTCTTCGCAGCGGTCGAGCGCGGCTTCTTCAAGGAAGCGGGGCTCGACGTGGAACCGCAGAAGTTCGCGGGCGCCCAGCAGGTGATGGAAGCCATGCTCGCGGGCCGCTGCGACGGCAGCGCCAACGGCACCGGCTCGGCCAACCTCGCGATCGGCGAGATCGCGCAGCCGGGCCTGTTCAAGATCTTCTGCACCAACCCGAGCAACGCCAAGTTCGTGCTCGACGAGTTCATCGTCGCCAAGGACAGCCCGATCAAGGCCATGGCCGAGCTCGCGGGCAAGAAGGTGGCCTCGGGCCCGGGCATCCAGAACGTCACGCTGTGCAAGACCATGCTCGAGCGCGCGGGCGCCAAGGGCGTGTCGGTCAGCGAGCTGCCGATCGGCCAGCACGTGGCCGCGCTGGTGGCGGGGCAGGTCGATGCCTGCTACACGCTCGAGCCCACCGGCACCGTGGGCCGCATGAACGGCACCACGCGCGTGCTCGAGGCCGGCGTGGTCGCGCGCTACATCCTCGGCGACCCGATGGCGCCGTGGCATGGCGGCGCCGCCAGCCTCACGACCGAGTTCCTCAAGAAGAACCCCGACGCCGCGAAGAAGTACATCGCCGCCTATGCGCGCGGCGTGGAGCTGGTGCGCAGCCAGCCCGACGAGGCGCGCCAGTACATGAAGGGCTACACCGCCATCGAGGGCAAGCTCACGGCCGAGGTGCCGCTGGCCTCGTACATGCTCTACAACGAGTTCAAGCCCAGCGACGTCGCCTACTTCCAGAAGTTCTACGACCTGTTCACCGAGAAGGGGATCTTCGAGAAGAAGGTCCTGGTGGACAGCCTGCTCTACAAGGCCTGACGCCATGGCCGACAGCAGCACCACCGCCTCCCCGTGGGCGCCGCCCGCGGGCAACGCCGCCGCCTCTGCGGCACCGAAGGCGCCCGCCTGGGAGCGCTGGCTGCCGGCCATCGGGCCGGTCGTCCTGTTCATCGTCTGGGACCTGGTGGTGCGGCTCGGCTTCATCAAGCCGATCCTGCTGCCTTCGCCGGCCGACACCGTGGCCGCGCTCATCACCGGCCTGGCGGGCGGGCCGCTGCTGCTCGACTTCGCCGTCACCGTGTGGCGCACCGTGCAGGCCTTCGCGATCGCCGCCATCGTCGGCATGCCGCTGGGCGTGCTGCTGGGCAGCAACGAGCGCGCCTACCGCAGCGTCGAGTTCCTGATCGACTTCTTCCGCTCCACGCCCTCGTCGGCGCTGATCCCGCTGTTCCTCTTGATCTTCGGCGTGTCCGACATCAACAAGGTGGCGATCGCGGCCTTCGGCGCGCTGCTGATCGTGGTGTTCAACAGCGCCTACGGCGTGATCAATGCGCGCAAGCAGCGCGTGATGGCGGCGCGCGTGATGGGCGCCTCGCGCTGGCAGATCTTCAAGGACGTGCTGGTGTGGGAGAGCCTGCAGCCCAGCTTCGTGGGCCTGCGCTCGGCGGTCTCGATGGCGCTGGTGATCGTGATCGTGGCCGAGATGTTCATCGGCTCCGACAACGGCCTGGGCCACCGCATCATCGACGCGCAGCAGGTGCTCAACGTCAAGAGCATGTATGCGGCCATCCTCGCGGCCGGCGCGCTGGGCTACGTGCTCAACATCCTCTTCCTCGTGGCCGAGCGCCGCATCGTTCACTGGAGCGGCCGATGAAAGCCACGCCCGACATCGTCGTCAACGGTCCGGTGTATGCCGACGTGCCCAAGCCGGTGTTCAAGCCCGGCCCGGCCGGCACCCACATCACCATCCGCGGCCTCACCAAGTACTTCGCGGGCTGGCCGCTGTACGAGAACTTCGACCTCGACATCCCCAAGCACCGCATCGTCTCGGTGTTCGGTCCCAACGGCTGCGGCAAGTCCACGCTGATCAACATGATCGCGGGGCTGATCCCCATCGACAGCGGCGAGATCCTGTTCGACGGGAAACAGCGCAAGGACACCAAGATCGGCTACGTGTTCCAGAACTACCGCGAGGCGATGTTCCCGTGGATGCGCACCATCGACAACATCGCCTATCCGCTGAAGCTGGAAGGCCGCAGCAAGGCCGAGGTCGATCGCCGCATGGAGGAGCTGGTCGCCTCCTTCGACGTCAAGTTCGACCTCAAGCGCTTTCCCTACGAGCTCTCGGGCGGCCAGCAGCAGACCGCGTCGATCATGCGCGCGCTCGCGCCGAACCCCGAGGTGCTGTTCCTCGACGAGCCCTTCTCGGCGCTCGACTTCGAGATGACGCTGTTCATCCGCGAGAAGCTGCAGGAGGTGTTCATGCAGACCGGCACCACCATGCTGCTGGTCTCGCACGACCTCGAGGAGGCCGTGTACCTGGCCGACGAGGTGCTGCTGCTGACCAAACGCCCGACCAAGGTGGCCGAGATCCTGCGCTATGGCGATGCGCGCCCGCGCACGGTCGAGACCCTGAGCACCGAGAGCTTCGTCGCGATGAAGAAGCTCAGCCTCGACATCTTCCAGCGCGAAGTGCGCCGTTGAAAGGGGACGACGCCATGACGCCCGAACAGATCGAACGCCACGTCGACGCGGCCGCGGCCGCGCTCGGCCTGCCGCTCTCGCCCGCCCACCGCGAGGGCGTGCTGCGCTACTTCGCGCTCGCGGCCGGCTTCGCGGCCACCGTCGAGGCGGTGCCGCTGTCGGTGCACGACGAGGCCGCGGTGCAGTTCGTGCCCGTGGCACCGGCTTCGCCCTCGGAGGCCGGCCGATGAACGCCGCCAGCCTGATCGCCAGCGACGCGAGCGCCATGGCCGAGGCGGTGCGCCGCGGCGAGGTCAGCGCGAGCGCGCTGGCCGAAGCCAGTCTCGCGCGCATCGAGGCCACCGACGGCCGCGTCAACGCCTTCACCGCCGTGCTGCGCGAACGCGCGCTGCGCCGTGCCGCGCAGGTCGATGCCTCGCTGGCTTCGACCACGGCCGAGCGCACGCGCGAACTGCCGCTGCTCGGCGTGCCCTTCGCGGTCAAGAACCTGTTCGACATCGCGGGCATCGCCACCCTGGCCGGCTCGAAGATCGAGCGCGAGGCCGCGCCCGCGAATGCCGACGCGCTGCTGGTGCGCCGGCTCGAGCGCGCGGGCGCGGTGCTGGTCGGTGCGCTCAACATGGACGAGTACGCCTACGGCTTCACCACCGAGAACAGCCACGAGGGCCCGACGCGCAATCCGCACGACCTCTCGTGCATCGCGGGCGGTTCCTCGGGCGGTTCGGGCGCGGCCGTGGCCGCGGGGCAGGTCGCGCTCACGCTGGGCTCGGACACCAACGGCTCGATCCGCGTGCCGGCCTCGCTGTGCGGCGTGTTCGGCCTCAAGCCCACCTTCGGGCGGCTGCCGCGCAGCGGCAGCTATCCCTTCGTCTCGAGCCTCGATCACCTCGGGCCCTTCGCGCGCTCGGCGCGCGACCTCGCGCTGGCCTACGACGCGATGCAGGGGCCGGAGGATCCCGCCGGCCGGCGCGACCCCGGTTGCACGCAGCGCGCGGTCGAACCGGTGGCGCCGCTGCTGGTGCGCGGCACGCAGGGTTTGCGCATCGGCGTGCTCGGCGGCTACTTCCGCGCCAACGCCGGCGCCGAGGCCAACGCCGCGGTCGACCGCGTGGCCGATGCGCTGGCCGCGCACGCCAGCGTCGAGCTGCCGCTGGTCGAGGCCGGCCGCGCGGCTGCCTTCCTGATCACCAACGCCGAAGGCGCGGCGCTGCACCTCGACGACCTGCGCCGCCGCGCGCACGACTTCGAGCCGCTGTCGCGCGACCGCTTCCTCGCGGGCGCGCTGCTGCCCGCCGCCTGGATCGCGCGCGCCCAGCGCGTGCGCCGCGCCTATGCCGAGGCGGTGGCGCGCGTGTTCGGCCGCTTCGACGTGCTGCTCGCGCCCGCCACGCCGAGCGCCGCCACGCCGGTGGGCGCCGAGCGCTTCGAGATCAACGGCCAGAGCCTGCCGGTGCGGCCCAACATGGGGCTGCTCACCCAGCCGATCTCGTGCATCGGCCTGCCGGTGTGCAGCGTGCCGGTGTGGGGCGCGCATGCGCGGCTGCCGATCGGCGTGCAACTGATCGCCGCGCCCTGGCGCGAAGACCTCGCGCTGCGCGTGGCCGCGGCGCTCGAGGACGCGGGCGTGGCGCGCGCGCCCGTGGCCACCCTTTGACGACCGACGGACACCCAGCTTCATGACCACTCCCGAGATCAACCTGCCCGACGTGCTCGCCGAAGTCGAGGCCGTGTTCGCGCGCTACGAGCACGCGCTGGTGAACAACGAGGTCGAGGTGCTCGACGAACTGTTCTGGGCCAGCCCGACCACGCTGCGCTACGGCGCGACCGAGAACCTCTACGGCTACGAGGCGATCCAGGCCTTCCGCGCTTCGCGCCCCGCGCAGGGGCTCGCGCGCGAGCTGCTGCGCGTCGTCGTCACCACCTACGGCCGCGACTTCGCGACCGCCAACTGCGAGTTCCGCCGCGAAGGCAGCGAACGCACCGGCCGCCAGAGCCAGACCTGGATGCGCACGGCCGATGGCTGGCGCGTGGTCGCCGCGCACGTGAGCCTGCTCGGCGCCTGAGAGCACGTTCCGACGCAGGGCCCATTTCTTGCACCCCCACCTCCACCCTCCCGAAAGCACAGCATGACGAGCCAACCCAATCGCCGCGATTCCCTCAAGACCCTGGCCGCCCTCGGCGCGGCCGGCACCCTCGGTGCGCTGAGCCCCTTCGCTCGCGCGCAGGCCAAGCCGCTCACCGTCGGCGTGATCTACGTCGGCGCGCGCGACGACTACGGCTACAACCAGGCACACGCGCAGGCCGCGGCCGAGATCAGGAAGCTGCCCGGCATCAAGCTGGTGGAAGAGGAGAACGTGCCCGAGACCGCGGCCGTGCAGAAGACCATGTCGGGCATGATCGCGCAGGACGGCGCCAAGCTGCTGTTCCCGACCTCCTTCGGCTACTTCGATCCGCACATCCTGGCCGTGGCGCCCAAGAACCCCGACGTGCGCTTCTCGCACTGCGGCGGCCTCTGGACCGAGGGCAAGCATCCGAAGAACGTCGGCAGCTTCTTCGGCTACATCGACGAGTGCCAGTTCCTCAACGGCGTGATCGCCGCCCACATGACGAAGAGCAACAAGATCGCCTTCGTCGCGGCCAAGCCGATCCCACAGGTGCTGCGCAACATCAACGCCTTCACGCTGGGCGCGCGTTCGGTCAAGCCGAACATCACCTGCAGCGTGATCTTCACGGGCGACTGGTCGATGGCCGTGAAGGAGGCCGAGGCCACCAACAGCCTGGCCGACCAGGGCTGCGACGTGTTCACCATGCACGTGGACGGCCCCAAGGTGGTGGTCGAGACGGCCGCCAAGCGCGGCAAGATGGTCTGCGGCTACCACGCGAGCCAGGCCAAGCTCGCGCCGAACGCCTACCTCACGGGCGCCGAGTGGAACTGGCTCACCGCCTACAAGACCGCGATCGAGGCCGCTCAGACCGGCAAGCCGCATCCCAACTTCCTGCGCGGCGGCCTCAAGGAAGGCTACGTGAAGATGTCGGCCTACGGCCCGATGGTGCCGGACGCCGCGAAGAAGCAGGCCGACGACATCAAGGCGAAGATGATCGCGGGCACCTTCGACATCTTCAAGGACGGCATCAAGGACAACAAGGGCGCGGTCGTGGTGCCCGCGGGCAAGGTGCTCAAGCAGACCGACCTCGAGCTCGAGAAGATGAACTACCTGGTCGAAGGCGTGCTCGGCTCCGTCTGAGCGCAGCGCCGTCCATCGCATCGCCATGCGCAACGCGCTCAAGGAATTCGCCCTCCCGGTCTTCGCCATCGCGGCGGCGCTGCTGGTCTTCGGCCTGGTCGTCGCCTTCGCGGGCGTCGATCCGGTGGAGGTCTGGACCACGCTGTTCAAGGGCGCCTTCGGCGACTGGTTCTCGTGGCAGAACACGCTGCAGCGCGCGGCGCCGCTGATGCTCACGGCCCTGTGCGTGGCGCTGCCCGCGCGCGCCGGGCTGATCGTGATCGGCGGCGAGGGCGCGCTGGTGTTCGGCGGCCTGGCCTGCGCGGCGCTCGCGCATGCGCTGCCGCTGCCCTCGGGCGTGATCGGCATCACGCTGCTGTGCATCGCGGGCGCGGCGGTCGGCGCGCTGTGGATCATGCTGGCGGGCTGGCTGCGCCAGTACCGCGGCATCAACGAGACCATCAGCAGCCTGCTCCTGGCCTACATCGCGATCGGCATCTTCAAGCACCTGGTCGAAGGGCCGCTGCGCGATCCCGCGAGCCTCAACAAGCCCTCGACCCACACCCTGCCCGACGGCCTCTTGATCGGCGGCATCGGCGGTTCCGACGTGCACTGGGGCCTGGTGGTCGGCATCGTCGCCTGCCTGGGCCTCGCGGCCTGGCTGCGCGCCACGCCCTCGGGCTTCTCGGTGCGCGTGGTGGGCGGCAACCCGCGCACCGCGCAGCTCGTGGGGCTGCCGGCCACGCGGCTGATCCTCGGCGCCTGCGGCCTCGGCGGCGCCTGCGCGGGCGTGGCCGGCGCGATCGAGGTGGCGGCGGTGCACACCAACGCCAACGCCTCGCTGATCGCGGGCTACGGCTACGCGGGCATCCTCGTTTCCTTCATCGCGCGCCACAACCCCGCGGCCATCGTGCCGGTGGCGATCCTGTTCGGCGGCTTCGGCGCCGCGGGCAGCCTGCTGCAGCGGCGCGTCGGCCTGCCCGATGCCTCGGTGCTGGTGCTGCAGGGCATCGCCTTCGTGCTGATCCTCGCGAGCGAGGGACTGCGCACGGTCAACTGGAAGAAGTTCGGCGACCGCATGCTGCCCGAAGCGAAGAGCTACGACAGGAGTTCCGTTGCATGACCGCCGACCAGTGGATCGCACTCGTGGCCGGCATCGTCGGCGGCGCGCTGCGCGTGGGCGCGCCTTTCCTGTTCGTGAGCCTGGGCGAATGCCTCACCGAGAAGTCGGGCCGCATCAACCTCGGCCTCGAGGGCGTGCTGGTGCTGTCGGCCATGGCGGCCTTCGGCGGCGCGTACCTCACCGACTCGGCCTGGCTCGGCGTGCTGATCGGCGCGACGGCGGGCGCGGCGCTCGCGCTGCTGCACGGCCTCTTGTGTTCGCTCGACCGCGTCAACGACGTGGCCACCGGCATCGCGCTGATGCTGTTGGGCACCGGGCTCGCGTTCTACCTCGGCAAGCCGCTGATCCAGCCGCAGGCGCCGCAGATTCCCGCGATCCCGCTGGGCTTCTGGAGCGACAACCCGGTGGTGCGCTCGGCGCTGCAGCTCAACGCGCTGGTGCCGGTGGGCTTGGCGCTCGCGCTGCTGCTGTGGTGGGGCTTCGCGCGCACGCGCATCGGCCTCTTGGTGCGCATGGCCGGCGATTCGGCGCAGGCCACGCGCGCGCTCGGCTATTCGGTCTCGGGCCTGCGCATCGCGGCCACCACCGCGGGCGGCTTCATCGCGGGGCTCGGCGGCGCCTCGCTCACACTGTTCTATCCGGGCAGCTGGAACGAGGGCATCTCGAGCGGCCAGGGCCTGATCGCGGTGGCGCTGGTGATCTTCGCGCGCTGGAGCCCGCTGCGCTGCGTGGGCGCGGCCTTCCTCTTCGGCGGCGCGGGCGCCATCGGCCCGGCGCTGCAGTCGATCGGCATCGGCTGGGGCTACCACCTCTTCAACACCGTGCCCTACGTGCTCACGCTGGCGATCCTGGTGCTGACCTGCCGTCCCGGCAGCGCGGCCGCGGGCAGCCCCGGCGAGCTGTCGGCCACCAGGAACTGAGCTTCGACATGACCACAGAACCCATCACACAAGGACATCGCCCATGAGCGGCCTCGGCGGACTCAACAAATCGGCCAACGGCGTCGTCGTCGGCCTGGTGCAGCTGCAGCTGCCGAACGTGAAGACGCGCGCCGAGCTCGCGGCCCAGACCGCGCGCATCTGCGCGCTGGTGGGCAAGGCGCGCCGCAACCAGTCGACCATGGACCTGGTGGTGTTTCCCGAGTACGCGCTGCACGGCCTCTCGATGGACACCAATCCCGAGATCATGTGCACGCTCGACGGCCCCGAGGTCGCGGCCTTCAAGCGGGCCTGCATCGAGCACCGCATCTGGGGCTGCTTCTCGATCATGGAAGCCAACCCGCGCGGCAACCCCTACAACAGCGGGCTGATCGTCGACGACCAGGGCGAGATCCGGCTCTACTACCGCAAGCTGCATCCGTGGGTGCCGGTCGAGCCCTGGGAGCCCGGCAACCTCGGCGTGCCGGTGTGCGACGGCCCCAACGGCAGCAAGCTCGCGCTGATCATCTGCCACGACGGCATGTTCCCCGAGATGGCGCGCGAGGCCGCGTACAAGGGCGCCGAGATCATCCTGCGCACGGCCGGCTACACCGCGCCGATCCGCCATGCCTGGAAGATCACCAACCAGGCCAACGCCTTCTGCAACCTCGCCTACACGGCCAGCGTGTGCCTCAGCGGCAGCGACGGCAGCTTCGACTCGATGGGAGAGGGCATGTTCTGCAACTTCGACGGCACGGTGCTGGTCGAGGGCGGCGGCCGCGTCGACGAGATCGTCACGGCCGAGCTGCGGCCCGACCTGGTGCGCGAGGCGCGTACCGGCTGGGGCGTGGAGAACAACATCTACCAGCTCTACCACCGCGGCTACGTGGCGGTGAAGGGCGGAGCGCAGGACTGTCCCTACACCTACATGCGCGACATGGCCGCGGGCACCTACCGCCTGCCCTGGAGCGCCGAGGTGAAGGTGACCGACGGCACGCCTTGCGGCTTCGCGCCGCCCGAACGCAGCTACGCAGGACCCGAGCAATGAGCACCACCGACACCGCCGCCGTGCAGCGCCACGTCGCGGCCGAACCCTATGCCTGGCCCTACAACGGCGCGCTTCGGCCCGACAACACGGCGCTGATCGTGATCGACATGCAGACCGACTTCTGCGGCAAGGGCGGCTATGTCGACGTGATGGGCTACGACCTGTCGCTGGTGCAGGCGCCGATCCAGCCGATCGCGCGCACGCTCGCGGCGCTGCGGCCGCTGGGCTATCACGTGATCCACACGCGCGAGGGCCACCGGCCCGACCTCGCCGACCTGCCGGCCAACAAGCGCTGGCGCTCGCGCCAGATCGGCGCCAACGGCGTGGGCATCGGCGATGACGGTCCCTGCGGGCGCATCCTGGTGCGCGGCGAACCGGGTTGGGAAATCATCCCCGAGCTCGCGCCGCTGCCCGGCGAGACCGTGATCGACAAGCCCGGCAAGGGCTCGTTCTATGCCACCGATCTCGAGCTGATCCTGCGCACGCGCGGCATCGAGAACCTGATCCTCTCGGGCATCACCACCGACGTCTGCGTGCACACCACCATGCGCGACGCCAACGACCGCGGTTTCGAATGCCTGTTGCTGTCGGACTGCACTGCGGCGACCGACCATGGCAACCATCTCGCGGCGCTCAAGATGATCACTATGCAGGGCGGGGTGTTCGGGGCGCATGCTTCGTCGCAGGCTTTGCTGGCGGCGTTATGAGGACGGGTTATTCGGTTCGTGTCATGGGGACTGGCTTTCGACGGCCGGGGCGCGATCACGCCACTGGGGTGCCTTGCTCCGCGAATGTCCCCCGGCCTTCGGCCTCCTCCTTGATTTCGCTGCGCAAGGCACCCCAGCGACGTGATCGAGGGGCGCACGGGTCGAACCGGCCGCACCACCGCAGCGCTCCTCGTGCACAGGGCGTCGGGTACTCCCCGCAGCGAAATCAGGGAGGAGCCGAAGGCGGGGGACATTCGCGGAGGGGAGTACCCGGCGGCCTGTGCACGCGCCCCGAACGAAGCCTCTCGGGCGTCAAAGAAGCTGGAGCACGGACATGAGCACCCACGCCATCGGCGGCCTCCCCCCAGGCACCGGCGCCCTCGCGCTCGACACCTACCGCCTCACCAAGCGCTTCGGCGCCTTCACCGCGATGGACAGCGTGACCCTGCGCGTGGAACCCGGCAGCGTGCATGCGCTGCTCGGCGAGAACGGCGCGGGCAAGAGCACGCTGGTGAAATGCGTGGCCGGCTTCCAGCGCGCGGAAGAGGGCAGCATCCTGATCGACGGCCGCGAGCAGGACATCGCCAACCCGATCGTCGCGCGCGCGCTCGGCATCGGCATGGTCTACCAGCACTTCACGCTGGCGCCGGGCATGACCGTGGCCGAGAACCTGCTGCTGGCCGGCGGCCGCACGCCTGCGGTGATCGACTGGAGGGCCAAGCGCGCCGAGCTCGACGCCTTCCTGGCCACCACGCCGTTCCGCCTCGACCTCGATGCGCGGCCGTCCGAACTGGCCGCGGGCGAGAAGCAGAAGCTCGAGCTGCTCAAGCAGCTCTACCTGAAGCCGCGCCTCCTGATCCTCGACGAGCCCACCTCGGTGCTCACGCCGCAGGAGGCCGACGAGGTGCTGGGCCATGTGCGCGAGTTCGCGCGCAGCGGGCTGTGCACCGTGCTGATCATCACGCACAAGTTCCGCGAGGTCATGGCCTATGCCGACGGCGTGACGGTGCTGCGGCGCGGCAAGGCCGTGCACCACGGCCGCGTGGCCGACACCAGCCCGGCGCTGCTCGCCGCGACCATGATGGGCGCGCAGCAGACTGCCGCGGCCCCGGCGCAGGCCGCTGCCTCCACGCGCCGCGCGCCGGCCGCCGATGCACCCGTCGCGCTCGAGGTCGAGGGCCTGCGCGTGCTCGGCGACCGCGGCACGCTCGCGCTGCACGACCTGAGCCTGTCGGTGCGCGCGGGCGAGATCCTCGGCGTGGCGGGCGTCTCGGGCAACGGCCAGCGCGAACTGGTCGAGGCACTGGTCGGCCAGCGCCCGCGGCTCGCGGGCCGGGTGCGCGTGATGGGCACGCCCTACCGCGCGAGCCGCGCCGAGAACCGCGAACTCAAGGTGCGCAGCCTGCCCGAGGAACCGCTGCGCAATGCCTGCGTGGGCGACTTGAGCGTGGCCGAGAACATGGCGCTGCGCGACTTCGACCGTCCGCCGCTCGCGGCCGGCGGCCTGCTGCGCTTCTCGCGCTGGCGTGCGCGGGCGCGTGAATGGATCGCCGAGTACGGCGTCAAGACGCAGGGCGAAGGCGCCCCCATCCGCAGCCTCTCGGGCGGCAACGTGCAGCGCGCCGTGCTCGCGCGCGAGCTCGCGGGCGACATCAACGTGCTGATCGCGGCCAACCCCGTGTTCGGCCTCGACTTCGCGGCCGTGGCCGAGATCCACGCGCGCATCGTGCAGGTGCGCGAGAAGGGCGGGGCGGTGCTGCTGGTCAGCGAGGACCTCGACGAGCTGCTCGAGCTGTCGGACCGCATCGTCGTCATGAGCGAGGGCCGCGTGGTCCACGAGACCGCCGCCGCGGGTGCCGAGCGGCACGTGATCGGGGCGCACATGGGCGGCGGCCACTAGAAGGACATCCAACATGCAGATCGCGCAGGCCCTGCCTTTCCCCTACGACTTCGACCCGAAGACCACCGCGCTCGTGCTGATCGACATGCAGCGCGACTTCATCGAGCCCGGTGGCTTCGGCGAGACCCTGGGCAACGACGTCTCGCTGCTCGAGGCCATCGTGCCGGCCACGCAGCGCGTGCTCGCCGCCTGGCGCGCGGCCGGCGGCCTCGTCGTCCACACGCGCGAGGCGCACCGGCCCGATCTCTCGGACTGCCCGCCGGCCAAGCGCAACCGCGGCAATCCCACGCTGCGCATCGGCGACGAGGGGCCGATGGGCCGCATCCTCGTGGCCGGCGAGCCCGGCAACCAGATCATCGAGGCGCTCGCGCCCGTGGCCGGCGAGATCGTGATCGACAAGCCCGGCAAGGGGGCCTTCTACGCCACCGAGCTGCACGAGCTGTTGCAGGCGCGCGGCATCACCCACCTGCTGTTCGGCGGCGTCACCACCGAGGTCTGCGTGCAGACCAGCATGCGCGAGGCCAACGACCGCGGCTACGACGGTCTGCTGCTCGAGGACTGCACCGAGAGCTACTTCCCGGCCTTCAAGGCCGCCACCGTCGAGATGGTGCGCGCCCAGGGCGGCATCGTCGGCTGGACCGCGACCGGCGGCCAGCTCATCGAAGCGCTCGGCGGCGCATGAAGCGCGCCGCAGCGACTACCATTCGCCCCGTGTCGACCATCGCCCGTCCCCGCCCCGGCACCGAAGCCGCCGAACCCACCGCGCCCGCGTCCACGCCCGTGGCCGCCGACGCGGTCGTGTTCCGCACGCGCGCCGACGAGGTCTATGCGCAGCTCAAGCGCGACGTGGCCGAGTTCATCCTCGTGCCGGGCGACCGCTTCACCGAGAACGAGATCAGCGACCGCCTCGGCGTCTCGCGCACGCCGGTGCGCCAGGCGCTGTTCCGGCTGCAGCAGGAGGGCTTCGTCGAGGTGCTGTTTCGCAGCGGCTGGCGCGTGCTGCCCTTCGACTTCGAGCAGTTCGAGCAGCTCTACGACCTGCGCATGATCCTGGAGACATCGGCCGTGCACCGCCTGTGCGAGGCCGACCGCCGCGTCGACCGCAGCCTGCTCGACGAGCTCGCGGCCATCTGGCTGGTGCCCGCCGCGCAGCGCAGCACCGACATGGCGCAGGTCGCGGCCTGGGACGAGAACTTCCACTGCTCGCTGGTCGCTGCCGCGGGCAATGCCGAGATGGCGCGCGTGCATCGCGACGTCACCGACCGCATCCGCATCATCCGCCGCCTCGACTTCACGCAGCAGCCGCGCATCGACGCCACCTACGACGAGCACGCCAAGATCCTCAAGGCCGTGCGCGCCAACCGCGGCGACCAGGCCGCGATGCTGCTGCGCGCCCACATCGAGACCAGCCAGGCCGAGGTGCGCAAGATCACGCTGCACCAGGTGCACCTGGCGCGGCACGCGGGGCGCGCGCCGCGCTGAGGGCGCTTTCGGGGCGCCGGCTCAATCCGCCGTGATGTTCCCCTTCTTCACCACCGCCGCCCAGCGCTGCGCGTCCTTCTGGATCAGCGTGCCGAACTCCGCCGGCGTCGAGCTCGCGGGCACCATGCCCTGCGACTCGAAGGACTTCGCCACCTCGGGCGACTTCAGCACCGCGGCGATCTCCTTGTTGAGTCGCGCCACCACGTCGGCCGGCGTGCCCTTGGGTGCGAGCACGCCGTACCACATGTCGACGTTGTCGGCAGTCACGCCGGCCTCGGCCAGGGTGGGCACGTCGGGCAGCTGCGGCAGGCGATGGCTGCTGCCGGTGGCGAGCGCCTTGAGCTTGCCGGCCTGGATGTGCTGCAGCGCGACGTGCACCGGCAGGAACATCGCGTCGATGCGCCCGCCGAGCAGGTCGGTGACGGCGCCCGCGGTGCCCTTGTAGGGCACGTGCAGCAGCTCGGTGCCGGTGCCCTGCATCAAGAGCGCCATCGACAGGTGGTGCGGCGTGCCGACGCCGGGCGTGGCGTAGGTCAACTGGCCCGGATGCGACCTGGCCGCGGCCACGAGCTGCGCGAGCGTGGTGGCCTTCTGCGTGTTCGGGTTGGTCACCAGCAGCAGCGTGCCCCAGGAGGTCAGCGACACCGGCGTGAAGTCGGCCACCGGGTCGTAGGCCAGCGTCTTGTAGAGGCTCTTGTTCATCACCAGCGTGTTGACCTGCACCATCAGCGTGTAGCCGTCGGGCTTGGCGCGCGCCACCTTCTCGCTGCCGATGTTGCCGCTGGCGCCGGCCACGTTCTCCACCACCACGGGCTGGCCCAGCGCCGCGGGCAGCCGGGCCGAGAGCTGGCGCGCGATCAGGTCGATGCCGGTGCCGGGCGTGTAGGGCACGACCAGCGTCACGGCCTGGTCGGGCCAGGCATGGGCGGCCATGGCGCTGGCGGCGGTGAGCAGGGTGGCGAGGGTCTTGGTCAGAAGGCGCATGGTGTCTCCGTGGGCATGTTCTTGTGGGACGGGTTCAAAGGTACGAGGCGCGCTGCTTGAGCGCGGCCGGGTCGTAGCCGGCCACGCGCTTGTAGTGGTCCGAGATCGCCTGCAGCTCCTGCTGCGTCACGATCTCGTCGAGCCTGTCGAAGCGCTTGCCGCCCGAGCGCTCGAACACCTCGCGCAGGATGGTGTCGGGCGGATTGCTGCGGTTGGTCAGCACCACCTCGGTGGTGGCCTTCACGCGCACCCGGTCGTAGCTCTCGAGCGCGGCCTGGCCGACGCCCTCGCGCTTCATCGCACCCGCGAGAAAACGCGCGTCGATGATCGCCTGGCCCGCGCCGTTGGAGCCGCGCGGCACCATCGGGTGCGCGGCGTCGCCCAAGAGCGTGAGGCGGCCGTGGGTCCAGCGCGGCAGCGGGTCCTGGTCGACCATCGGGTACTCGAGGATGGTGTCGGAGGCCTGGATCAGCGCCGGCACGTCGAGCCAGTCGAAGTGCCAGTCGGCGAAGGCGGGCAGGAAGTCCTCGAGCCGGCCGGCGCGGCTCCAGTCGCGCATCGCGGGCTGTGGCGCGTGGATCTCGGCCACCCAGTTCACGAGCTGGCGGCCCTGCGCGTCGATGTCGTTGCGGATCGGGTAGATCACCATCTTGCCGACCGTGAGCCAGCCCGCGCGCACCATGCTGCCGCCCGAAAGGAACGGCTGCCACGCGGCCGTGCCGCGCCACATGTTGATGCCCGAATAGCGCGGCGCGCCCTCGTTGGGATAGAGCTGCTTGCGCAGCGCCGAGTGGATGCCGTCGCAGCCGATCGCCACCGCGCCGCGCACCGGCGCGCGGCCGTCGGCGAGATGCACCGTCACGCCCGCGTCGTCCTGCTCGACGCCGGTGCAGCGGTGGCCGCAGCGCACGCTGTCGGGGCCGAGACGCTTCAGCGTCTCCTCGAGCAGCACGGTCTGCAGGTCGCCGCGGTGGATCGAGTATTGCGGCCAGTCGTAGCCCGCATGCCGGCCCGCGGGTTCGCGGAACACCAGCTGGCCGTGCTCGGTGAAGAACACCGCCTCCTGCGTGCGCACGCCGACCCGGTCGAGCGCCTCGAGCAGGCCGAGCTCGGACAGCTCGCGCACCGCGTGCGGCAGCAGGTTGATGCCCACGCCCAGCGGGCGCAGCTCGGGCACGGCCTCGTAGACGCGGCAGGCGATGCCGGCCTGGTGCAGGCTCAGCGCGAGGGTCAGGCCGCCGATGCCGGCGCCCAGGATGATGACTTCGTTGGATGCGGTGCTCATGGGGGCCGTATTGGGACCTGAAACGAGCCATAGGGGAAATTTAGATGTGATATGGATTTATCATGAATCCTTATGAACCTGAGCACGCGCCAGATGCGCGCCTTCCTGCAGGTGGCGCGCATCGGCAACTTCACGCGCGCGGCGGAGCAGGCGCACATCACCCAGGCCGGCCTGAGCATCCTGATCCGCGAGATGGAGAAGCAGCTCGGCTGCCGCCTGTTCGACCGCACCACGCGCATGGTGAGCCTCACGCCGGCCGGCCGGCGCCTGCTGCCGGTGGTGGAGCGGCTGCTGACCGACCTCGACGACGTGGCGGCCGAGCTCGGCGCCGAGGGCGACGCGGCACGTCAGACCCTGCGCATCGCGGCCACGCCGCTGGTGTCGTCGCACCTGCTGCCCTGG
Organism: Variovorax paradoxus; assembly: GCA_016806145.1. Classification (NCBI taxonomy): domain Bacteria; kingdom Pseudomonadati; phylum Pseudomonadota; class Betaproteobacteria; order Burkholderiales; family Comamonadaceae; genus Variovorax; species Variovorax paradoxus. Next base: position 360,910 of record CP063166.1, read on the forward strand.
GTCTTCGCGAGCTTTCGCGAAGCGCATCCGCAGGTCGCGCTGCGGCTGTTCGATGCCGACCTGCGCGACGTCGAGGCGATGGTGGAGGCGGGCGATGCCGACCTCGGCCTGGGCTTCTTCTTCAGGGCCGCGCCCGACCTCGACCGCACGCCCGTGGGCCGCTTCGAGCTGATGCGCGTGACGCAGGCCGCGGCCGACGGCGAGCCGGTCGGCAGCGCGCCCTGGTCGGCGCTGCGCGGCGCCGCGCTGATCGGCCTGCCGCCCGGCAACCCGATCCAGAAGGTCATCGACCGCCAGCTCGGCGAGATGGGCCTGGCCGACGCGCAGCGGCCCGCCTTCAACTTCTTCGGCACGCTGATCTCGATGGTCGAGGCCGGCTTCGGCACCGCCGTGATGCCCACCTTCGCGCTCGCGGCCTGTCGCCGCCACCGCGTGCAAACCGACGTGCTCGTGAAGCCGCGCGTGGGCATGGATTTCTTCCGCGTGACCAAGCGCGGCGCGCACGAGACCGAGGCGTTGCGGGCCTTCAGCGAGACTTTGGAGAGGGCGTTGCCGGCGTTGTCGCGTTAGGCTGCGAATACCAACAGCCGGACGCAGAGGACGCGAAGGTTTCGCGAAGGACGCGAAAAAGAAATCTCAAAAGGTGGGCTGCGCTTGAGCGGCCGGCGCGCTCCTCTGGAAACGATGCCCGACCCGGAGCGCGGAGGTCGTCCTAGCGCGACCCACATCATTTCGGCTGCTCTTTCGCGTCCTTCGCGAAACCTTCGCGTCCTCTGCGTCCGGCTGCCCGCTCCCGAAGTCAATCCAGCTCAGCCAGCCGCTTCCCCAGGAACTCCGCGAACGCATAGGCGATCACCGGCAGCTGCCGTCCGCGCAGGTTCGCGAGCACCAGTTCGCCGCGCGGGAAGCCGCGGTCCTCGATCTCGCGCACCACCACCTCGCGGTCGTCGGGCAGCGCGCCGATCGCCATCTGGAACGAGATCGAGCGCCGGTCGTAGACGCAGCCGCGCAGGAACTCGAAGCTGTTGCTCTCCACCATCGCGTCGATGCGTGTCGAGCTGCGCGCGAGGAAGCGTTCGATCAGCTGGCGCCCGCCGGTGTCGCGGTTGGGCAGCACCACCGGGTATTCGGCGCAGTCGCGCAGCCGCACGCCGGTGGCGATGGCCAGCGGATGGCGCGCATGCATCAGCGCCATGAGCCGCTGCTCGACCGAGGTCAGGCGCTCGATGTCGCTCTCGGGCGCGAGGTTGAACACCAGCGCGAGGTCGGTGCCGAAGCTGCGCAGCGCCTCGGCGGCCTGCACGTGGTCGCCGATGCGCACCTCGAAGGCCACCAGCGGATGGCTTTGGCGGAAGTCGTGGATCGCCGCGGGCAGGAAGCGCGGCGCCAGCGCCTGGCTCGCCACCACCCGCACCGTGCCGCGGCGCAGCCCCTTGAGCTCCTCGATCTCGGAGCGCACGCGCTCGAGGTCGGCCGCGCGCCCGCGCACGTAGCGCATGAACAGCTCGCCCGCGGTGGTCAGCCGCATGCCGCGCGGCAGCCGCTCGAAGATCGGCGTGCCGAGTTCTTCCTCGATGTCCTGGATGCGGCGGTTGACGGCCGAGGGCGCGACATGCAGCCGTTCGGCGGCCTGGCGGATCGAGCCCGCACGGGCGACCTCGTCGGCATAGCGCAGGAAGCGCAGGTGGTTCATGGCGGATCGTCGTGTGGAGGGTGTGGCCGCGGGCGATTGCACGATCCGGGCCAATGGCGGCACAGGAGGTGCGTTGCCGTTGCGGCAACGCAGGGTCCGCGAAACGGTACGGATTCGGAGCACCTTCTGGCACGGTGACTGCGTGGTGGTCGGGCATGAAACGCTCATCGCCGTCCCCACGCACCAAAGACGAACAGCCGGCGCGCTTCGGCCCCGCCGCGCACAACGCCTGGACGCTCGACGCGCAGGGCGTGAGCCTGGTGCGCGCACCAAGGCGGCCCGTTCCGGTGCGCATCGATGCGCAGCCGCAGCCGGTGCAGTTCGACCTCGCGCGCAGCGCGCTCGTGGTGGTCGACATGCAGAACGACTTCTGCCATCCCGAGGGCTGGTTCGCGCAGAAGGGCCTGGGCACGAAGGCCGCGCGCAAGCCCATTCCCGTCATCGCGCGCCTCCTGCCCGCCTGGCGCGCGGCCGGCGGCGCGGTGGTGTGGCTCAACTGGGGCATCCGCGCCGATGCGCGCAACCTCAGCCCGACCATCCACTTCAAGGGCAAGCGCAGCGCCGACGGCGTGGGCTATGCCGAGCGATCGCCGATCGACCACGGCCCCTCGCTGGTGCGCGGTGAGTGGGGCGCGCGCGTGGTCGACGAACTCGAGGTCGCCGCCTCCGACATCACCGTGCACAAGCACCGCCTGAGCGGTTTCTGGGACAACGAGTTCGACAGCCTGCTGCGCCAGCAGGGCATCACCACCTTGCTGTTCGCGGGCATCAACACCGACCGCTGCGTGTTCTCCACGCTGCAGGACGCGGCCTTCCTCGGCTACGACTGCGTGCTGCTGAAGGACGCCTGCAACACGCCGTCACCGGCCTACGTCACGCGCGGCATCCATTTCATCGTGCAGCAGCTGCACGGCTTCGTCGCCACGGCCGAAGCGCTCATGGCCTCGCTGCCGAAGCGTTCGCGCCGCACCGCATCCACCCCGTCCCACCAGGAGTCCTGACATGTCCCTCTTCCGCCGCCCCATGCCCGCGCTGCTCTCGGCCTGCGCGCTCGCGCTGGCCGCCACCGGCGCCGCCGCCCAGACCTCGGTCAAGATGGTCCTCAACTGGAAGTACGAAGGCGCGCAGGCCTGGTTCTTCACCGCGCAGGACAAGGGCTACTTCAAGGCCGAGGGCCTCGATGTCGAGATCGACCAGGGCGAGGGCTCGGCCGCCTCGATCCCGAAGGTGGCTGCCGGCGCCTACCAGGCCGGCTTCGGCGACGTCAACGCGCTGATCGACCTGGCCTCCAAGCGCCCGGCCGATGCGCCGGTGGCGGTCTACATGCTCTACAACACGCCGCCCTTCACGCTGGTGGTGAAGCAGGACAGCCCGATCCGCGCGCCCAAGGACCTCGAGGGCAAGACCATCGGCGGCCCGGCCAACGACGGCGCGCTCAAGCTGTTCCCGGCCTTCGCGAAGATCGCGAACGTCGACGCCGCCAAGGTCAACATCACCAACATGGCGCCGAACCTGCGCGAGCAGATGTTGAGCCGCGGCCAGATCGACGCTGCCTTCGGCTACGTGACCACCGTGAGCTTCAGCGCCAAGGCCATGGGCCTCGATCCCGCGAAGGACCGGCGCTTCATCCGCTACGGCGACCACGGCATGGACCTCTATTCGAACGCCGTGTTCTTCTCGCGCGCCTTCGTGAAGGACAACCCGAAGGCGGTGCAGGGCTTCGTGAAGGCGCTCAACCGCGCGATCAAGGACGTGATCGCCGATCCCGATGCCGGCGTGGCCGCGGTGATGAAGCGCGAGCCGCTGCTCAAGCGCGAGGTCGAGAAGGAGAAGCTGCTCGCCACCCTGCGCAACGACATGAGCCATCCCGAGATCGCGCGCATCGGCCTGGGTGACATCGACGAGGCGCGCATGCAGCGCGCGATCGAGATCGTGGCCGATGCCAACAAGCTGCCGCGCAAGCCCACGGTGGCCGAGGTCTTCGACCGCGGCTTTCTGCCCGCGCGCGCCGAGCGGCCCTCGAGCCTGGACCGCCAACCCTGAACCCCGCCACAACGACAAACGAACAGAGAAAGACACGAACATGGACCTGCAACTCAAGGACAAGGTGGCGCTCATCACCGGCCCCGCCAAGGGCATGGGGCGCGCCGTGACGCTGGCCTTCGCGCGCGAAGGCGCGAAGCTGGTGCTTGCCGGCCGCGACACCGCCGCCATCGAGCCCGTGGCCGCCGAAGCGCGCGCGCTCGGCGTGGCCGCCATCGTGGTGCCCTGCGACCTCACGAAGAGCGCCCAGACCGAGGCGCTGGCCGCGCATGCGCTCGAGGCCTTCGGCCGCATCGACATCCTGGTCAACGTGGCCGGCGGCTCGGGCCCGATCGGCAAGACCGGCTGGGAGACCACGAGCGAGGAGTTCGACGAGATCGTGCAGCTCAACATGACGGGCTGCTTCAACACCATGCACGCGGTGCTGCCCTCGATGATCGAGCGCAAGAGCGGCAAGGTGGTCAACGTCGGCGGCACCTTCGGCATGCGCGGGCGCGCCGGCCGGCTCGCCTACTCGGCCTCGAAGTGGGGACTGCGCGGCATCACCAAGAGCTTCGCGCTCGAGGCCGGCCCGCACGGCATCAACGTCAACTGCGTCGCGCCGGGCATGGTCGACGGGCCGCGCTTTCGCGAGAAGGTGTGCGCCAACATGGCCGAGAAGCTGGGCATCACGCTCGAGGAGGCGATGACGCGCCATGCGGCCGACTACGCGCTGCGCCGCGTCTCCACCGACGCCGACGTGGCCAACGCCTGCCTGTTCATGGCCAGCGATGTCTCGCGCCAGATCACCGGCGTCGACCTGCCGGTCGATGGCGGCTGGGCCATGCTCTGAACGCGAGGAACGAACCATGAAGGAAGTCGACCTCGTCATCCGCGGCGCCCAGGTGGTGTCGCCGGACCGCATCTTCGAAGCCGCCGTCGCGATCGCCGGCGAGCGCATCGTGGCCGTGGGCCACGACGACACCATGCCGAGCGCGCGCGAGGAGATGCGCGCCGACGGCCTGCACCTGTTGCCGGGCGCCATCGACAGCCACGTGCATTTCCGCGATCCCGGCTATCCGAACAAGGAGACCTGGAAGACCGGCTCGGCGGCCGCGGCGCTCGGCGGCGTGACCACCGTGTTCGAGATGCCCAACACCAACCCGCCGACCGGCACCGTCGAGGCGCTGCGCTTGAAGCAGAAAGCGGCCGAGTCCTCGTACGTGGACTTCGGCATCCACGGCCTGCTCGGCGACGACACCGTCGAGCGGCTCGAGGAACTGCTCGACGCCGGCGTGACCAGCTTCAAGGCCTTCGTCGGCAACACCTTCGGCAACCTGCCCGCGCCCACCGACGGCGCGCTGCTCGAGGGCTTCGAGAAGCTCGCGCCGCTGGGCATCCGCACCGTGGTGCATGCCGAGAACTCCTCGATCCTGTTCCGGCGCCAGAAGAAGATGCAGGCGGCCGGGCGCATCGACGCGATGGCGCACCTGGCGGCGCGGCCCGCGGTGGCCGAGATCGAGGCCATCGGCCGCGTGCTCACCCTGGCCGAATGGACCGGCGCGCGCGTGCACATCGCGCATCACAGCGCGGCCGATTCGCTCCACCTGCTGCGCGCGGCGCGCGCGCGCGGCGTCGACGTGACGGCCGAGACCTGCCCGCAGTACCTGCTGCTCAACACCGACCACATGCGCACGCTCGGCGGCGTGATGCGGCTGAATCCGCCGATCCGCGAGCCGCGCCACAACCAGCCGCTGTGGGACGCCTTGATGGACGGCACGCTCGACATGATCGCCACCGACCATGCGCCGCACGCGCCCGAGGAGAAGACGCGCGAGAGCATCTGGGACTGCGACTGCGGCTTCCCGGGCGTGGAGACGCAGATGCCGCTGATGCTGACCGAGGTCAACCGCGGCCGCGCCTCGCTGATGGACTACGTGCGCTGGAGTTCGGTCAACCCGGCCAAGGCCTGGGGCCTGTACGGCACCAAGGGCGTGATCGCGCCGGGCGCGCATGCCGACATCGCCTTCGTCGACATGAACCGCGCGGGCGTGCTGTCGCAGAACAAGCTGCAGAGCATCAGCAAGATCTCGCCCTGGAACGGGCGCGCGGTGCGCGGCTATCCGCTGCACACCCTGCTGCGCGGACGCTTCGTGATGCGCGACGGCCGGCTGGTGGCCGAGGCCGCGGGCTGGGGCCGCTCGGTGAAGGGCGTGCAGCGCATGCCGGTGGCCAAGCCGCGCAACACCGAGCACTACAGCAGCGCGATCCTCGAGACGCCGCCGGGCGTGCCCGCGAATGCGGTGCCGGTGGGCGAGATCGACTGGAACGCGGCATGAGCGGTACTCGCATCCAGGAAGTGCGCGTCTGGCGCATCCCGTGCAGCGGGCCCGGCGACCTGCGCGGCGCGCGGGCATTGATCGAGGCGGGCGAACTCGTGCCGTCCGAGATCGTCGCGGTGATGGGCAAGACCGAGGGCAACGGTTGCGTCAACGACTTCACGCGCGAATACGCCTCCGCGGCCTGGTGCCAGCTGCTCGCGGGCGCGCTCGGCTGCACGCCCGAGGCCGTGCACCGCCAGGTGGCGCTCGTGATGTCGGGCGGCACCGAGGGCGTGCTCTCGCCGCACTTCACCGTGTTCGCGCGGCGCTGGCGCGACGAGGCCGTGCCCACGCATGGCGAGAAGCGGCTGGTGGTGGGCGTCGCGCACACGCGCGATTTCCTGCCCGAGGAGATGGGTCGCGCTGCGCAGATCGACGCCACCGCCGAGGCCGTGGCCGCGGCGATGCGCGACGCGGGCATCGACGGCACGCACGACGTGCACTTCGTGCAGGTCAAGTGCCCGCTCTTGACCTCGGCCAAGGTGGCGGCCGCGCTCGCGCGCGGTGCCGCGCCGGTCACGCACGACAGCTACGAGTCGATGGGCTACTCGCGCGGCGCCTCGGCGCTCGGCGTGGCGGTGGCGCTCGGCGAGGTGGCGCGCGCGGGGATCGGCGACGCCAGCGTGATGGCCGACTGGAGCGCCTATTCGGCGCGCGCCTCGGCCTCGGCCGGCATCGAGCTCGAGGGCAACGTGGTCATCGTGCTCGGCGAGGCGCGCGCCAGCGCCTCGGCGCTGCGCATCGCCCACGGCGTGATGCGCGACGCGATCGACGGCCACAGCGTGCGCGCGCTGCTGCGCGATGCCTTCGGCCTCGATGCCGAGCGCGATGCGCAGGCCGTCTCGCGCCGGCTCGTGAACCTGCTCGCCAAGGCCGAGGCCAGCCCCGACGGCCGGGTGCGCGGCGAGCGCCACACCATGCTCAACGACTCCGACATCCACGCCACGCGCCATGCGCGCGCGGTGGTCGGCGGCGTGCTGGCCTCGCTGGCCGGCCACACCGCGCTCTATGTCTCGGGCGGCGCGGAGCACCAGGGGCCCGCGGGCGGCGGTCCGGTGGCCGCGATCGTGCGCGTCGAGGACGCGCACGCGTCCTCTCCTTCTTCCTGAAAGCGACCATGGAACGAGCCTTCATCCAACTGTCGGACGTGATGCTGCGCTACGGCGGCGGCACCATCGCGCTGGACCACACCACGCTGGGCATCGACAAGGGCGACTTCGTCGCGCTGGTCGGCCCCAGCGGCTGCGGCAAGTCGACCATCCTCAAGCTGGTGGCCGGGCTGCTGCGGCCCAGCGCCGGCGCGGTGATCGCGGGCGGGCGCGAGGTGGGCGCCGTGGGCGTGCGCACGCCCGCGGGCAGCCATGCCTCGGCCGCGCCGCGGCTGCGCATCGGCCTCGCGTTCCAGAACCCGACCATGCTGCCCTGGCTCACGATCCGCGAGAACGTGATGATCCCGCTGAAGATCGTCGAGCCGTTTCGCCAGGACTACCGGCGCAAGAAGCGCGGCGAGTACGCCGACCGCGCCGACGCGCTGCTGGCCCAGGTCGGCTTGAAGGGCTTCGGCGACAAACGGCCCTGGCAGCTCTCGGGCGGCATGCTGCAGCGCGCCTCGCTGTGCCGCGCGCTGGTGCACGAGCCCGAGCTGCTGCTGCTCGACGAGCCCTTCGGCGCGCTCGACCAGTTCACGCGCGAGGAGCTGTGGGACATCATGCAGTCGCTGTGGATCGCGCGCCGGCCCACGGTGCTGCTGGTGACGCATGACCTGCGCGAGTCGGCCTACCTGGCCAACCGCATCTGCGTGATGAGCGCGCGGCCGGGCCGCATCCTCGAGACGCGCGAGGTCGGCTTCGCGCGGCCGCGCACGCTCGAGAGCAGCTACGCGAGCGAGTTCGCGGCGCTGGTCCAGCAGCTGCGCATGCGCATCGCGCAGGCGCGCCGCGGCGGCGACGCGGTGTCCGAAGGTGCGGCGGCCGAGCCGCTGGTCGCGGAGGTGGCGGCATGAACGCGATCTCCCCCGTGCTGCGCCAGCGCCTGCTGTCGACCGGCGCGCTGCTCGGCTTCTTCGTGCTGTGGGAGCTGGCCTGCCTGGCCGGCGGCATCTCCGACCTGGTGCTGCCGCGGCCGAGCCAGATCGTCCATGTGCTGCTCGAGAAGATGCCGCTCTTGTGGCCGCACACCGTGCAGACGCTCTACACCACGCTCGCGGGCTTCGTGCTGGGCGTGGCCGCGGGCGTGCTGATCGGCGTGGCCATCGGTTCGTCGAAGCTGGCCTACGACGTGACCTATCCGCTGCTGGTGGGCTTCTCGAGCATCCCGAAGGTGGCGGTGGTGCCGCTGTTCGTGGTGTGGTTCGGGGCCGGCACCGTGCCCGCGATCCTGACCTCGATGGTGATCAGCATCTTCCCGGTGGTGGTCAACGTGGCCACCGGCCTCGCGAGCACCGAGCCCGAGCTCGAGGACGTGCTGCGCGTGCTCGGCGCGCGCAAGCGCGACATCCTCTGGAACGTGGGCCTGCCGCGCACGCTGCCCTACCTGTTCGCCTCGCTCAAGATCGCCATCACGCTGGCCTTCGTGGGCACGGTGCTCAGCGAGACCGTGGCGGCCAACAAGGGCATCGGCACCGTGATGATGATCGCCAGCGGCAACTTCGACGTGCCGATGGTGTTCGCGGGCCTGTTCCTGCTCGCGGCGATGGGCGTGCTGCTGTATGCGGTGTCGGCCCTCGTAGAGCGGCGCATGACGGGCTGGGCCCAGCGCAAGACCGACATGGCCATGGCCTGACTCCCCCACGACGAGACCGACATGACTTCCACACGCATCCTCATCACCGCGGGCGACCTGCGCTTCGTGGCCCAGACCCATCCCGACGCGCCGCTCACCGTGGCCGCGTTCTCGAAGCTCCTGCCCTACCGGCAGAAGCTGATCCACGTGCGCTGGAGCGGCGAGGGCTGCTGGGTGCCGCTGGGCGACTTCCAGCTCGGCGTGGGCTTCGAGAACCACACCAGCCATCCCTCGGTGGGCGACATCCTGTTCTATCCGGGCGGCTACAGCGAGACCGAGATCATCCTGGCCTACGGCGCCTGCAGCTTCTCGAGCCGCATGGGCCAGCTCGCGGGCAACCACTTCCTGAGCATCGTCGAGGGGCGCGAGCAGTTGCGCGAACTCGGCCGGCGGGTGCTGTGGGAGGGCGCGCAGGACGTGCGCTTCGAGGCCGCCTGAACTTCACGCAAGACCAAGGAGCTCCCATGCTGCAAACCCTCTCGCGCCGCGGCGCGCTCGCGGCCCTGCCCGCGCTGGCGGCCGCGCTCGGCGCGCCGCGTGCCTTCGCGCAGGCGCCCACGCCGATCAAGTTCGTGCTCGACTGGAAGCTGCAGGGCATCCATGCCTGGTACTACCTCGCGCAGGACCGCGGCTACTTCGCGGCCGAGAAGCTGGCCGTGAGCATCGACCAGGGCGACGGCTCGGCGGCCGCCGTCACCAAGGTGATGAACGGCGCCTACCAGGCGGCCTTCGGCGACATGAACGCCATCGTGCAGAACGCCGCCACGCGGCCCGCCGACGCGCCCGTGATGGTCTACATGCTCTACGACCGCGCGCCCTTCGCGCTGATCGTGAAGGCGTCGGGACCGATCAAGACGCTCAAGGACCTCGAGGGCCGCACGCTCGGCAGCCCGGCCGGCGGCGCCGCGGCGCGCATGTTCCCGGTGATCGCGGCGCGCGCGGGCATCGATCCCGCCAAGGTCCAGTGGACCGGCATGGCGCCCAACCTGCAGGAGCAGATGCTGCTCAAGGACCACGTCGACGGCTCGGCCGTGTTCTCGGTCACCAGCTACATGAACCTGGTGGCGCAGGGCGTCGACCCCGACCGCGACATCCGCTGGTTCCACTACGCCGACCATGGCGTGGACCTTTATGGCAACGGCGTGATGGTGTCGCGCGCGCTGCTGCGCGACAGGCCCGAGGCCGTGGCCGGGCTGGTGCGCGCGATCCACCGCGCGGTGCTCGACACGATCGCCGATCCCGACGCGGCCATCGCCGCGCTCGCCAAGCGCGAGCCGCTGCTCGATGCCGCGCTCGAGAAGCGGCGCCTGCTCTACACGCTGCGCACCGTGATGCTGACGCCCGCGGTCGCGCAGGCCGGCATCGGCGATGTCGACGACGCGCGCATGGGCCGCGCCATCGCGCAGCTGCGCACCGCCTTCGAGTTGCCGCGCGCGCCCGCGCCCGGCGAGGTGTTCGACCGGCGCTTCCTGCCGCCCGCGGCCGCGCGCCGGGTGGTGGCGAGCTGAGGCGTCGCATGAGCCTCGCCCCGCACCCCGACGCCATCGATTGCGCCTGGCTGCTGGCCGAGCCCGGCCTGCGGCCCGCGCAGGCCGGCATGCGCATCGAATTCGACGGCGAGCGCTTCGGCGCGATCGCGCCGCGCGATGCCACCGGCCCCGCGCCGCGGCTGCTCGCGCTGCCGGCGCTGGCCAATGCGCACGACCATGCGCGCACCTTCCGCAGCGCCACGCTCGGCGCCTTCGGCCAGCCGCTCGAGAGCTGGCTGCCCTTCCTGGGCACGGTGCCGGGCATGGATCCGTACCTCTGCGCCGCCACCTCGTTCGCGCGCTCGCTGCGCCATGGCGTGACGAACCTGATGGCCCACTACACGCGCGTGCAGGGCGGCATGGACTACGTCGACGAGGCGCGGGCGGTGGCGCGGGCCGCGCGCGACGTCGGCGTGCGCATCGGCTTCGCGGTCGCGATGCGCGACCGCCACGGCATCGCCTACGACGACGATGCCGCCGTGCTGGCCCTGCTGCGCCCCGGCATCCGCGACGCGGTCGCGCGGCGCCTCACGGTGCAGCCGGTCGAGCCCGCGCGCCAGCTCGCGCAGGTCGATGCCGTGGCGCGCATGGTCGAGGAGGAGGGCCTGGGCGCGCACGTCACCGTGCAGTACGGCCCGACCGCGGTCCAGTGGTGCGGCACGCCGCTGCTCGAGGCCATCGCGCGCGCCTCGGCCGACACCGGCCGGCCGGTCCACATGCACCTGCTCGAGACGCGCTACCAGCGCGACTGGGCCGACGCCCATCATCCGGGCGGCATCGTGCGCTTCCTCGATGCGATCGGCCTCTTGAGCCCGCGTCTCACGCTCGCCCACTGCACCTGGGCGCGGCCCGACGAGCTCGCGCTGATCGCCGAGCGCGGCGCCACCATCGCCGTCAACACCAGCTCGAACCTCGGCCTCCAGTCGGGCATCGCGCCGCTGGCCGAGATGCTGCGCCAGGGCTGCCGCGTGGCCATGGGGCTGGACGGCATGGCCTTCGACGAGGACGACGATGCCCTGCGCGAGATGCGCCTGGCCTACGCGCTGCACCGCGGCTGGGGCTACGAGCGCGCCATGACCCCGGCCCAGCTCTGGTCCTTCGCCGCCGGCCACGGCCCGCGCAGCGTGGGCGGCGCGCTGGTGTCGGGCGGCCGCATCGCGACCGGCGCCCCGGCCGACCTGGTGCTGCTGGACCTCGAGGCGCTCGACGACGATGCGCTGTTCGACGACATCGATCCGCTCGAGCTGGTGCTCGCGCGCGCCAGTGGCCGCCATGTGGCGAAGGTGCTGGTCGGCGGGCGGCTCGCGGTCGATGCCGGGCGCGTGCTGGGCATCGACGAGCCCGCCCTGCGCGCCGAGCTGCTGGCGCGCATGCGCGCGGCGCTGGCGGCCGACCCCTCGCATGCGCAATGGCGCCGCACGCTGGGGGCGCTGGCGGAGGACCTGGGGCCGCTGTACCGCGAGGGGCGGATCGGGCGATGCTGCGGTTGAAAGCGGACAGCCGGACGCAGAGGACGCGAAGATTTCGCGAAGAGCGCGAAAGAAAACCTTCAAAAAGGAGCCGCGATCTGCGACGGTAGCGGCCTTGCATGGCTCCTCGGGGCGCAACCGCCACAAGCGTGCAACCCACACCCTTTTGGCTGCTCTTTCGCGTCCTTCGCGAAATCTTCGCGTCCTCTGCGTACGGCTGTCCGCTCCCGATTTCCTAGAGCGTGAAGTCGTACTCCAGCGTGATCGGCGCGTGGTCGCTGAACTTGATGGTCTTGAAGATCTGCTCGGTGCGCGCGAGCGCGGCGGTCTTCGGCGTGGCGAGGTGGTAGTCGAGCCGCCATCCCACGTTGTTGGCATAGGCCTGGCCGCGGTTGCTCCACCAGGTGTAGGCCTCGCCGGTGGTGTCGGGCTTGAGCATGCGGTAGACGTCGACCAGCCCCGCGCCCTCGGCGCCGGCGTCGAGCAGCTTCGTCATCCAGGCGCGTTCCTCGGGCAGGAAGCCGCTGTTCTTCTGGTTGCCGCGCCAGTTCTTGAGGTCGATCTCCTTGTGGGCGATGTTGATGTCGCCGCACAGCACGAACTCGCGCTGCTTCTTCAGCGCCACCAGGTGCGGGAAGAAGCCCTTGAGGAAGCGGAACTTGGCCTGCTGGCGCTCCTCGCCCGAGCTGCCGCTCGGGAAATAGCAGCTGATGACCGAGAACTTGCGCTTCGGGGTGTCGAAGCGCAGCTCGAGGTAGCGGCCCTCGGCGTCGAATTCGGCGTCGCCCCAGCCCACCACCACCTCGCTGGGCGCGTGTTTGGTGTAGATCGCGGTGCCCGCGTAGCCCTTCTTCTCGGCAAAATGGAAGTGGCCCTTGAGGCCGGCCATCTCCTCGAAGCGGCCTTCGATGTCGCTGGCCTGGACCCGGATCTCCTGCATGCAAATACAATCCGGCGCCAATTCGGCCACCCAGTCGGCAACGCCCTTGGTGGCGGCCGAACGCAGGCCATTGAGATTGAGACTGGTCAGTTTGAACACAAGGAATTCCGATGGCTGTAGATGGTGAGAAAAGCAGTGCGGTGGCGCAGGACTTCGTCCAGTTCGCGCTCGACGCGGGCGTGTTGCGCTTCGGCGAGTTCAAGACCAAGGCCGGCCGCATGAGTCCCTATTTCTTCAATTCGGGCCTCTTCGACGACGGCGCCAAGATCGCGCGGCTCGCGGGATTCTATGCAGACCGCCTGATCGAGAGCGGGCTCGAGTTCGACATGATCTTCGGCCCGGCCTACAAGGGCATCCCGCTGGGCGCCACGGTGGCGGCCGAGCTCGCGCGGCGCGGGCGCAACGTGCCCTTCGCCTACAACCGCAAGGAAGCCAAGGCGCACGGCGAGGGCGGCAACCTGGTCGGCGCGCCGCTCAAGGGCCGGGTGCTGATCGTCGACGACGTGATGTCCGCGGGCACCGCGGTGCGCGAGTCGATCGCCGCGATCCAGGCCGCGGGCGCCGTGCCGCACGCGGTGGCGATCGCGCTCGACCGGCAGGAGAAGGCGACCGAGAACGGCGTCGACGTGGACCACAGCGCCGTGCAGTACGTGCGCAACCAGCTCGGCCTGCAGGTGGTGGCGATCGCCACCCTCGACGACCTGCTGAGCTACCTCTCGGGCGGCGCGGCCGCCGACCTCGGCACCCACCGCGAGCGCGTGCTCGCCTACCGCACGCGCTACGGCGCCCACTGAAGGACACGCCCGATGCACCGCCTGCCGCGCCGCCCCGGCCACAGCCGATTCCGCGCCATCGGAAACGCCCGTGCCGCGCTGGCCGCGGTGCTCGCCGCCGGCTGCACGCTGGCGCTGGCCCAGGCGCAGAAGGGCGTGCCCGGGGTGCCCAGCGCCGCGGGCATCTATTCGTGCGTCGATGCCAAGGGCCGCACCCTGACCGCCGACCGGCCGATCGCCGAATGCGCCGACCGCGAGCAGCGCGAGCTGAGCCCGAGCGGCATGACGCGGCGCCGGCTCGAGCCCACCTACACGGCGCGCGAGCAGGCCGAACGCGAGGACCGCGCGCGCGAGGCCGCGGTACAGGCCGCGCGCATCGCCGACGAGCGCCGGCGCGAGCGCGCGCTGCTGATCCGCTATCCGAACGCCGCCGCCCACGAGCGCGAGCGCGGCGAGGCGCTGGTGCAGGTCGACGCGGTGATCCAGGCGGCGAGGAAGCGGCTGTCCGAACTGGCCGACGACCGCAAGAAGATCGACGAGGAGCTCGAGTTCTACAAGGGCGACGCGAGCAAGGCACCGGGCGTGCTGCGGCGCCGGCTCGACGACAACGCCAAGAGCGCGGCGGTGCAGAACCGCTTCATCGGCGAGCAGGAAGACGAGAAGAAGCGCGTCAATGCACGCTTCGACGAGGAACGCGTGCGGCTCAAGCAGCTGTGGTCGGGCGAGACCGCGACCACCTCGCGCTGAGCGGCATCCCCCAAAGAAAAAACGGTGAAGCGGCCCGCGCGGGGCCCGCTTCACCGTCGTATCGGGCCGAAACCCTGGCTCAGGCCAGCTTGGCCTTCAGCAGCTCCGTGACCTGCGCGGGGTTGGCCTTGCCGCCGCTGGCCTTCATGACCTGGCCCACGAGGCCGTTGAGCGCCTTCTCCTTGCCGCCGCGGTACTCTTCGACGTTCTTGGCGTTCTTCGCGATCACCTCGTCGAGGATCGCGTCGAGCGCGCCGGCGTCGTTCATCGGCTTCAGGTCCTTGGCCTCGATGATCGCGTCGACGTCGCTGCCTTCGCCGGTCCACAGCGCCTCGAAGACCTGGCGCGCGGCATTGTTCGGCAGGGTGCCGTCGGCGATGCGCTTCACGAGCTGGCCGAGCTGCGACGCGCTGACCGGCGCGGCCTCGATGCCGATCTCCTGGGCATTGAGGCGGCGCGCGATCTCGCCGGTGATCCAGTTGCTCGCGAGCTTGGGCGTGGCGCCGGCCTTCACCGCGTCGTCGAAGTAGCGCGCGAGCGCGGGGCCCTGCGTGAGCTGCGCGGCGTCGTAGGCCGACAGGCCATGGTCGCGCACGTAGCGCTCGGCCATCACGCGCGGCAGCTCGGGCATCTCGGCCTTCACGCGCTCGATCCAGTCGGCGGCGATCACCAGCGGCGGCAGGTCGGGATCGGGGAAGTAGCGGTAGTCGGCCGAGTCCTCCTTGGCGCGCATCGCGCGCGTCTCGCCGGTGTCGGGATTGAACAGCACCGTGGCCTGCTCGATCTTGCCGCCGTCCTCGAGCGTGTCGATCTGCCAGCTGATCTCGTAGTCGATCGCCTGCTGCATGAACTTGAAGCTGTTCAGGTTCTTGATCTCGCGGCGCGTGCCGAGCTTCTCGCCGGGGCGGCGCACCGAGACGTTGGCGTCGCAGCGGAAGCTGCCTTCCTGCATGTTGCCGTCGCAGATGCCGATCCAGGTCACGATCTTGTGCAGCTCCTTCGCATAGGCCACGGCCTCGGCGGTGGAGCGCATGTC
Source organism: Variovorax paradoxus (assembly GCA_016806145.1). NCBI lineage: Bacteria > Pseudomonadati > Pseudomonadota > Betaproteobacteria > Burkholderiales > Comamonadaceae > Variovorax > Variovorax paradoxus. The sequence goes on from CP063166.1 coordinate 376,281, forward strand.
GGGCTCGGTCACTATCTCGAGCAGCGGCGTGCCGGCGCGGTTCAGGTCGATGCCGCTCTGGCCCACGAAGTCCTCGTGCAGCGACTTGCCTGCGTCCTCTTCGAGGTGGGCGCGCACCAGGCGCACGGTCTTCTGTTCTTCAGCCTGTCCTGAGCCTGTCGAAGGGCCGACGAAGAAGCTCACCGAGCCGCCCTGCACCACGGGAATCTCGAACTGGCTGATCTGGTAGCCCTTGGGCAGGTCGGGGTAGAAGTAGTTCTTGCGCGCGAACACGCTGCGCGGCGCGATGTGCGAGCCGAGCGCGAGGCCGAGCCGGATCGCGCGTTCGACGGCGCCCTTGTTCATCACGGGCAGGGTGCCGGGCAGCGCGAGGTCGACCGCGCAGGCCTGCGTGTTGGGCTCGGCGCCGAAGGCCGTGGAGGCGCGGCTGAAGATCTTGCTCGCGGTCGAGAGCTGGGCGTGGGTCTCGAAGCCGATGATGACTTCATAGCCGCGCACCAGCGGGCCGGTCGGGCGGCCCTGTTGCTGTGCTTCGAAGGTGTTCACTGTCTCGCTCATGTCAGAAGCCCTCCGGCGTGCGCGCGTGCCAGTCGGTGGCCAGCTGGAAGCGGTGCGCCGCGTTGAGCAGCTTCGCTTCGCCGAAGTAGTTGCCGATCAGCTGCAGGCCCACGGGCATGCCGCCGTCGAAGCCCACCGGCAGGCTCATGCCGGGCAGGCCGGCCAGCGAGGCCGGCAAGGTGAAGATGTCGGCCAGGTAGTCGGCCACGGGGTCGTCGCCGTGCTCGCCGATCTTCCAGGCGGTGGTCGGCGCGGCGGGGCCGGCGATCACGTCGCACTGCGCGAAGGCCTGCTGGAAGTCGTCGGCGATCATGCGGCGCACCTTCTGCGCCTGCAGGTAGTAGGCGTCGTAGTAGCCGTGCGAGAGCACGTAGGTGCCGATCATGATGCGGCGCTTGACCTCGTCGCCGAAGCCTTCGGCGCGCGTGCGCTCGTACATCTGCGTGAGCGCGGTCTTCTTGCTGGCCGGGTCGATGAAGTCCTTGGCGCGATGGCCGAACTTCACGCCGTCGAAGCGGCTCAGGTTGCTCGAGGCCTCGGCCGCGGCAATGATGTAGTAGACGGGAATCGACAGCTCGGTGCGCGGCAGCGAGACCTCGACGCGCTTCGCGCCGAGCTTCTCGTACTGCAACAGCGCTGCATCGATGGCGGCGCGCACGCCGGGCGCCACGCCCTCGCCGAAGAACTCCTTCGGCACGCCGATGCGCAGGCCCTCGAGCGAGTCGTTCAAGGTGCGGCCGAAGTTCTCGGCCGGGCGGTCGAGCGAGGTCGAGTCGCGGTCGAGGTCGGGGCCGCAGAAGGCCGACAGCAGCAGCGCGCAGTCCTCGGCCGAGCGGGCCATCGGGCCGGCTTGGTCGAGGCTGGAGGCGAAGGCCACCATGCCGTAGCGCGAGGCGCGGCCGTAGGTGGGCTTGATGCCGGTCACGCCGCAGAACGAGGCCGGCTGGCGGATCGAGCCGCCGGTGTCGGTGCCGGTGGCGGCCGGCGCGAGGCGCGCGGCCACGGCGGCCGCGCTGGCGCCCGAGGAGCCGCCCGGGATGCGCTCGAGGTTCCAGGGGTTGCGCACCGGCACGGCCCGGTCGTGGCCCACGGCGGGCACGGCCACGTTCTCGTTGGCCGAGCCCATCGCGAACTCGTCGCAGCTGAGCTTGCCGAGCGTGACGGTGCCGGCCTCGGCGAGGCGGCGCACCACGGTGGCGTCGAAGGGCGAGCGGTAGCCCGCGAGCATCTTCGAGCCCGCGGTGGTGGCGAAGTCGGTGGTGGCGAAGATGTCCTTGTGCGCGATCGGCACGCCGGCCAGCGCCGGGGCGTTGCCGGCCGCGATCGACGCGTCGGCCGCGCGGGCCTGGGCCAGCGTGGCGTCCTCGTTCACTTCGACGAAGCTGCCGAGCGCCTGGTGCGCCTTCATGCGGCCGAGAAAGTGCTGCGCGGCCTCGACGGCCGAGACTTCGCGTCCGGCCAGCGCCTTCGCGAGCGCGGCCACCCCGAGTTGGTGCAGGTCCTTGGCGCCGCTCATTCGATCACCTTGGGCACGAGGAACAGGCCGGCTTCGACGGCGGGGGCGCTGCGCTGGTTGGCTTCGCGGTTGTCGGGCTCGCTCACGACGTCCTCGCGCAGGCGCAGGACGATGTCCTCGATGGCGGCCACGGGGTGGGCCAGGGGCTCGACGCCGGTGGTGTCGACCGAGCGCATGCGCTCGACCACGTCGAAAAAGCCGTTGAGCTGGCTGAGCATGCGCTCGCTTTCGTCGGGGGCGAGCTGCAGCCGCGCCAGGGAGGCGATGCGGACGATATCGGAAGCGGAAAGGGACATGGTGGAACCGGCCGAAAAACCGGAGGTAAATAGCGCGCCGCAAGGGCCGCCAACACGGGATTCAGAGGGGATTCGGGTATTATCCCGCCTTTGCCGCAACCCCCGCGAACGCGCCGGCTTTTGCTGCAAAAACGATCAAATTCACCCTTCCAGCACCCCCAAAACACCCATAGAGTGAGCGACGTTCTGCCGATGCGCAGCCCGTGCTCCAGAGGATTCCGCACATGTTTGGAGCTTTCCGTCGGTATTTCTCCACCGACCTCGCGATCGACCTAGGCACCGCCAACACGCTCATCTTCGCCCGCAACAAGGGCATCGTGCTGGACGAACCGTCGGTCGTCGCCATCCGCCACGAAGGCGGTCCGCATGGCAAGAAGGTGATCCAGGCCGTCGGCCGCGAAGCCAAGGCCATGCTCGGCAAGGTGCCGGGCAACATCGAAGCCATCCGCCCGATGAAGGACGGCGTGATCGCCGACTTCGTGATCACCGAGCAGATGATCAAGCAGTTCATCAAGATGGTGCACCCGCGCACGCTGCTCACGCCGAGCCCGCGCATCATCATCTGCGTGCCCTGCGGTTCCACCCAGGTCGAGCGCCGCGCCATCAAGGACGCGGCCGAGGCCGCGGGCGCGACCTCGGTCTACCTGATCGAGGAACCCATGGCCGCGGCCATCGGCGCCGGCCTGCCCGTGAGCGAAGCCTCGGGCTCGATGGTGGTCGACATCGGCGGCGGCACCACCGAGGTGGGCGTCATCAGCCTCGGCGGCATGGTCTACAAGGGCTCGGTGCGCGTCGGCGGCGACCGCTTCGACGAGGCCATCATCAACTACATCCGCCGCAACTACGGCATGCTGATCGGCGAGCCCACGGCCGAGGTCATCAAGAAGAGCATCGGCTCGGCCTTCCCGGGCTCCGAGGTCAAGGAAATGGAAGTCAAGGGCCGCAACCTCTCCGAGGGCGTGCCGCGCAGCTTCACCATCAGCAGCAACGAAGTGCTGGAAGCCCTGACCGACCCGCTCAACAACATCGTCTCGGCCGTCAAGAACGCGCTCGAGCAGACCCCGCCCGAACTCGGCGCCGACATCGCCGAGCGCGGCATGATGCTCACCGGCGGCGGCGCGCTGCTGCGCGACCTCGATCGCCTGCTGGCCGAGGAAACCGGCCTGCCGGTGCTGGTCGCCGAGGACCCGCTGACCTGCGTGGTGCGCGGCTGCGGCATCGCCCTCGAGCGCATGGACCGGCTGGGAAGCATCTTCACGAGCGAGTGAATGCAGCGCCGCCTCCATCGGCCGGCCCCCGCTTGCGCGGGCCGGCCTTTTGTCATCTGATGCCGCAGCACCCGACCTGATCCCATGCCCCTGGGCACGCTCGACCGCACCGCGCCACCCCTGTTCAACCAGGGGCCATCGGCGCTGAGCAAGCTGATCTTCTTCAGCACGCTCGCGCTTTTCCTGATGGTGGCCGACGCCCGCTTCCACATCGTGCAGCCGGTGCGCCAGGCCATCGCGGCCGTGCTCTACCCGGTGCAATGGGTGGCGCTCAAGCCCGTGCAGTTCGTGGTGGGCGCCGGCGGCTACCTCGAGGACCTGCAGACCGCGCAGAAGAACGAGGCCGACGCGCGCAAGGCGCTGATGCTGCAGGCCGAGCGCGCGAGCCAGGCCGACACGCTGGCGCAGGACAACGCGCGGCTGCGCGCGCTGCTCGAGCTGCGCCAGCTGCAGCAGACGCCGGGCCGCGCGGCCGAGGTGCTGTACGACGCGGCTGATCCCTACACGCGCAAGATCGTCATCGACCAGGGCCTGGCCCAGGGCGTGGCGCCGGGCTCGCCGGTGATCGACGCGCAGGGCGTGCTCGGCCAGGTGACGGCGGTGCAGCCCTTCACGAGCGAGGTCACTCTGGTGATCGACCGCGACCTCTCCATTCCCGTGCAGAACACCCGCACCGGCGTGCGCAGCGTGGCCTTCGGCGATGCCTCGGCGCATGGCGGCGGGCTCGAGCTGCGCTTCATGGCCGCCAACGCCGACCTGCAGGAGGGCGACCTGCTGTCGACCAGCGGCGTCGACGGCATCTATCCCGCCGGCCTGCCGGTGGCGAAGATCGAGCGCATCGAGCGCCGCGCCGACTCGGCCTTCGCGCGCATCTACTGCGTGCCGCTCGCGCACGTGACGGCCGCGCGCTACGTGCTGGTGCTGCAGCCCACGGGCGCGCCCTCGGCACCGCCGCCGGCGGCCGCGGCCGCGCCGGCACCGCGCCCGAAGAAGGCCGAGGGCAAGGCGGGCGCGGCCGTCAAGGGCGCGGAGAAGGCATCCGAGAAGAACGGCGCCGCCGCCGCTGCCAAGAAACCCGCGGAGGCCGCGCGATGATCAAGCGACCCGGCCAGCAGCAGCTGTTGCTGCCCGTCAGCCCCGTGTTCATGTGGGGCAGCCTGGTGGTGGCCCTGCTGATCAACATGGTGCCGATCGGCCGCGCCGCCTGGATGCCCGACCTGCTCGCGCTGGCGATCGTGTTCTGGGGCGTGCACCAGCCGATGCGCGTGGGCATCGGCGCCGCCTTCGTCTTCGGCCTGCTGATGGACGTGCACCAGGCCTCGATGCTCGGCCAGCATGCGCTGTCCTACACCACGCTGGGCTTCTTCGCGATCACCATCCACCGCCGCCTGCTCTGGTATCCGGTGCTGTCGCAGGCGCTGCAGGTGCTGCCGCTGTTCGCGTTGTCGCAGCTGATCGAGATCGTCACGCGCATCCTCGGCGGCGGGGTGTTCCCGGGCTGGTCGGTGCTGATCTCGCCGGCGGTCGAGGCCGCGCTGTGGCCGCTGGCCACCTTCGTGCTGCTGGCGCCGCAGCGACGCACGCCCGAGCCCGACGAAAACCGTCCCTTGTGAGCATGTCCGTCGCCGGGCCTTCCCTGCCGCCGTCCGTGCGGGCCTTCGTGGATGCCGCCATCGTGGTCGGCGACCTCGGGCTGCCGCAGTGGTATCCCGAGCCCGGCGGCATCGAGGCCTTCCAGGTCGGCTACCGCTCGCACGGCCACACCGGCGAGGACCTGAGCGGCGATGCGCCGGGCCAGTGGCATCCCGCCTGGCTCGCGGTGGCGGCCAACTACTTTCGCGATCCCTACTTCATCGATCTGCGCGAGGCCGACGCCGGCTATCCGGTCTGGTGGGCGCCGGCCTCGGCCGGCCGCTGGACGCCGTCGCCCGTGGCCGCGTCGATCGAGGGCTTCGGCGCGCTGCTGCGCGCGCTGGCGGCGCTGGGCGACGACCCGGGCGCGATGCTCGCGCGCATCGAGCGCGAGCCCGGCACCGAGGGCGCGCCCTGGCGCGAGATCCGCGCCAACCTCGCCGAGGCCATGGACGCGCCCGACGAGGACGAAGAGGAAGAATCGTTGGCCCCGGTCGACCCCGCGCACTGGACGCGCGGTGCGCTGTTGCTGCGCGACGCGGGCGCGCGCCGCGTCGAGGTCGCGCAATGCGTGGTGCGGCTGCTCGGTGTCGCGCCGGCACGCGCGCTCGCGCTGCTCAAGGCACTGCCGCTGGAACTGTGCAGCGGTTTCCAAACTCATCTGGAGGCCGACCTGCGCAGCCTGCGCGCGCTCGGCGCCACGGTGGACTTCGTGCCGGTTGCCTCGGCACCGCATGAAGCCTAAGCTCATCCATTGACCGTTCGCCGCCCATGACCGAAATCCGCAACGTCGCCGCCGACCTCGCGCGCTTCAAGCGCCGCGTGATCGTGATCGGCCTCACGGTGCTGTTCGCCTTCGGGCTGCTGTCGTCGCGGCTGATCTACCTGCAGGTCACGCGCCACGAGGACCTGGCCGAGCAGGCCGAGAGCAACCGCACGGCCGTGGTGCCGGTGGTGCCCAACCGCGGGCTGATCCTCGATCGCAACGGCATCATCCTGGCCTCCAACTACTCGGCCTACACGCTCGAGATCACGCCCTCGAAGGTGGGCGACGTGGAGCAGACCATCGACGACCTGACGCAGGTGGTCGAGGTCTCGCCGCGCGACCGGCGCCGCTTCAAGCGCCTGCGCGAGGACTCGCGCAGCTTCGACTCGATCCCGATCCGCACCCGCCTGAGCGACGAGGAGGTCGCGCGCTTCGCGGCCCAGCGCTACCGCTTTCCGGGGGTGGAGATCAAGGCGCGGCTGTTCCGCAACTATCCGCAGGGCGAGCTGGGCTCGCACGTGCTCGGCTACATCGGCCGCATCAACCAGCGCGAGAAGATCGCGATGGAGGACTGGGACGAGGAAGAGCAGGCCAACTACAAGGGCACCGACTACATCGGCAAGCTCGGCATCGAGCAGAGCTACGAGAAGACGCTGCACGGCCAGACCGGCGTCGAGCAGATGGAGACCTCGGCCGGCGGCCGCGCGGTGCGCCGGCTCGCGAGCCATCCGGCCACGCCGGGCAACACCGTCATGCTGTCGATCGACATCAAGCTGCAGAAGCTGGTCGAGGAGATGTACGGCGACCGCCGCGGCGCGCTGGTGGCGATCGATCCCAAGACCGGCGAGGTGCTGGCCTTCGTGAGCAAGCCCACCTTCGACCCCAACCTGTTCGTCGAGGGCATCGACACCGAGAGCTGGCAGGCGCTGACCGAGTCGATCGACAAGCCGCTGCTCAACCGCGCGCTGCGCGGCACCTACCCGCCCGGCTCCACCTACAAGCCCTTCATGGCGCTGGCCGCGCTGCAGACCGGCAAGCGCGGCGCCAGCGTGGTGGTCAACGACCCCGGCTACTTCAACTTCGGCGGCCACCGCTTCGGCAGCCCCGAGGGCAACCTCGGCGGCGTCGACATGCGCCGCTCGATCCAGCTGTCGAGCAACATCTACTACTACTCGCTGGCCAACGAGATGGGCGTGGACATGATCCACGACTTCATGAAGCCGCTGGGCTTCGGCCAGATCACCGGCATCGACCTCGGCGGCGAGGTGCGCGGCGTGCTGCCGAGCACCGAGTGGAAGCGCAACACCTACAAGCGGCCCGAGCAGAAGAAGTGGTACGCGGGCGAGACCATCTCGCTGGGCATCGGCCAGGGCTACAACACCTTCACCATGCTGCAACTCGCGCAGGCCACCGCGATCGTGGCCAACGGCGGCATCAAGCACAAGCCGCACCTCGCGCTCGCCACGCGCGACACCGTCAGCGGCCAGGTGGTGCCGCTGCCGCAGCCGCCGGGCGTGAACCTGGGCCTCACGGCGGCCAACATCGCGGTCATCCGCGAGGGCCTGACCAGCGTGGTCACCAGCGGCACCGCGCGCAGCGTGTTCGCGGGCGCGGGCTACCAGGCGGCCGGCAAGACCGGCACGGCGCAGGCCGTGACGCAGGCGCAGAACACCAAGTACAACGCCCGCGCGCTCGAGGAGCACCAGCGCGACCACGCGCTGTTCATGGCCTTCGCGCCGGTCAACGATCCCAAGATCGCGCTCGCCGTGATCGTCGAGAACGCCGGCTGGGGCGCCGGCGCCGCCGCCCCGATCGCGCGCCGCGTGTTCGACTACTGGCTCTCGGACCAGTACCCGAGCGAGGCCGACATGGCGGCCGTGCGCATCGGCAAGGCCGGCGCGCCGATGGGCAAGCCGCGCGTGGCCAGCGAGGTCGCCTGGCCGGCCCCCGCGCCGGCGAACGCACCCGCGCCCTGAGCCGGGGCGCCTCCTTTCCCCCTTCCGTCCGATCCGCTCGGGGAATTCCCCGATGCCCCCGCCACGCCTGCGATGGGATAGTTAGTTCGCCAGCCAAACTAAGTAGCGCCAAGGTTCTCAATCGGGTCTGCGGCGAACAACAGGCGTGGCCTGGGGCGGGTTCCGGCCTTCTCGCGCCGGTCCCGAAGCACAGGCCGCCTGCACCGGGCGACTCAACACTGGAGAGACATCGATGCAACTGAAACACACCCTGGCCGCCATGGCTTTCGGTCTGACGGCCGTGGGCGCCATGGCCCAGACCGTGGTCGGCGTGAGCTGGTCCAACTTCCAGGAAGAACGCTGGAAGACCGACGAGGCCGCGATCAAGGCGCAGCTCGAGAAGCTGGGCGCCAAGTACATCAGTGCCGATGCGGGCGGCTCGCCCGAGAAGCAGCTCGGCGACATCGAGGGCCTGATGGCCAAGGGCGCGAAGGCGCTGATCGTGCTGGCGATGGACAAGGACGCGATCCTGCCCGCCGTGACCAAGGCCACGCGCCAGAAGGTGCCCGTGGTGGCCTACGACCGCCTGATCGAGGCGCCCGGCGTGTTCTACATCACCTTCGACAACGTCGAGGTCGGCCGCATGGAAGCGCGCGAGGTGCTCAAGGTCAAGCCCAAGGGCAACTACGTGATCATCAAGGGCTCGCCGAGCGACCCGAACGCCGACTTCCTGCGCGCGGGCCAGCAGGAAGTGCTGGCCGACGCCATCAAGAAGGGCGACATCAAGATCGTCGGCGACGAATACACCGAAGGCTGGAAGCCCGAGGTGGCGCAGAAGAACATGGAGCAGATCCTTACCAAGAACGGCAACAAGGTCGATGCCGTGGTGGCCGCCAACGACGGCACGGCCGGCGGCGCGGTGGCCGCGCTCACGGCCAAGGGCCTGCGCGGCATCCCGGTGTCGGGCCAGGACGCCGACTTCGCGGCGCTCAACCGCATCGCGCTGGGCACGCAGACCGCCACCATCTTCAAGGACTCGCGCGAGCTCGGCCGCGAGGCCGCCAGCGCCGCGCTGGCGCTGTCGCAGGGCAAGCCGGTCGAGAAGGCCGGCACCTGGAACTCGGGCCCGAAGAAGGTCTCGCTGTCCTCGCGCCTGCTGACGCCGGTGCCGGTCACGCGCGACAACCTCGACGTGGTCGTCAAGGCCGGCTGGATCAAGAAGGACGAACTCTGCAAGGGCGTCTCGGGTGCGAACGCGCCGGCGGCCTGCAAGTAAGAACAGGGCAGGGGGACGCACCGCGCGGTGCGTCCCGCCGCGCCGCGCGCGATCCGCGGCAGGGCGCGGGCCCCGTCCCCGAGGGGCCGGCCGTGACCGCCGCCGCCCATCCCGTTTTCTCCGAGGGAGTCCTCCAATGAGCAATCCAACCCCAGGCTGGTGGCGCCGCACCGGCATCGACCTGCGGCTCGTGCTGATGTGCGTGCTGCTGGCGGTGCTGGCGATCGCCTTCAACCTCATGTCGGGCGGCGTGTTCCTCACGCCCGAGAACCTCTACAACGTGGCCCAGCAGACGGCCGTGGTCGGCATCGTCTCGACCGTGATGGTGCTGATCATCGTGGCGCGCCACATCGACCTGTCGGTCGGTTCGGTGATGGGCTTCGTGGGCGTGCTGATCGCCTACCTGCAGTACACCTCGGGCTGGTCCTGGCCCACGGCCTGCCTCGCGGGGCTCGCGGTGGCGCTGCTGGTGGCCATCTACCAGGGCTGGCTCACGGCGGTGCTCGGCGTGCCCTCGTTCGTGGTCACGCTCGGCGGCCTGATGTCGTTCCGCGGCGCAGCCTTCCTGGTGGCCGACGGCAAGACCCAGCCGGTCAACGACGAGTTCTTCCAGCGCCTGGGCGGCGGCTACGACGGCGGCATCGGCGTCACGGCCAGCTGGGCGATCGCGGGGCTGGTGGCGGTGGTGCTGTTCGCGCGCATGGTGCAGAAGCGCCGCGCGCGCACGCGCCACGAGATGCCCAACGAGCCGCTGTGGATCGAGCTGCTGCTGACCGCGGTGCCGGCGGCCGTGGTGCTGCTGTTCGCGGCCGTGATGAACCACTACAAGATCGACTCGAAGGACGCGCCGCAGGGCATCCCGATCCCGGTGCTGATCTGGGCCGTGGTGGCGATCGTGCTGTCGTTCATCGTGCACCGCACGCGCTTCGGCCGCTACGTCTTCGCGATGGGCGGCAATCCCGACGCGGCGGCGCTGGTGGGCATTCCGGTCAAGCGCGTCACGCTGATGCTGTTCGCGCTGCTCGCGGTGCTGGTGACCATCGCGGCCATCGTCTCGATCGCGCGGCTGAACGCCGGCACCAACTCGCTGGGCACCGGCATGGAGCTCTACGTGATCGCCGCGGCCGTCATCGGCGGCACCGCGCTGGCCGGCGGCAGCGGCTCGATCTTCGGCTCGGTGCTGGGCGCGCTGATCATGCAGTCGCTCGACAGCGGCATGCTGCTGCTCGACGTGCCGATCGGCAAGCGCATGGTGATCATCGGCCAGGTGCTGATCGTGGCCGTGGTGTTCGACGTGCTCTATCGCCGCAAATTCGGGGAGAACTGAAGATGGCCGAGATCGACAAGACCCGGCCGCTGGTCGAACTGCAGGAGATCCGCAAGGCCTTCGGCGGCGTGAAGGCGGTCGACGGCGTGAGCGTCAACCTCTATCCGGGCGAGGTGGTGGCGCTGCTGGGCCACAACGGCGCCGGCAAGTCCACGCTGATGAAGATGCTCGCGGGCGCCTACCCGATCGACTCGGGCGAGGTGCGCATCGCGGGCGACAGGGTCAACATCCGCACCCCGGCCGAGGCGCAGGCGCAGGGCATCGAGACCATCTACCAGACGCTGGCGCTGGCCGACAACCTCGACGCGGTGGCCAACCTGTTCCTGGGCCGAGAGAAGATGACGGCCTGGAACACGCTCGACGACCACTTCATGGAAGTGCAGGCGCGCAAGGTGTTCCAGCGCCTGAACAAGAACTTCACCAACATCCGCATCCCGGTGCGCCGCCTCTCGGGCGGCCAGCGCCAGGTGGTGGCGATCTCGCGCGCGCTCTACTTCAACGCGCGCATCCTGATCATGGACGAGCCCTGCGCCGCGCTCGGTCCCGAAGAAACGGCGATGGTCGGCCGGCTCGTGAAGCAGCTCAAGGACGACGGTGTGGGCATCTTCCTGATCACCCACGACATGCCCGACGTGTTCTCGCTGAGCGACCGGCTCGCGGTGATGAAGAACGGCAAGCTGGTCGGCACCTACCGCACCGCCGACGTCACCGAGGACGAGGTGCTCGGCATGATCATCGCAGGCAAGCGGCCCGAGGGCCGCGAGCAGGCGCCGCACGCGGCGACGGCGGTGGCCGCGGCCTGAGGCTTCTCCACCCGGCCCCCGCGCATGAAGACCATCGGCGACCAGCAGCTGCTCAAGCGCATGAACCGCAGCGTGCTGCTGCGGCTCCTGCGCGCTCAGCCGGGGCTGTCGCGCGCGCGGCTCGCGAGCGAGAGCGGCCTCACCAAGTCGACCGTGAGCCTGCTGGTGCGCGAGCTGCTCGACGAGGGCTGGCTCAGCGAATCGGGCGCCGCGGTGGCCGACGGGCTCGGGCGGCCCTCGACCCCGCTGCAGATCAATGTCGGCGTGCGCGCGCTCATGGGCATCGAGATCGCGGTCGACACGGCGCGGCTGGCCTGCGTCTCGCTGCAGGGCGAGGTGCTGCATTCGGACGAGCAGGCGCTGGCCGACAGCGCGCCGGCCGGCACCTGCGCCCAGGTCGCGCGCATGGCCGCGGCCGCGCACCGTCGCCTGGCCGAGCGCGGGCTGCGGCTGTCGAGCATCGGCGTGTGCGTGCCGGGCGCGGTCGACGACTGCACCGGCGAGGTCCGCTTCGCGCCCAACCTCGGCTGGCGCAACGTGCGCCTGCTGCCGCTGCTCGAGGACGCGCTGGCCGCGGCCGGCCTCACGGGCGTGACGGTGCAGCTGCAGAACGATGCCGACGCCGCCGCGCTCGGCGAGTACGAGTTCGCCGCGGGCGAGGGCGAGGACCCGCTGATCTTCGTCAACTGCGACGTGGGCGTGGGCGCGGGCGTGGTGCTCAACGACCGCCTGTTCACGGGCGCCCAGGGCATGGCCGGCGAGATCGGCCACACCATCCTCGCGCTCGACGGTCCGCCGTGCTCGTGCGGCCGGCGCGGCTGCGCCGAGGCCTTCTTCGGCGCCCGCGTGCTGGCGCGCGAGGGCGTGGACATGCAGCGCGCCGCCGCGCTGTTCGGCGTGCTGCTGCAGAACCTCTGGGTCACCTTCAATCCGCGCGCCATCGTGCTCGGCGGCAAGTCCTGCGCCGAGCACCGCGGCTTCGCGCAGGCCGCCTTCGCGAGCGTCAAGCAGCATGCCGACGGCGCCGGCATGCCCGCGCCCGAGCTGCGCACCGCGCGCTACGACGCGCTCGCGCCCGCGGTGGGCGCGGCCGCGCTCGCGCTGCACGAGTACCTGCGGCCGCTGCAGCCCGATGCGCGGGCGCGGCGGGCGAGGGCGGCGCTGGGCGCGCGGGCCTGAGCTACCGGGACTCGCGAGTACCTTCGTCCACGCCGCGCCCGCGCGCTGCATACCTTGGTGCCCGTGCGCGCGATCTGCCGCGCCGCGCCGGGAGGCACATGCGCGAACCGCCTACGCCGACAGGGCGCGCACGGGACTACGGTGGGCGCTTGCCCGCCGTTCCGGAGTCCCCGTCATGCCCTCGTCCACCCGTCCCCGCGCCAGCGCGCTGCTCCTCGTCCTCGCGCTGCTGATCGGACTGGCCGGCCTGGGGCTCGTCGTGGCGGGCGGCTGGCTGGTCGCGCTCGGCGGCTCCTGGTACTACCTGCTCGCGGGCCTGGGCCTCATTGCCACCGCGGCGCTGCTGCCGCGCGGCGGCGGGCGCGGCCTGATGGTCTATGCGCTGGTGGTCGCGTTCACGCTGGCCTGGGCGCTGTGGGAGGTGGGGCTCGCATGGTGGCCGATGGCCGCGCGCGGCGACCTGTTCTTCCTGCTCGGCCTGCTGCTGCTCACGCCCTGGGTCGCGCGTGCGCTCGCGCGGCGCGATGGCGCCGGTGTCGTGGCCTCGCGCCGTGCGCTGAGCCTGGTGCTCGCGGCCTTCGCGGTGGCGGCCGTGCTGTCGTGGGTGCGCGGCGACGAGCGCCTCGAGGGCATCGCGCCGCAGGCCGATCCACCCTTCACCAGCGAGGCGCTGCCGCCCGCCGGCGCCGACTGGACGGCCTACGGCGGCACCGCCATGGGCCAGCGCTATTCGACGCTGGGCCAGATCACGCCGGTCAACGTGTCGCAGCTCCAGGAGGCCTGGCACTACCGCACCGGCGACGTGCGCGGCCAGCCCGGCGATCCAGAGGAGACCACCTTCGAGGTCACGCCGCTGAAGGTCGGCGAGCGGCTGTTCCTCTGCACGCCGCACCAGTCGGTGGTGGCGCTCAACGCGACCACGGGTCAGGAGCTGTGGCGCCACACGCCGAAGATCGCGCCCTCGCTCGCGCTGCAGCATCTCACCTGCCGCGGCCTCTCGTACCAGCCGCCGCCGGCCGCGGCGCCGTCGCCCAACCTCTCGGCCGACGGCGCCTGCGCCGCCAAGCTGTTCATGCCCACGGCCGACGGCCGCGTGCTCGCGCTCGATCCCGAGAGCGGCAAGCCCTGCATGCGCTTCGGCGGCGGCAGCGGCCAGATCGACCTGTGGAAGAACATGCCCAACGTGAAGCCGGGCTCGTACTACGCGACCTCGCCGGTGGTCGTCACGCGCTCGCTGATCGTGGTGGGCGGCACCGTGCTCGACAACGTCTCGACGCAGGAGACCTCGGGCGTGATCCGCGCCTTCGACATCGAGACCGGCGCGCTGGTGTGGAACTGGGATTCGGGCCGGCCCGAGGACACGGCGCCGATCGGCCCGGGCCGGACCTATTCCGTCAACTCGCCCAACAGCTGGTCGATCTCGAGCGTGGACGAGAAGCTCGGCATGGTCTACGTGCCCATGGGCAACCAGCCGCCCGACCAGTGGGGCGGCAAGCGCACCGAGGGCGCGGAGCGCTACGCATCGTCGCTGGTCGCGCTCGACCTCGCGACCGGCCGCGTGCGCTGGCATTTCCAGACCGTGCACCACGACCTCTGGGACTACGACGTGCCCGCGCAGCCCAGCCTGGTCGACCTGCGCGTGGGCAGTGTGCGCGTGCCGGCGCTGGTGCAGCCGACCAAGCAGGGCGAGCTGTTCGTGCTCGACCGCCGCACCGGCCAGCCGGTGGTGCCGGTGCGCGAGCAGGCCGCGCCGCAGGGCGCCGCGCAGGGCGACCGCACGGCGCCGACGCAGCCGGTGTCGGGCCTGTCCTTCGATCCGCCCGCGCTGCGGCCGGCCGACATGTGGGGCGCCACCGTGTTCGACCAGCTGGCCTGCCGGATCGCCTTCCACCGGCTGCGCTACGAGGGCCGCTTCACGCCGCCGTCGACGCAGGGCTCGCTGATCTATCCGGGCAACTTCGGCGTCTTCAACTGGGGTGGCGTGGCGGTCGATCCGCAGCGCCAGATCGCGTTCGCCACGCCGGCCTCGCTGGCCTTCGTCTCCACCTTGATCCCGCGCACCGACGACAGCACGCTCTACGTGCAGGGCGGCAAGCCGCCCGAAGGCAGCCTGCCGGCGCTCAACGAGAACTTCGGCGCGCCCTTCGCGGTGAAGCTCAAGCCCTTCACCTCGGCGCTCGGCCTGCCGTGCCAGGCGCCGCCCTGGGGCCACGTGGCCGCCGCCGACCTGCGCAGCGGCCAGATCCTCTGGAAGCACAAGAACGGCACCGTGCGCGACAGCTCGCCGCTGCCGCTGCCGCTGCCCTTCGCGATGGGCGTGCCCAGCCTCGGCGGTCCGATCCTCACGGGCGGCGGCGTGGCCTTCCTCTCGGGCACGCTCGACTACTACCTGCGCGCCTACGACGTGAACAGCGGCCGCGAGATCTGGCGCAGCCGCCTGCCCGCGGGCGGCCAGGCCACGCCGATGACCTACGAGGGCGCGGACGGCCGCCAGTACGTGGTGGTGGCCGCGGGCGGCCATGGCTCGCTGGGCACGCGCACCGGCGACCACGTGATCGCTTACGCGCTGCCCAAGCGCTAGGAACTCAATCGAGCTGCAGGCCCGCGTCCTGCGCCGCCTTCGGCAGGATCGCCAGTTCGCGCTTGAGCACCTCGGCGAAGGCCTCGGGCGTGTTGCCGGTCGCGGGCGCCACGCCGCCCAGGTCGTTGAGCCGCTTGCGGAAGGCCGGCTCGGCCGTGATCTTGGCGATCTTCTCGCCGAGCAGCTTGACCACCGCGGGCGGCGTCTTCGCGGGCGCGACCACGCCGAACCAGACGTCGAAGTCCACGCCGCCGGGCACGCCCTGCTCGGTCAGGGTCGGCACCTCGGGCCACAGCTCGGAGCGGCCGTTGCGCAGCTGGCCGATGGCCTTGAGCTTGCCCGACTGGATGAAGCTGCGCACGTCGCCCGTGCCCAGCAGGCCCCAGCTCACCTCGTTGGCCATCAGCGCCTGCACCAGCGGCGCGCCGCCCTTGTAGGGCACGTGCGTGAAGTTGCCGTCGGCGTTGGCGTTGAAGGCTTCCGACGCCAGGTGCGAGAGCCCGCCCGCGCCGGCCGAGCCGTAGGGCATGCCGCCCTTGCCGGCCTTCTTGCCCGCGGCCAGCAGTTCCTGCACGTTCTTGTACGGCGACTTCTCGGGCACCACCAGCAGCAGCGGCGCCAGCGACACGCGCGCGACCGGCACGAAGTCGGAAGCCTGGAAGCCCGCCTTCTTGTAGATGACCGGGTTGATCGACAGCATGCCCGTGAGCGTCACCGCCAGCGTGTAGCCGTCGGGCGGGCTCTGCACCACGTTGACCATGGCGATGTTGCCGCCCGCGCCGGGCCGGTTGTCGACCAGCACGGTCTGGCCCAGCTCCTCCTGCAGGCGCGGGCCCAGCATGCGCGCGGCCACGTCGGTGGCGCCGCCCGGCGGGTAGGGAACGACCAGGCGGATCGGCTTGGTCGGATAGGCCGCGTCCTGCGCCAGGGCGGCGCCGCCCAGGCCCAGGGCCAGGGATCCCGCCGTGACGACACGGCCGATGAGGGTGAGGGTACGCACGTGTGCTCCTGATTCTTCTGATGGGAAAACGGGTGAGGCCGGCTCAGCGGACCTCGTAGTGCGCCTGCCGTTCCTCGAGCGCATGCCAGCCGATGATGTGCTTGAAGTCGGCCATCGAGGTCTGCGCGAAGGGCAGGTCGGCGAAATCGCCCGAGCGGCGGCGCGCCAGTTCGCGCAGGTTGGCCTGCACCGTGTGCACGGTGGTCAGCAGGCCCGCGATCGGATAGCTCGCGAAGGCCGCCACGCTCTCGATCTGTTCGCGCGTCAGCGCCGTCATCCAGGTGCCGGCCATCAGCATCAGCGACAGCCGCCGGCCGCAGGCCTCGCGCAGCTGCGCCAGCTGCTCGTAGCGCTCGAAGGTGCGCGAGATCGGCTGGATCAGGTCGGCGCCGGCCTCGGCATAGCGCGCGGCGCGCTCGAGCGCCTCGCCCGGGTCCTGGGCATCGGTGCGCGCGACGATCAGCAGGTCGGGGTCGAGGCGCGCATCGAGCGCGGCCTTGATGCGCGCCACCGCGTCGTCGATGGACACCAGCGTGGAGGGCGCCGCGGCGGCCGGGCAGCGCTTGGGGCTGACCTGGTCCTCGAGCTGCAGCGCCGCGGCGCCGGCCTTCTCGAATTCGCGCACGGCCCGGCCCACGTTGAGCACGCTGCCGTAGCCGGTATCGGCGTCGACGAAGATCGGCTTGCGCACCACGTTCGCCATGCGGTTCACGGTGGCGACGTTCTCGCTTAGCGTGTAGAGCTCCATGTCGGGCTGGCCCAGCAGCGCGGCCGAGACGCCGAAGCCGGTGCTGAAGATGCCGTCGAACTCGGACTGGTCGACCAGCAGGGCCGACAGCGCGTCCTGCGCGCCGCCGAACCAGAGCGTCGGGCCGTGGGTGATGCGCTGGCGCAGGGCCTGGCGGGATGAAGTCATCGTGTGTCTCCAGAAAAAGGGCGTGGCGACCCGACATGGGCGCTGCGCCATGAACTCACTGCAAGGGAAAGGAAGAAGGGCTCAGCTCGCGGGAACCACGCGGCGCTTCAGGTAGGGAATGAGTCCGCCCGCGTCGAGCATGCCGCGCTCGGATTCGGAGAAGGGCTGCAGCATCAAGGTCTGGCCCGAGCGCAGGTTCCTCACTTCGTTCGTGTCCCAGTCGACCGTCAGTGCGTCGCCGCGCGCCGTGGCCGCGCGGATGCCCGGGCAGCTCACGAGCGGAAAGCCCATGCTGGTCTCGCCGCGGAAGAAGCCCGGCGAGAAGGATTCGGCGATCACCGCCGCGATGCCCAGGTGCCGCATGGCGCGCATGGCCGGATAGTGCGGATGGCCGTAGCCGAAGTTGTGGCCGCCGATCAGCAGATCGCCCTTCTGTACGCCGGCCGCGAAGTCGGGCAGGTAGTCGGCCATGGCCAGCGCGGCCAGTTCCTTCACGTCGGTGATCTTGATGTTGCGCACGCCGACGATCAGGTCGATGTCGTAGTCGTCTTCCTCGAAGACCCAGGCCGCGCGGCCGCGCAGGTTCACGAGGCTCATGCCGCGACTCCTTCGCGCGCCGCCGCCAGGTAGGGCCGCGGATCGGCGATGCGGCCCTCGAGCGCCGAGGCCGCGACCACGGCCGCGTTGCAGATGTAGATCTCCGAATCCACGCTACCCATGCGCCCGGGCGTGTTGAGCGTGCCGGTGGACACGGCGCGCTGGCCGTCGCTCATGGTGGCGATGCGGCCGAAGCAGTAGTCGCAGCTCGGCGAGCTGATGAAGGCGCCGGCCTCGACCAGCACCTCGATCAGTCCCTCGCGCGCGGCCGCCGCCATGATGGCCTTGGAGGTCGGCACCACGTGCAGCTGGAAGCCCGGCTGGATGCGGCGCCCGCGCAGCACCTCGGCCGCGATGCGCAGGTCCTCGAGCCGGCCGCTGGCGCACGAGCCCAGGTAGCCGGTGTGCACCTCCACGCCGGTGTAGTCCTTGAGATCGCGCGTGTTGGCGGGGCTCGGCGGAATCACGACGATGGGCTCCAGCGTCGAGACGTCGATTGTCACCACGCTGTCGTAGCTCGCATCGGCATCGGGATAGACCGGGTCGAGCGCGATCTTCGAGCGGCCCCGCACATAGTCCAGGGTCTTCGCATCGGGCGCGATCAGCATCGTGGTCGCGCCCAGGAACATGGCCTGGCCGCAAAGGGTCTGGCGGCCCTCGATGCTCATGGCGTCGATCACCGGGCCGCAGAGTTCCACCACCTTGAAGCGGCAGGAGGCCGGGCCCATCACGCGCACCATGTGATGGAACACGTCGCGCGCCATCACGCCGGGCTGCAGCGTGCCCGTGAGCTCGACCTTCACGGTCGCGGGCACGGTCAAGGTCAGCGTCTCGGTCACGAAAGACTCGAGCACGCCCTTGCGCGCGCCGAAGGCGAAGGTGCCGAAGGCGCCGAGCTGGCTCACGTGGCCGTCGAAGTGCACGGCGAAGGCGCCCGGCGTGGCGTAGCCGAGCTCGGCCGCGACCTGGTGGCCGATGCCCTCGCGCTCGTGCACCGGCACGCCCTGTTCCTTGCCCCAGGCGCGGGTGATCTTGTGCAGTTCCTCTTCCTTCGGCGCGGTGGCCGGCACCATGTGGTCGATGAACAGCACGAAGCGCTCGGGGCTCGACACCTTCTCGATGCCGAAGTCCTCGCGCGTCTCCTTGAAGAACACGTCGGTGTAGCCCGGGAAGTCGTAGGCGATCACGAAATCGGGCCGCGCCGTGATCTCCTCGCCGGGCACCACGCGCGGCCTGCCGGCGGCGCGGGCCAGGATCTTCTCGGTCATCGTCTGGGGCATCTTGTTCGGCTTTCGACTTCCACGATGTGGCAGTCATTGGTTTTCGATCCACCGATTACAGTCGAGCCAACATCCCTCCCATTGGGGAGCAACCCGAATTACTGCCGCATCGTGGAAACTAAACGCCGAACCACCGCCAAGACCGCTTCGCCACCGACCGCCGGCGGCGCGCGCTCGGGCACGCAGAGCATCGAGCGCGTGGTGGGCATGCTGCGCGTGGTGGCCTCGCGCGGGCGGCGCGGCATGCGCATCGCCGACGTCGTGAGCCTCAGCGGCCTGCCGATGTCGACCTGCTTTCGCATGCTGCAGCGGCTCGAGGTCGAGGGCCTGCTGGTGCGCGACCTGCTCACGCGCAAGTACCACCTGGGTCCACTGCTGCACGAGCTCGGCATGCTGGCCCAGCCGCGCTACCACCTGAGCGAGCTGTGCGAGCCGGCGCTGCGCACCATCGCCGAACTCACGCAGGACACGGTCTACCTCAGCGAGCGGCGCGGCCCCGAATCGATCTGCACCAGCCGCGCGCTCGGTGCCTATCCGATCAAGGCGCTGACGCTCGACGTCGGCATCCGCCGGCCGATGGGCGTGGGCGCCGGTGGCCTCGCGATCCTCAGCGCGCTGCCCGAGGCCGAAGCCGAACTGATCGTGGCCTCCAACGAGGCGCGCTATGCGAAGTTCGGCGCCGCCTTCGCGCCGGGATTCCTGCGCGAAGCCATCGCGCAGACGCGCGCGCAGGGCCACTCCTTCCTCGACAGCGCGGCCACGCCGGGCGCGGCGGCCATCGGCGTCGCCTTTCCGCCCGACAACCCGATCGCGGCCGTGAGCGTGGCCGCGATCTCCAGCCGCATGGGACCGGCGCGCCGCGCCGAGGTGGCGAAGATCATCGAGCAGCAGGTGCGCGCGATCTGCGTGCTGCTCGAATCGCAGCCGGTGGAGGCGGGCTCGGGCCGCGAGGGCGAGTGAGCTAGCTTTCTCCCGGCTCGTCGCTCCCTTGCTCCCAGCCGCGCAGGCGCCGGTACAGCGTGCCGCGCGACACGCGCAATTGCCGCGCCGCCTGCGACACGTTGCCGCCGTGCGCGGCCAGCGTGTCCTCGATCAGCTTGCGGCTGTGCTCGCGCAGCGTACCGGCCTGCGGCAGGGCCGGCGCATCGGCGGACTGCAACACCGTTGCGTCTTCCTGCTGCATCTGCTGCTGCGGTTCCTGTGCCGGCGTCGGCGCTTGCACCTCGACGCGCTGCGGCAGCGCCACCGCATGCCCGAAGTCGATGCCGTCGGCCCCCTGCAGCCGCGCCTGCACCCACACGCCGAGCCCGCTGGCCAGCCGCAGCGGCTGCGCCGATTCGCGCCGGCCCAGCCGCAGCAGGCTCGCGAGGTCGTGGCCCAGCAGGCATTCGACGCCGCGCGCATCGGGCTGCTCGGGCAGGTGGCCGATGAGCCGCGCGCCCGCGCCGTTGAGCCAGGCGATGGTGCCGTCGGCGGCGATGCCCGCGAGTCCCTCGAGCGGCGTGCCCAGCAGCGTGGGGCTGGCCTGGAAGCGCAGGATCAGCTGTTCGCGCGACTGCGCCTGCAGCAGGCGGTTCTCGATCGTGGTCGCATAGAGCGCCACCATCGAGGCGGCATCGAAGCCGAAGCGCTGCGCCTCCACCGTGAGGTCGAGCACGCCCGCGAGCCGCCCGTCGACACCGCGGATCGGCGCCGCGGCGCATTGCATCTCGCGCAGCACGTCGAAGTAGTGCTCGGCGCCGTCGACCGTGCAGGCCAGCCCGGTGCTCGCGACGATGCCCGGCGCGGTGGTGCCCACCATGCGCTCGGAGATGTTCACGCCCACGCGCGCGGTCTTGCGCAGCACCGGCTGGTGCGCGGGCGCGGACTCCTGCGTGACGTGCACCACCACGCCGTCGCGGTCGGTGAGGATCACGCGGCAGTCGGTGCCCGCGAGCGAATGCTCCATGGTCGCGAGCTCCTGGCGCGCCACCTCGAGCAGCTCGCGGTTGCGCGCCAGCGTGGCATGCAGCCGACTCGGCGTCACGGGGTCGAAGGGCACGATGCGCTGGCGGTCGCTGTGGGTGCGGCTGCAGCGCATCCACGACTGCAGCACCGCCTCGCCGACGAGGCCCGAGGGCCGCACGCCTTCTTCGAAGAACTGCTGCCGCGCGAGCGCCACGCGCTGTGCCGGCGTGGTGGCGAAGAGTTGGCGCGGCGCGTTCGCCGTGCCCAGCCTGTCGAGGGTCATGTGCCATCGCCTCCGTGGGGGGATCGGGGACCGGGGACCAGCATCGAATGTGTTCCGCAATGGAACAGCACCGGATCGGGGAAATCCCGAAGGTGAACGCGCGCGCCGCCCGGACGATTCTCTGGGCACAAGGAGACCCACGATGACGAGAAGAAGGAATTCCTCCGCGCTCGCGGTACTGGGGGCGCTGGCCGCCGCGTGGCTGCTCGCGGCCGCATCGATCGCCTCGGCGCAGGGCGGCGGGCCCACGCCGCAGGACCGTGCCGCCGCCGCCGCCAAGCGCGTCGACGGCAGCTTCATCCGCGCCAACGCGGCGCAGAAGCAGACGCCCGACTGGCCCAGCATCGGCCTGGACTACGCCGAGACCCGCTTCAGCAAGCTCGACCAGGTCAACGCGGGCAACGTGAAGCAGCTGGGCCTGGTCTGGTCCTACGACCTGCAGTCCACGCGCGGCGTCGAGGCCACGCCGCTGGTGGTCGACGGCATCATGTACGTCACGGCTTCGTGGAGCGTGGTGCATGCGATCGACACGCGCACCGGCCAGAAGCTGTGGACCTTCGATCCCGAGGTCGACAAGTCCAAAGGCTTCAGGGGCTGCTGCGACGTGGTGAACCGAGGCGTTGCGTTGTACGAGGGCAAGGTCTACGTGGGCGCCTACGACGGCCGCCTGATCGCGCTCGATGCCGCTTCCGGCCGCAAGCTCTGGGAGAAGAACACCATCGAGGGCCAGAAGGGCAGCTACACCATCACCGGCGCGCCGCGCGTGTTCAAGGGCAAGGTGATCATCGGCAACGGCGGCGCCGAGTACGGCGTGCGCGGCTACATCACGGCCTACGACGCGGCCAGCGGCGAGCAGAAGTGGCGCTGGTTCACCGTGCCCGGCGATCCCGCCAAGCCCTTCGAGAACGAGGCCATGGCGCGCGCCGCCAAGACCTGGGACCCCGACGGCAAGTACTGGGAGGCCGGCGGCGGCGGCACCGTGTGGGACTCGATGGCCTTCGATCCCGAGCTCAACCTGATGTACATCGGCACCGGCAACGGCTCGCCCTGGGCCCACAAGGCGCGCAGCCCCAAGGGCGGCGACAACCTCTACCTGGGCTCGGTGGTCGCGCTCAATCCCGACACCGGCAAGTACGTCTGGCACTACCAGGAGACGCCCGGCGACAACTGGGACTACACCTCCACGCAGCCGATGATCCTGGCCAACATCAAGGTCGACGGCAAGCAGCGCAAGGTGGTGCTGCATGCGCCGAAGAACGGCTTCTTCTTCGTCATCGACCGCACCAACGGCAAGTTCATCTCGGCGAAGAACTTCGTCGAGGTCAACTGGGCCACGGGCTACGACAAGAACGGCCGCCCGATCGAGATCGCCGCCGCGCGCCAGAACGAGAAGCCCGGCGACAGCATCCCCGGCCCCTTCGGCGCGCACAACTGGCACCCGATGTCCTTCAATCCGCAGACCGGCCTGGCCTACCTGCCCGCGCAGCACGTGCCGCTGAACCTGATGGACGACAAGGACTGGAAGTTCGACCAGAACGCGCCGGGCCGTCCGCATGCCGCGCTGGGCTGGAACACCGGCAAGTTCGCCAACGTCGAGCCGCCCACGAGCAAGCCCTTCGGCCGCCTCGTGGCCTGGGACCCGGTCAAGCAGAAGGAGGCCTGGGGCGTGGACTATGCGTCGCCCTGGAACGGCGGCACCCTGACCACCGCGGGCAACCTGGTGTTCCAGGGCACGGCCGACGGCCGGCTCGTGGCCTACGACGCGCGCAACGGCGACAGGCTCTGGGAGACCCCCACCGGCACCGGCGTGGTCGCCGCGCCCGCCACCTACATGGTCGACGGCAAGCAGTACGTGTCGGTGGCCGTGGGCTGGGGCGGCGTCTACGGCCTCGCGCAGCGCGCCACCGAACGGCAGGGTCCGGGCACCGTCTACACCTTCGCGGTCGGCGGCACGGCCAAGATGCCGGACTTCGTGCAGTACCGCATGAGCAAGCTGGTGCAGGGCGTGAAGTACGACCCCGCCAAGGTCCAGGCCGGCACCATGCTCTACGTCAGCAACTGCGTCTTCTGCCACGGCGTGCCGGGCGTGGACCGCGGCGGCAACATCCCGAACCTCGGCTACCTCGATTCCGCGTACATCGAGAACCTCGACAAGTTCGTGCTCAAGGGCCCGGCGATGGCGCGCGGCATGCCCGACTTCACGGGCAAGCTCTCGGCCGACGACATCGAGAGCATCAAGGCCTTCATCCAGGGGACGGCGGACGCGATTCGTCCGAAGTAGGGGGCTTCGGTTGTCGGGGGCTTTTGTTCGGGGCGCGTGCACAGGGCATCGGGTACTTCCCTCCGCGAATGTCCCCCGGCCTTCGGCCTCCTCCTTGATTTCGCTGCGGGAAGCACCCGATACCCTGTGCACGGAGGCGCAGCGGTGGTGCGGACGGGTCAACAACGATTGCGTCCCGGCTCACGTCGATGGGGTACTCCCCGCAGCGAAATCAAGGAGGAGCCGAAGGCGGGGGACATTCGCGGAGGGGAGTACCCCGTCGGCGTGAGCCCGTCACGGCCCGTGGATGCACCTCGTACCGAACACTCACCCTCCCGCGCGTCCCAGCTCCTGGATCAACCCCGCCACGTTCCCGACCTCGAGCTTCTCGTAGATCGACTGGATGTGGTTGCGCACCGTGGCCGGCGCGCGGTGCAGCATGGCCGCGATCTCCTTGTGCGTGTTGCCGCGCGCCAGCAGCTGCGCGATGGTGTGCTCGCGCGGCGTCAGGTCGTCGGCGCGGCAACGCGCGCGGCCCTTGAGGAACAGCAGCCGCTGCTCGACGTGGTGGCTCGCGACGATGGCGCGGCCCAGGTAGCGCGGGCTGCCGTGCAGGAAGGCCTCGAGCATCGCGCCGGGCAGCGTGCGGCCGTGCCAGCCCGGCCATTCGCGGCGCAGCAGTTCCTCGAAGGCGCTGTCGGCGTGATAGAGCACGCCGTGCAGGTCGCCGATGGCCGAGCCGCCGGGCGCGCTGCCCAGCGGGGCGTCGAGGCGGTCGAGGTGCACGATGCGGTTGAGCGACAGCGCCTGCATCGCATGCGGCGCCAGTGCCGACAGCAGCTGCGTCTCCTCGGGCGTGCCATGGGCCTCGGCATCGGCGCGGAACAGCGTGATCCAGTGCACCAGCCCGGTTGCGGCATTCACGTCCGAGGTGATGAAGAAGTTGGCCTGCTCGTGGCGCCGGCCGTGCTCGCGCAGCGCGCCCTGGTGCCTGGACGAGAACCACATGTCGGCGTTGAAGGCCAGCGTGGTGCGCGGACGGCGCGCCACCTCGGCGGCCGCGGTGTCGAGGTGCTTCACGCGCTCGTAGCTCTCGATCATCTCCATCGACTGGTTGTGCAGGTGCAGCGTGTGGATGTCGATGCCGGCCGTGCCGCGCGAGGCCGTGCCCCACATGCAGGAGTCGAAGGGCAGCACCGGCTTGATGAGACGCAGCGCGGCGTCCTGGAACTCGTCGATCGGGAGTTCGTGCGCGTGGCGGTAGAGCCGCAACAACAGGTCGCTGAAGTTCTGTAACCCGGGAGTACTCATCGGTCCCGATCTTGCGAAAGCGCCGCCGATGGCGCCATCACTCGTTCGGGGGAGGGACGCGCGCTGGGAATGGTGCATTTGCACCATTCGGAGTTCCGCAAACGAAAGATATCGTTTCCGCAGCCTCCGATTCGCGGAGACGACCCGTCCCAACCCCCGACACAACGAAGAGTGAGGAGCTCGACCATGCCCCGTAGCGCAAGAAGAATTCCCCTGGCCCTGTCCGCGATGACCCTCGCGCTGCTCGCCGCCTGCGGCGGCGGTGGCGGGGGTGGAGGCGGCTTCCCCTTCATCCCGCCGGCCTCTTCCGGCGGCGACACCACGCCTCCGCCCGCGGCCGGCACCACGCTCAGCGGCACGGCCGCCACCGGCGCGCCCTTCGCGGGCGCCACGCTCACCGTGTTCGACCGGACCGGCGCCAAGGTCTGCGAGGTCCGCACGGGAGACGACGGCAGCTACAGCTGCACGCTGCCGGCCGGCACCCAGGCGCCGCTCGTGATCCAGGCGGTGCGCGACGACCTCGTGCTCTACAGCACCACCGCCAGCAGCGCCACCGGCACCGCCAACGTCACGCCGCTGACCACCGTGGTGGTGTCGCGGCTCGCGCCCGGCGGCGATCCCGCGAAGCTGCTCGAGGCGGTGCAGGCGAATGCCGGCACGGTCACGGCAAGCACCATCGGCGCGCAGGTCAAGCAGCTGCTCGATGCGCTGCAGCCGTTGCTGAGCGCGCTGGGCACCACCATCGATCCGATCGGCGGCGCCTTCCGCGCCGACGGCACCGGCCAGGACCGCGTGCTCGACACGCTCAGCGTCTCGGTGCGCCCCGACGGCAGCGCCGCCAGCATCGAGATCACCGTCAAGTCGCTGCCCGCCGGCGACGACAGCGCGCCGGTGTCGCTGGTGTTCCGCAGCGGCGACGCGCAGATCGCGCCCCTGCCCGCGATCCCCGCCGAGGCCGTGCAGCCGCCGCCCACGCCGCAGATGGTGCAGGCGCTGCTCGAGCGCCTCAACGCCTGCTATGCGGTGCCGCTCGCGCAGCGCGTGAACAGCACCATCAACGGCGACGGCAATGCCTACGGCGACGCCTCGAACGTGGTCGCGCCGGCCTGCCGCACGCTGTTCGTCGGCGACGACCCGGCCAACTTCGTCTCGTTCGGCGCGCGCATCGGCCGCGTCGAGAGCGGCGCGCGCCGTTCCTTCGAGAGCCTGTTCCGCGCCGGCCCGACCAACCTCAAGCACGACCGCGGCAACTTCGAGTACTTCTACGCCAACGGCGACATCGCGCTCACCTACCGCTGGACCGACGTGCTCGGCAACACCGACAACGACGTCTTCAACGCACGCATCGTCGATGGCGCGCTCAAGCTGGTCGGCAACGAGAACGCCTACCGTGCCAGCGTGCGGCCGCACCTGGACATGAAGGACTTCCTCAAGCACCAGAACCTGGTGTTCCATTCGGTCGGCTACACCATCAGCGTCGACAACCGGCGCGACGCCGAAGGCAGCCCGCTGTTCTCGAAGGTGGTGGCGACCTCGACCGCGCTGCCGGGCCGCGCGCTGGTGCTGGTGCCCAACGGCAACGTGACCTCGCTGGTGCTCACGGCCGACGGCACGGCCAGCGGTGCACCGCTGGCCTCGCCGGTGTGGCGCATGGCGGCGCAGTACCGCGATGCCGCGCAGGCCGGCAGCCCGTCCGACATCGACAGCGGCAACCTGTTCGCCGCGCCGGCCTTCACCGACGCGCAACTCGCCGCGCTGCCCGACCAGGCCGTCTGGCGTCTCGAGTTCTTCCATGCCAACAGCGAGCGGCCCAACGTGGTCCAGTACGCGCGCACCTTCTCGCGCGTGCCGACGATCGCCGAGGCGCGCGCCGCCGCGCTGGTCGAGCTCACGCCGGCGTTGCGCGCCGAACTGCTCGAGGAGACCCGCAACACCGGCCGCGGCCTGGTGTTCCCGGCCATCGATCCCAACGACCCCTCGTCGAACAACGTGGACTTCAGCGCCGCCGGCAACACCGACGGCTGGAGCGTGCCCTCCGGTGCCTATGCGCCGATCTCGCTGGGCATCTTCGGCCGCTCGCCAGGCGGCACCGCGCGCTACAGCGAGAGCGTGACGCTGCGCTCCAACCTGCGCAAGGTCATCGCCTACTGCCAGCCCTCGGGCGCCCAGGACACCCACTGCGCGCCGGGCACCGGCAGCAACCGCCAGTACGCGCAGGGCACGTCGATCAGCAACTTCGTGTTCACCGCGCGCACGCCGCGGCTGGTCGACCAGCGCCGCAGCTTCGAGCTCTGGACCGTGACCCAGCCCTGAGCCGGCGCGCGAGCGCCCATGAAAAAGCCGCCTGGCCCCGCGAAGGGCCAGGCGGCTTTTCTTTCGATGCGAAGCGATCGGTGCTCAGTCGGCGTAGACGCCGGCGGCCTTGATGATCGGGCTCCACTTGGCGATCTCGGCCTGCACGAACTTCTTGTGGCCATCGGGCTCGATGCGGCCGTCGACCGCGACCACGGCGCCCAGCGCTTCTTCCTTCTTCAGGAAGTCGGGGTCCTTGAGCGCGACCTTCAGCGCGTCGTTGATCTTCTTGAGCACCGGTGCCGGCGTGCCCTTGGGCGCGTACAGGCCGTGCCAGATCGTGACCTGGAAGTCCTTCAGGCCCGACTCCTGCAGCGTGGGCAGGTCCTTGAGCAGCGGCACCGTCAGGCGCTTGGGCGTGGTCACGGCATAGGCCTTGACCTTCTTGCCCTCGATCTGCGGCGAGGTGTTGGTGGTCTGGTCGCACAAGAGGTCGATCTGGCCGCCGATCAGGTCGGTGATGGCGGGGGCCGTTCCCTTGTAGGGCACGGGCGTCATCTCGGTCTTCATCGCGCTCTGGTAGAGCAGGCCGCACAGGTGCGAGGCCGAGCCCACGCCCGCGTTGCCGAGGTTGATCTTGCCCTTGTTGGCGCCGATCCAGTCGGTCAGTTCCTTGTAGTTGTTGGCCGGCAGGCTGGGCTTGGCGATCAGCGTCATCGGCACGTCGTTGATGATGCCCAGGTACTCGAAGTCGCTCTCGACCTTGAACGGCACGTTGCGCACCAGCGTCGGGATGGTCGACATCGCGATGTGGTTGAGCAGCAG
Source organism: Variovorax paradoxus (assembly GCA_016806145.1). Classification (NCBI taxonomy): domain Bacteria; kingdom Pseudomonadati; phylum Pseudomonadota; class Betaproteobacteria; order Burkholderiales; family Comamonadaceae; genus Variovorax; species Variovorax paradoxus. The sequence goes on from CP063166.1 coordinate 404,149, forward strand.
CGTGTAGCCGTCCGGTGCCGCGCGCGCCACCTTGGCCGCGCCGATCGAGCTGCCCGCGCCGGGCACGTTGTCGATCACCACGCTGGCGCCGCCGAGCGGCTTGCGCAGCGCCTCGGCCAGGTCGCGCGCGACGCGGTCGGTCGGGCCGCCGGCGGCAAAGGGCACCACGATGCTGATGGGCTTGCCGCTCGGGTAGTCCTGGGCGTGGGCGCCGATGGCGACAGCGGCGATCGCCGTCAGGGCTAGCAGTTTTTTCATGGAGAGGACCCCCGGAAGAGGAAAAAGAAATGAAGGGAAATTGAAAGCGGGCGCGATCTTAAAGGCTGACCATGCGCTGACGAATCCCCACAAGCCCTAGTCCACACGGCGCGGCCGGCCGCGGCTCCTGCGGAAGGAGGAGCGCCACCGTCGCGCCGCGCGGCTCGGGCATGATGTTTCCCTGGGAGACGCGCCATGGGGGGCGCGCATGCCGCAACGACGGTGCGGCCCGACGGGCCGCGACAAAAGAAGGGAAAACACACATGGATCCTCTGGTCTATCCGCGCGAGCGCACGCTCGGCGCGATCACGCTCGTGCTCGGCCTGCTGGTCTGGCTGGCCCTCCTGGTGGGCACGTTCGGCTTCCTGCTGCTCTACCTGCTGATGGGTTTCATCGGCTACTGCTTCGCGCACTCGGCGCTGATCGCCTGGATCAAGGGCACCGGCGTGAAGCTCTCGCCGACCCAGCTGCCCGAGCTGCATGCGCGCTTCGAGGCCTGCTGCGCCCGGCTCGGCATCGCCACGCCGCCCGAGGCCTACCTGCTTCACGGCGACGGCATGTTCAACGCCTTCGCCACCCGCTTCCTCGGCCGCGACTTCGTGATCCTGCTGTCGGACGTGGTCGACGCCATGGAGCCGCAGCCCGACGGCATCAACTTCTACATCGGCCACGAGCTCGGCCACATCCGGCGCAAGCACCTCACGGGCCATTTCTGGCGCGCGCCGGTGCTGTGGCTGCCGCTGCTGGGCGCGGCCTATGCGCGCGCCAAGGAATACACCTGCGACCTGCACGGCGCCGCCTGCTGCGAGCAGCTCGATTCCGCGCCGCGCGCGCTGCTCGCGCTGGCCGCCGGCGCGCACCAGTGGCGCAACGTCGACATGAACGCCTACGCGGCGCAGTCGCGCGCCAATGCCGGCTTCTGGGGCTCGTTCCACGAAGTGGTCGGCGGCTATCCCTGGCTCACCAAGCGCGTGGCGCGCGCCATCGATCCGGCCGCGCGGCTGCCCGAGCGCAACCCCGCGGCCTACCTGCTGGGCCTGTTCGTGCCGTACGCGGGCCGCGCCGGTGGCGGCGCGCTCGGCATCCTGGTGACGGTGGCCGTGATCGGCATCCTGGCCGCGGTGGCGATTCCCGCCTACCAGGACTACCAGTCGCGCGCGGTGGTCGCGCAGGCCTGGGCCAGCGGCGCGCCGGTGCGGCTCGCGCTCGCCGAGTACTACCGCGAGAAGGAGGAGATCCCCGAGAGCCTCGAGGCCGCGGGCGTGCGCGAGACCCTGCCCGACGGCACCGCGCTGCGGCTCGACAGCGACACCATGGTGGTCGAGGTGCAGACCGCGAGTGGCACGCTGCTGATGGAGCCCGCGCCCTCGGGCGACGGCCTGCGCTGGACCTGCGGCGCCGGCGAGGGCCTGGCCGAGAAGGCCCTGCCCGCGAGCTGCAAGTAGGCCTGCAAACCCGAGCCGCACGCGCGGATTTGGCGCGCGCGGCTTGCGGCCCGGGCCCGGGCGTGGTCCCCTCGTCGTTTCCCCTTTCAGCAACGACGACCCGGAGACCCTGCCCGATGCCCGCCCTTCGACTCAAAGACCCGACCCTGCTGCGCCAGCAGGCCTATGTTGCCGGCGCCTGGATCGATGCCGACGACGGCACCACCGTCGCCGTGACCAACCCCGCCAGCGGCGAGACCATCGGCACCGTGCCGATGTGCGGTACGGCCGAGACCGAGCGCGCCATCGCGGCCGCCGAGAAGGCCCAGAAGGGCTGGGCCCGGCTGCCCGCCAAGGAGCGCTCGGCGATCCTGCGCAAGCTCAACGACCTGATGCTGGCCAATGTCGACGACCTCGCGCTGATCATGACCACCGAGCAGGGCAAGCCGCTGGCCGAGAGCCGCGGCGAGATCGCCTACGCCGCCTCGTTCATCGAGTGGTTCGCCGAGGAGGCGCGCCGCGTCTACGGCGACACCATTCCCGCGCCGCAGGCCGACCGCCGCATCCTCGCGCTCAAGCAGCCCGTGGGCGTGACGGCCGCGATCACGCCCTGGAACTTCCCGGCCGCCATGCTCACGCGCAAGGCCGGTCCCGCGCTGGCCGCGGGTTGCGCGATGGTGGTCAAGCCCGCCACGCAGACGCCGTACTCGGCGCTGGCCTTCGCCGAACTGGCCGAGCGCGCGGGCGTGCCCAAGGGCCTGCTGTCGGTGCTCACCGGCTCGGCCAGCAAGATCGGCGGCGAGATGACGCGCAGCCCGATCGTGCGCAAGCTCACCTTCACCGGCTCCACCGAGGTCGGCCGCACGCTGATGAAGCAGTCGGCCGACACCATCAAGAAGCTCTCGCTCGAGCTCGGCGGCAACGCGCCCTTCATCGTGTTCGACGATGCCGACATCGACGCGGCCGTCGAGGGCGCGATGGTCTCGAAGTACCGCAACACCGGCCAGACCTGCGTCTGCGCCAACCGCCTCTACGTGCAGCGCGGCGTGCTCGAGGCCTTCACCCAGAAGCTGGTGGCCAAGGTCCAGGCGCTCAAGGTCGGCGACGGCACCGAGGCCGGCGTCAATCAGGGCCCGCTGATCGATGCCAAGGCGGTCGAGAAGATCGAGGAGCACGTGGCCGACGCCGTGGCCAAGGGCGGCCAGGTGCTGGCCGGCGGCAAGCGCCATGCGCTCGGCGGCCTGTTCTACGAACCCACCGTGATCGGCGGCGCCACCGCCGACATGCTGTTCGCGCGCGAGGAGACCTTCGGCCCGCTGGCGCCGATCTTCGCCTTCGACACCGAGGAGGAGGCCGTCGCCGCGGCCAACGACACCGAGTTCGGCCTCGCCGCGTACTTCTACAGTCGCGACATCGGCCGCATCATGCGCGTGGCCGAGTCGCTGGAGTCGGGCATCGTCGGCGTCAACACCGGCCTGGTGTCGACCGCCGAGGCGCCGTTCGGCGGCGTCAAGCAGTCGGGACTCGGGCGCGAGGGTTCGAAGTACGGGCTCGACGACTTCCTCGAGGTCAAGTACGTCTGTCTCGCCGGTCTCGACAAGTAAGCGGAGGTTGCCGGCCGTCGAACTGTCCGACAAGGGTGGCCGGCGCCGGCCGATGCGGCATGCGCGGCACGGGCCTAGGGTGAAGTTTCATTGCCTCGAGAAACCCACCCAAGGAGTGATTCACCATGCCCACCATCACCACCTCTTCACTGGACGGAATGACGGTCGCGATCCTCGTCTCGGACGGCTTCGAGCAGGTCGAGATGACCGAGCCGCGCAAGGCGCTGGAGGCCGCGGGCGCGAAGACGCAGGTCGTCTCGCCGCTCGACGGCAGCGTGCGCGGCTGGAACCATCACGACCCGGCCGACACCTTCGAGGTCGACGTGCCGCTGAAGACCGCGAACCCCGACGACTTCGATGCGCTGCTGTTGCCCGGCGGCGTCGTCAATCCCGATGCGCTGCGCATCGACGAGAAGGCGGTCGCGTTCGTGCGCGCCTTCGTCGACGCGGGCAAGCCGATCGCGGCGATCTGCCACGGGCCCTGGACCCTGATCGATGCCGGCGGCGTGAAGGACCGGCGCATGACTTCGTGGCCCTCGCTGCGTGCCGACCTGCGCAACGCGGGCGCGAAGTGGAGCGACCGGGAGGTCGTGGTCGACCACGAGCTCGTGACCAGCCGCAAGCCCGACGACCTGCCGGCCTTCAATCGCGAAATGGTGCGGTTGTTCGAGCTGGCGAATGAGGCGGCGCTGCAGCACCACTGAGTCGGACAACTACCGTTCGGGCTGCGCCCGGCCTGTCCTGAGCATGTCGAAGGATCGAAGCCTCGCGCGGCGCTTCGACAGGCCCAGCGTGAACGGGTCGGAGGGGCTTCAGTCGATTGAGACCGCAGGCCCCGTGTAGCGCGCCCTTGGCCGTATCAGGTGCCCCGTGGCCGCCTGCTCGAGCACATGCGCGGTCCAGCCCACGCTGCGCGCGAGCGCGAACAGCACCAGCGGCGCGTCGGCCGGCAGTTTGTGCACGGCCGCGAGCGCGGCCAGCGCGAAGTCGATGTTGACGGGCTCGCCCACCAGGCGCTCGCCGGCCTCGCGCAGGTCCGCGAAGGCCGGCGGCAGTTCGATGCCTTCGAGCAGCGCGGCGCAGCGCACATCGCCGGCCGGATAGAGCGGATGGCCGAAGGCCGCGAGCGGCCGGTCGTGCGCGAGCCATTCGCGCGCGGCCGTGTCGGCGCTCGACTGCTCGGCTTGCCGCACCAGCGCCTGCACCGCGCGCGCCGCGCCGCCATGCAGCGGGCCGGTCAGCGTTGCAAGGCCGGTCAGCAGGCAGGCCGCGATCGAGGCGCCGGTGGAGGCCGTCACGCGCGCCGCGAAGGTCGAGGCATTGAGTTCGTGGTCGGCCAGCAGCACCAGCGCGCGACGCAGTTGCGCAGCCGCGCGCGGCCGGCGCCAGGCCGCGGCGAGGCGCGCATGCAGCGGCTGCGCGGCGGCATTCGCGGGCACCTTGCCGATCAGCGCGTCGGCGAGCGTGCCCACCACTTCGGCGGCCTCGGCGCGCAGGGCCTGCGGCGAGCGGCCGCGCGAGGGCGGGTCGACCGCCGCGCGCATGGCGAGCGCGCGCAGGCCCGCCTGCAGCGGCGGCATGCCGTCGCGCGCGGTGGCTTCATCGGAAGAAAGGCGCGGCGGCGCGCACTCCCACAGCAGGCCCGCGACGTCCTCGAGCGTGGCCTCGATCGACAGCGCGCAGGCGTCCTGCCCGCGGTACCAGAGCCGCCCGCCGGCCACGGTCGACACGGCCGAGGGCAGCACCGGCTCGCCCCACTGGATCGCCTCGCTCGCCACCGCCTCGCTGCTGCGCCGCCCCTGCGCGCGCGCCGCGAGCCGCTGCACGTCGTCGCGGTGGTAGAGGCTGCGCCGCGGGTCGGCGGCATCGGGCTTGGCGCGGATGCGGCCGCGGCTCACGCCGGCGTAGAGGGTCTGGGGCCGCACCTGCATCAGGGCGAGCGCTTCGGCGGCGGGAAGCCAGGGCGAGGAGCGGGTCATGTTGATGGAATGGATCAAGATTGACGTCAATGTTAGCGGCGCCAGAATCGTCCGCATCGTGAACACAGATGGAGCATGAAACGATGAACGACGATGGACTCGAAGGCGTGGTGGCGGCGCACACCGTGCTGTCGGAGGTGGATGGCGCGGCGGGCCGGCTGGTGATCCGCGGCCACACGCTCGACGAGATCGCGCGGCGCTGGCAGTTCGAGGACGTGGCGGCCGCGCTGTTCGAGGGCTTCTTCGAACGCGCGCCCGATGCCGCGAGCCTGCGCATCGCGCTGGGGTGCGCGCGGCGCGAGGCCTTCGAACGGCTGCAGCCCGGCGACGAGGCGCAGCTGCGCCGGCTGCCGGCGATCGAGGCGGTGCGCGCGCTGCTCGCGCGGTTGCCCGACGGCGACGACCTCGCGACCGCGCTGCGCCTGCTGGCGGGCCCGGCGGTCTACACCGGCGCCGTGATGCGCTGGCGGCTCGGCGTGCCGGCGCTCGCGCCCGACGAAGGCCTGGGCCACGCGGCCGACATGCTGCGCATGCTGCATGGCCGCGCGCCCACGGCCGCGCAGGCGGCGGCGCTCGACACCTACCTCGTCACCGTCTGCGACCACGGCCTCAATGCCTCGACCTTCGCGGCGCGCGTGGTGGCCTCCACGGGCGCGGGCCTGGCCTCGGCGGTGCTCGCGGGCATCAGCGCGCTCAAGGGGCCGCTGCATGGCGGCGCGCCCGGGCCGGTGCTCGATGCGCTCGACGCCATCGGCAGCGCGGATCGCGCGCGGGCCTGGCTCGAGGCGGCCGTGGCCGAGGGCCAGCGCCTGATGGGCTTCGGCCATCGCATCTACCGCGTGCGCGATCCGCGCGCCGATGCGCTCAAGGGCGCGCTGAAGCGGCTCAGCGCCGAGGGCGGGGGCGATGCCGCGCGCTTCGCGCTGGCGGAGGCCGCGGAGCAGGCCGCGCTCGCGATCCTGCGCGAGAAGAAGCCCGACCGGCCGCTCGAGACCAACGTCGAGTTCTACACGGCGCTGCTGCTCGAGGCACTGGGCTTCGGCCGCGAGAGCTTCACCTGCGTGTTCGCGGCCGGTCGCACCGCGGGCTGGCTCGCGCATGCGCGCGAGCAGGTGCAGAAGGGGCGGCTGATCCGGCCGCAGTCGGTCTACGTGGGCCCCGAACCCGCCGCGCGGGAGCCCGCACTCGCGCACTGAGCCTACACGGCGGTCCCGCCGTCCTCCGATACGCTCGTGTCGACTGCCATTTCCAGCGACACGACGTACCGACCGATGACGACCGCCGACCCCGCCCATGCCCGCGCGCTGCGCCTGCCGCGCGACTTCGCGCTGATCGCGGTCGGCCTCGATGCCGTGCTGCTCGCGATCAACCTGGCGATGCTGCTGCTGCCGGGCACCGACGATGCGGCGCAGATCCGCCGCGCCTATGCGCAGGCCGGCGTGTGGATCCTGCTGGTCGCGAGCACGGCGATGTCGTGGGCCTTGATCGGCGGCCTGGCCTGGAGCCATGGCCGCCAGGCGCTCGAACGGCTCGGCGTGCCGCGGGTGGCGCTATCGGGCGGTGCGCGGCTGCGTTTCGGCGGTGCCTGGCTGCTGGTGCTGGTGCTCAACCACCTCGCGCTCACGCCGCTGTTCTACGAGCTGCAGCTGATGTTCATGCCGGGCGGGCGCTACGCCGAGGCCATGCCGCGCCTGAGCCTGGGGCTGGCGGCGCTGCTGCAGTCGCTGGTGCAGCTCGCGGTGCTGGTGCTGGGCCTCTGGCTCGCGGCCCGCTTCGCGCTGCGCCGCAGCCGCTCGGCGGCCGCCGAGGCGCTCGATGCGCGCGCGCCCGATGAAGTCTCGACGGTACCGGCCGGTGCCTCGCCGCGCGCTGCGGTGGCGCTGCTGGTGGGTGCGCTGTTCGCGTCGCTGCAGGTCTGGAGCGCGCTCGCCGTGGCGCGCTGGGCCGGTGCCTCGCAGGATGGCGGGCCCTGGGCGCTGCTGCTGACCTGGGCCCTGCCGCCGGTCGTGGTCTGCGCGCTCGCGGTCTGGGGCGGCTGGCTGGGCACGCGTCCGGGCCTGTGGCCGGTGCGCCCGTTCCGCGCGGTGTCGGCCGCGGTGCTGAGCTTCGTGCTGGTGCAGCTCGGCTGCATCGTCTTCGCGTTCCTGTGGTTCGCGCTCGCGGTGGGCACGATCAAGGCGCTGCAGGGTGTCGGCGCGATGGCCGGCTTCATGGTCGTGCTGATCGCGCTCTATGCGGCGCTCACGGTGCTGCTGGCGCGCGCCATGACACGCCGGCTGTACCGGCGCTACTTGTAGCTGCGCGCGTCCTCGATCACCTTGCCGTCGTTCGGCAGGCTGCCGGGCGCCACCAGCTCGATGGTGCCGCGCAGCTTGGTCACTTCACGCACTGCCTCGGCGATGCGCACCACCAGGCCCTCGGGCGCGCCCGCGCACTCGAGCCGGAAGTTCATCTGGTCGTCGCCCATCTCGCCCGACACGACGAGCCGCGCGCGCTGGATCTCGGGAAAGCGCCGCACGATGTCGGCCACCTGCGAGGGATGCACGAACATGCCGCGCACCTTGGTGGTCTGGTCGGCGCGGCCGAGCCAGCCCTTGATGCGCTTGTTGGTGCGGCCGGTGGGGCAGGTGCCCGCGAGCACGGCCGAGAGGTCGCCGGTGCCGAAGCGCACCAGCGGATAGTCGGGGTTGAAGGTGGTCACGACGATCTCGCCGACCTCGCCGTCGGGCACGGGATCGCCGGTGCCGGGGCGCACGATCTCGACCAGCACGCCCTCGTCGAGCACCAGGCCTTCGCGCGCGCTGGTCTCGTAGGCGATGAGGCCGAGGTCGGCGGTGGCGTAGCACTGGGTGCCCTTCACGCCGCGCGCGGCGATCCAGTCGTGCAGGCTCGGCGGAAAGGCCTCGCCCGAGACCAGGGCCTTGGTGAGCCAGGGCAGCTTCTGGCCCTTCTCCTCGGCCTTCTCGAGCAGGATCTTGAGGAAGCTCGGCGTGCCGGCATACCCTTCGGGCTTGAGGTCGACCATGGCCTCGAGCTGCTGTTCGGTCTGGCCGGTGCCGCCCGCGAACACGGTACAACCGACGGCGCGCGCGCCGCTCTCCATGATGGAGCCGGCCGGTGTCATGTGATAGCTGAAGCTGTTGTGGATCAGCTCGCCGCTGCGAAAGCCCGCGGCATGCAGCGCGCGCGCGGTGCGCCAGTAGTCGCGCGCCTCGCCCTCGGGTTCGTAGATGGTGCCGGGGCTCGCGAACACGCGCGGCATGCGGGTGCCGCGCGCAATGGCCGAGAAGCCGCCGAAGGGATCGTTCTCGCGGCCTTGCTTCTGCAGCTCGAGCAGTTCCGACTTGCGCGTGACCGGCAGCTTCGCGAGGGCCTCGCGCGTGGTGACGTCGGCGGCCTGGATGCCGTCGAGGATCTTCGAGAGGGCGGGCGCGGCGGTCTGGGCCTGGGTGATCTGTCGGGGCAGCGCGGCCAGCAGGTCGCGTTCGCGTTCGGCAGGGTCGCGGATCTCTAGTGCGTCGTAGTGGTCGGTCATGTCCGTACCCTTCATCTGTTCAGTTCGTTTTTCCGCTGGCTTGCCTTGGGGGCCTGTTCGGGGAGCCGCTGTTCGGGGCGCGTGCACAGGACAGCGGGTACTTCCCTCCGCGAATGTCCCCCGGCCTTCGGCCTCCTCCTTAATTTCGCTGCGGGAAGCACCCACTGCCCTGTGCACGGAAGCGCTCGGGTTGTGCCGGCCGATCGAGCGCAGCGCATCTGGCGCGCGCCGATGGGGTACTCCCCGCAGCGAAATAAAGGAGGAGCCGAAGGCGGGGGACATTCGCGGAGGGGAGTACCCCGTCGGCGCGCGCCCGTCCCCACACGCAAGCAGTAGGCAAACAACATCAAGCCAGCCACCTCTTGCGCCGCTTGTAGCTCTTCACATCCCGGAAGCTCTTGCGATCCGCCCCACCCACGCCGAGGTAGAACTCCTTCACGTCCTCGTTCTCGCGCAGGCTCTGCGCCGCGCCGTCCATCACGATGCGGCCGTTCTCGAGGATGTAGCCGTAGTCGGCGTAGCGCAGCGCCATGTTGGTGTTCTGCTCGGCCAGCAGGAAGGTCACGCGTTCCTTGGTGTTGAGGTCCTTCACGATCTCGAACACCTCCTCCACGATCTGCGGCGCCAGGCCCATCGAGGGCTCGTCGAGCAACACCATCGTCGGGTTGGCCATCAGTGCGCGGCCGATCGCGCACATCTGCTGCTCGCCGCCCGAGGTGTAGGCCGCCTGCGAGGTGCGCCGCGTCTTCAGGCGCGGGAAGTAGGCATAGACCTTCTCGAGCGTCTGCTGCACCGCGGCCTTGCCGTCGGTGCGCGTGTAGGCGCCGGTCATCAGGTTCTCCTCGATGGTCAGGTGCGCGAAGCAGTGGCGGCCTTCCATCACCTGGATCAGCCCGCGCTTCACCAGCTCGGCCGGCGACAGCGCCTCGATGCGCTCGCCGCGCAATTCGATCGTGCCCTTGGTGACCGCGCCGCGCTCGCCCGCGAGCAGGTTGCTCACCGCGCGCAGCGTCGTCGTCTTGCCCGCGCCGTTGCCGCCCAGCAGCGCCACGATCCCGCCCTCGGGCACGCTCAGCGACACGCCCTTGAGCACCAGGATCACGTGGTTGTAGATGACCTCGATGCCGTTGACGTCGAGAAGGATGTTGGGTTGGCTCATGGTGTTCTTTCGGACATCCGCAAAGACATGCATCTAAGAAGCGATGCCTTTGCGGATATCGCCTCCCGTGAAGGGGAGGCAGGCCCCCTTCCGCCTGGCGGGAGGGGGTAGGGGGAGGGTGCCGTCAGTCCCTGGCACCCTGCCGGAGCGTCAGCTCTGGCAGTCGGCGGCGTCGCGACGCGTCAGCTTCTTCTCGGTCGCGTACTTGTCGGCCGCGGCCTTCGCCATCGGCTTGATGATCTGCTCGTCGGCCTGGTACCAGTCCGACATGCCCCCCCACTGCGCGCCGTCCCAGGTGTGGACACGGGCCCAGGTCGAGCCGATGTGGTCCTGGCACGAGGTGCTCACCGGACGCATCACGCCCGAGAAGCCCAGCGCGTCGAGCTTCTTCTGGTCGAGCGCCAGGTTCTCGAAGCCCCAGCGCACCTGTTCGCCCGTCATGACCTTGCCCTTGCCGAAGCGCTCCTGCGCGCGGCGCACGGCCTCGACCGACAGCATCTGGATGATCACGCCGCGCGTGTAGAGCACCGAGCCCACCTCGTCCTTCGGACCCGTGCCCTGGCCCTTCTCGTGCACCTGCTTGAGGATGTCCTGGATCACCTTGGGCTGCGTGCCCGAGGTGTTGAGCGCCAGCGCGTTGTAGCCCTTGGCGTTCGCGCCCACGTCCTTCACGTCGGGCTCGGCGCCGGCCCACCACACGCCGTACATCTTCTCGCGCGGGTAGCCCGTGGCCACGGCCTCCTTGAGCGCGGTGGAGTTCATCACGCCCCAGCCCCACAGCAGCACGAAGTCGGGACGCTGCTGGCGCACCTGCAGCCAGGCCGACTTCTGTTCCACGCCGGGCGCGGTCACGGGGATCAGCGAGAGCTCGAAGCCGTTCTGCTTCGCGCGTTCCTGCAGCAGCGGGATCGGTTCCTTGCCGAACGGCGAGTCGTGATAGACCAGCGCGATCTTCTTGCCCTTGAGCTTGTCGAGGCCGCCTTCCTTCTTGCCGATGTGCTGGATCAGGATGTCGGCCGCGGTCCAGTAGCTGCCCATCAGCGGGAAGTTCCACTTGAACACGCCGCCGTCCTGCGAGGCCGCGAGGCCGTAGCCCAGCGTGATCAGCGGGATCTTGTCGGTCGGCACCTTGTCGGTCAGCGCGAAGGTGATGCCGGTGGCCTGCGGGTCGAACAGCGCGACGCCCGGGCGGCCCTTGAGGCGCTCGTAGCATTCGACGCCCTTGTCGGTGGCGTAGCCGGTCTCGCATTCCTCGTAGGCGATCTTCACGCCGTTGATGCCGCCTTGCGCATTGACCAGCTTGATGTAGTCCTGCTTGCCGTTGGCCCAGGGCGTGCCGTTGGGCGCGTAGGGGCCGGTGCGATAGACCAGCAGCGGGAAGAACTGCTCCTTGGCCTGTGCCTGCGCGAGCGAGGGCGCCAGCGCGGTGCCGAGGGTGCCGGCCACCAGGGCGGCGGTCAGAGCGAGCGATTTCAGTTTCATGCCTGTCTCCTTTTTGGGGGCACCACGGTGCCGGGTTGTCAACGCCGAAAAAAACCTGGAAAGCTCAATGGGGGAAGGGCCAGAGGCGCAGCTTCTCCTTGGCCGTGGACCACAGCCGCGCGAGGCCGTGCGGTTCCACGATCAGGAAGAACACGATGAGCGCGCCGAAGATCATGTATTCGAGGTGCGAGGCCAGCGCGGTCGAGATCGAGAAGCCGAGCCAGCCCGGCAGCTGGTTCAGCAGCAGCGGCAGCAGCACGATGAAGGCGGCGCCGAAGAAGCTGCCCATGATCGAGCCGAGGCCGCCGATGATCACCATGAACAGCAGCTGGAACGAACGGTCGATGCTGAAGGCCGCGGGCTCCCAGGCACCGAGGTGCACGAAGCCCCACAGCGCGCCGGCCACGCCGACGATGAAGCTGCTGACCGCGAAGGCCGTGAGCTTGGCGTAGACCGGGCGGATGCCGATCACCGCGGCCGCCACGTCCATGTCGCGCATCGCCATCCATTCGCGGCCGATCGCGCTGCGCACCAGGTTCTTCGCGAGCAGCGCGAAGATCACCACCAGCGCGAGGCAGAACAGGTACTTCTGCACCGGCGACTCGATCGGGATGCCGAACACGTTGAGGCCCGCCACGCTGACCGAACCCGACGACGAGTTGTTGGTGAACCACTGGATGCGCAGGAAGGCCCAGTCGGTGAAGAACTGCGCCGCCAGCGTGGCGACCGCGAGGTACAGCCCCTTGATGCGCAGGCTCGGGATGCCGAACAGCACGCCGATCACCGTGGCGCACAGGCCGCCCAGCAGCAGCGAGGCGATCAGCGGCATGCCGTCGATGCGCACGTGGAAGTTGTAGGCCGCGTAGGCGCCCACCGCCATGAAGGCGCCGGTGCCCAGCGAGATCTGGCCGCAGTAGCCCACCAGCACGTTGAGTCCGATGGCCGCGAGCGACAGGATCAGGAAGGGCGTGAGGATGGCGCGCATCCAGTAGTCGGAGACGCCGAGCGGCACCGCAACGAAGGCCACCGCGAGCAGTGCCAGGATCGCCACGCGGTCCTGAACGATCGGAAAGATCTGCTGGTCGGCCCGGTAGGTCGACTTGAACTGGCCGTTTTCTCTGTAAAACATCTCTCAGACCCGATCAATGATCTTCTCGCCGAACAACCCCTGCGGCCGCACCAGCAGGAACACGAGCGCCAGCACATAGGCGAACCAGATCTCGATGCCGCCGCCGAGCATCGGCCCGAGGTAGATCTCCGAGAGCTTCTCGCCCACGCCGATCAGGAGGCCGCCGATGATCGCGCCGGGGATCGAGGTCAGGCCGCCGAGGATCACCACGGGCAGCGCCTTGAGCGCCACCAGCGAGAGCGAGAACTGCACGCCGAGCTTGGAGCCCCAGATGATCCCGGCCACCAGTGCCGAGAAGCCGGCCACCGACCACACGATCACCCAGATGCGGTTGAGCGGGATGCCGATCGACTGCGCCGCCTGGTGGTCGTCGGCCACGGCGCGCAGCGCGCGGCCGGTGGCGGTCTTCTGGAAGAAGATCGCGAGCACCACCACCAGCGCCGCCGCCACCAGCGCCGCGATCAGGTCCTCCTGGCTCAGCAGCAGGCCGCCCTGGAAGGTGCTCTCGAGCACCATCAGCGGTTCCTTCGGCATGCCGACGTCGATCTTGTAGATGTCGTTGCCGAACAGCGTCTGGCCCAGGCCGTCGAGGAAGTAGGCGATGCCCAGCGTGGCCATCAAGAGCGTGATGCCTTCCTGGTTCACCAGCTTGCTGAGCGCGAGGCGCTCGATCAGCCAGGCCACCACCACCATGACCGCCATCGCGGCGACGAAGGCCAGGATGTTCGCGAGGATCAGGCTCTGGAAGCCCAGCAACCGCGGGATCCATTCGGCGAAGCGCGCCATCGCGAGCGCCGCGAACAGCACCATCGCGCCCTGCGCGAAATTGAACACGCCCGAGGCCTTGTAGATCAGCACGAAGCCGATCGCTATCAGCGAATAGAGCATGCCGACCATCAGGCCGCCGAAGAGGGTTTCTAGGAAAAAGCCCATTCAAGCCTCCCGTAGGGCCGCCCCAAGGGAGGCTTGCGCCCCCTTGGGGGGCAGTGAATACACAAAGTGATGAGCGTGGGGGCACATATCAATGCTCCACGCCCAGGTATGCCCGGATCACGTCTTCGTTGTTGCGCACTTCGTCGGGCGTGCCGTCGCCGATCTTCTTGCCGTAGTCGAGCACCACCACGCGGTCGGAGATGTCCATCACCACGCCCATGTCGTGCTCGATCAGCACGATGGTGGTGCCGAACTCGTCGTTCACGTCGAGGATGAAGCGGCTCATGTCCTGCTTCTCCTCCACGTTCATGCCGGCCATCGGCTCGTCGAGCAGCAGCACCTGCGGCTCCATCGCGAGCGCGCGGCCCAGGTCCACGCGCTTCTGCAGGCCGTAGGGCAGGCGGCCCACCGGCGTCTTGCGGTGCGCCTGGATCTCGAGGAAGTCGACGATGTGCTCGACGAACTCGCGCTGCTTGAGCTCCTCGCGCTCGGCCGGGCCCCAGCGTAGCGCCTGCGCGAGCAGGCCGCTCTTCATCTTGAGGTTGCGCCCCGTCATGATGTTGTCGAGCACGCTCATGCCCTTGAACAGTGCCAGGTTCTGGAAGGTGCGCGCCACGCCCATCTCGGCCACCTGGCGCGAGTTCATGTGCTTGAAGGTCTGGCCGCGGAAGGTGATCGAGCCCTGCTGGGGCCAGTACACGCCGTTGATGCAGTTGAGCATCGAGCTCTTGCCCGCGCCGTTGGGGCCGATGATGGCCCGCACCTCGTGCTCGCGCACGTTGAAGCTGATGTCCGTCAGCGCCTTCACGCCGCCGAAGCTCAGGGAGATGTTCTGCACGTCCAGGATGACGTCGCCGGTTTTTCTTGCCATGTCAGGCCGCCTTTGCCATGCCGGCGAAGCGCTTCGCCTCGACGATCTTCAGGGTCGCGCTCACGGTGCCCGTGCGGCCGTCCTCGAACTTCACCTGGGTCTCGATGAACTGCTCGGTCTTGCCGGCGTACAGCGCCTCGACCAGCACCGCGTATTTCTCGGCGATGAAGCCGCGGCGCACCTTGCGCGTGCGGGTCAGCTCGTCGTCGTCGGGATCGAGCTCCTTGTGCAGCACCAGGAAGCGCGCGATCTGCGTCTCGCCCATGCCGGCCTCGGCCGCCAGGTCGGCATTGACCTTGCCCAGGCACTCGGCGATCAGTGCCAGCACCTCGGGCTTGCCGGCCAGGTCGACGTAGCCGCCGTAGGCCAGGCCGCGGCGCTCGGCCCAGTTGCCCACGGCCTCGAAGTCGATGTTGATGAAGGCGCAGACTTCCTCGCGCGCATGGCCGAAGCACACGGCTTCCTTGATCTGCGGGAAGAACTTGAGCTTGTTCTCGATGTAGTTGGGCGCGAACATCGCGCCGCCCGCGAGCCGGCCCACGTCCTTCGCGCGATCGATGATGCGCAGGTGGCCCTCGCTGTCGAGCACGCCGGCGTCGCCGGTATGGAAGTAGCCGTTGGCATCGAGCACCTCGGCCGTGGCGTCGGGGCGCTTGTAGTACTCCTTGAGCACCGAGACGCCGCGCACCAGCACCTCGCCGTCGTCGGCGATCTTGATTTCGATGCCCGGCGCGGCCGTGCCCACGGTCTGCAGCTTGACCTTGCCGTCCTGCTGCAGGCAGACGTAGGCGCAGGTCTCGGTCTGGCCGTAGAACTGCTTGAGGTTGACGCCGATCGAGCGGTAGAAGCGGAACAGGTCGGGCCCGATCGCCGCGCCCGCGGTGTAGGCCACGCGGATGCGGCTCATGCCCAGCACGTTGCGCAGCGGCCCGTAGACCAGCAGGTTGCCCAGGCCGTACAGCAGCCGGTCGCCGGCGCCCACGGGCTGGCCGTTGAGGATGTCGGCGCCCACGCGCTGCGCGAGCGCCATGAACTTCGCATAGAGCCAGCGCTTCGGAGCGGCCGCGTCCTCCATGCGGATCGACACCGCGGTGAGCAGGCCCTCGAAGGTGCGCGGCGGGCCGAAGTAGTAGCTCGGGCCGATCTCGCGCATGTCGTTCATCACCGTGGCGGCCGACTCGGGGCAGTTGAGCGTGAAGCCGCCCACCAGCCACTGCGCCACCGAGAACAGGTGGTCGCCGACCCAGGCCATCGGCAGGTAGCTCATGATGTTGTCGCCGGGGCCGAGCCTGTCGGTCTCCACGCCGCCGCGGCCCGCCGCGATGAAGCTCGCATGCGTCTGGCACACGCCCTTGGGACGGCCGGTGGTGCCCGAGGTGTAGAGGATCACACCGACGTCGGTGGCTTCGCCGCTGGCGACCGCGGCGTCGAACACGCCGGGGTGCGCCTGGTCGTAGGCGCGGCCGAGTTCGCGCAGGCGGTCGTAGCTGATCAGGCCGGGCTGGTCGTAGTGGCGCAGGCCCTTCGGGTCGTCGTAGACGATGTGGCGGATGCCCTGGCGGCCCTCGCCGCGCGCCACGCGCTCGGCCTGCAGGTCGCGGCACTCGAGCAGCTTGTCGACCTGCTCCTGGTCCTCGACCACCACGAAGTCGATGGCCGCGTCGTCGAGCATGAACACCATCTCGTTGGCCACCGCGTCCTGGTACAGCGGCACCGGCACGCCGCGCAGGCTCTGCGCCGCGACCACCGCCATGTAGAGATGCGGGCGGTTGGCGCCGACGATCGCAAGGTTGTCGAAGGACTGGAAGCCCAGGCTCGCGAGGCCGCACGCGATCTCGCGCACTTCCTGCGCCACGGCGCGCCAGGTCCAGGTCTGCCAGATGCCGAGGTCCTTCTCCCGCACCGCGGGCGACTCGGGCTGCGCTTGCGCATGCGCAAGCAGCAGGCGGGGAAAGGTGAGGGCGTTTGTTTGCACGGTGCGCGGATCGTAGGGCCGCACTTTGACGTCCAGTTGTCGTTCCAACGACAATCCTAGGGACACTACTCCCCGGAGTTTCCCGATGCCGACCGGCAGCCCCTCGCTCAACCTCCCCCTCGCCGCGGGCAGTTCGATCAAGGACCGCGTGCGTCCGCCCAATGCCGCCGAGCTCGACGGCATCCCCTGGCTGCTCACGCTCACCGCGCCCGAGCGCCGCCGTGCCGAGGCCGCGCTGGTGGTCGGCGAGGCCGAGGTCGGCGACCTCGTGTGCCGCGTGGGGCGCTCGCCCACCTACTGGTTCGGCGTGGTCGAGGGCCTGCTCAAGATGAGCAACGACAACGCCGACGGCGGCTCGGTCACCTACACCGGCGTGCCGCCCGGCGGATGGTTCGGCGAAGGCACGGTGATGAAGCGCGAGCCCTACCGCTACAACATCCAGGCACTGCGGCGCAGCCTCGTCGCGGGCCTGCCGATCGAGAGCTTCCATTGGCTGCTCGACCATTCGATCGGCTTCAATCGCTTCGTGATGAACCAGCTCAACGAGCGCCTGGGCCAGTTCATCGCCGCGCTCGAGATCGACCGCCTCAACAACCCCGACGCGCGCGTGGCGCGCAACCTGGTCTCGCTGTTCAACCCCGTGCTCTATCCGGGCGTGGGCGAGGTCCTGCGCATCACGCAGCAGGAACTCGCCTACCTCGTGGGACTGTCGCGCCAGCGCGTGAACGAGGCGCTCAACGGGCTGTCGGCGCAGGGCCTGATCCGCGTCGAATACGGCGGCCTGCGCGTGCTCGACCTGCCGGGCCTGCGCGCGACGGCGATGACGAGCCGCAAGACCTCTTCCACTGACACCGGCCACGGAAAGAAATCATGAGCCTGCAAGACCAACTCCAGATCGTTCCCGCCGATGCCAACGTGGCCGGCTTCGTGCCACCGCCGCCGCCCGCGCCCAAGGCGGCGGAGCCGGGGGCCACGCCCGAGCAGCTGGCCGAGCGCAATGCCGCGCTGAGCGAGCGGCTCGAGGCCATGGACGAGCTGCTCGCCAAGCCGCTCAAGGACATCCTCGCCGAGCACGAGAAGGCCGGCGAGTCCGCGCTCGCGTGGGACCGCTTCGGCGCGATGTGGATGCTGTCGCAGCGCGCGATGCGGCGCGTGGCGCTGGACCTGGGCGCGCAGCTCGGCGTGAGCGAACAGGAGATCGTGGCGCGCGCGCTCGCGCATGCGAACGCGGTGCTCAACGGCGCGGACGAGAACGACCTGGGCGGCACGATCGCGCCCGCGCAGCTGGGGCACATCGCGCGGCACCGCAACTTCCTGCGCGGGCAGTTCCGCGGCGGCTGAGCGCGTGGGTCGCTAACGCTCGAGCGCCATCTGCTTGAGCTTGTTGTAGAGCGTCGAGCGGCTGATGCCGAGCAGGCGGGCCGCGAGCAGCTTGTTGCCCTTGGTCTCCTGCAGCGCGTTGAGCAGGGCCTTCTGCTCGGTTTCGTTCACGGCGGCGTGCAGGTCGTGGCGCGCCGCGGCCACCGATGCCGTCGTTGCAGGCACCGCGGCCGGCCGCGCGCCGACGTTGAGCAGCATGTGCTCGGCCCGCAGCTCCGATGCATCGCCGGCCACCACGCAGGCCCGCTCGAGCACGTTGCGCAGCTCGCGCACGTTGCCGGGCCAGCCGAACGTCGCGAGCAGCGCCAGCGCGTCGGGCGCGATGTCCTTCTCGCGCATGCCGAGCGTGGCGCAGAGTTCGGCCAGCAACAGGTCGACCAGCTCGGGCAGGTCCTCGAGCCGCTCGCGCAGCGGCGGGATCTGGATCGGCACCACGCTCAGGCGGTAATAGAGGTCGGCGCGGAACTGGCCGGTCTCGACCAGCTGCCGCAGGTCGCGGCTGGTGGCCGCGATCACGCGCAGGTCGAGCGGGATCACGGTGTTGCCGCCGATCGGCTCGATCTCGCGCTCCTGCAGCGCGCGCAGCAGCTTGACCTGGATGCGCATCGGCATGTCGCCGATCTCGTCGAGGAACAAGGTGCCCTTGTCGGCCAGCATCATCTTGCCGGTGCGGCCCTTGGGATGGGCGCCGGTGTAGGCGCCCGGCGCCGAGCCGAAGAACTCGGCTTCCATCAGCTCCTCGGGAATGGCCGCCACGTTGACGCCGATGAAGTTCTGCCGCGCGCGCCGCGAGGCCGCGTGGATGCCCTGCGCGACCAGCTCCTTGCCCGTGCCGGTCTCGCCGAGCAGCAGCACCGTCGAGTCGGTGGCCGCGACCTGCCGCGCGCTGCGCCGCACCTGCGCGGCCTGCGGGCTCGAGCCGACGAAGTGGCTGAACTCGTACTTGGTGCGGCGCAGCTGGTTGAGCTTCGAGCGCGTGCGCTCGAGCTCGCTCTGCAGCTGCTGGATGCGCGCGAGCATCGGCCGCAGCGGATCGATCTCGTCGAACAGCACGAAGCAGAAGCCGCCGATGACTTCCTGCGCGTCGTTCTTGATCGGGAAGCGCGACACCACGGCCCAGCGGTTGTTGACCTCGATCACGTCGAACGGAATCGAGCGGCCGGTCTCGACCACCTCGGGCATGCGGGTCGTCGGCACCACCGTCGAGATGTGCTGGCCGACCACCGGGCGGTCGGGCTCCAGGCCGATGAAGGTGAGGTAGCGCGCATTGGCCCAGATGACCTTGCTGTCGCGGTCGATCACGAAGGCGCCCTCGGCGAGCTGGCCGAACAGCTCGAAGAAGGACTGCAGGGCCTGGCCCCGGATGCTCGCCAGGTCGAAGGCCTGGTCTCCCTTGATCTGCAGCATGGCTGACTCCCTTGGTTCGCGGTGGCGCGCGCAGGGTCGTGACTGTAGTCGGTTCGAATCGATGTCCAGTTGTTGGACGTCGTGTGCAATGGCCTGGACAGTATTGGACATCGCCTGCACAGCGTCGCGTGCGCTCGCGGCATTCGGGTTTACGCGGAGCGCCCGAATGAGAAATGTGCGCGCCGCCACGGCCGAGATCGACGGGCACGCTTTCTGCAAAACCAGCGCCAAGGGCCGAGCGATTTCGGCGCCACAAGATGCTGGAGACAAGTTGCATGAACGAGATCAATCGACGCGTGGCCGTGGTGGGAGCGGGCCTCATGGGCGTGGGCATCGCGAGCTGCCTGGCACTCGCCGGTGAAGCGGTCGACGTGTTCGATCTCAGCGAGGCGCGGCGCGCCGAGCTGCCCGCGCTGGCGGAAAAAATCTTCGAGGAATTGATGGCCGCGGGCCGCATCGTTGAGGCCGAGCGCGACGCGGCCCGCGCGCGCATTCGCGTCGTGGCCGACCTTGCGGCGCTGGCCGATGCATCGCTCGTGTTCGAGGCCGTCGTCGAGCGGCTCGAGGTCAAGCATGCGCTCTATGCCGAGCTCGAGGCCGTGCTGCCCTCCTATGCCTTGATCGCGAGCAACACCAGCGGCTTCATGCCGGATGTGCTGTGCGAGCGCATGGCGCATCCCGAGCGCTTTCTCGTCGCGCACTTCTGGAATCCGCCGCATGTCATCCCGTTCGTCGAACTCGTTCCGGCGCGAGCCACCGTGCCCGAGGCCTGCGCGGCCCTTCGCGGCCGGCTCGAAAGCGCGGGCTTCGAGGCGGTGCTGCTGAGCAAGGCGGCGCCCGGCTTCGTCGGCAACCGGATCCAGTTCGCGGTGCTGCGCGAAGCGCTCCACCTGGTGCAAAGCGGCGTGGCCGACGCGGCCACGGTCGATGCGGTCGTGCGCGCCTGCATCGGCAAGCGCTATGCGTCCTTCGGTCCGCTCGAGACGGCCGATCTCGGCGGCCTCCACACCTTCCTCGACATCGGCGGCCACCTGATGCCGCAGCTCGAGAAGAGCGAGTCGGTGCTGAAACTGCTGCAGTCCCTGGTGGCGGCCGGCCGATGCGGCGCGACCACCGGTCACGGCTTCTACGAATGGACGGACGCGCGCAGGCAGTCGGTGCGCGAACGCCGGCGGCGCATGTTGGCGCGGTAGCGCCCACCGTATCGATCGGCGCCCGTCGCCGTGAATCCCGCAGGCCATGCACGCATGGCGATTTCTCGACTCCACCACAAAGAGAGACAAGCATGAACAGAAGCATCGAGTTTTCATTGCAACGCCGCGCGACGAGCGCCGTGCCACGCATCTCCTTCGCCGCGACGCTCGCCGCCGCGGCCTTGCTGGGCGCCTGCGGCGGGAGCGGCGATGGCGTGGCCTTCGTCCCGCAGGCGGCGGTGCCAACGCCAGCACCGGCCCCGGCACCCGCGCCGGCCGCGGCCACGCCGCTGAACTGCGAACAGATGGCGACGCTCACCGTTCCCGCATCGGCGATCGCGCTCGCCACCGGCGGCGCCAGGGTGACGGCGGCCACGCTGGTGCCCGCGGGCGGCAAGGCGCCGAAGAGCTACGGCGAGCATTGCAAGCTCAGCGCCGAGATCGCGCCGGTCGATCCCGCCGCGCCGCCGATCAAGCTGACGCTGCTGCTGCCTACCGAGTGGAACCGCAAGGCCATGATGTACGGCGGTGGCGGCTACGACGGCAGCATTCCCGCTGTCGCCGGCAACGTGCCCGCCGGTCCCGTCGACGCACTCGATCCGATCGGGCGAGGCTATGCGGTGTTCGCAAGCGACTCGGGCCACGATGCGAACACGGACGCCAAGAACCCCGGGGCCTTCGCACTCAACACGGAAGCGCTGCGCAATTTCTCGTTCGAAGCGCTCAAGAAGACGCGCGACGCGGCCGTGTTCCTGATCGAGCAGCGCTATGCCCAGCGTCCGCAACGCAGCTACTTCGCGGGCGGCTCGTCGGGCGGCCGCGAGGCGCTCGCGGTGGTGCAGAAATGGCCGACCGATTTCAACGGCGCCATCGTGCTCTACCCGGCCTTCAACGCGGCCAGCCTCGACCTGCAGTTCGGCCGCATCACGCGCGCGCTGGCCCAACCCGGTGCCTACCCCAGCCTCGCGAAGCGCGGCGCGCTGTTCGATGCGGCGATGCAGGCCTGCGATGCCATCGACGGCGTGAAGGACGGAGTGATCGGCAACCAGAACGCCTGCAACCAGCGCTTCGATCCCGTGACCGCGCTGCTCGACGGACGACCGTTGCGCTGCCCGGGCGGCGCCGACACCGCGGACGACTGCCTGTCGGATGCGCAGATCGCCGCCTTCAAGGTGATCGACACGCCGGCCGTCTTCAACTATCCGCTCGGCAGCGGAGAGAACCAGTATCCGGGCTTCAATGCCTGGGGCGCCGAGTTCGGTCGGTCCGGTGCCGATCCGAGCCAGGTGACCGTCGCCTACCTGGGCCTGGGAGCGCAGCCGCCCGCCTCGCCGATGCCCGCGTTCGCGCCCTTCCACTCGAACTTCTGGGACCAGTGGGTGCGCTTCTTCGTGACGAAGAACCCCGCCTTCGATTCGCTGACGCTCGATCCCGAGAATCCCGGCCCCTGGCAGGCACGCATCGCCGAGCTCACGGGGTTGCAGGACATCAACCAGGCCGACCTGTCGGCGTTCGCCGCAAACGGCGGCAAGCTGCTGATGGCGCATGGCACCGCCGATCAACTGGTCAGCACGCGCGCTACCGACCAGTACTTCAACCGGGTGCGCGCCACCATGGGTGCGGAGCGCGTGAAGGGCTTCATGCGCTACTACCAGATCCCGGGCTACGCGCATGCCGTCGGCACGGTGTTCAACGCCAGCTGGGATTCGCTGAGCGCGCTCGAGAACTGGGTGGAGAAGGACGCGGCACCGACCGCGCCGATCGTGACCGACGCCCCGATCGACCCCGTGACCATGACCGCGAGCGTGCCCCGCCGCACCCGGCCGCTTTGCGACTACCCGGCCTGGCCCAGGTACAAGGGCAGCGGCGACGTCGATGTGGCGGCGAGCTTCTCGTGCGTCAACGAATGAACGAGGCGCGCATGAACCAGACCACGCCGCGCGAAGAGGTCCGTCGATGAGCGGCTGCATTCTCGAAACACGCCAGCTCACCAAGGAGTTCAAGGGCTTCACTGCTGTCAGTAAGGTCGATCTCTCGGTCGTGCGCGGTTCGATCCACGCGCTCATCGGACCCAACGGCGCGGGCAAGACGACCTGCTTCAACCTGCTCACGAAGTTCCTCGAACCCACCAGCGGCACGATCCTCTTCAACGGCCAGGACATCACGGGCGAGCGCCCCGCGCAGATCGCGCGGCGCGGCATCATCCGCTCGTTCCAGATCTCGGCCGTGTTCCCGCACCTCACGCTGCTGGAGAACGTGCGCCTCGGGCTGCAGCGCAGGCTCGGCACTTCGTACCACTTCTGGAAGAGCGAGAAGTCGCTCGAGCCGCTCAACGCCCGGGCGCGCGAGCTGCTCGCGGAGGTCGGCCTGGAGGATCTCGCCGAAGAGCAGACCGTGAACCTGCCTTACGGCCGCAAGCGCGCGCTGGAGATCGCGACCACGCTCGCGATGGAGCCCGAGCTGATGCTGCTCGACGAGCCCACGCAGGGCATGGGCCATGAGGACGTGCACCGCGTGGCCGAGCTGATCAAGCGCGTGTCGGCAGGCCGCACCATCCTGATGGTCGAACACAACATGAGCGTGGTCTCGACCATCGCCGACACCATCACCGTGCTGCAGCGTGGCGCCGTGCTGGCCGAAGGCCCCTACGCGGAAGTCTCGAAGAACCCGCAGGTCATGGAGGCCTACATGGGCACCACGGACGGCCAACTGCAAGGGGCTCACTGATGACCGCCGCACTCGAGATCAAGGGCCTGCAAGCCTGGTACGGCGAATCGCATGTGCTGCATGGCGTCGACATGGTCGTGCAGCCCGGTGAGGTCGTGACGCTGCTGGGCCGCAATGGCGCGGGCCGCACCACCACGCTGCGCGCGATCATGGGCCTGACCGGCGCGCGCAAGGGCAGCATCGAGGTCAATGGCCGGGAGACGATCGCGATGCCCACGCACCGCATCGCGCACCTGGGCATCGGCTACTGCCCCGAGGAACGCGGCATCTTCGCGAGCCTGTCGTGCGAGGAGAACCTGATGCTGCCGCCGGAGCTGAAAGGCGCGGGGCAGGGCATGTCGGTCGAGGAGATCTACGCGATGTTTCCGAACCTGGCGGAGCGTCGCCACAGTCAGGGCACGCGGCTGTCGGGCGGCGAGCAGCAGATGCTGGCGGTGGCGCGCATCCTGCGCACGGGCGCCAAGCTGCTGCTGCTCGACGAGATATCCGAAGGCTTGGCGCCGGTGATCGTGCAGGCGCTCGCACGAATGATCACGACCTTGCGTTCCAAGGGCTACACCATCGTGATGGTGGAGCAGAACTTCCGCTTCGCGGCGCCGCTGGCCGATCGCTTCTATGTGATGGAGCACGGCCGCATCGCGCTGAAGTTCGGCGCCGACGAGCTCGAAGCCCGCATGCCCGTGCTCACCGAGCTGCTCGGCGTCTAGGCCGCAGGACATGAAGAACATCCGGAACGTCGTGCGCAGATCGGGGCGACCGCCGCCCCGCGAGAGCGCCGCGTTGCCGGCGCGCAGAGCCCTCGACGGCTGGCGGCTCAGGCGGCGCGACACCGGCGTTGCCCTCTCGATCTGGCCGCACATCCTGAGCGAGACCTCCGTGTCCGCCATTCCTTTTCATTCACCCAGGAGACATTCATCATGAACACCAGGCATCCCCTTCTGTCGCTCGGCTTCGGCCTGCTCGCCCTCGGAGGCCTCGGCGCGGCACAGGCGCAGGAGAAGGTCAAGATCGGCTTCATCACCGACATGTCCGGTCTCTATGCCGACCTCGAGGGCAAGAACGCCGCGATGGCGATCCAGATGGCGATCGACGACTTCGGCGGCAAGGTCAACGGCCAGCCCGTGGAGCTGCTGACGGCCGATCATCAGAACAAGGCCGACATCGCCGCGTCGAAGGCGCGCGAATGGATCGACACGCAGGGCCTGAGCATGGTGTTCAGCGGCACCAACTCCGGCACCGCGCTCGCCACCGCGAAGGTGGCCACCGAGAAGAAGCGCGTGCACTTCAACAACGGCGCCGCGTCCTCCGCGCTCACCAACGAGCAGTGCAGCCCCTACACCGTGCACTACGCCTACGACACGGTCGCGCTGGCCAAGGGAACGGGCGCGGCGGTGGTCGACCGCGGCGGCAAGAGCTGGTTCTTCCTGACGGCCGACTACGCTTTCGGCGCCGCGCTCGAGGCCGACACCACCACGGTGATCAAGGAGAAGGGCGGCACGGTGGTGGGCGGCGTCAAGCATCCGCTCAACGCCTCCGACTTCTCGTCCTTCCTGCTGCAGGCGCAGAACTCCAAGGCGCAGATCCTCGGGCTGGCCAACGCCGGCGGCGACACCATCAATTCGATCAAGGCCGCCAGGGAGTTCGGCATCAACAAGACCATGAAGACCGCCGGCCTGCTGGTGTTCATCACCGACATCCACAGCCTGGGCCTGAAGAACACCGAAGGCCTGCTGCATACCACGAGCTGGTACTGGGACCTCAACGACGACACGCGCAAGTTCGCCAACCGCTTCTTCGAGAAGACCAAGCGCATGCCGACCGACGTGCAGGCCGCCGACTACTCGGCCACGATGACCTACCTGAAGGCGGTGCAGGCGGCCAGGACCACCGACGCCGACAAGGTGATGGCGCAGCTCAAGAGCATGAAGATCGACGACTTCTACGGCAAGGGCCAGATCCGTGCCGACGGCAGCTTCATCCACGACATGTACCTGGTGGAAGCGAAGTCGCCGTCCGAGTCCAAGAAGCCCTGGGACTACCTGAAGGTGCTCAAGACGCTGCCGGGCGACCAGATCTTCACGACCAAGGCCGAGAGCAAGTGCGCGCTCTGGAAGTGATCGACCCCCGCGGGCCCGTCCGGGCCCGCGCCTGCTGAACCCCCTATGACCATTTCCCTTCCCGCCTTGTTGAGCCAGCTCCTCCTGGGGCTGGTCAACGGCTCCTTCTATGCCATCCTGAGCCTCGGGCTGGCCGTCATCTTCGGCCTGCTCAACGTCATCAACTTCGCGCACGGCGCGCTGTTCATGCTCGGCGCGGTGCTCACCTGGATGGCGATGGAATATTTCGGCATCAACTACTGGGTGATGCTGATCGCCGCGCCCATCGTCATCGGCCTGTTCGGCGTGCTGATCGAGCGGCTGCTGCTGCGCTGGATCTACAAGCTCGACCACCTCTACGGCCTGTTGCTCACGCTGGGCCTCACGCTGCTCATCGAGGGCGTGTTCCGCTCCATCTACGGCGTCTCGGGCCTGGCCTACGACGCGCCCGAGGCGCTGTCGAGCGCCACCGACCTGGGCTTCATGGTGCTGCCCAACTACCGCGCCTGGGTGGTCGTGGCCTCGCTGGTCGTGTGCATCGCCACCTGGTTCGTGATCGAGAAGACCCGCATCGGCGCCTACCTGCGCGCGGGCACCGAGAACCCGCGCCTGGTCGAGGCCTTCGGCGTCAACGTGCCGCTGATGATCACGCTGACCTATGCCTTCGGCGCGGGCCTCGCGGCCTTCGCGGGCGTGCTGGCCGCGCCGGTGATCCAGGTCTCGCCGCTGATGGGCCAGAACCTGATCATCGTGGTGTTCGCCGTCGTCGTGATCGGCGGCATGGGCTCGATCATGGGCGCCATCCTCACCGGGCTGGGGCTGGGCGTGATCGAGGGCTTCACCAAGGTCTTCTACCCCGAGGCCTCGTCCACCGTCGTGTTCGTCATCATGGTCATCGTGCTGCTGGTGCGTCCTGCCGGCCTGTTCGGCAAAGAGAAGTGAGAGCAGGCGGCATGAACATGAAAAAGATCTCCACCGTCTTCTACGGCCTGCTGCTCGTCGCGCTGGTGCTGGCGCCGTTCTTCGGCGCCTACCCGGTGTTCGTGATGAAGCTCCTGTGCTTCGCGCTGTTCGCCTCGGCCTTCAACCTGCTGCTGGGCTTCACCGGGCTCCTGTCCTTCGGCCATGCGGCCTTCCTCGGCGGCTCGGCCTACGTGGCCGGCCATGCGATCAAGGTCTGGGGCCTCACGCCCGAGCTGGGCCTGATCGCGGGCACGCTGGTGGGCGCGCTGCTGGGCTGGCTGTTCGGCGTGCTGGCCATCCGCCGCCAGGGCATCTACTTCGCGATGATCACGCTGGCGCTCGCGCAGATGATGTTCTTCGTCGCGCTGCAGGCGAGGTTCACCGGCGGCGAGGACGGCCTGCAGGGCGTGCCGCGCGGCAAGCTGTTCGGCCTCATCGACCTGAGCAACGACCTGACGATGTACTACGTCGCGCTGGCGATCGTGGCGGCTGCCTTCCTGCTGATCGTGCGCACCATCCACTCGCCGTTCGGGCAGGTGCTCAAGGGCATCAAGGAGAACGAGCCGCGCGCGCTGTCGCTGGGCTACGACGTGGCGCGCTTCAAGCTGCTGGCCTTCGTGATCTCGGCGGCGCTGTCGGGGCTGGCGGGTTCGCTCAAGACGCTGGTGCTGGGCTTCGCGACCCTGTCGGACGTGCACTGGACCGCTTCGGGCCAGGTGATCCTGATGACGCTGGTGGGTGGCCTGGGCACCCTGTCGGGGCCGCTGGTGGGCTCGGCCGTGGTGGTGCTGCTGGAGAACAAGATCGGCGAGCTGGGCAACCTGCTCGCGCGCATCACCACCATCGACTGGTTCAACACGCTGGGCGAGTCGGTGACCATGGTCACAGGCCTGATCTTCGTGATCTGCGTGCTGGCCTTCCGCAAGGGGATCATGGGCGAGGTCATCGCGTTCATCGACCGGCGCCGGGAGAAGAAGTGATGGCGCGTTGATCGCCGCCCTTCGACCTTCACCAGCAGCGAGGCATCCCACCCCAGAAGTCATCTCAACCCGGGCAACCGGACACCCAAGGAGGCATCATGAAGAAAGCACTCGAAGCAGTGTGGGCAGGCCAGCGTTCTTTCGAGAAGGCTTGGCGCCGGATGCTGGCGGCCCTGGCCGTCGGCTTGTTGACGGCATGCGGCGGTGGCGGAGACAGCAATGTGGAGGTCGATGCCGCGGCGATCGCCGCCGCCAACGCCGTGGCACCGTCCGTCACTCCGCCCGCGGTCGCACCGCCCGAGGAGCCGCCACCGACCGTGCCGTCCGAGAAGAAGACCCGATGGGCCACGACTTGGCAGTCCGCCATGTATGCCAACCGGCTGCAGAACAATGACTCGGACACGGTCCGCGTGCGCATCCGCACCAGCGTGGGCGGCGAGGGCGTCCGGGTGCGGCTGTCCAACGTGTTCGGCAGCACCACCCTGCGCGTCGATCATGCGAGCGTGGCACTGCCCGATGCCTCGCAGCCCTCCGATCCAACCGCCATCGATCCAGCCACGCGCCGGGTCCTGACCTTCGATGGCGGCAAGACGCTGGCCGAGGTGCCCGCCGGCGAGGAGCTGCTGAG
The DNA here is from genome assembly GCA_016806145.1 of Variovorax paradoxus. Lineage (NCBI taxonomy): Bacteria > Pseudomonadati > Pseudomonadota > Betaproteobacteria > Burkholderiales > Comamonadaceae > Variovorax > Variovorax paradoxus. Next base: position 431,872 of record CP063166.1, read on the forward strand.
CGACCCCGTGGCGATGGCGGTGCCCAAGCTCTCGGACCTGATGATCAGCCTGCACTTCCAGGGCAAGGTGCAGTACGCCGACATGCACATGAACGCCGCCGTTCCGCTGCCCGGCTTCTACGTGGTGAGGAACCGCGACGTGGCGGCCGAAGCCTCGCTGTCGGCGGTCGCGCCGGAGTACGAGACCTACAACGGCGTGTTCAACCTGAGCGAGGTCAAGGTGCTCGCGCCCGAGGCAACGCGCGTGGTCGTGGCCGTGGGCGAATCGATCACGGCCGGCTACAGCGCCGTGGGCATCCAGAGCCCGTGGCCCGCCGTGCTGTCGAAGCTGGCCAACACCAATGACGAGCCGCTCGGCGTGGGCAATGCCGGCATCAGCGGCAACGCCATGTTCAACTCGAACAACGGGCCCTCGCTGTTTGACCGCTTCCTGCGCGACGTGCTATCCCGCGACCCGACGGACATCATCATCCTCGCAGGCGACAACGACCTTTCGAAGTCCTCCGCGGCCGACATCATCGAACGCTACAAGTACTTCGTGGATCTGGCGCGCTTCCGCAAGATCAGGATCCATGGCGGCGTGAACACGCCGATCGGCGACATCGTCGGCATCGATGGCAATCTGGTGCCGACCGGCTACTACTCGGCGTCCAGCGACCTCAAGTGGCGGCAGATCAACGACTGGATCAAGACCTCGGGCTATTTCGACAGCGTCATCGATTTCGCCACCGTCGTCGGCAATCCGGATCGAGCGCCGCTGGGGATCGCGACCGCCTGCTACGACCCCAGGAGCCCCATCCACCTGAACACGCGGGGCCTCGAGGTGATGGGCACCCTGGCCTACGACGTGCTCTACGGAAAGTTGGTGCAGCCGGCCGAGCCCTGCAACGCGCTGGCGTTTCCGCCGCCGCCGAATTGAGTTCTCGGGTGGGGATGGGCGGCCGGCTGAACGAAGGCCGGGCGGAAGACCCTGGCGCTGCCGTTTCCGGGCGCTTCACTATCATCGCCCCCATGCCCACCTCCCACCTCTACCTCATCACCGGCGCATCGCGCGGCCTCGGCCGCGCCATGGCCGAACAGCTGCTGCAACCCGGCCACGTCCTGCTGTGCATCTCGCGCCGCCAGAGCCCCGAGCTCGCCGAACAGGCGAAGGCGGCCGGCGTCGAGCTCGTGCAATGGGAACAGGACCTGTCCGACCCCGTCGCCTCGGCCGCGCGCCTGCGCGAATGGCTGGCCGCGCAGGACGCGCAGCGCTTCGACGGCGTCACGCTGATCAACAACGCGGGCACGGTCGGCAATCCCGCGCCGCTCGCTTCCGCGGTCGATGGCGAGCTGTCGCAGGCGCTGCGCATCGGGCTCGAAGCGCCGCTGCTGCTGACGGCGGCCTTTCTCGGCGGCACGCGCGACTGGCGCGGCGCGCGCAAGGTGCTCAACATCTCCTCGGGCCTGGGCCGCAACGCCATGGGCAGCCAGGCGCCGTACTGCGCGGCCAAGGCCGGCATGGACCACTACTCGCGCGCGGTCGCGCTCGAGGAAGCGAACCTGCCGAACGGCGCGCGCATCGTGTCGCTGGCGCCCGGCGTGATCGACACCGACATGCAGGTGCAACTGCGTGGCGCATCGGCCGAGAACTTCCCCGACCGCACGCGCTTCGAGAAGCTCAAGAGCGAGGGCCTGCTCGACAGCCCCGCGAGCGCGGCCGCGAAGGTGCTCAAGTACCTCGCGCGCGCGGACTTCGGCGCCAAGCCGGTGGCCGACGTGCGCGATCCGGACTGAGCACCCGCGCCATGGCCACTGCCCAGGGCATCGACACCGGCGAGTACAAGCTCTTTCCCTCGCCGAGGAACCAGCACCGCATCGTCTTCACGCACCAGGTCTTCGTGCCGTATCCGTACGCGCTGATCGTGATGGACGAATTCGGCTTCCAGGGCCGCCACAGCCTGTTCGCGGCCTGCCGCCTGAGCGACGGCAAGATGGGCCAGCTCGCGGCCTTCGAGCTGGAGTCGGACGTGGCGGTGTTCAACCGCAAGTTCGTGCCGGACTGAGCCGGGCCTCGGATGACGAGAACGTAACCGGGCGGATAAGTCCGCGTTCGTTTGCGTTTCTAGTGTGTGGGCGTGGAGAGATCGACGCCCCGCGCATGGCCAGCCAGAACGGATCGCCGCCTGTCTCCACCCCCGCGCCCGACATCCAGCGCGGGGAACATCCCAAGGAGATATGCATGTCGAACACAAGAATCGCCGCGCTCGCGGCCGCCTCCGCCATCGCCGGCTTCATGCCGCTCATGGCCTCCGCCCAGCAAAGCGTGCAGCACGTCGACGCGCCTTCGCATTTCGCGGCCAATGAAACCGGGGTCAAGACCCATGCCGAACTGTCCGGCGCGGGCAAGTCGGCGGGCCAGGTCGATCGCGAGCTGGCGGCGGCGCAGGACGATCCGAAATGGAAGGACTTCCTGGCCTATGGCGCGCCGGTTCCGGTGACCAATGCCAGGCCGAAGACCCGCGCCGAAGTGACGGCCGAGCTGGAGCGCGCGCAGCGGCACCCCGGCTGGGACCGGGCGTCGCGCTCGGGCGCATCGCTGGTGCTGCCCGCCGCGCCGATGCCCGTGTCGGCGCGTTGAAGAAGCGCCGTCCACCAACGAAAAGAGGGCGCAGCGCGCCCTCCTTCTTCGTTCGCGGGCGGTTGCGCGCTTACTCGATGGTCGCGCCCGAGGCCTGCACGATGCCCTTCCACTTCTCGTAGTCGGTCTTGAGCAGCGCGCCGAACTGCTCGGGCGTCATGCTCTGCGGCTCGGCGCCCTGCGCGATGATCGCGGCCTGCATCTCGGGCGTGGCCAGCAGCTTGTTGACCTCGGCGTTCAGGGTGGCGATCACGTCCTTGGGCGTCTTGGCCGGCACGAACAGGCCATACCAGGTGCTCACGTCGAAGCCCTTGTAGCCGAGCTCGGCCACGGTGGGCGTGTCGGGCAGCGAGCTGCTGCGCTTGGCCGAGGTCACGGCCAGCGGGCGCAGCTTGCCGGCCTTGATCTGGGCCATGGCCGAGGGCACCGACGACACCATCAGGTCGACGTTGCCCGCGAGCACGTCCATCATGGCCGCGTTCGAGCCCTTGTAGGGCACGTGGCGCATCTTGATCTTGGCCGCGCCGTTGAAGATCTCGCCGGCCAGGTGGATGGTGGTGCCGTTGCCGGGCGAGCCGTAGGTGATGGTGTCGGGCGCGGCGCGCGCGGCCTTCACCACGTCGTCGAGCGACTTGTACTTGGAGTTGGCCTGCGTGACGATCACCACGGGCGTGAAGGCCACGTGGGCCACCGCGGTCAGGTCCTTGGTCGGCTCGTAGCTGAGGTTCTTGTAGAGCCAGGGCGCGACGACCATGTTGTCCTTCTGGCCCATCACGATGTCGTAGCCCGTGGGCGCGGCACGCGCGGCCTCGGCGATGCCGATGGTGCCGCCGGCGCCCGCGCGGTTGTCGGGCACCACGGTCCAGTGGTTGGTCTCGGTGAGCTTCTGGGCCACCAGGCGCGCCAGGATGTCGGTGCCGCCGCCGGGCGGGAAGGGCACGATCATGCGGATCGGCTTGGCGGGATAGGTCTGGGCCTGGGCGGTGGAGGCGGCGCCGAAGGCCAGCGGAAGTGCCAGCGCGAGGGCCAGCGGGCGGATGAGTTGTCGGATCATGGGTTTGTCTCTGTATCTGGACGGATCGGGTTGCAGCCTGGAAGCCATCGCATCGCTGCACCAGGGTGCAGTGTGCCGGAACGACCCCGAACGGGATTTCGCGGTTCGCGATGGCCGTCTTCTCCAGGCGTGGCGGCGTCCCCCGATTTTGCACTCCCTGCACTCCCTTAGTGCGCCTCGCGCCGTCCCTTGTCCCTTTGGCGCCGCTGTCGGCACCACGGCCGTGCCGCCAACGCGATTTCGGCTGGCATGGAACTTGTGTGTTCTAAGCAAGTGACTTGCATGAATGCAAGTTGCTTGCTGAATCTCTACGCACCTGCTTCAATCCACACCCGAGGGCCCCGCTCATGCTGTTCCATCGCGCAATCGCCGGCGTTCTTTCCCTGTTCCTGCTCGGTGCCGCGCACGGCGCCGACATGCTGGAGACGGTGAAGAACAAGAAAGAAATCGTCATCGGTACCGAGGCGCAGTTCGCGCCCTTCGAATACCTGCAGGACGGCAAGATCGTGGGCTACGGCCCCGACCTGATGCGCCTGATCCTGGCCGACCTGCCCGAGGTCAAGGTCAAGCAGTTCGACGTGCCGTTCCAGGGCATCCTGCCGGGCCTGGCGACCCGGCGCTTCGACTTCGTCGTGACCTCGGTCACGCTCACCAAGGAGCGCGCCGACAAGTTCGCGTTCACCGTGCCGATCGCCGACGCCACGACGGCGCTGGTCAAGCGCAAGGACGACGCCGCGCTCACCGACCCCGCGGGCATCGCGGGCAAGACGGTGGGCTCGCAGGCCGGCTCGGCCCAGCTGCGCGCGCTGCAGGACTATGCGAAGAAGCTGCAGGCCGAGGGCAAGCCGGCGGTCACCATCCGCGAGTACGTGAGCTTCGACGAGGCCTATGCCGACCTGGCCGCCGGCCGGCTGGTGGCGGTGGCGCAGTCGCTCTCCAACCTGGCGACGCTGGTGAAGACGCGCGGCGACATCTACGCGGTGATGCCCGCGCCCATCGGCCCCAAGACCTACTTCGGCTGGGTCGGCCGCAAGGACGCCGACAGCGCGCCGCTGGTCAAGTTCTTCAGCGACGGCATCGCGCGTGCGCAGAAGAGCGGCCAGCTCAAGGAGCTGCAGATGAAGTGGTTCGGCTTCGCGATGGAGGTGCCCACCGACGCGGTGCCGGCGCCGCAGATGTGAGCGGGCCTGCTCCACACGACGCCTCCTGACTCCGCACCACCGCGCTCCCAATGAACGCAACCACCCTTCTCGAGCGGCTGGCCGCCTACCTGCCCGTGCTGCTGCAGGGCGCCGTCACCACGCTGAGCGTGGCGGTCGCCGCCATCCTGCTGGGCTTCGCCTGGGGCGCGGTGCTGCTGGGCCTGTCGCTGCGGCGCGGCGGCCGGGGCCTGCTGCCGGCCGCGGTGCGCACCTACCTGAGCTTCTTTCGCGGCACGCCGCTGCTGGTGCAGCTGCTCATGCTCTTCTACCTGCCCAGCGCCTACGGCCTCGACCTGCCGCCGCTGCTGGTGGCCATCGTCGCGCTGGGCCTGAACTCCGCCGCGTTCCAGTGCGAGATCCTGCGCGCCGGGCTGGTGGCGGTGCCGGCCGGGCAGATCGAGGCCGCGGCCTCGTTCGGCATGCCGCCCGCGCGCATCTTCCGCCACGTGCAGCTGCCGCAGCTCGCGCGGGCCGTGTGGCCGGCCGTGGTGTCGGAGGGCGTCGACGTGGTGAAGAGTTCGGCCATCGTCTCGGTGATCTCGGTGGCCGACCTGGCGCGCGGCGGGCGGCAGATCGTGGCGGCCAACTTCAGGCCGCTCGAGGTCTATGTCTCGGTGGGCCTGTGCTACCTGCTGATGACCGGCGCGGTGCTGTGGCTCGGCCACTGGCTGCGCGGCCGGATGGAGCGGCCATGATCGACACGGCGCTGCTGGGCCAGCTGCTGCCCGCGTTCGGCGCGGCCGCGCTGCGCACCGTGCTGCTCACGCTGACGGGCCTGGCGGGCGGCCTGGTCGTGGGCTTCGCCTTCCACGCGCTGCGCGAAACCGGCTGGCGCGCGGCGCGCTGGCTCTACACCGCCTACACCGCGGTGTGGCGCGGCGTGCCGTTCCTGATCCACCTGTTCATCGTCTACTTCGGCCTGCCGAGCGCGGGCCTGTCGCTCGATCCCTTCGCCGCCGCCGGCCTCACGCTCGCGGTCTACGGCGGCGCCTACTTCGCCGAGATCTTCCGCGCCTGCTGGCAGAGCATTCCGCGCGGCCAGATCGAGGCCGCGCGCTGCATGGGCCTGTCCTCGCGCCAGATCTTCGCCACCATCGAATGCCCGCAGGCCCTGCGCGCCAGCCTGCCGCTGATCGCGAGCCAGACCATCCTGCTGATGAAGGAGTCCGCGCTGGCTTCGGTCATCACCTATCCCGAACTGACGATGACCGCCGGCAAGGTGGTGTCGGAGCAGTTCGTCTACGTCGAGCCCTACCTGCTGCTGGCGCTGAGCTACTGGGGCCTGTCGCTGCTCGTCAACCGCGCGGCCGGCACGCTGCGCGCCTGGGCCGCCCTTCGAGAAACCTCCCGTCCATGAATGCTCCCGTGACCGTTCCCATCGTCTCCCTGCGCGGCGTCGGCAAGTCCTTCGGCCCGCAGCGCGTGCTGTCGGACATCGACCTGGACATCCGCAAGGGCGAGGTCCTGTCGCTGATCGGCCCCTCGGGCTCGGGCAAGACCACGCTGCTGCGCTGCATGAACTTTCTCGAGGCCTACGACGAGGGCGAGGTCCGCATCCGCGGCGCGCTGCTCGGCTACCGCCGCAGCGCGGCCGGCGCGTTGGTCCGCGAGAGCGAGCGCGTCGTCGCCGAGGTGCGCGCGCCGGTGGCCATGGTGTTCCAGCAGTTCAACCTGTGGCCGCACATGACGGTGCTGGCCAACGTGATGGCGCCGCTCACGCTGGCCAAGGGGCTGCGCGCGGACCAGGCCCGTGCCGTGGCCGGCGAGGCGCTGGCGCGCGTGGGCATGTCGGCCAAGGCCGATGCGCGGCCGCCCCAGCTCAGCGGCGGCCAGCAGCAGCGCGTGGGCATCGCGCGCGCGCTCGCGGTCGGGCCCGAGGTGATGCTGCTCGACGAGCCGACCTCCGCGCTCGATCCCGAGCTGGTCGACGAGGTGCTCGAGGTGATCAAGTCGTTGTCGCGCGGCGGCATGACCATGATCATGGTCACGCACGAGATGAGCTTCGCGGCCGAGGTGTCGGACCGGATCGTGTTCATGGAGAAGGGCCGCATCGTGACGATCGGCACGCCGCGCGAGGTGATCCACGCGCCGGCCCATCCGCGCATCCAGGCCTTCCTGCAGCCGTGGATCCGCCGCAGCCTCGGCCATCCCGCGGCGGGAGCGCTCGCATGAACGCGCTCGACGAGATGCGGGACGCGGCCCTGGCGGGCGACGTGGCGCGCGCGGTCGGCACCGCGAGCCTCGAGGCCCGGCTGCGTGGCCTGGCGGCGCATGGTGCCGCGGGTGCATGCACCGGCGGCGGCGTGGCGCGCCAGGCGCTGTGCGCGCACGAGCTGGCCGCGCGGCGGTGGCTGGTGCAGCCGTTCGCGCGCCGGCCCGGCTACCGCGTCGGCATCGACGCCGCCGCCAACGTGTTCGTCCGGCGCGACGGGCAGGACCCGACGCTGTCGCCAGCCATGACCGGCAGCCACATCGACACCCAGCCCCTGGGCGGCTGGCTCGACGGCGCCTTCGGCGTCGCGGCGGGCCTGGAGGTGTTCGATGCGCTCGACCGTCTCGGCCTGCGCACCCGCCGGCCGATCGACGTCGCCATGTGGACCAACGAGGAGGGCTCGCGCTTCGCGCCCGGGCTGATGGGCTCGGTCGCCTTCACCGCGCCGCAGCGGCTCGAGGCCTTCCTCGGCGTGCGCGACGGCGACGGCCTGCGCTTCGAGGCCGCGCGCGATGCCGCCGTGGACGACCTGCGCGCGGAAGCACTGCGCCAGGGTTGGAACTGGATGGACACACCGCTCGCGCGCCCGGTGCATGGCTACATCGAGGCGCACATCGAACAGGGTCCGGTGCTGGAGGCCGAGGGCCTGCAGGTCGGCTGCGTGAGCGCGATCCAGGGTGTGCGCTGGTTCCGCATCACCGTGCCGGGGCGCAGCGCGCACGCGGGCACCACGCCGCTGGCCGCGCGCGACGATGCGCAGGCCAAGGCCGTGCGCATGGCCCATGCGCTGCTCGAACATGCGGCGCGGTGCGGCGACGACCGGCTGCGCCTCACCATCGGCCGCTGGGAGTGCAGCCCCGGGTCGATCAACACCATTGCCGAACGCGTCGTCTTCACCGTCGATGCGCGCCATCCCGAGGCCGCCGCGCTCGACGCGGTGCGCGCGCTCGTCGACGCGGCGCTGCCGGCCGGCGGCCAGATCGAGGTGCTGCAGGACAAGCCCACCGTGCGCTTCGACGCCGCGCTCGCGGGCCTGGCGCGCGCGGCCTGCGCCGCGCTGCGGCTGAGCCACCGCGAGATGCTCTCGGGCGCCTTCCACGACGCCATGCCGCTGGCCGGCTTCTGCCCCAGCGCGATGCTGTTCGCGCCCAGCCGCGGCGGCGTGAGCCACCACCCCGACGAAGACACCCCCATCGACGACCTCGCGGCCTGCACGCGCGCCCTGGCCTGGTGCCTCGCGCGGCTGGCCGGGCCGCTCGTTTCCTCCACCCCTCCCGAAGCATCAAAGGACTAGCCAGACCATGGACGACCAAGCCACTTCCTCTTTCCACACGGACACCCACACCCATGCCCACGTGGCCGACAACGGCGAACCCGTCGGCGCCAACCGCACGCTGCGCGAGCCCGTATCCGCCGACGGCACGCCCGAACTCGGCAAGCGCTACGAAGTGCCCGCGCGCAACGGCCGCGCCGTGCGGCTCGCCAAGGGCCAGGTGATCCGCGTCGTCAACACGCACGGCAGCCAGGTGTGCGACTTCTGGGCCTTCAAGGCCGACGACCTCAGCGAGTTCATGTCGATGGAGCATGCGCGCGCGGTCATCGACCGCATCATGCCCAAGGCCGGCGATCCGCTCGCCACCAACCGCCGCCGTCCCATCATGACGCTCGTGGCCGACACCTCGCCCGGCGTGCACGACACGCTCATGGCCGCCTGCGACGCCTACCGCTACCAGAACCTCGGCGTGACCGAGTACCACGACAACTGCGCCGACAACATGCGCATGGCGCTCAAGGCCATCGGCCTGCGCGCGCGCGAGGTGCCGCAGCCGCTCAACCTGTGGATGAACATCCCGGTGGGCGCGGGCGGCGGCGTAGACTGGCTGCCGCCCGTCTCCAAGGCCGGCGACCATGTGGATCTGCGCGCCGAGATGGACTGCGTGGTCGTCATGTCGGCCTGCCCGCAGGACATCGTTCCCATCAACGACAACCGCCCGGTCGAAGTGCACTTCACCGTGCTGGCGGATGCCTGAGCTTCCCGGCGCGCCGCCGGCCCACTGACGACTCGACGCCATGCGCACTGCCAAGAAGACCACCGCCGTTCCCGCTGCCGCTGCCGCCTCGCCGGCACCGGTGGAGGCCGACCCGGACCTCGCGCTGTCGGCGCTGGGCCCGCGGCTCAAGCATGCGCGCATGGTGCGAAGTCTCACGCTGAAGGCGCTCGCCGATGCCGCCGGCTGTTCCGAAAGCCTGCTGTCGCGCGTGGAGCGCGGCCAGGTCATGCCCTCGCTGGCCAACCTGCACCGCCTCGCGCGTGCGCTCGACACCAACGTCGCCGAGCTCACGGCCTCGTTCGCGCCGCCCATGTCGCCGGTGACGCGCGCCTCCGAACGCCCCGTGATCGAGTTCACCGGCCTGCGCGGCAAGAAGCGCGGCGTGAAGCTCGAGCGCGTGATCGTGCCGATCCGCGGCCAGCTGCTGCAGGCCGACATCCACGTGCTCGAGCCCAAGGCCGAGAGCCTGGAGCAGATCGCGCACGTCGGCGAGGAGATGGGCTACGTGATCGAGGGCGAGTTCGAGCTGCGCCTGGGCGACGAGGTCTACCGGCTGTCGGCCGGCGACTCCTTCTATTTCTCCAGCGACGTGCCGCACAGCTACCGCAATCCCGGCAAGACCCAGACCCGGGTGCTGTGGACCAACACCCCGGCCACGTTCTGAACCCGTTCCCGCCATGCACACAGACACCGCCATGCAGACGCTGCCGCGCTACAGCGGCATCCCGACCTTCATGCGCGTGCCCTTCGCGCAGCGCCTCGAGGACTTCGACATCGCCCTGGCCGGCGTGCCCTTCGACGGCGGCGTGACGGCGCGTCCCGGCGCGCGCTACGGTCCGCGCGAGATCCGCAACATGTCGTCGATGACGCGCGCCATCCACCACGTCACCGGCTTCAATCCCTTCGAGGCCTGCCGCGTGGCCGACGTGGGCGACGTGCCGTTCACCGACGTGTTCCACCTCGAGCGTTCGCACGAGGACATCCGCCGCTTCTTCGAGCCCTTGTTCGCGGCCGGCAAGACGGTGCTGGCCGCGGGCGGCGACCACTCGATCACCTTCCCGGTGTTCCAGGCGATGCAGCCGCGCCGGCCGCTCGGCATGGTGCACATCGATGCGCACACCGACACCTGGGACGACTTCCTCGGTTCCAAGTTCAGCCATGGCTCGCCGTTCCGCCGCGCGGTCGAGGCCGGGCTGCTCGATCCGAAGCGCACCATCCAGATCGGCATCCGCGGCGCACAGAATTCCGACCAGGGCTGGCGCTATTCGCTCGACAGCGGCATGCGCGTGGTCTTCATCGAGGAGTTCGAGGCCAGGGGCGTCGAGGCGATCGTGCAGGAGGCGCGGCGCATCGTCGGCGACGGGCCCACCTACCTGTCGCTCGACGTCGATGGCCTGGACCCGGTGTTCGCGCCGGGCACCGGCACGCCCGAGATCGGCGGCATGACCACGCGCGAGACGCTGGGCCTGCTGCGCGGCCTCGACGGGCTGGACTTCGTGGGCGGGGACGTGGTCGAGGTGTCGCCGCCCTACGACCCCTCGGGCAGCACGGCGCTGCTCGGTGCCACGCTGATGTACGAGATCCTCTGCCTGCTGGCGCGCAGCGTGGCCTCGAGGCGCTGAGGCAGGGGTTCGGGTGCCCTCGCGGGCAGGCCCCGAACCCGATCGACCACGGGTCGATCAGCCGAAGTTCTTCTCGGCGAAGTCCCAGTTGACCAGCTTGGCCAGGAAGGTCTCGACGAACTTGGGACGCAGGTTGCGGTAGTCGATGTAGTAGGCGTGTTCCCAGACGTCGACCGTCAAGAGCGCCGTGTCGGCGGTCGTCAGCGGCGTGCCGGCGGCGCCGGTGTTCACGATGTCCACGCTGCCGTCGGGCTTCTTCACCAGCCAGGTCCAGCCCGAGCCGAAGTTGCCCACGGCCGACTTCACGAAGGCTTCCTTGAAGGCGTCGAAGCTGCCCCACTTGGCATCGATGGCCTTGGCCAACGCGCCGCTGGGAGCGCCGCCGCCTTGCGGCTTCATGCAGTTCCAGAAGAAGGTGTGGTTCCAGATCTGGGCGGCGTTGTTGTAGATGCCGCCGCTGGACTTCTTGACGATCTCTTCGAGCGTGAGCGACTCGAACTCGGTGCCCTTCTGCAGGTTGTTGAGGTTCACCACATAGGCGTTGTGGTGCTTGCCGTAGTGGTACTCGAGGGTCTCCTTCGAGTACTCGGGTGCCAGCGCGTCGAGGGCGTACGGCAGGGGAGGCAGGGTGTGTTCCATCGTGGGGTCCTTCTGGTTGATAAAAACAAAATGAAGCGGGCCGGGCGCTCAGCCGGCGCCCTTGCCCGTCTTGGGAACGACGCGGTACGCGCAGCGCCGCGCGCCCGCGAGCACGTGCTCGACGCGGCTCACGGCGACGTCGGGTCCGAGCACTTCGTCGAAGAGCTGCAGCTCGCTGCGGCAAAAGCCCGTGCAGGCGCGCGCCGCGGTGCAGATCGGGCAGTGGTTCTCGATGAAGAGGAAGCCCTCGCCCTCGTCGTCGGCGCGGTACTCGGCCATGTAGCCCTCGCGGCTGCGCACCTCGGCCAGTCGCTCCAGCCGCGCCGCGATGCCGCGCGCGCCGCGCAGGGCCTCGCGGTAGCTGGCGCGCATGGCCTCCTCGCGCGCGCCGATCAGCTGGTCCATGCCCTTCTCGCCGAACACCTGGATCACGGCGCTGATCATCTGCACCGTCATCTCGGCATGCGTGTCGGGAAAGCGCGCGTGGCCCTGCGCCGTGAGCCGCCAGATCTGCGTCGGCCGGCCACGCCCGGCGCTGCGGCTCTCGGCGTCGACCAGGCCCTCGGCCTGCAGCTTGGCCATCTGCTGGCGCACCGCCTCCACCGTGACCTGCAGCACCTTGGCGATGTCGGGAATGCCGAGCGCGCCGCGGGTCTTGAGCGTCGAGAGGATGCGGTCGGCCGGCTGGTGCGGGGTCCAGGCGGGCTTGGCGTCGGCGGTGTCGTTGGCGGACATGGCGCGGTCTTCGTGGGGAGCGGAACGTAAAGGCGGCAACCCGTGCATTGTCAGGTGCTTGGGGCGTCCTTCGCGGAAACGCCCGAAAGCCCCTGGGCATCGGGCGCCTGCCATCCGCCGCCCACGGCCTTGTAGAGCGCGACCAGGCTGGTGTACGAGGCGGTCTCGGCCTCGGCCACCGCATCCTGCGCGCGCAGCAGCGTGCGCTGCGCATCGAGCACCGACAGATAGGGCGCGGCGCCTTCGCGGTAGCGCACCTCGGCCAGCTCGGCCGCGCGCGCGCTCTGTTCCGAGGCCAGCACCAAGCTTTGCAGCCGCTGCTGGTTCTGGCCGTAGCCGGTGAGCGCGTTCTCCACGTCCTCGATGGCGCGCAGCACGGTCTGCTCGTAGGCCGCGCGTTCGCCCTGTGCGCGGGCCTGCGCGCCGCGCAGTTGCGCGCGCACCGAGCCCAGCCGCAGCGCGGGCCAGCTCAGGCCCGGCGTGAGGCTGAAGGCGCGGCTCGAGCCGCTGCCCAGGTCCGAGCCGCGCAGCGCGACGAAGCCGAGGAAGCCGCCGATGTCGAGCCGCGGATACAGCGCGGCCGTGGCCGCGCCCACGTCGGCCGTGCTCGCGGCCAGGCCGCGCTCGGCGCGCCGCACGTCGGGCCGGCGGCGCAGCAGGTCGCCGAGGTCGCCCACCGGCAGCCGCTTGGCCAGCACCTGCAGCGGCCGCGGCGCGAGCATCGGCTCGAGCTCGGCCGGCTGCAGCGCCGCGAGCACCGCCACGCGGTGCGCGGCCTGGCGGCCCGCGGTCTCGAACAGCGGCAGCTGGCTCTCGGTGCTCGCGAGGTTGGCGCGCGCGCTCGCGAGGTCGCCCGCGAGGCCGCGGCCGATGCCGACCTGGGCCTCGGTCACGCGCAGGCTGTCGCGCAGGCTCTGCAGCGTGCGCTGCGTCACCGCGAGCCGCTGCTCGGCGCCGCGCATCTCGTAGTAGTTGCGCGCGAGCTCGGCCACCACCACGATGCGCGCCTGCTCGAGGTCGGCGGCCTGCGCCTCGGCGCGCGCGCTGGCTGCTTCGTCGAGCCGGCGCAGGCGGCCGAACAGGTCGATCTCCCAGCCGGCGTCGAAGCCCAGGCGGCTGCTCTCGGCGAGCGTGCGCGCCTCGGCCGGCACGCCGTTGCCCTGCGCGATGCTTCGGGTCTTGCTAGCACCCACCGTCACGGTGGGCCAGCGGTCGAGCTCGGCCTCGTCCTGCACGGCGCGCGCTTCGAGCAGCCGCGCCTGCGCGATGCGGATGTCGTGGTTGGCGGCCAGCGCGCGCTCGATCAGCGCATCGAGTTGCGCGTCCTCGAGCTGGCGCCACCAGTCGCGCTGCACCGCGTCGGGCGCGAACAGGTGGCGCTCGGGCGCGGCGATCGCCACCGGCGAGGTCTCGGGCGCCGCGTAGCGCGGGCCGACCGCGCAGCCGGCCAGCAGCAGCGCCGTGGCCAGCGTCGACAGGGAAAGGGTCAAGGCCTTCATGGTCGTTCTCCGGTGCGTCATGCGTGGCCGCCCGCCGTGGCCGGCGCGGCGGGGCCGTCCTCCAGCGCCTCGAGCTCGGCCGCGCGCTTCGACTGCCCCGCGGCGCGGTGGTCACGCGCCAGCAGCGTGTACATCGTGGGCAGCACGAACAGCGTGAACAGCGTGCCCACCAGCATGCCGACCACGATCACCAGCCCGATGCTGAAGCGGCTGTTGGCACCGGCACCGCTCGCGAACAGCAGCGGCACCAAGCCGACCACCATCGCGGCCGTGGTCATCAGGATCGGCCGCAGGCGGATGCGCGCGGCCTCCTCGATCGAGGCGCGGCGGTCGAGGCCCTTGCGCGTCTGGATCTCGTTGGCGAACTCCACCATCAGGATGCCGTGCTTGCTGATCAGCCCGATCAGCGTCACCAGCCCGATCTGGGTGTAGATGTTGATGGTCGCGAAGCCCAGCGCCAGCGGCACCAGCGCGCCGCAGATCGACATCGGCACGCTGACCAGGATGATCAGCGGGTCGCGCAGGCTCTCGTACTGCGCGGCCAGCACCAGGTAGATCACGACGATCGCGAACACGAAGGCCAGCACCAGCGCCGAGCCCTCCTGCGTGAACTGGCGCGCGTCGGACTGCCAGTCGTAGCTGAAGCCGGCCGGCAGCTTCTTCGCCTCGGCGCTCAGGAAGGCCACCGCGTCGCCCATGGTCACGCCGGGCATCGGAATGGCCTGGAAGGTGGCGGCATTGAGCTGGTTGAACTGCGTGAGCTTGTTCGGGCCCACGCTGGTCGACAGCTGAACCAGGTTGGCCAGCGGCACCGGCTGGCCGCTCGCGCTCTTCACGAAGTAGCGCGACAGCGCCTCGGCCGTCAGCCGCTGCTCGCGCGGCGTCTGCGGGATCACGTCGTAGGAGCGGCCGTCCATGCCGAAGCGGTTGACGTAGTTCTCGCCCACCAGCACGGCCAGCGTGTCGCCGATGGCCTTCATGGTCACGCCCAGGCTGTTGGCCTTGGCGCGGTCCACGCGCACCTCGACCACCGGGTTGTTGAACTCGAGGTCGCTGTCGACCACGGCGAACTTGCCGCTCTCGCGCGCCGCCTTCTTGAGCGCCTCCATGGCCTCGAACACGCTGCGGTGGTCGCCCGGGCTGCGGATCACCATCTGCACCGGCAGCCCGCCGGTGGAGCCCGGCAGCGAGGGCAGCTGGAAGGCGAAGATGTTGCTGCCTTCCACCGCGCCCATGCTGCCCTGCACCTCGTGCTGGATCTGGTCGGCGTTGCGCTGGCGGTCCTTCCAGTCCGACAGCTGCACGCCGCCGATCGAGTTCGACACGCCGTCGGAGCCGTTGATCAGCCAGCGGCCGGTGTTCTCGGGCAGCGCGGCGAACACGTCGTCCCACTTCTTGCCGAACTTCTCGACGTAGTCGATGTTGGCATGCTGCGGCGACTTGATCGCGGTCAGCACCATGGCCTGGTCCTCGCCGGGCGCGAGCTCGCGCTGCGCGGCGTTGTAGAGGAAGGGCAGGCTCGCCAGCACCACCGCGGCCAGCGCGCCCGTCACCCAGCGGTGGCGCAGCGACACGTCGAGCACGCGGCCGTAGCCGGTGGCCAGGCGGTGGAAGAAGCCCTCGGCCAGCCGCGCCATGCGCGTGCCGGTGGCGTCCTGCGGCAGCAGGAAGGAGCTCATCACCGGCGACAGCGTGAGCGCGATCACGCCCGACACCACCACCGCGCCCGCGAGCGTGAAGGCGAATTCCTTGAACAGCGAACCGGTGAGCCCGCCCATCAGGCCGATGGGCGCATAGACCGCGGCCAGCGTGAGCGTCATCGCGATCACCGGGCCGGCCACCTCGCGCGCGCCGATCAGCGCGGCCTGCACGCGCGACTTGCCTTCCTCGATGTGGCGGTGCACGTTCTCCACCACCACGATCGCGTCGTCCACCACCAGCCCGATCGCCAGCACCATCGCCAGCAGCGTGAGCAGGTTGATCGAGAAGCCGAATACCAGCATCAGCGCCGCGGCGCCCAGCATCGACAGCGGAATGGTCACCACCGGGATCAGCACCGCGCGCACCGAGCCCAGGCACAGGAAGATCACCAGCACCACGATCACCACGGCTTCGAGCAGCGTCTGGCGCACCTCGTCGATCGAGGCCTCGATGAAGCGCGCGAGCTCGAACGGCAGCTGCACCTCCACGCCCGCGGGCAGGTTCTGCTTGATGCCGGGCAGCAGTTCGCGGATGCGCTTCACGATCACCAGCGGGTTGCCGTTGGGCGCGGCCTGCAGGCCGAGGTAGATGGCCTTGTCGCCGTCCATCATCGCGCTGACGTCGGCGCTCGCCGCGCCCAGCTCGACCGTGGCCACGTCGCCCAGGCGCACCAGCGCATCGCCGTCGCGCTTGATCACCATGTCGCGGAACTCGGCCACGTTCACCAGGTCGGTGTTGACGCGGATGTTCGACACCACGTACAGGCCCTTGACCTGCCCGGGCGCCGCCTGCACGTTGTTCTGGCGCAGCGCGTCGGCCAGCTCGCCGGCCGAGATGCCGCGCGCGGCCATGCGGTTGGCGTCGAGCCACACGCGCATCGCCAGCGTCTGGCCGCCCGAGACCTCCACGCCCGACACGCCCTCGATCGACGCGAACTGCGGCTGCACCACGCGCGAGAGGTAGTCGGTGAGCGCGGGCACGCCCATGGTCTTGCTCGAGAAGCCCACGTAGGCCACCGCCGTGGCCTCGCCCGATGACTTGAGGATCACCGGGTCGAAGGCTTCCTGCGGCAGCCGGTACTTGACCTGGCTCACCTGCGCCATCGCCTGCGTGAGCGCCTGGTTGGCGTCGGCGTTGAGCTTCATGCGCACGGTGATCACGCTGCGGCCCAGCGTGGACGAGGACGACAGGTAGTCGACGTTCTCGATCGTGGCCACCGCCTGCGCGATCGGTTGCGTCACGAATCCCTGCATCAGCTCGGGCGAGGCGCCCGGGTACTGGGTGGTGATGGTCAGCGTGGTGCTCTCGGTCAGCGGGTACTGGCGCACCGGCAGCGAGCCGAGGGCGCGCGCACCCAGCAGCAGGATCAGCGTGCTCACCACCAGCGCCAGCACGGGCCGGCGCACGAACAGGTCGGTGAACCTCATGACTTGCGCTCCTGCGCGGCCAGCGTGTCCTTGTCCATCGGCTGCACCGCGGCGCCGCCGTACAGGCGCAGCTGGCCCGAGGTCACGACGCGCTCGCCGGCCTGGAGGCCCTTCTCGATCACCACCTGGCCGTCCTGCCGGTCGCCGGCCGTCACGAACAGCTGCTGCACCACGAAGCCCTCGCCCTTGTCGGCCGGGCGCACCACGTAGACCGAGTCGCCGTGCGTGCTGTAGGTGAGGGCGGTCTCCGGCACGGTGATGGCGTCGGCGCGCGTCGGCAGCGCCACGCGCGCGCTCACGTACATGCCGGGCGCGAGCGCGCCGTCGGCGTTGTCGATCGCGGCCTGCAGCCGCACGGTGCGCGTGTCGCTGCCGATCTGCGGCTCGATCGCGCTGAGCCGCGCCTGGAAGGCGCGGCCGGGCCAGGCGTCGACGTTGAGCAGCACCTGCTGGTTGCGCTGTAGCGCAGGCAAGGCGGCCTCGGGCAGGGTGATGGTCGCGAGCAAGGTGCGGGCGTCGGTCAGCGAGACCAGCGCGTCGCCGGCCCGCACGAACTGCCCGAGGTTGACCTTGCGCAGGCCCAGCCGGCCGTCGAAGGGCGCCACGATGCGCTTCTGGGCGATCTGCGCCTGCAGCCGCCGCAGCTCGCCGCTGGCCTGGTCGTAGCCGGCCTGCGCCTGGTCGAGCTGCTCCTGCGTGGCGGCCTGTTGCGGCAGCAGCCGGCGCGTGCGCTCGAGCAGCGCCCTGGCATTGGCGCGCTGCGCCTGCAGCCGTTCGAGGTCGCCCTGCTCGGGCGCGTCGTTGAGCTGCACCAGCAGCTGGCCCGCGCGCACCTCGGCACCCGCGGTGAAGAGGATCTTCGCGATCCGCCCCTCCGCCTCCGCCGGCACCTCGACCTGCCGGTTCGCTTCGAGCGTGCCGATGCCGCCGAGGAAGCGCGGCAGTTCGGTCTGCCGCGCGACGGCCACCGCCACCTGCGCCGGCGGCATGCCGCCACCGCCGCCGTCGGCCGCCTTCGATGTGGCCACGAGGCCGTAGCCGGCCCCTCCCACCACCACTGCCGCGAGGCCGGCGCCGAGCCAGGCCCTTGATCGTGCGTTCATGATCTTACCGTTATTAATCAAAGAAAGTGCTTGGATTATTGGCGGGCTCGCGCGGGCCTGTCGAATAAAGGAAAGCAATGCCCCCGATGAAGGCGGGCTATCCGGGTCGTGTCGTGCATGAGGGAATCTCCGAAAGTCGAGCGGCACATGCCGCTGCTTCGAAGACGGGCCACGGGGGCGGTTTGTGACGCGCGCGGCGCGCGCGATTCACCGGCGCGGCGGCCGTGCATTGCGCGCGGAGCCGGGGGCCGATGTACATTGCGGCCTGCTCAAGAATCTTTCAGCATGGCCACCAAGTCCCGAAAAAAGCCCGCGGCCGTCACCGAGGACGAGGTCTTCGACATCGCTGCCGAGCTGTTCCGGGCCATGGCCGCGCCCATGCGGCTGAAGATCGTCAGCCTGCTGTGCAACGGCGAGAAGAACGTGAGCGAGCTGCTGGCCGAGATCGACACCACGCAGCCCAACATGTCGCAGCACCTCAACACCCTCTACCAGGCGGGCGTGCTCGCGCGGCGCCGCGAGGGCGTGAGCATCTACTACAGCATCGCGAACGAGACCGTGGTGGCGCTGTGCCGCAGCATCTGCGTGCAGATCGCCATCGAGCAGGCCTGAGGCCCGTGCCGGGCCGCCGCCCTCAGGGCTTCAGGTAGACGTAGCCTTCCTGCGCCTGCAGCCGTGCCACCTCGGCCACGCCCGAGGGCACCACCTTCGCTTCCATCAGCAGCCGGCCCGCGTCGATGTTGCGTGTGCTCAGCGTGTTGTTGCAGACGTCGAACACCACGCCGCGCGCGGCCAGCGCGCTCACCGGGCCGCTGAACTCGCGGCCCTTGCTGTCCTTCGCGTCGCTCAGGAGGAAGTCGATGCCGGGGCCGTGCGTGACCACCACGATCTTCGCCTTCGGGTCGGCGTTGAGGTGGTTCGTGATGTTGGCGAGGATGGCCGCGCTGGTCTCGACGCCGGTGTTGACGTGATAGACCGCCTTGACCACCTGCTGCGCGCCGGCGAACGAAGCCGCGATGGCGAGAAGGAACGCGATGAATGCCTGTCTCATTGGGAAACCCTCGGTTGTTGTTGTAGCCCTCAAAATATCATCTTCTACTTATATTTACAGCCGGGCAAGTCCGGAGTCGCGCGGCGATGCATCGCGCGACGATGAAAAAAAGAGAGAGACGCCACGATGTTCCCGCTCCTTCTTCGCGCGCCTCTTCGCGCGCTTCTTCGCGCGCTGTGGCCGCTGGCCTTCGGCCTCTTCATGGCGAGCGCGCTCGCCGCGCCCGACATCGCGCCGCGCGCCGTCGCACCCGATGTCTACTACGTGCAGGGCGTGCCGGCGTTGGGTTCGGCCGAGAACCAGAACTTCATCTCGAACGCGGGCTTCGTCGTCACGCGCGACAGCGTGGTGCTGATCGATGCGCTCGGCTCGCCCGCCGCGGCCGAGCGGCTGGTGCGGGAGATCCGCCGCATCACGCCCAAGCCGATCAGCCATGTGATCCTCACGCACTACCACGCCGACCACATCTACGGCCTGCAGGTGTTCAAGGCGCTGGGCGCGCAGGTGATCGCGCATGCGCTGGCCAAGAGCTACCTGTACTCCGATGCGGCGCGGCTGCGCCTGGAGGCCTCGCGCAAGGACCTCGCGCCGTGGATCGACGAGAGCACGCGGTTGGTGCCGGCCGATGTCTGGCTCGAGGGCCGCACCGAGATGACCATCGGCGGCACGCGCTTCGTGATCCAGCCCGCGGGCCCGGCCCACACGCCCGAGGACCTCGCGATCTACCTGCCGCAACAGCAGGTGCTGTTCTCGGGCGACGTGGTGTTCCGCAACCGCATTCCCTACGTGGGCACGGCCGACAGCCGTCACTGGATCGCGGCGCTCGATGCGCTGCTCGCGCTCGATGCGCGCACCATCGTGCCGGGCCACGGGCCGGCCTCCTCCGATCCGAAGCAGGACCTGCAGCTCACGCGCGACTACCTCGTGTTCCTGCGCGAGGCCATGCGCAAGGCCGCGGCCGACATGACGCCCTTCGACGAGGCCTATGCGGCCACCGACTGGTCGCGCTACGAGGCCATGCCGCTGTTCAAGGCCGCGAACCGCATGAATGCCTACAACACCTACCTGCTGATGGAGCAGGAGACACGATGAACGCGCGTGGCCCGACGCGACGCCTGGCCCTCGCGGGCATCGCGCTGTCGTGCGCCTGGCCCGTGGCGCATGCGGCCGAATCCGCGTTGCCCGCGCCGGACTCGCTCGCCGATGCGCTCGCCGCCGCGCTCGCGCGTTCGCAGCCGCTGGTCGTGATGGCCAGCCTGCGCGGCTGTCCCTTCTGCCGCATCGTGCGCGAGCACTACCTGATGCCCGAGCTGGCGACGGGCCTGCCCGTGGTGCAGATCGACCTGCGCGACCGCCGCATGGTGCGCGACTTCGACGGCGCGCCGCGCACGCACGAGGCCATGCTCGCGGCCTGGGGCATCGCGGTCGCGCCCACGCTGCTGTTCTTCGGCCGCGGCGCGCGCGAGGTCGCCGAGCGGCTCGCGGGCGGGGCCTCGGATTTCTATGGCGCCTACCTCGAGCAGCGGTTGAATCAGGCCCGCGCGGCCGTGCGCGCATGAGGCCACGGCTTCGTTATGCATTTGCATGACGAGCGGGTTTCCCCCAGGCACGAAGCCCTTCCCATCGACGCCCGGACTCCTAAAATCAATACATAACGATTTACTTATTTAACGATGAAACTGGCAGCTTCGATGCGAGTTTCGAGGAGACGAAATTGAAGTTGTTGCCGTCGCTCGCGGTCGCCGCCGCATTGCTGATCTGCGTCCAGGCGCATGCGAGCAAGGAGCTGGCCCAGAAGAACGCCTGCCTCGCCTGCCACGCGACCGACAAGAAGCTCGTGGGCCCCGCCTACCAGGACGTCGCGAAGAAGTACGCGGGCCAGTCCGATGCGCTGGCCGTGCTCACCGCGAGCATCCAGAAGGGCAGCAGCGGCAAGTGGGGCCCGGTGCCGATGCCGGGCCAGCCCGCGCTGAGCGAGGCCGACGCCAAGTCGCTGGCCGCGTGGGTGCTGGGCGGCGCCAAGTAGGCGGTTGCGAAGGCCTGCGATGAGCAACATCCAGCAGCCCGGCCAGGTGCGCAAGGCGCCCGAGAACTTCGTCGACGCGCAGGGCGTGCGCACCGTGTTCTCGGAAGCGCGCAAGGGCCGGCGCGATTTCATCCGCGGCGCCTTCGCGGCCGCCGTCGCGGGCGGCGCGGCGGCTTCGGCACTCGCGCAGTCCGATGGCGATCCCGCGATCCTCCAGCTGCCCGCGCACAGCACCGGCCTCGGCCAGCCCGTGGTCACCGACGGCTACGGCAAGCCCTCGAAGTACGAGGGCAACGTGCAGCGCCGCCAGAGCCCCGGCCTCACGCCGACCGCGCAGGCCTCGGTCTCGTTCGCGCCGCTGCAGTCGCTGTTCGGCATCGTCACGCCCAGCGGCCTGCACTTCGAGCGCCATCACCAGGGCTGGTGGGACATCGACCCGTCGAAGCACCGCCTGATGATCAACGGCCTCGTGAAGGCCGCGAAGGTCTTCACGCTCGACGAGCTGATGCGGCTGCCCTCGGTCTCGCGCTTCCACTTCATCGAATGCGGCGCCAACACCGGCATGGAATGGGGCAACGTCGCCGTGCCCACCGCGCAGTACACGCACGGCATGCTGTCGTGCAGCGAGTTCACGGGCGTGCCGCTGATCACGCTGCTCGAGATGGCCGGCGCCGACCTCAAGGGCGAGCGCTTCGTGTTGGCCGAGGGCGCGGACGGCTCCTCGATGACGCGCACCATCCCGATGAGCCTGGTGCGCTCGGGCGAGGTGTTGGTGGCCTACGGCCAGAACGGCGAGATGCTGCGGCCCGAGCAGGGCTATCCGCTGCGGCTGGTGGTGCCGGGCGTGCAGGGCGTGAGCTGGGTCAAGTACCTGCGCCGCATCGAGCTTGGCGACATGCCCTACGGCACCAAGGACGAGACGGTGCACTACGTCGACCTGATGCCCGACGGCCAGCATCGCCAGTACACCAGCGTGCAGGAATGCAAGAGCGTGGTGACCACGCCCTCGGGCGGGCAGACGCTGCTGGACAAGGGCTTCTACAACATCACCGGCCTGGCCTGGTCGGGGCGCGGCAAGGTGAAGCGCGTCGACGTCAGCGTGGACGGCGGGCGCAACTGGCGCAGCGCGCGGCTCGAGTCGCCGGTGCTCTCGAAGTGCCTCACGCGCTTCAACATCGACTGGGCGTGGGACGGTTCGCCCGCGATCATCCAGAGCCGCGCGATGGACGACACCGGCTACGTGCAGCCCGGCTACCGCCAGCTGCGCGCGGTGCGCGGCACGCGCTCGATCTATCACAACAACGCGATCCAGTCCTGGCAGGTGCAGGCGAACGGGGAGGTGGCGAATGTCCAGCTCGGCTAGCCGCATCGTGCTGCGCGCGCTGCTGGCGCTCGCGGGCTGCGGCGTCTGCATCGCCGCCTGGGCGCAGCCGAAGGCCGCCTACCCGGGCATCGGGCGCGACGCCACGCCGAAGGAAGTGGCGGCCTGGGACATCGACGTGCGCCCCGACTTCAAGGGCCTGCCCCAGGGCTCGGGCTCGGTCGCGCGTGGCCAGGACATCTGGGAGGGCAAGTGCGCCTCGTGCCACGGCGTGTTCGGCGAATCGAACCAGGTGTTCAGCCCCATCGTCGGCGGCACCACGGCCGAGGACATCAAGACCGGCCATGTCGCGCGGCTCAAGGACCCGGCCTTCCCGGGCCGCACCACGCTGATGAAGGTGGCGAGCCTCTCGACCGTCTGGGACTACGTCTACCGCGCCATGCCGTGGAACCAGCCCAAGTCGCTGACGCCCGACGACGTGTTCGCCGTCACCGCCTACATGCTGAACCTCGGCGGCATCGTGCCCGACGACTTCACGCTGTCGGACCGCAACATCCGCGAGGTGCAGGCGCGCATGCCGAACCGCAACGGCACCACCACCGCGCACGCGATGTGGCCCGGCAACGAGTTCGGCCGCGCGGTGAAACCCGACGTGGCGGCGGTCGCCTGCATGCGCGACTGCGTGCCGGCCACGCAGACCGTGTCGCAGCTGCCGCCGCATGCGCGCGGCAGCCACGGCAACCTCGCCGAGCAGAACCGGCTGGTGGGCCCGCAGCGCGGCATCGACACCGCGCCGGCCACGAAGACCGGCGCCCCCGCCGCGGCGGCACCGGCCTCGAAGGCCCCGCTCGCCGTGCTCGAGAAGAACAGTTGCGTCGCCTGCCACGGCATGACGCAGAAGCTCGTCGGCCCCGCCTTCTCCGACATCGCGAAGAAATACCCGGGCCAGGTCGACCACCTGCTCGAGAAGATCAAGAGCGGCGGCAGCGGCGTATGGGGTGCGATCCCGATGCCGCCGCAGACCATCGGCGACGACGATGCCAGGGCCGTGGCGCGCTGGCTCGCCGAAAGCGCCGGGCCATGACATTGCAACGGCGCACCCGGCCCACCATCGATTCGACAGGAGACAAGCCATGAAGAACCGCAGACAGATCCTCCAGCAGTCCGCCGCGCTCGCGGGCCTCGCCGCCACCGGCGCCTGGCTGCCGGCCAGCGCGCTGGCCTATACCAAGGAAGCCTTCGAGGCCAAGAGCGTGGCCGATGCGCTCAAGGCCATCGGCGCGGGCACGCCCACCGAGAGCAAGGAGGTCACGATCACCGGCCCCGACATCGCCGAGAACGGCGCCGTGGTGCCGCTCAGTGTCGCGACCTCGCTGGCCGGCGTGAAGCAGCTGATGCTGCTGGTCGAGAAGAACCCGAACGCGGTGGTCGCGATCTTCAACACCTCGGAGTTCGTCGAGGCGAACTTCACCACGCGCGCCAAGCTGGGCCAGTCCTCCGACGTGTACGCGATCGCCGTCATGAACGACGGCAAGGCGCTGTTCGCGAAGAAGGAAGTCAAGGTCACGCTGGGCGGCTGCGGCGGCTGACGCCGGCACCAGTCCCCCCACGAAGAAACAACGAGAGAAGGAGACCCACCATGGCAGATCCCATGCGCATCCGCGCCCAGGCCGCGGGCGACAAGACGACCGTTCGCATCCTGATGGCGCACGAGATGGAAACCGGCCAGCGCAAGGACGCCGCGGGCAAGACCATCCCGGCCTGGTTCATCCAGGAGGTCACGGCCTCGCTCAACGGCAAGACCGTGCTCACGGCCGACTGGGGCCCCGCGGTCTCGAAGAATCCGTTCATGCAGTTCACGCTCAAGGGCGCGAAGGCGGGCGACAAGATCTCGGTGACCTGGAAGGACAACCGCGGCGACACCCGCACCGACGAAGCCACCGTCAGCTAGGCGGTCGCCATGCGCAAGATCCCACTTTCGTGCCTGCTGCTGCTGGCGGGCAGCCTGTCGCTGCACGCCGCCGCGCAGAAGACCACCGCCGAAGGCATCGCCGAGTACCGCGCGCTGCTGCAGGACGGCAACCCGGCCGAGCTGTTCGAGGCCAAGGGCGAGGACCTCTGGAAGCAGAAGCGCGGGCCCAAGGGCGCCTCGCTCGAGAAGTGCGACCTCGGCAAGGGCCCGGGCGTGGTCAAGGGCGCGTTCGCCGAGCTGCCGCGCCACTTCGCCGACACCGGCCGCGTGCAGGACATGGAGTCGCGCCTGTTGACCTGCATGCAGACCCTGCAGGGCTTCGATGCCGCCGAGATCGCGAAGACGCCGTTCGGCAGCGGCGAGCAGAAGAACCTCGAGGCGCTGGTGGCGTGGATCTCGGCCGAGTCGAAGGGCATGGCGCTGAACCTGCCGCAGTCGCATGCGAGCGAGCGCCGCGCCTACGAGGTGGGCAAGCGCCTGTTCTTCCTGCGCGCCGGCCCGCACGACTTCGCCTGCGCCACCTGCCACGGCGCCGACGACAAGCGCATCCGGCTGCAGGACCTGCCGAACCTCACGAAGAGCCCCGGCGCCGGCGACGGCTTCGGTGCCTGGCCGGCCTACCGCGTGTCCTCGGGCGAGCTCTGGGGCATGCAGCGGCGGCTCAACGACTGCTTCCGCCAGCAGCGCTTTCCCTACCCGGGCTATGCCAGCGACGTGACCATCGCGCTGGCCGTGTACATGGGCGTCAACGGCAAGGGCGTGAAGACCACGGCCCCGGCCATCAAGCGCTGAAGGAACGCGACATGAATGCCGACCACATCCTGGGCGCCGTCGCGGTCGCCTGCGCGCTGGCCCTGTTCGGCTGCGCGAGCGCCGACAGCGCGGCCGACATCGACCGCTACACGGCCGAGGCCCTCAAGAGTTCGTTCCGCGACCAGGGCATCGCCAAGGTCGACCGCCTCGTGCAGGACCCGGCCAACCGCGCCTGCAGCGAGGCCGACGCCAGCGGCAAGCCGCTCGACGAGAAGACCGCCAGGGACATCGAGGCGGCCAACATGAAGACCATCCGCTGGCCCGCCGACGGCCGGTTCGTCGGCGACTGGCGCGAGGGCGAGAAGATCGCGCAGAACGGGCGCGGCCTGACCTGGACCGATGCGGCCGCCTCCGCCAAGGGCCCGGCCAACGGCGGCAACTGCTACAACTGCCACCAGATGTCGAAGGAGGAGATCTCCTTCGGCACCCTCGGCCCGAGCCTCTACCAGTACGGCAAGCTGCGCGGCGTGAGCGACCCCGCGGCCGCGGCCTCGAAGCCGATCGTCGACTACACCTGGGGCAAGCTCTGGAACGCGCGCGCCTACAACGCCTGCTCGAACATGCCGCGCGTCGGCCATTCGGGCATCCTCGACGAAGCGCAGATCCGCGACGTGATGGGGCTGCTGCTCGATCCGCAGTCGCCGGTCAACCGATAGACGCAGAGGGCCCACCGCTTCCATGAACCTTTCCAAGCGCGAGTTCCTGCAACTGCTGGGCGCCGGCAGCGTGGCCGGCCTGGGCCTGGGGCGCCACGACGGCGCCAGTGCGGCCGGTGCCGTCGATGCGATGTACGCGCTGCCGCGCTTCGGCAACGTGTCGCTGCTGCACATGACCGACTGCCATGCGCAGCTCAAGCCGCTGTACTTCCGCGAACCGAGCGTGAACATCGGCCTGGGCAGCATGCGCGGCAAGGTGCCGCACCTGGTCGGCGAGCAGCTGCTCAAGGCCGCGGGCGTGGCGCCCGGCACGCGCGTGGCGCATGCGCTCACGCACCTCGACTTCGACCGTGCGGCGCAGCGCTACGGCAAGGTCGGCGGCTTCGCGCACCTCGCCACCCTGGTGAAGCAGCTCAAGGCCAACCGGCCCGGTGCGCTGCTGCTCGACGGCGGCGACACCTGGCAGGGCTCGGCCACCTCGCTGTGGACCCAGGCGCAGGACATGGTCGATGCCTGCAAGCTGCTCGGCGTCGACGTGATGACAGGCCACTGGGAGTTCACCTACGGCATGGAGCGCGTGAAGGAGATCATCGACAAGGACTTCGCGGGCCGCGTCGAGTTCGTCGCGCAGAACGTCAAGACCGCCGACTTCGGCGATCCGGTCTTCAAGCCCTACGTCATGCGCGAGATCAACGGCGTGCCCTGCGCCATCGTGGGCCAGGCCTTTCCCTACACGCCGATCGCCAACCCGCGCTACATGGTGGCCGACTGGACCTTCGGCATCCAGGACGACAACCTGCAGCGCGTCGTGGACGAAGCGCGCGCCAAGGGCGCGCAGGTGGTGGTCGTGCTCTCGCACAACGGCATGGACGTGGACCTCAAGATGGCCAGCCGCGTGCGCGGCGTCGACGCCATCCTCGGCGGCCACACGCACGACGGCACGCCCATGCCCACGCTGGTGAGCAACGCCGGCGGAAAGACCATCGTGGTCAACGGCGGCTCCAACGGCAAGTTCCTCGGCGTGCTCGATTTCGAGGTCAAGGGCAAGAAGGTCAGCGACTTCCGCTATCGCCTGCTGCCGGTGTTCTCCGACCTGATCCCGGCCGACCGCGAGATGGACGCGCTGATCACGCGCATCCGCGCGCCCTACGAAGCGAAGCTGTCCGAAACCCTGGCCCACACCGACGGCACGCTGTACCGGCGCGGCAACTTCAACGGCACCGGCGACCAGCTGCTGCTCGACGCGCTGATGGAGGTGCAGGACGCGCCGATCGCCTTCTCGCCGGGCTTCCGCTGGGGCACCTCGCTGCTGCCGGGCCAGCCCATCACGCGCGAATGGCTGATGGACATGACCGCCACCACCTACTCGTACGCCACCGTCACGCCGATGAGCGGCGAGATGCTCAAGACCGTGCTCGAGGACGTCTGCGACAACCTGTTCAACCCCGACCCCTACTACCAGCAGGGCGGCGACATGGTGCGCGTGGGCGGCCTGCAGTACGCCTGCGATCCCACGGCCGCGATGGGCCAGCGCATCCAGGACATGCGCCTGGACGGCAAGCCCATCGAGGCCGGCCGCACCTACAAGGTGGCGGGCTGGGCGCCGGTCAGCGAGGAGGCGCGCAGCGCCGGCAACAAGCCGGTGTGGGAGGTGATCGAGCCCTGGCTGAAGTCGCGCAAGGTGGTGGCCGCGCGCGCGCCCGAGGCGCCGGTGCTGAAGAACGTCGTGCCCAATCCGGGGCTGGCCTGACGGCCGCCGGCGGGCGCGTGGCCGCGCGCCGCGCTCCCTAGAATCGCCGCATGTCTGTCGAACAGGTCTCCCTCCTCACCTCGTTCGCGCTCGCGGCGGCCTTCGCGCTCTCGGCCGTGTTCGGCGCCGTCGCGCGCGCCACGCGCTTCTGCACCATGGGCGCCATCAGCGACGTGGTCAACCTCGGCGACTGGACGCGCGTGCGGCAATGGGCCGCGGCCGGCGGCGTCGCGCTGATCGGTTTCTCGGCGCTGGTGTTCGCGGGCTGGGTCGATGCCGACCGCACGCTCTATGCATCGAACCGCATCCTCTGGCTCTCGGCGCTGGTCGGCGGCCTGCTGTTCGGCTTCGGCATGGTGCTGGCCTCGGGCTGCGGCAACAAGACGCTGGTGCGCGTCGGCGGCGGCAGCCTCAAGGCGCTGGTCGTGCTGCTGGTGATGGGCATCGCGGCCTTCGCCACGCTCAAGGGCATCACCGCCGTGCTGCGCGTGGCCACCGTCGACGCGGTGCACCTGGAGCTGGCCGTCAATGCCTCGCTGCCCGAGGTGCTGGCCGGCGCGCTGCGCATACAGGCCGCGCCGCTGCGGCTCGCGATCGGCCTGGTCGCGGGTGGCGCGCTGATCGCCTGGGCCGCCTGGGGCCGGCGCGATGCGCGCAGCCTCGCGGGCGGGCTCGCCATCGGCGCGCTGGTGGTGGCCGCCTGGTGGCTCAGCGGCCACTGGGCCGTGGTCGAGGAGCATCCGCTCACGCTCGAGCACGTGTTCCTCGCCACCAACTCCGGCCGCGCCGAGGCGCTGAGCTTCGTCACGCCCGTGGCCTATGCGCTCGACTGGCTGATGTTCTACAGCGACGCCAACAAGCTGCTGACCCTGGGCATCGCCTCGGTAGCCGGCGTGATCGTGGGGGCCGCCGCGCAGGCGCTGTGGACGCGCGAGTTCCGCTGGGAAGGCTTCGCCGGCAGCGGCGACCTCGCGCACCACCTGGGCGGCGCCGTGCTGATGGGCATCGGCGGCGTCACCGCCATGGGCTGCACCATCGGCCAGGGCCTGAGCGCGCTCTCCACGCTGAGCCTCGCAAGCCTGCCGGCGATCGCCGGCATCGTCGCGGGCGCGGTGGCGAGCCTCAAGTACCAGGCCTGGCAGCTGCAGCGCGATCTTTGATCGCGTCGGGTGCGCCATGCTTGACCCGGCCCCTGCGGCCACCTCGATAAAGACGGCATCGCAGCAACACCGAGGTGATTCCGTGACCCCTTCTTCCCGTTTCCTGAACCCGGCCGAGGCCGCGCGCCGGCTCGGCGTGTCCGCCAAGGCCCTGCGGCTGTACGAGCAGCGCGGCCTGCTGGTGCCGGCGCGCACCGCAGCCGGCTGGCGTTCCTATGGTCCCGCCGAGATGGCGCGTGCCGCCGAGATCGTCGCGCTGCGCGCGCTGGGCCTGAGCCTCGCGCAGATGGCGCGCGTGCTCCAGGGCGATGCGCAAGGCCTGGCACCGGCGCTGGCCGCGCACCAGGCAGCGCTCGAAGCCAAGGCGCGAGAGCTCGATGCCACGCTGGACAGGGTGCGCGGCCTGCGCGACGAACTCGCGCGCGGACGCCTGCCCGCGCCCGGCGAACTCGCGCGTCTGCTGCAGCCCGCCGGTCGACTCGCGCTCGAGTTCGAACTGCCCTGGCCCTGGGGCGGCGAGCGCTTCGCGCTCAACGACATCCGGCCCATCAACCACATCGTCGGCCCGCTGGGCAGCGGCAAGACGCGGCTTGCGCTGCGCATCGCCGAGCGGCTGCCGGGCGCGGTCTTCCTGCCGCTCGACCGCGCCGAGGGCGATGCCACCGCCACGCGGTTGCGCGAGGACGCCGGCCTGCGATCGCGCGTCGATGCCGCGCTGGCCTGGCTCGTGGAGGACGGTGCGACCGGATCCGAGGCCCTGACCGCGCTGCTGGCCGGCTTCGAAGCCGAAGGCCCCGCCGCCCTCGTCGTCGACATGGTGGAGCAGGGCCTCGACCACGCGACCCAGGAAGCGCTGATCGCCCACCTGCGCCGCCGCGGCGCCGAGGCGCGGCCGCTGTTCCTGCTCACGCGCTCGAGCGCCTTCCTCGATCTCGCGGCGGTCGGCGCGCACGAGTCGATCCTGCTGTGCCCGGCCAACCACAGCCCGCCGACCTATGTCGCGCCGTTCGAAGGCGCACCCGGCTACGAGGCTGTTGCCACCTGCCTCGCGACACCCGAGGTGCGCGCGCGCACGCAGGGCGTGATCGCGTGGCGGCCGAAGGTGGTGGATTCGGCTGACTGACGCCGGGCCGCCGGCGTGTTCCACTGTCGGCAGTTGTTCCCAATGCTTCCATGAACCCGACGCAGATCGATCAATTCAGGACCCACGGCTGTCTCCACCTCGAAGGCTTCCACCCGAAGCCCCGCATGGCTCCGCTGCGCCAGAAGCTGCGCGACGAACTCAAGCGCCTGGCCGGCGCCAAGGGCGGGATGAGCGCGGTGCAGCGCCTGCCGCTGTTCCAGCAGATCGGCAAGCTCTCGGCGCTGGTGAATGTCCCGGGCCTGCATGAAGCCCTGGTCACGCCGGCGCTGCTCGATCTCGTTGGCCAGCTCGGCGGCCTCGCGTCGCCGCCCGCGGCGGGCCCGCAAGGCACGCAGCTGTTGCTGTCGCCGCCGCAGCAAGGCGACTGGAGCCTGCAGGGCCTGAACTGGCATGTGGACCTCGCGGCCCGGCCTCAGGACCCGCTACCCGGCGTGCAGGCCTTCTTCCTGATCGACGACCTGGCGCCCCATGGCGGCGCCACGCTCGCGCTCGCGGGCTCGCACCGTATCGACACGCGGCGGCCGGCTTCGGATTCGCAACCCGCGCTGCGCGAGCTGCTCAAGGATCCGGTGGACCTGGAACGCCGCCTGGGCCAGCAGGGCGTGGCCATCGTCGAGATGTGCGGCCGCGCCGGCGACGTGTTCCTGATGGACATGCGCGTGCTGCACACGCCCTCGGTCAACGCAACGAAGCAGCCGCGGATGATGGCGACCGCGCGCTGCATCTTCCAGCGCTGACGCGCCAGCGGGAGACGCCGAGGCGTCACGGCCGCGCGCACGGCCACGCGAAAATCCCCGCATGGACACCGAAAAATTCCCGAGCGCGCTGATGCACACCATCGGCTTTTCGCAGCTGCTGCACAGCGATGCCGAGGCCGGCGCCGCGCGCGTGCGCTTCATCGCGCGGCCCGAGTTCGCGCACAGCGAGGGCACGGTGGTGCAAGGGGGCCTGGTCACCGCATGGCTCGATTGCGCGATGGCCTTCGCGGTGAACGCGAAGGACGCCGCGGCCAGCCTCGCGAGCCTCGAGCTCAAGATCTCGTTCCTCGACCGGGCCGACGTCGCGACCTTCGAGGCCGAGGCGCGCATCCTGCGCTGGGGCCGCAGCGTGGTGTTCCTCGAAGCGGACCTGTGGTCGGTCGATGGCCGGCTGATCGCGCGCGCCTCGTCCACGGGCAAGCTGCTGCGGCGCGGCGGCTGAACGCCTGGACCGCGAAGGCGCTCCGGCGCGGGCGTTTTTACGCTTTCTTTACGGCCCGCCCCCGACTCTTTCCCCCGTTTTGACACGCATCTGCCGAGACTGCGATCCGTCTTCTTGATGGATCGCAGGAGTGATGCATGGACATCGTCGTGATGAGCGCCTTGCTGGCGCTGTGGGTCGTGGTGGCCGCCGCGGTGCTCGGGCTGAACCGGCTCGATGACGGAGCGCGCCATGGCCACTGACTGGCTCCATGCGCTGCTCGCGCTGGCGGCGCTGTTCGTGCCGCTGGGCTTCGCCTGGCTGGTGCTGTCGCGCACCGCGCGGCGCCACGAGCATCGCGCGCGGCGCAGGGACGGTTCCGCGCGGTGAATCGATGCGCTAACCTGCGCTTTGCATGAGCGACCTGTCCCGCCCCGACCCCGACGCGCTGCTCGCCCAGCTGCGCAGCGACGAGGCACGTGCGCGGCGCGGCAAGCTGCGCATCTACTTCGGCGCCAGCGCCGGCGTGGGCAAGACCTGGGCCATGCTGAGCGCCGCGCAGCGCGAGCGCAAGGCCGGGCGCGACCTGCTGATCGGCGTGGTCGAGACCCACGGCCGCGGCGAGACCGCCGCGCTGCTGGCGGGGCTCGATGCGCTGCCGCTGCGCGAGATCGCCTACCGCGGCCGCACGCTGGCCGAGTTCGACCTCGATGCCGCGCTGGCGCGCCGGCCCGCGGTGCTGCTGGTCGACGAGCTGGCCCACACCAACGCGCCCGGCTCGCGCCATGCCAAGCGCTGGCAGGACGTGCAGGAGCTGCTGGCCGCGGGCATCGAGGTCTGGTCGGCGCTCAACGTGCAGCATCTCGAGAGCCTCAACGGAACGGTTGGCGCGATCACCGGTGTGCGGGTGCACGAGACGGTGCCCGACTCGGTGCTCGACGAGGCCGACGAGGTGGTGCTGGTCGACGTCACGCCCGACGAGCTCACGGCGCGGCTCGCGGCCGGCAAGGTCTACCTGCCGCAGCAGGCCGAGCGCGCGGCGCAGAACTTCTTCCGCAAGGGCAACCTGATCGCTCTGCGCGAGATCGCACTGCGCCGCACCGCCGAGCACGTGGAGGACGACGTGCGCGGCTGGCGCATCGAGCAGTCGGGCCCGGGCGCCGGCGGCAACGGCAAGGGCACCGGCCTGCAGGCCTGGAACACCTCGGGCGCGATCCTCGCGTGCGTGGGTCCGCACGAGGGCGCGGCGCAGACGGTGCGCACCGCCGCGCGGCTCGCGGGCCAGCTCAACGTGCGCTGGCATGCGGTGTATGTCGAGACCCCGCGGCTGCAGCGGCTGGCCGCGGCCGAGCGCGACCGCATCCTCGCGGTGCTGAAGCTGGCCGAGGAACTGGGTGCTGCCACCGCGGTGCTCACCGGCTCCGACGTGGCCGAGCAGCTCGCCGAGCAGGCGCGCCGGCTCAACTGCGCGACGCTGGTGCTCGGGCGCGCCGAGGCCGCCATCGGCTGGCGCCGCCTGTGGCTGGCGGCGCAGGTGCCGCTGGCGCGCGCGCTCGCGCAGCTGGCGCCGGCGCTCGACATCCTCGAGGTGGGCCGCGCCGACAGCGCGCGCCGGCTGTCGCGCTCGCCGCTGGGCGTGGCGGGGGCGCGCATCGACAGCGACGACCACGAGAAGGCGCCGATCCACTGGCCCGGCTATGCCTGGGCCGCGGCCACCAGCGTGGCGCTCACGCTGCTGTGCACGCCGCTGACCGGGGTGCTCGAGCTGTCGAACATCGTGATGCTGTTCCTGCTCGGCGTGGTGGGCGTGGCGATGCGCTTCGGGCGCGGGCCCTCGGCACTGGCGGCGCTGCTCAACGTCGCGGCCTTCGACTATTTCTTCGTGCCGCCGCGGCTGTCGTTCGCGGTCAGCGACGTGCAGTACGTGCTGACCTTCGCGATCATGCTGGGCGTGGGCCTGCTGGTGGGCCAGCTCACGGCCGGGCTGCGCTTCGCGGCCGGCGTGTCGACCAGCCGCGAGCGCCGCGCGCGCTCGCTGTTCGAGCTCACGCGCGAACTCTCGGCCGCGCTCGAGAGCACGCAGGTGGTCACGCTCGGCGCGGCCGCGGTGCAGGGCCACTTCGGCGGCCATGCGCTGGTGCTGGTGACCGATGCCGCCGACCAGCTGGTGGCGCCGGCCGATCCGCCGCCGGGCTTCGACGCGCAGGTGGCCGACTGGGCCTTCCGCCACGGCCAGAGCGCGGGCCTCGCCACCGCCACGCTGGCCGCGCAGCCCTGGCATTACGTGCCGCTGCAGGCGCCGATGCGCGTGCGCGGCGTGCTCGCGCTCGAGCCGGCGCAGCCGCGCTGGCTGCTGATCCCCGAACAGGCGCAGCAGCTCGACACGCTGGCGCGGCAGATCGCGATCGCGCTCGAGCGCGTGCACTACGTGGAGGTGGCGCAGCAGGCGGTGGTCGAGATCGAATCGGAGCGGCTGCGCAACGCGCTGCTGGGCGCGATCTCGCACGACGTGCGCACGCCGCTGACCGCGCTGATCGCGCTGGCCGAATCGCTGCAGACGCTGCCGGCGGAAGAGCACGCCGAGGCGGCGCGCGCGATCGTCGCGCAGGCGCACGAGCTGCATGCGCTGGTCAACAACCTCCTCGACATGGCGCGGCTCGAGAGCGGCATCGCGGGCGGCGCGGTCAACCTGCGGCGCGACTGGCAGTCGGTCGAGGAGGTGGTGGGCTCGGCCATCCGCGCGGCGCGCACGGCGCTCGGCACCACCGTGGTCCAGACCGCACTCGATGCCGGGCTGCCGCTGGTCGAGTTCGACGCGGTGCTGATCGAGCGCGTGCTGGTGAACCTGCTCGAGAACGCCACCAAGTACGGCGCGCCGCCGATCGTGGTCGGCGCGCGCGCCGAGCCCGGCACGCTGGTGCTGAGCGTGCGCGACCACGGCCCGGGCCTGCCGGCGGCGCTGCTGGGCCACGAGCAGAAGCTGTTCGACAAGTTCACGCGCGGCGAGGTCGAGTCGGCCACGCCGGGCGTGGGGCTGGGCCTGGCGATCTGCAAGGCGGTGGTGAGCGCCCATGGCGGCGAGATCGTGGCCGCCAACGCGCGCGGCGGCGGTGCAGAATTCACGGTCACGCTCCCGCGCCGGGAGCCGCCCGAACCGGCCGAAGCCCCTCTCTGACCCAACCCATGCCAGTGCCCACCGCCATCGTGATCGAGGACGAGCCGCAGATCCGCCGCTTCGTGCGCGGCGCGCTCGAGGCCGAGGGCTGGGTGGTGCACGAGGCCGGCACGCTGCGCGAGGGCCTGGCCGCGGCCGGCACGCGCCAGCCCGACCTGCTGGTGCTCGACCTGGGCCTGCCCGACGGCGACGGCACCTCGCTGATCCGCGACGTGCGCGGCTGGTCGGCGGTGCCGATCATCGTGCTGTCGGCGCGCAGCGACGAGTCCGACAAGATCGCCGCGCTCGACGCCGGCGCCGACGACTACCTGACCAAGCCCTTCGGCACCGGCGAGCTGCTCGCACGCGTGCGCGCCAACCTGCGCCGCCCGCGCGCGGCCAGCAGCGAGGAGGCGCCCGAGGCGCTGTTCCGCTTCGGCGAGATCGAACTCGACCGCGCCGCGCGCATCGTGCGCCGCGCGGGCGCGGAGGTGCATCTCACGCCGACCGAGTACCGGCTGCTGTCGGTGCTGGCCTCGAACGCGGGACGCGTGCTGACGCAGCGCCAGTTGCTGCGCGAGGTCTGGGGACCGTCGCACACGGACCAGAGCCACTACCTGCGGATCTACATGGGGCACCTGCGGCAGAAGCTCGAGGACGATCCGGCGCAGCCGCGGCATCTGCTGACGGAAACTGCGGTGGGGTATCGGCTGGTCGTGTAGCTCTTTGTCGATGACGGGTGGGGGCGCGTGCACAGGACAGCGGGTACTTCCCTCCGCGAATGTCCCCCGCCTTCGGCTCCTCCTTTATTTCGCTGCGGGAAGCACCCGCTGCCCTGTGCACGGAGGCGCTCGGATGGTGCCGGCCGATCAGGCGCTGCGCGTCTGGCGCGCGTCGATGGGGTGCTCCCCGCAGCGAAATAAAGGAGGAGGCCGAAGGCCGGGGGACATTCGCGGAGGGGAGTACCCCGTCGGCGCGTGCCCGCCCCAGCCCGTAGTGGCTTCTTCCCAACAAGCACACGACAAGCCTTGTCTTCCCAACCAGCCACACCCACAATCCGCCCCACCATGAAATTCACCCAAGCCATCGAAGCCGGCCTCACCGCCACCTGACATCGCCTTCGATCGCGTTCGGAAGGCGCTGCGCCTTCCGGTACTGAAAACCCCGGCAGGCCCGTCCTCCGGGGTTTTGTCTTTTCCGCCTCTCACTTCTTCATCGCCATGCGTACCTACGACAAGCTGATCGCCACGATTCGCCTCCGCCGGAGCGTGGCTTCCGTGCGCCCGGGCTCCGGCCGCCGCATCAGCAGATTGCACGACACCGTTCGTCGCTAGCCCTCAGGCGAATCCTTTTCGCCTGGGGGCCGGCACATGCCCACCAGGCTCTCGAAGCCGTGCTTCGAGACAGAGAAAGAAAGATTCGCCATGACCCACACACCCAGAAACCTGCAACATCGGCATCATTGCCCACGTCGACGCCGGCAAGACCACCACCACCGAACGCATCCTGTTCTACGCCGGCGAGAGCCATCGCATCGGCGACGTGAGCCGCGGCACCGCGCGCATGGACTTCGATGCGCAGGAGCGCAAGCGCGGCATCACCATCAGCAGCGCCGCCACCACGTTGCAGTGGAACGCGACCCAGATCAACCTGATCGACACGCCCGGCCACATCGATTTCAACATCGAGGTGAACCGCTCGCTGCGCGTGCTCGACGGGGCCGTGGTCGTGTTCGACGGCGTGGCCGGCGTGGAGCCGCAGACCGAGACCAATTGGCGCCTCGCGGACCACTATCGCGTGCCGCGCATCGCCTTCGTCAACAAGCTCGACCGCCTGGGCGCCGACTTCGCGCGCGTGGTCGCGATGATGGAGGAACGCCTGGGCGTGAAGGCCGTGGCGGTGCAGTGGCCGATCGGCGCGGAAGGCGACTTTCGCGGCGTGGTCGACCTGCTGGGCCTGCGCGCGCTGGTCTGGGACCTCGACGATGCGAGCCAACCGTACCGCGTGACCGAGGTGCCCGCCGAGCTGATGGCCACCGTGTTGCAACAGCGCGCGCGGCTGGTGGAACTCGCCGTCGAGCAGGACGAGGCCGCGATGGGGGCCTACCTGAACGGCGAGGCGCTCCCGGCCGAGGTGCTGCGCGACTGCATCCGCAAGGGCGTGCTGGCCGGTGCCTTCGTGCCCGTGCTCGCGGGCTCGGCCTTCCGCAACCGCGGCGTGGAACCGCTGCTCGACGCCATCGTCGACTGGCTGCCGAAGCCCGGCGAGGTGGCGTTGCCCTGCGACCCGCAGGCGCCGTTCGCGGCGCTGGCGTTCAAGGTGGCCAGCGACGACCATGGCGCGATGGTGTTCGTGCGTGTCTACAGCGGCCGGCTGCGGCGCGGCGACAGCATGCTCGACGCCACCACCGGCCGCATCGAACGCGCGGCGCGGCTGTACGAGGTGCAGGCGGGCGACCGCATCGAACGCGACGAACTGGTGGCCGGCGACATCGCCGGCATCGTCGGGCTGAAGGACACGCTGACCGGCCACACGCTGTGCGACCGGAATCATCCGGTGCAGCTCGAACAGATCGGCGTGCCCGAGCCCGTGCTCCACGTCGCGATCGAGCCCAAGGCGCGTGCCGACCAGCAGGCGCTGTCGAAGGCGTTGCAGGTGCTGCTGCGGGAAGACCCGAGCCTGCGGCTGCGGCAGGACGCCGAGTCGGGCCAGACCATCGTGTCGGGCATGGGCGAGCTGCAGCTCGAGGTCTCGATCGAGAAGCTGCGCGAACGCTTCGGCGTCGAAGTGTCGGTGGGACGGCCCCAGGTCGCCTGCCGCGAAACGGTATCGAAGGAAAAGGAGGTGCACCATGTGCACAGGAAACAGAACGGCGGCCTCGGCCAGTTCGCGGAGTTGACGCTGCGCATCGCCCCGCGCGTGCGCGGCGAGGGCATCGCGTTCGAGAACCGGGTGGTGGGCGGCGCGATCCCGCGCGAGTTCATCCCCGCGATCGAGGCCGGCATCCGCCGTGCCGCGCAGTCGGGCGTGCTGGCCGGCTATCCCTGCGTGGACTTCGTGGCCACGCTGCTGGACGGCAGCCACCATGAGCGCGACTCGACGGCGATGGTTTTCGAACTCGCGGCCGCCGCGGCCTTCCGCGAGGCGGCGGCGCAGGCCGGACCGCAGTTGCTCGAGCCGGTGATGGCCGTGGAAGTGACCACGCCCGCCGAATACGTGGGCGACTGCATCGGTGACCTGCACCGGCGGCGCGGCATGGTGCGCGGTCAGGCGATGCGCGGCAACGCGATCGTGGTCGACGCCCATGTGCCGCTGGCGCGGATGTTCGGCTACATCGGCAACCTGCGCGCGCTGTCCTCGGGCCGCGCGCAGTACGCGATGCAGTTCGACCACTACGCCGTGGCGCCCGCGGGCGAGATGGCCGGGCTCGTGAAGAGCTGACGGCCCCGGAGGGCGACCCGCGAGGGTCGCCCTTTTTTTGTCTATCTCAGGCCGCGATGCCCTTGTTGGGTTTGAGCAGGAACTTCTCGCCCGTCGCCTGCTTGCCGTAGACGCCGATCGCATCGAGCTGCAGCGCCTCGGTCAGCGAGACCTCGCGCGTGTAGCGGCTCGCGAAGGTGGTCTTGAGCTCGGCCACCACGCGTGCGCGCAGGCGCTGCGTGCCTTCGGCGCCGAGCTTCTGCAGGAACGGGAACAGCAGCCAGCCGCCCATGCCCCAGGCCATGCCGAAGTTGCGCACGAACTCGGTCGGGCCGCGGTCGAGGCCGCCGTAGATGTAGACCTGCTTGTGCGTGGTCGAGCCGTAGCGGCTGTATTCCTTGGCGGTGCGGTTGAGCGCCGCTTCCATGCAGCCGAGGATCTGGCCCGCGAGCTTGCCGCCGCCGGTGGCGTCGAAGGCCAGGGTGGCGCCGGTCTCGACCAGGGCCTGCGTGAGATCCTCGAGGAAGGTGGGCGAGGCGGCGTTGCAGACGTACTTCGCGCCGAGGCCGCGCAGCAGTGCTTCCTGTTCGGGCTTGCGCACGATGTTGACGAGCGCGATGCCGTCCTTCTGGCAGATCTTGTGGAGCATCTGGCCGAGGTTGGAGGCGGCGGCCGTGTGGACCAGCGCGGTGTGGCCTTCGCGCTTCATGGTCTCGACCATGCCGAGCGAGGTCAGCGGATTGACGAAGCACGAAGCGCCATCGGCCAGCGCGGTGCCCTCGGGCAGCTCGAGGCATTGCGCGACGGCCACCGCGCGGTACTGCGAGTACATGGCGCCCCCGATCGCGGCCACGGTCTTGCCGAGCAGGGCCTGTGCCTCGGGCGACGAACCGGCCTTCACGACCGTGCCCGCGCCCTCGTTGCCCACGGGCATCGACTGGTCGAGCCGGCCCGCCATCGCGGGGCGCGCGCGTTCGGGCACGGTCGCGGTGACGACCGGGCGCTCGGCGCTGCCCGAGGCCTTGGCGGTCGCCATGTCGGCGGCACCGAACAGCAGGCCGAGGTCCGAGGGGTTCATCGGCGAAGCCTCGACGCGGATCACGACCTCGTGGGCCTGCGGTTCGGGGATGGGTTCGTCGTGCAGCGAGAGTTCGAGTTCGCCGTTCGAACGGACGAGCGAGCGCAGTTGGAGTGCCATGGCGGATGCCCCTTGTGAAGCGGATGAAGCGTGTGCGGAAGGTGGGTGCGACCGGCCGCCCGGGGCCGGCGCGGGCCAGTATAGGAGCGGGCCGCGAAGCCTGCTGGCGCCTTCAGGACAGCCCTGGAATCGTCGGCACGGCCGGTGCCTGAGCCAGCGCGTGGCGCATCTTCTCGGGGTCCACGCGCTCGATGTAGCGCGGGATGTTGCGCCACAGCGTGTGGTAGCCGTAGCCGCCGCGCAGCATCTCCTGGCGCGCGGCCTCCTTGTCCCAGCCCTGCAGCGCCATGCGGTAGACGGCGGAGACGACGCCGGTGCGGTCGGCGCCGTGCATGCAGTGGATCAGCACCGGCCCGTCGTGCTCGGCCGCGAGGATCGCGCGCAGCGCGCGCTGCACCTTCGCGTCGTCGATGTCCCAGGTGTTGATCGGCACGCGCACCAGCCGCATGCCATGGCCCGCGAACACCTTGCGGTCGTCGTTGAAGGAACGCAGACTGACCACGGTGCGGATGCCGAGCGACTGCAGCGCCGCCACGTCCTTCGCGCGCGGCTGGGCGCTGCGGTAGAGCGTGGGCGTGAGGCGGTGCAGGTTCTCCACGCCCAGCGCTTCGAGCGGATCGGCCCAGTGGCCGGGACGTTCCACGGGCGCGGCCTGCGCCTCGCGCTGCGCCCGCCGGGCCTCGCGCACGCGGCGCACGATGTTCGCGCGGCTCATCGCCGCGGCCAGTGCCGGCGCACCAGGATCAGCGCGGCGACCGCGAGGCCGCCCCAGTAGTCGACCGGCGCGCCCCACACCCAGTGCTTGTGCCAGAAGGCCTTGGTGGGGTTGAAGTTGTCCCAGCCGAAGGCGGGGTTGATGAGGAACCAGAGGAAGTCCTCGCAGACCCAGAACAGGATCAGGCCCGCGAGCGCGAGGCCCCAGTCGCGCAGCTTCCAGCGGCCCGAGAAGGCCAGCGGCGAGAAGAACACCAGCGCCATGAAGGTGAAGACCCAGGCGTGGTAGCCGGTCATCGCGCGGC
The DNA here is from genome assembly GCA_016806145.1 of Variovorax paradoxus. Lineage (NCBI taxonomy): Bacteria > Pseudomonadati > Pseudomonadota > Betaproteobacteria > Burkholderiales > Comamonadaceae > Variovorax > Variovorax paradoxus. Next base: position 471,600 of record CP063166.1, read on the forward strand.
CACCCCAGAAGATGTCGAGCCAGATGCTGTTCTCGATGCGCCAGGTCGGCAGCGAGGTGGCCCAGCCGGCGCCGCCCTCGATCTGGATCTCGGCGTTGGCGAAGAAGAAGGCCATGGTGACGACCCAGGCCAGGTACACGAGCGTGCGGCCCACGGTGGGCTTGTCTTCGTTTCTCCAGCTCATGCCGAGGGCCCCAGCACGCGATCGAGCACCGCGCGCGCGGCCCGTGGCTTGCCCAGCGCCTTGCTGCGCTGGGCCATGTGGGCGAGCTTGGCCGGATCGGCCATCAGCCGCGCGACCTTGTACTCGAGGCCGATGGCGTCGTAGGCGAGCCAGCCCGCGCCTTCCTCCATCAGGAAGCCGGCGTTGTGTTCCTCCTGGCCGGGGATCGGCGAGATCAGCAGCATGGGCTTGCCGAGCGCGAGGCATTCGGAGACCGTGAGGCCGCCGGGCTTGGTGACGACGAGGTCGGACGCGGCCATGAGCTTGTGCATCTCGTTGGTGAAACCCACGGCCACGACGCGGCCCGGGTGGCGCGCGGCGAGGGCCTGCAGCCGGCCGTGCATCTCGGCATTGCGGCCGGCCACGGCGATCACCTGGAAGCGGCCGCCGGGTTCGTCGCCGTCGCCGAGCGCGAGCACGCGCTCGACCATGCTCGAGAGGTCGCCTACGCCGGCGCCGCCCGAGACCATCAGCAGCACGGGTCGCGCGGGATCGAGGCCGAGCGCGGCGGCGCAGGCGTCGCGTTCCAGCGCATCGGGTTCGGAGAAGGCGGGCATGACGGGAATGCCGGTGACGTGGATGCGCTCGGGCGGGATGCCGCGCGCGCGCAGCCTGAACGCGACCTCCTCGGTGGCGGCGAGGTAGCCGGTCATGCCCGGCACCAGCCACATGTTGTGCAGGTCGTAGTCGGTGACCTGCAGCCACACCGGATACTCGATGCGCCCGCGATTGCGCTCGCGCATCAGCAGCTCGGCCGGCAGGAAGTGGGTGCAGATCACCGCATCGGGCTGCTCGCGCCGGATCTCGCGCACCAGCGCCACGGTGCTCAGCCGCTCGATGCCGCGGCGCATGCGCTGCGAGGGCGCGTGGTGCGGCGTGGTGTCGGTGCGCTGGTGCAGGTACGACCAGAGCTCGGGCGCGCGGTTCACGAGCTGGATGTACCAGTCGGTGTAGACCTTGCGAAAGCCCGCGGGCACGTGGGCCATGGCGTCGATGTGGACCGCCGGGCAGGGCGGGTCGAGGGATTGGGCGGTGGCGGCAAGGGCCTGGGCGGTGGCGGCAAGGGCCTGGGCGGCCCGCACGTGGCCGTTGCCCGCGCTCACGCTGAGGATCAGGAGTTTGGTCATGTGTTCGGCGGTCTGCGCGGATTATGGCTAGGGCTTGTGGCAGTGCGGGAATCGGATTCGAGGCGTTGGGGGAGGGCTCACTGACGGGCGTTCCACGGTTCGGGGCGGGCTCACGTCGATGGGGTACTCCCCTCCGCGAATGTCCCCCGGCCTTCGGCCTCCTCCTTTATTTCGCTGCGGGGAGTACCCCATCGACGTGAGCCTGGACGCAATGGTCGTTGAACCGCCCGCACCCCCGCTGCGCCTCCGTGCACAGGGTGTCGGGTGCTTCCCGCAGCGAAATAAAGGAGGAGCCCGAAGGGCGGGGGACATTCGCGGAGGGAAGTGCCCGATGCCCTGTGCACGCGCCCCCGGCCCAAAAACCTCAGAGCGGCGCCCGAGAAGTCACCAACCTTCCAACGCCAGAAGCGGCAAGTCCACGTATCCCTTCGAAACTGCTTTCACGAACGATCCGCCCGTTCTCATACACAGTCTCGAGCAGATCGACCTGCCCAGGCTCCAGAACTTGCTCGGCACGTTGCGTACGCACTTCGCCATCGACGGAAGAAGCCAGCACCAGCCGCCCCTTCTTCGAGGTCTTGCTCGTGTCGCCCACGGGCGCCTTGTAGACGTCGCGCCATTCGCCATCGACCTGCATCGCCGAGCACTTCATCGCCCATTGCATGGTGTCGCGGTTCACCTGCTGCAGCAGCCCGCCACCCATGCCGAAGGCGATGTTCTCGGCCGAGAAGCCGTTGTGGAAGAAGTTCGAGAGACACAGCCGCAACGAATCGAGTGTCACCCCGTCGCCCTGGATGATGCGCACGTTGTTCAGCACCCGGAAACCCTTGGCATTGGTGGTCGTGCCGAAGCGCTCGGCCAGGATCTGCGCCACCTTCAGCGTCGTCTCGGCCGGGTCGCCCGAGTCGGGGCGCACCACCAGCGTCGCGCCCGAGCGGATCACTTCCTCGCGCAGCGCATCGCCCCACAGGCGGGCGCAGGCGTTGAAGATGTCGTAGCTGTCGCTCACCACCGCGAAGATCGCGCCCGGCTTGCCGAACTGCGCCACCATGTTGCGGTAGGCATCGGCCTCGTGCTCGCGGCCCCAGCCCGTGATGGTGCTGTGCTCGGCCGCGGGAATCGAGAAGCCCGCCACGTCGCAGTCGTAGTAGCGGCGCGCGGCCAGCAACGCGCTCAGCGTGTCGGTGCCCATGAAGTTGACCAGGTGCGCCATCCCTCCGAGCGCCGCCGATTCGAGGCTCGAGACCCCGCGCGCGCCGAAGTCGTGCAGCTTGAACGCGATCTGGCCCTGCGGATCGTCGCAGGTGGCCTCGAGGTAGCGCAGCAGGGTGGTCTTGGCCGCGGCCGATACCGTCGCCACTGTGGTCGGGTACCAGATCGCGCGCAGCAGCTCGGTCTCGAGGAAGCTCGTGACCCAGAAGAACTCGGGGTCGGTGTTCTCGATCGTCGCGAGCACGTTGTGCACCGGCAGCACGCTGCCCTCGGGCACCGCGCGGATGCGCACCGGCATCAGCCCGCCGTGCTTCTCGATCAGCCGCAGCCAGCCTTCGCGGTTGAAGGGCTCGCCGTGCACCGCCATCAGCGCGGCGGCTTCGTCCACGTCGTCGCGCGTCACCGGCGTCTGCAGGTATTCGCGCAGATAGGCCTGCAGCCCGAAGAACAGCGAATGGCTGAAGAGCCCGCCGCGCGACTCGATGTAGCTGAACACCGTCTGCGTGCCGGGCGGATATTGCATCCAGTGCGACACCTTGTAGGAGTCGGTGCGCAGCAGCAGGTTGCTGCCGAGGGAGGGAGAGAGCGCGCGGTTCATGTGAAAGCTCCTTTCACGATGGCACCCGTCAACCGGGGCCGTACTTGCAGACAAGGCGCGGGCCAGTTCTCTCAGGACTTGCCCAGGCCACCCAGGAAATGATTGGCGATGAAGAAGTGGTCTTCGTAGACCCGCTCCTGCATGCCGAGGAATTCGGCGATCGGCACCCAGCGCACCGCGGCCGCGTCGTCGTCGGCGCGCACGTCCGACAGGCCGGTCCACTGGTTGTGCGCGAGCTCGAAGAAGAAGCCGTGCGTGATCGTGCGGCCGCGCTGCGAGCGCTCGGGCGCGTCGAACACATGGCTGCCCTTCATGCTGCCGTGGAGCACGGGCACCGGCACCTTGAGGCGGGTTTCCTCCCTGAGTTCGCGCACCGCCGCATCGAGCAGCCGCTCCTGCTGGCCCACGAAGCCGCCGGGCAGCGCCCAGGTGCCGCGCCCCGGATGGAACTTGCGCTGCACCATCAGGATGTGGCCGGCCTCGACCACCACCGCGTCGACCGTGGTGTAGATCGGCGGGAAGTCGCTGCCCGCGTAGCGGTACTTGTCGCGGTAGTCGGCGAGGAAGGCGCGCTCCTCGCAGAGCTCGGCATAGTCGGCCGTCGATGCGAAGCGTTCGAGAAAGGCCGCGCTGCCCTCGGGCAGATCGGCGCGCGCGAGCTGGCCGCGGTTCTCGGGATCGAAGTAGAGCTTTCGCACGTCGGTGGCGTTGAGGCTCTCGACGTTGTGCTGGCCCACGAACTCCCAGTGCGGGAACAGCTTGAGGTAGTAGCTCGAGGCGTCCTTGAGATGCCCCACCAGCGCCACCCTGGCCTGCGCGGGCGCGAGGCCGTCCTGCACGATCAGCCGCTCGACCGCCGACTGGATCGACGCGATCCACAGCTGGTCGTTGTAGGGCGAGTCGCCGACACCGACCACGCTCACGCGCATCTGGTCGCCGCCGCGCAGGCAGGCGCGCACCATGCGCTCGCGTTCGTCGAAGGTGAAGGGGTTCTTGACGCTGCGCGGCGTGCGGTCGGAGCCGACCACCACGATCACGCGATCGGCCGCGCGGGCGGCTTCCTCGATGAGTCTCTGGTGACCGAAGTGGACGGGCTGGAAGCGCCCGATGACGATGGCGTAGTGGTATTTGCGTGTGGTGCTCATTTGGGAATCCCCCAAAAAGGGCGCGATCAACTCGCGCTTGCCGCCACGATAGCACCAGCCTCGCAGGCGGCGCAAGCCGGACAAAAGGCTTACGACTTGCGCGCTGGCGATAATCGGCCATGCCCGCGCCTCCTCCTTCCAACGGTCCGTCCTCCTTTCGCCGCGCACCCGCGCCGCAGTCCGCGCAGGCCTCGGCCGACGGCCCCATGCGGCTCAACAAGCGCATGGCCGAACTCAAGATCTGCTCGCGCCGCGAGGCCGACGAATGGATCGCCAACGGCTGGGTCAAGGTCAACGGCAAGCCGGCCGAGATGGGCGTCAAGGTCACGCCCGCCGACCGCATCGAGATCGACAAGGCGGCCAAGGGCCAGCAGGCCAACCAGGTCACCATCCTCATCAACAAGCCCATCGGCTACGTCAGCAGCCAGGCCGAGGACGGCCACGAGCCCGCGGTCACGCTGTTCACGCCCGCCAACCGCTGGGCCGAGGACAACGCGCGCTTCTTCTTCAACCCGCAGCAGCTGCGCGGCCTCGCGCCCTGCGGCCGGCTCGACATCGATTCCATCGGCCTGCTGGTGATGACGCAGGACGGCCGCGTCGCGCGCCAGCTGATCGGCGAGGACTCGACGATGGAGAAGGAGTACCTGGTGCGCGTGGCCTACCACGGCCTGGGCCAGCCCGCGCCCACCGGCCAGCTGGTGCGCATGGACGACGACGACCCGGTCACGACCAATGTGCAGGCCGTGTTCCCGCCCGCGATGCTCGCCAAGCTGCGCCATGGCCTGAGCCTCGACGGCCAGGCGCTCAAGCCCGCGCGCGTCGAATGGCAGAACCCCGAGCAGCTGCGCTTCGTGCTGACCGAAGGCAAGAAGCGCCAGATCCGCCGCATGTGCGAGCTGGTCGGCCTCAAGGTGGTGGGGCTCAAGCGCGTGCGCATCGGCAAGGTCATGCTCGGCAACCTGCCGCTGGGTCAATGGCGCTATCTGGCACCGCACGAGAAGTTCTGAGCCTGCGCGCGCTGAACCGCGCCACGCTGGCGCGGCAGATGTTGCTGGCGCGCCAGCGCCTGCCGGTGGCGCAGGCCATCGAGCGCCTCGCGGGGCTGCAGGCGCAGGCACCCAATCCGCCCTACGTCGGCCTCTGGAGCCGGCTCGAGGAGTTCCCGCGCGAAGCCCTGACCGAGGCGCTGCGCCGGCGCCGCGTGGTGCGCCTGTCGATGATGCGCGCGACCCTGCACCTGGTGAGCGCGCGCGATGCGCTGGCCTGGCGGCCGCTGCTCGATGCGGCGCATCAGCGCGGCCTGCTGGGCAATCACAAGCGCGCGCTCGAAGGCGTCGACCGTGCGCAGGCGCTGGCCATGGGCCGCGCACTGCTCGACGAGCGCGCACGCACCAGCACCGAGCTCGGCCAGGCCTTGCTCGAACGCTGGCCGCGCAGCGAGCCGGCCTCGCTCGCCGGCCTGATCCGCAACAACCTGCCGCTGGTGCACCTGCCGCCCGCGGGCAGCTGGAATTCGCACCAGAACGCGCTGCTGCAGCGCCTCGGCAGCTGGCTCGGCAAGAACGAGGAAGAAGAGGGCAGTGCCACGCAGAACGACCTGCTGCTGCGCTACCTCGCCGCCTTAGGTCCCGCGACCTTGGCCGATGCCGGCGCATGGTCGGGCCTCACGGGCTGGAAGGCCGTGGCCGAGCGGCTTGGTGCGCGGTTGCGCCGCTTCGAGGGCCCGCACGGCGAAACCCTGTTCGACCTGCCGCGCGCGCCGCGTCCCGACGAAGCGACGCCCGCGCCGCCGCGCCTGCTCGCCGAATGGGACAACCTGCTGCTCGCGCACGACGACCGCGCTCGCGTGCTCGACGAGGCGCATCGCCCGCGCGTGTTCACCGTCAACGGCATCGTGCGCGGCACGGTGCTGATCGACGGCTTCGTCGCGGGCACCTGGAAGATCGAGCGTGCGAAGGGCGCCGCCACCGCCGTGCTCGAACCCTTCGCGCGCTGGCCCAGGGCAGGGCGCGAGGGCGCCGAGCAGGAGGCGCTGCGCCTGCTGGCCTTCGCGGCCGAGGCGCCCGGCGAACGCCATGCGGTGCGCGTCGCGCGGCCCGTTGCCTGAGCGGCGCCTGACCCCTTCGGCGCGCCCGGCGCCTAAGCACCGTCTAAGTATTCGCCCTTAGTCTGCGCCGCGGCGCAGGCACTACCGATCATCCCGTTCGCGTGCTACCTTGCGGCCCGGACCCGATGCCCCCTGGCGCACGGCCGTGCCGCGGGGCGGTGCGGCGCTTTCTGCGTGAAATGAGGAGTCGCTGCGATGCGCGTTCTGCTGGTGGAAGACGATGAAATGATCGGGCGCAGCCTGAAACAGGCGCTCGAGGGCGCGGGCTGGTCGGCCGACTGGGTGCGCGACGGCGAGCTCGCGCAGAGCGCGCTCGGCGACGGCGGCTACACCTGCGTGCTGCTCGACCTGGGCCTGCCGCGCCAGGACGGCACCGAGGTGCTGCGCCGCGCGCGCGAACGCGGCGATGCCACGCCGGTGCTGGTGCTCACGGCGCGCGATGGCCTCGACGACCGCATCCACAGCCTCGACCTCGGCGCTGACGACTACCTGCTCAAGCCCTTCGAATTCCGCGAGCTGCTCGCGCGCATGCGCGCCATCGTGCGCCGCCGCGACGGCGCCGCGCATTCGCTCGTGGGCAGCGGCGCGCTGCAGCTCGACCTCACGACGCGCGAGGTGGTGGTCAACGGCAACCGCGAGGCGCTGACCGCGCGCGAGTTCGCGCTGCTGCATGCGCTGCTCGAACGCCCGGGCGCGATCCTCTCGCGCGAGCAGCTCGAGAACCGCATCTACGGCTGGGGCGAGGAGGTCACGAGCAACGCGATCGACGTGCTGATCCACGGCATGCGCCGCAAGCTCGGCGCCGAGTCGATCCGCAACGTGCGCGGGCTCGGCTGGCGCGTGGCCGCGTGAGCGCCGGCACGGGCGGCTGGCGCCGGCCGCGCTCGCTGCGCACCCAGCTGCTGCTGTGGCTCATCACGCTGCACCTCGCGGCGGCGGTGCTCACGGCCTGGTTCTCGTTCCTGGCCTACGGCAACCTGGTGCACAACGCGCTCGACGACCAGATGCGGCTGGTGGCCGAGTCGTACGCGGGCGGCGACCAGTCGCGCACGCCGCGCCTGCTGAACAGCGAGGCCGTGCTCGAGCGCGGCGCCTTCGTGGTGCAGATCTGGAGCCCCGACGGCAGCCGGCTGCTCAGCAGCTCCTGGCCCGACCTGCCGATGCCGCTGCAGCCGCGCCCGGGCTTCGGCGACCTGCGCACCGGGCCGCAGGCCTGGGCCCACTGGCGCGCCTTCACCGCCGAGCCCGGCACGCATGCCGACCAGCGGCGCGTGCAGGTGCTGCAGAACGAGGACTACCGGCGCCGGCGTGCCCTGCGCCGCGCGCTGCTCGAGGGCCTGCCGATCACGCTGCTGCTGCCGGTGGCGCTGCTCGCGCTGTGGCTGATCGTCTCGGCCGCCTCGCGCTCGCTGCGCGCGGTGGCGCGCGACGTGGCCTCGCAGGACGAGCGCAGTCCCACCGACCTGCCGCTGGCGCGCGTGCCCGACGAGATCGCGCCGCTGGTCGCCTCCTTCAACCACCTGCTGGGCCGCGTGCGCAGCGCCTTCGCCACGCAGCGCCGCTTCGTGCAGGACGCCGCGCACGAGCTGCGCACGCCGATGGCCGCGATCGGCCTGCAGATCGAGAACCTGCGCGCCCACATCCCGGCCGGCGAGGCCACCGAGCGCTTCGTGCAGCTCGAGGCCGGCGTGACGCGCGCGCAGCACCTGATCGAGCAGCTGCTGAGCCTCTCGCGCCAGGACGCGCCGCGCCGCGCGACGGCGCGCGAGGCGGTCGACATCGAGGTGCTGCTGCGCGAGAGCGTGAGCCAGCTCATGGTGCTGGCCGATGCGCGCCGGGTCGACGTGGGCTTCGAGGGCAGCATCGCGCCGGTGGTGTTCGCGCCCGCGGCCGAGCTGCGCAGCGTGTTCGACAACCTGATCGACAACGCGCTGCGCTATGCGCCCGAAGGCGGCGTGGTCGACGTGAAGCTGCACGCGGTCGACGGCCATGGCGTGGTGGACGTGCTCGACAACGGGCCGGGCATTCCGGACGATGCGATGGCGCGCGTGTTCGACCGCTTCTTCCGCGTGCCGGGCGCGGCCGCCGGCGGCAGCGGCCTGGGGCTCGCGATCGCGCGCACCGCGGCCGAGCGCAACGGGCTGCGCATCGAGCTCAGCAACCGCGAGCACGGGCGCGGCCTGCGCGCGCGCGTGCACCTGCCGGCCGAGCCCGAGGCGGACAAGCCGTAGCGGGCCCTCACGCGCCGCGAAGTTTTTGCTCAGCCCCTGCTGAGACTCGCGGCCTAGAGTGATCTCCAGGGCCGAGGGGCCGCATGTCGCGGCCATCGCGAGCCCGCATTCAAGGAGTTCGCCATGCAGATCGCATTCTTTTCTTCGCGTCGGTTCGCCCTCATCGCGGCCGCCGGCGCCGTGGTGGCGCTGGCACCGATGGTGGCCGCGCAGGCCGACGAGGCCGACGGTTCCGAGCACGCGCTGCAGTTCCAGTCGCAGCGCTCGCGCGCCGACTTCGCGCGCGACGCCGCCCAGGCCACGCAGACCGCGACCGCCTCGCCGATGCTGTCGCAGGAGACCGCGCCGCCGATGGAGCGCGCGCAGCCGGGGCTCACGCGCGACAGCGTCAGCGCGCTCGCGGCGCAGGCCGAGCGCGAGGGGCGCATTCCGTACGGCGAGGTGGGCGCGGCCGGCGAATGAATGAATGCCTTCGTGCCAGCCGGCGCGGAGCGATGTCAGAAATTCGTTGAACGTCGGCGAAGCGGCGCGCAACGCCCGCTAAGGCTCGCGTAACTCTTTACTCACGCTGCCCTCAGTCGGCCTGCATAGAGTGCGTCCAGGCCTGCCGCGCGCCCGTCGGCGCCGGCACGAGGCCGGGGACAACCTGTGACCAGGAGAACACGCATGCGCACTTCTTTCAAGCTTCTCGCCGTCGCCTCCTTCGCCGCGTTCGCGGCGACGGGCGCCATCACCGCATCGGCCCAGGAAAAGATGGACGGTTCGGACTACCACCCGCTGCAGATGAACTCGCCCGCCAGCGCCGACATCCAGGCAGCGGCCATGGCCGCCGCGCGTCCGAGCGGCACCGAGTCCATCGGCCAGTCGACCAGCGCGCCCGCGATGAATTCGGTGACGCCGGTGTCGGACATCCAGGCCGGCGCCTATGCGGCCTCGCATCCGAGCGGCACCGAGTCGATCGGCCAGTCGACCTCGGCGCCGCTGGTGAAGTCGGCCACCGGCAGCTGAGCGACCCGCGCCTCGGCGCCATGAGAAAAGGGGAGGCAGCGATGCCTCCCCTTTCGTCGTTTGCGCGCCGCGCGTTCAGTGCGTGCTGTCGCCGCTTCCGCTGCCGCCGTTGCCGCGCAGCCGCAGCCCGCGGTAGATCAGCGCGCCGATCAGGGCGCCCACGATCGGCGCCAGCCAGAACAGCCACAGCTGCTCGATCGCATAGACCGGGCCGAACAGCGCCACGCCGGTGCTGCGCGCGGGGTTCACCGAGGTGTTGGTGACGGGGATCGAGACCAGGTGGATCAGCGTGAGGCACAGGCCGATGGTCAGGCCCGCGAAGTTCTGCGCCGCGCGGCGGCCGGTGGCGCCGAGGATCACGACCAGGAAAACGGCCGTGAGCACCACCTCGATCAGCAGCGCCGACATCAGGTTGTAGCCGCCGGGCGAATGCTCGCCGTAGCCGTTGGTGGCGAAGCCGCCGAGCTGCGCGCCGGCCTTGCCGCTGGCGATCAGGTAGAGCAGGCCGCCGGCGGCGATCGCGCCCAGCAGCTGCGCCACGATGTAGGCCGCGAGCTGCGCCGGGTGGAAGCGCCCGGCCGCGGCGAGGCCGATCGAGACCGCGGGGTTGAAGTGCCCGCCCGAGATCGGGCCGAGCGCGTAGGCGCCGGTCAGCACCGTGAGGCCGAAGGCCAGCGCGACGCCCGCGAAGCCGATGCCCAGTTCCGGAAAGCCCGCCGCGAGCACCGCGCTGCCGCAGCCGCCGAAGGTGAGCCAGAAGGTGCCGATGAATTCGGCGGTCCATTTCTGCGGTGCACTGAAGTCCCTGCGTTCCATGTTCGATTTCCTCTCTTTTGATGTTCTGGATGCCAACGAAAACGCCGGGGAGACCCGGCGCGCGCGGATTCTGAAACGGGAAAGGAAGAGGAAGGCGTCGGGTGCCCGCACCGGATCGGGCAAGGCGGGCAACTGTTCACGAAAACGCCGCGGTTTTCCGCGCGGCGCCGGGGCCGCGCGGCTTCAGGGCGTCACGACGATCTTGCCGAAGGCGCCGCGCGCGAGGTGGTCGAGCGCCCGCGGCAGCGCGTCGAAGCCGTAGCTGGCGGCGATCGCGGGGCGCAGGCCGTTGGCGTCGACGGCGCGCACGAGGTCCTCGAGCGCGCGCCGGTGGCCCACGCCGATGCCCTGCACCGTGACGCGGCCCAGCACGAGGCCGTAGAACGAGGCGTCGAGCGTCGTGCCCTCGAGCATGCCGATGACCGACACCCGCGCGCCCTGGGCGCAGGCCTGCAGCGAGCGGTCGAGGTTGGGCCCGCTCGCGAGCTCGAGCACGTGCTCGGCGCCGCGCCCGCCGGTCAGGCGCCGCACCTCGGCGGGCCAGTCGCTGTCGCGCGCCAGCACGTGGCTGGCGCCGAGGGCGCGCGCGGCCTCGTGCTTGTCGGCGCTGCCCGACACCACGATGGCCCGCGCCCCATGCAGCCGCGCGATCTGCAGCCCGAACAGCGCCACGCCGCCGGTGCCGTGGATCAGCACCGTCTGGCCCGCGCGCAGCGCGCCGAGCTCGGCCAGCGCGAACCAGGCCGTGAGCCCGGCGCAGGGCAGGGTGCTGGCCTCGGCCAGCGAGAGCGACGCGGGCGCGGCCACGGCCGCCTCGGCGTCGATGACCACGTGCGAGGCCAGCATGCCCGGCCCGGGGCCGCCCGCGGGCACGGCATGGGCGGGCCAGTGGTGGTCGATCCAGCCGTTCCAGAAGGTGTTGATCACGCGCTCGCCGGGCACGAAGCGGCGCACGCCGTCGCCGACCGCCTCGACCGTGCCCGCCATGTCCGAGCCCGGCGTGAACGGCAGCGCGAGCGGCATGCCCATGCCGTCCTCGGTCATCAGCAGGTCGCGGTAGTTGAGCGCGACCGCGCCGACGCGCACCAGGATCTGGCCGGGGCCGGGCGCGGGCAAGGGCGCCCGGACCTGTTCGAGATGGGCGCGGCCGTAGGCGGGAAGTTGCCAGCGGCGCAGGGTGGTTTCGGGCATGAAGGGCCTCCGCGAAAAGAAGAAGGCCTGATGCTATTGACGCTCATCAGGCGTCGGTGGTGGATAATTTTCCGAGATTTGTTGCCTGAAATTCGCCAATGAGCCAGCGCCTGCAAGGGATCGAGGAATTCGTCGCTGCCGTCGAGGCCGGCAGCTTCGCGCTCGCCGCACAGCGCCTGCACGTCACGCGCTCGGCGGTCGCCAAGAGCATCGCGCGGCTCGAGGCGCGGCTGCACACGCGGCTGTTCCTGCGCACCACGCGCAGCCAGAGCCTCACCCAGGAGGGCCATGGCTACTACGAGCGCTGCCGCAATGCGCTGGCCGAGCTCGAGGCCGCCGAGGCCCTGGCCGACGCGGCGCGCAGCACGGCCTCGGGCGTGGTGCGGGTCAGCATGCCGGCCATGCTCGGGCGGCTCAAGATCGGGCCGCTGCTGCTGGCGCTGGCGCGCCGGCATCCGCGGCTCTCGCTCGAACTGGGCTTCAGCGACCGCCTCGTCGACCTCGCGGAGGAGGGGCTCGATCTCGCGATCCGCAGTGGCGATCTCGGCGACAGCACGGCGCTGGTCGCGCGCCTCGTGGGCATGCAGTGGATGGTGCTGTGCGCCGCGCCGTCCTACCTGGCCGAGCGCGGCCGTCCGCAAGGCATCGAGGACCTGAAGCCGCCGCACGAGGCGGTGCTCTATGCGCGCGACGGCGCGGCCTCGGCCTGGCGCTTCCATGCCGGCGATCGCGTCGCCGAGGTGCTGCTGCCGGCGCGGTTGCGCTGCGACAGCGCCGAGGTGCTGCTCGAGGCCGCCATCGGCGGCATGGGGCTCGCGCGGCTGCCGGCCTGGCTCGCGGCCGAGGCGCTGGCGGCCGGCACCCTGGTGCGGGTGTTCGACGAGCCGCGGCCCTTCGGCTTCGCGCTGCACGTGATCCGCGCGCGCAGCCGCTACCTGCCGCTGAAGACGCGCGTGGTGATCGACTGGCTGGCCGAGCATCTTCCGCCGCTGCTGGCAACCGACTGAACCCTGTCGGCGCCCGCGCGCGCCGGCGCTATCCTGGGCGCCAGCCCCCGAGGAGATCCCCCATGCGCCCCTTCGCCCTCACCCGCACCTTCGCCGCGCTCGGCGCGGCCGCCGCCCTGCTGGCCTTCGCGTCGCACGCGGGAGCGCAGGGCACGGTCAACGCGCTGTGCAGCACCGACGCCGGCTGGTGCGAGGCCGCGGCGGCCGCCTTCACGCGCGAGACCGGCATCAAGGTGCTGCAGGCCCACAAGGGCACGGGCGAGATCGGCGCCCAGCTGCGCGCCGAGGCCGCCAATCCCAAGACCGACATCTGGTGGGGCGGCACCGGCGATCCCTTCCTGCAGGCGGCCGAGCAGGGCCTGCTCGAGCCCTACCGCCCGGCCTACATCAACGACCTGCACGACTGGGCCGTGCGCCAGTACGCGCTGTCGCAGAACATGGTCGGCGGCTTCTACACCAGCGCGATGGGCTTCGGCTTCAACACCGAGCTGCTGAAGAAAAAGAAGCTGCCCGAGCCGCGTTGCTGGGCCGACCTCGTGAAGCCCGGCTACAAGGGCGAGATCGAGATCTCGCACCCGGCCACCAGCGGCACGGCCTACACCATCATCGCGGGCCTCGTGCAGCAGATGGGCGAGGACGCGGCCTTCGACTACCTCAAGCAGCTGCACCGCAACGTCACCAGCTACACGCGCAGCGGCCAGGCCCAGGCGCCCAACGTCGCCAAGGGGGAAGTGGCGGTCGGCGTGAGCTTCATCTTCGGCTTCGAGCGCTGGCGCCACGACGGCTTTCCGGTCAAGACCGCCGCGCCCTGCGAGGGCACGGGCTACGAGATCGGCGGCATCGCGCTGGTGAAGGGCGCGCGCAACAAGGAGAACGCGAAGCGCTACTACGACTGGCTCATGAGCCCCGCGGGCCAGTCCATCGGTGCCAAGGCCGGCAGCCTGCAGTCGCCGGCCAACAAGACCTTCAAGCCCGATCCGCGCATTCCCTCGATGGACGGCGTGAAGCTCATCAAGTACGACTTCCAGAAGTACGGCCAGGCGGCCGAGCGCAAGCGGCTGATCGACCGCTGGACGCGCGAAGTAGAAGCGCTGCCGCGCTGAGGCCCGCGTTCAGGGCCGCGTTCAGGGCCGCGTTCAGGGCCGCGTTCAGGGCGTGCTGGCCGTGAACCGCAGCACGCCGCTGTAGCTGCCCGCGCTGCGGCTCGCGCTGTTGGCATAGCCGAAGGTCCAGCTGGCCTTCTGCAGCGTCACGAGATTCGAGAAGCTCGTGCCCGCGACGATCGCGGCGCCGCCGATGCCGCTGGCGGGCACCGGCGGCGCGGGCAGGCCGGGGTTGCTCGAGGCGATGGTGATCTCCGACATCGGGATGGTGTGGCTGCCGTTGGACAGCGGCGTGCTCGCCTCGGCGCGGATGGCGATGGGACCGGCATTGCTGCGCACCTCGACGGGCAGCACGTGGTCCGAGGCCGTGACCGCGAAGACCGGCGCGCCGCCGGGCCAGTCCACGGCCCTGCGGCTGCCGGCCACGGGCGCGACGCCGGCCGGCGGGATCGACGGCGCGAGCACGAAGCGCACGGTGCCGACGGCGTTGCTCTGCGCCGGCCAGGGACTGGCGCCGACGCCGAAGAACAGGAACTTCTGGATCGAGAGGCTGAAGTCCAGCCTGGCCGTCGCGCGGCGCGGCACGTCGAAGCCGGACGCCGAGGTGGCCGTCTCGGCCCGCGCGGAAGCGACGAGCGCGAGGCACGCCGCCGCCATCGTGCCGCGCAGGGCCATGTGCGCCGTCATTCGAGCGTCGCCTCCACCTTGAAGCTGCCGCCCTCCCAGTCCAGCGTGCCGCCGGCCTTCACCGGATAGGCGGGCTGCGGCGCGGCGCGGCCGTCTTCGCCCTGGGGCACCAGCGCCAGCGTGCGGGTCTGGCCCGGCAGGATCGGCGTGCCCTCGGGCACCAGCGCGAAGGCACGGCCCCGACTGTCGACGGCCTCGAGGCTGCCTTCGAGGCGACCGTGCGCGTCGCCGCTGTTGGCCACGGTGATGGCGATGCGGCGCTGGCCGCCGCTGTCGCTGCTGGCGATCCGTTGCAGGTCGAGCCGCGGCTCGGCGCCGTCGAGCGCGAGGTACACGGCCACCGCGATGCGCCCCGTCACCGGCAGGCTCAGGCTGGCGCCGCCGCCCTGGATCAGCGCCTGCTGCGCGGGCTCGCTGCCTTCGATCGCGATCATGAAGCGGCACTCGCCGCGCGGCGAACCCGCGGGCGGCTCGATCTGGAAACGGTAGGCCCGGCTGCCGCGCGCGGGCAGCCGCACGCTGCGCCGCTCGAGCGCCACCCAGGGCCGGCAGCTGCCGGGCTGCAGGTCGTCGTGGTAGCTGATCCGGCCCTCGGCCGAGTAGTGCCAGTCGATGGTGCGCACCGTCACCTCGGTCGCGACCGGCGCGAGGTTGTGGAGCTCCAGCGACTGGCCCAGGCGCGTGCCGCCGCGGCCCGACAGCTCGAAGCGCGAGGGTGAGACCGCGATCTCGAACGGCGCGGCCGTCGCGCCGCCGGCGCCGGCCAGCAGCAGGACGAAGGTGGCGGCGCGCCGCCGCAGCGCGTGGGTGGGGCAAGGCTGGGTCATGGCAGGGTCTCGATTTCGAAGATCGATTCGAAGCGCAGCGCAGCCCCCGGCGGCAGCCGCAGTTCGCGCGGATCGAGGCGCAGCGTGAGCTCGAAGCTCTCGTTCATCCAGGCGGTGGCGACGGTGCCGGTCCAGACCGGCACGCGGTCGCCCGGCCGGCCGCCGGCACTCGCGAAGGCGCCGTGGCTGCGCCATTGCAGCTGCATGCCCGCGGGCGAGCGCAGGCCGGGGATGGCGGCGGGGATCACGTAGAAGATGCGCGCGCGCCGGCCGACGTAGGGCGCGGTCGCGAGCCGGTAGTCGATGCGTCCGAACGGCAGGTCGAAGCGGATGCCATCGACCGGTTGCGCGCGGCGGAAGTCGGTGTCGACCCGCGCGCGCGGCGAGGCCGAGTCGTCCAGCCGTGCGACGCTCGCGCCGGCCGGCGGCGTCAGCGCCAGCAGCAGCGCGGCGCATGGGACGATCGATGCCCGCATGCGCTTCACTCCATCGACGCCGTGAAGCGCACGGTGCCGCGGTAGTTGCCCGCGGGATAGAGGACGTCGTTGTCGTAGCTGAACTGCATTCGCGTCGCGCTGATCGCGTTCGAGCGGTAGGTGTAGCCCAGGCACAGCAGCAGCACCGGCGCCGAGCAGAAGGTCGCGTTGGCGTTGAAGCTCGCGATCTGCTGGTTGGCGCCGCCGTCGAAGCGGCCGCTCTGGATGTCGCCCGTGGCGGCGGCGCCGTTGTTGCTGGCGGTCCAGGCGATCTGGCTGAACGGGATGAGGGTGGCGCCGCAGCCGCCCGACTGGCAGGCCAGGCCGGGCGTCGAGTCGACGCGCAGCGTCACCGGCCGCGCCGTGGACGACGAATTCGCGGGCCGGAACGGCGTGACCGACACCTCGATGACCGGCGAGCCCGCCACCGGCGCCGGCGCCAGGCCGACGTTGTTGCCGGCGACGTGGAAGGCCACCGTGTCGACGCCGCTGACCGCGCCCACGCGCACCGAGATCGCATAGACCAGGCCGACGTCGGTCACCGTCGTGACGACGGCCTCCGCGGGCGCGGCGAGGCCTGCGGCCAGCAGCGCGGCAGCGAGCGGAGCCTGGGCCGGGCGGGGGCGCATCAGATGCCTTGCGCGGTGTAGGTGATGGTGTTGGTGTACGTGTTGGCGCGCCAGCCGGCCGGCGCGCCGCCCAGCGAGTAGGTCCAGGTGCCCGTGGCCACCGTGTTGGACGGGAACGCGGTCGAGGCGCAGGCGCCCAGGTTCGCGCCCGGGTGCGGCAGCGTGCCCTCGGCGGTGACCGTGAAGTTGGCGTCGGCCGGGCCGCCCGTGGCGTTCCAGGCGCCGAGCGCGCAATGGATGGTGCCGGTGCCGGCATTGGTCCAGGCGTAGACGGTGAGCGTGTCGGCGCCGGCCGCGGTGGCGACGCTCGCGGCCGGTGCCGCGCCGTTCCAGTCCACGCCGGTGTTGGTGGCGTCGGCCAGGGCCGGCGTGGGAACGGCGGGGATCTCCAGCGCCGAGCTCCAGCGCAGCGTGTCGACGGCGGTGTTGGCCGCGCCCACGCGCAGCAGGATGAGCTTGGGCACCGTCACGCTGAGGTTGACCTTGGCCTGGGCCGTGATGGTGCCGGTGCCCGCGCCGTACTGGCTTTCGGCGCGGGCCGCGCCGCCGGCGGTCAGGCAGAGGGCCGCCACGCAGAGGGCGAGCAGGCGATGGGGAAGGGCGCTGGGTTTCATGAGGGGCCTCGATGGATGAAGAAGAGCAGCGGTGGGCGGGAAAGGACCGGGTGGGGCGCGCTGCTCATTCGCCCACCCGGGTCACGGGAATCTCGGCACCGACCCGGCCGCGCAGCGGAACGCTGACCTCCACGCCGCGGTCGCCGGCCGCGCCCCAGGGCAGCGGCACGCTGTCGAGCGCCAGGCTCAGCCGGTGGCGGCCGGTCGTCACGAGCGGAAATTCGAAGCGGCCGTCGCGGTCGGTGGTGGCGCGGTAGCGGCCGTCGAGCAGGACCTCCACCTGGGCGGCGCCGCCTTCGTCGGGCTGTCGCGCGCCGTCGCGGTTGGCGTCGAAGAACACGCGCCCGGCCACGCTGCCGACGCCGGCGCCCGCGTCGGCGTCGCGCACGCCGGCGGTCTGGAAGGCCGTGCCCGCGCTGCCGTCCCAGCGCAGGTAGACGTAGGCGCTGCGGTCGTTGCTGCGGTACAGCCGTGGGCCGAGGCTCGCGGTGGGCGCCACGGCGGCGCGCGCCTGGTTGAACGAGGCCGCGAAGCCGAGGCGCCAGCCGCGGGCGAGCGCCTTCTCGGCCGTGAGCGAGCCCGACAGCCCGCGGCTGGTGTGCAGGCCGCCGCTTTGCGAGGTGTAGCGCAGGTTGCCGCCGATGTGGACGCCGCTGTCGATCCAGCACAGGAACTGCACGCCGGCCGTGGGGTAGTTGCGCGGCACGCCGCCGCTGCGGTCGCGCGCGTAGCCGAGCGTGGTGGTGAATTCGGGGCGCAGCGTCTCGCGGCCCGCGCCGATCCAGTCCTGCTCCCACTGCCATTCGTGGCCGGTGGCGGCCTGGTCGCCGAGCACGATCAGTTCGTTGCGCCGCACGGTCAGGCTGAAGCGGCTGCGCAGGCCGTCGAGGATGCGCCGCTGGTGGAAGACGCTGGCGTGGAGGCTGCGCGAGTCGCTGCCGGCGATGGTGGCGTCCGCGCTTCCGTCGTAGCGCGTGCGCTGCAGGCCCAGGCTGCCGCCGACCGAGGCATGGCGGTCGAACTGGTAGAGGAAGTTGCCGTTCGCGCCACCGCGGCTGGAGCCCGCGAGCCCGAAGGCGGCGTCGGCCCGCGTGCGTTCGTGCTCGAGTCCGGCGCCCCAGTGCAGGCGGCTGCCGCCGCGGTCCACGCGCCAGTAGGCGCCGCGCGTGCCGTCGGCCACGAGCTGGTCGCCGAAGAAGAGGTTCGGCCCGGCCGCGTGCGCGCCGAACTCGTGGCGGTAGGCCCCCAGGCGCGCGCCGGCCTCGACGAACAGGCCGCGCGAAACGCCGATGGCGACGCCCGGCGTCGGCGAGCGCGTGCGGCTGCCGATCAGCGTGGCGCGGGCCCGGAAGTCGCCGTCGCGCTCCACCTCGCCGCCCCAGCCCAGCGCGCCGGCCCCGCTCTCGACATGCCGCGATCCAACGCCCTGGCCGGTGAACGGGTCGAGGGTCCAGGTCGGGAGGTCGCGCGCCCGGCTCAGTTGCGCGGCGACGAAGCCGCTCCCGCCCACGCGCTGCGTCAGGCCGAGCCAGCCGAGCGTGCCCTGGCTGCGCTCGAAGCCCGGATAGGGTCCGCCCCGGAGGTCGCCGCGCGCGCCGAAGCCTGCGCGCCAGTCGCTATCGGCGTCGTACACACGCAGCGCGGCGCCGCGCACCGTGCTGCTGCCGAGCGAGAGCCGGTAGTGGCGCGCCAGGCCCGCGGTGAGCTCGCTGTGGAGGTCGCCCAGCGCGCTGTCGGCGAAGGTCCTGGGCGTCAGCGGAAAGGCGAGGTTGCGCAGCGTGAGGCGGCCGCTGCCCGCATCCTGCGCGTAGCCCAGCATGCCGATGCCGCCGCCCTGTGCCTCGCTGTCGCCGGTCCAGCGGCGGCCGTCGGCCTGCAGCAGCCACTCGCCGTGGTTGAGCGTCTCGCGGCGGTAGTCGATGCGCTGGCCGAACTCCAGCGCGCGCCGGCGTCCGGCGCCGGAACTGCTCGCCTCGCCGAAGCCGACGCGGCTTTCGATCGACCAGGCGCGAAAGCCCTGGGGCTGCGCGGAGGTCGCTTCGATGTCGTCCGCGAGCGCGGCGCCGGCTTCGTCGGTGCTCATGAACCGGTCCTGGTAGGCCTGCGGCGCCGCCTCGACGAGGGCCCTCAGCCGCGCCTGCTGCGCCTGCGCCCGGTCCATCGGCTCGATGCGGGCCTCGGCGGCCACGGCGGGCGGCGCGGTCTGCGCGTCGGCCGCGAGGCAGGCCAGCGCCGCCAGGCAGCCGACGCCCGGGCGGCCCCGCGGCGCCACGGCATTCCGGGCCAACCAGCGGCAGGCCACGGCAACTCCCTGGTCATCCAACAACATCGCCGTCCCTTTGGGCCCCGAGGGCCCCGGTTGAGTTGAATCGCTGCATGCGCAGCGGAGGCGATGATTGTGGTTTTTGGTAACTTTTGCTGACCAAAAACGAGGGCTTCCGGGGTGTTGCCGAATTTTTCGTAGTAAACCGTGATGGAGTGCTTGAAAACTCGGTTGCGAGCGTTGATTTTTAAAACCGTTTGCCCCAGGTAGAAAAGCTGTGTCCGGGCCGAGCCCGGACCGCCGCGCCGACATAGAATTTTTTCGATCCGACCTTTCTTTTTTCCATGGCTGATTCCTCCAACACCAAACTCCCGTTCCAGGCCGAAGTCGCGCAACTGCTGCACCTCGTCACGCATGCGCTGTACTCGAACAAGGAAATCTTCCTGCGCGAGCTGATCTCGAACGCATCGGACGCCTGCGACAAGCTGCGCTTCGAGGCCATCGACCATCCCGAGCTCTACGAAGGCCAGTCCGAACTCGACGTGCGCATCAGCTTCGACAAGGCCGCGCGCACCATCACCATCGCCGACAAGGGCATCGGCCTGTCGCGCCAGGAGGCGATCGACAACCTCGGCACCATCGCCAAGAGCGGCACCAAGGACTTCGTGAGCAAGCTCAGCGGCGACCAGAAGGCCGACGCCCAGCTCATCGGCCAGTTCGGCGTGGGCTTCTACTCGGGCTTCATCGTGGCCGACCGCATCACCGTCGAATCGCGCCGCGCGGGCCTGCCCGCCGAGCAGGGCGTGCGCTGGGCCAGCGGCGGCGCCGGCGACTTCGAGGTGGCCGACATCACGCGTGCCGAGCGCGGCACCAGCATCACGCTGCACCTGCGCGAGGATGCCGACGAATACCTCAACGCCTGGAAGATCAAGCAGATCGTCGGCAAGTACTCCGACCACATCTCGCTGCCGATCCTCATGGAGAAGGAGGAGTGGAAGGAAGGCGAGAACGACCAGCCCGGCGACATGGTGAAGACCGGCGAATGGGAAACGGTCAACAAGGCCAACGCGCTGTGGAGCCGTCCCAAGAAGGACGTCACGACCGAGCAGTACGAAGAGTTCTACAAGAGCATCAGCCACGACTTCGAGGCGCCGCTGGCCTGGAGCCACAACCGCGTCGAGGGCAGCACCGAGTACACGCAGCTGCTCTACATCCCCGCCAAGGCGCCGTTCGACCTCTGGAACCGCGAGAAGAGTGCGGGCGTCAAGCTCTACGTGAAGCGCGTCTTCATCATGGACGACGCCGAGGCGCTGATGCCCAGCTACCTGCGCTTCGTCAAGGGCGTGATCGACTCGGCCGACCTGCCGCTCAACGTGAGCCGCGAGCTGCTGCAGGAAAGCCGCGACGTGAAGGCGATCCGCGAAGGCAGCACCAAGCGCGTGCTCGGCATGCTCGAGGACCTGGCGAAGAAGCAGAAGACCGGCCCCGAGAGCGGCGAGGGCCGCATCGACGTGGGCTCGGGCGAATCGGTGCCCACGCCCGAGCCGACCGAGGCCGTGACGGACGTGGTCGACAAGAACGCGCCGACCGCGGCCGAGACCGCCGCCGCGGCGGCCGACGACGCGGGCAAGTACGCCAAGTTCTACGCCGAGTTCGGCGCCGTGCTCAAGGAAGGCCTGGGCGAGGACTTCGGCAACCGCGAGCGCATCGCCAAGCTGCTGCGCTATGCCTCGACCACCACCGATGCCGTGAGCGTGAGCTTCGCCGACTACAAGGCGCGCATGAAGGACGGCCAGGACGCGATCTACTACATCACGGCCGACACGCTGGCCGCCGCCAAGAACAGCCCGCAGCTCGAGGTCTTCAAGAAGAAGGGCATCGAGGTGCTGCTGATGACCGACCGCGTCGACGAGTGGGCGCTCAACTACCTCAACGAGTTCGACGGCACGCCGCTGCAGAGCGTGGCCAAGGGCGCGGTCGACCTCGGCAAGCTGCAGGACGAGGACGAGAAGAAGGCCGCCGAGGAGGCCGCCGAATCGTTCAAGCCGCTGCTCGAGAAGCTCAAGGAAGCGCTCAAGGACAAGGCCGAGGACGTGCGCGTGACCACGCGCCTGGTCGACTCGCCGGCCTGCCTCGTGGTGCAGGACGGCGGCATGAGCACGCAGCTCGCGCGCATGCTCAAGCAGGCCGGCCAGCCCGCGCCCGAGCTCAAGCCGGTGCTCGAGGTCAACGCCGAGCACGCGCTGGTCAAGAAGCTCGAGGGCTCGGCCCACTTCGATGACCTCGCGAACATCCTGTTCGACCAGGCGCTGCTCGCCGAAGGCGGCCTGCCGGCCGATCCCGCGGCCTACGTGCGGCGCGTGAACGCGCTCCTGGTGTGAACACGCGGCCGCGCACCCGCCTCGCGGCCGCCGGCCTTCCGGCCGGCGTGCTGCTCGCGCTGCTGGTGAGCGGCTGCTCCCACTACCAGATCGGCATCCCGATCGTGCCGGGCCTCTCGCTGGGGCTCGGCGCCACCCGGGACGGCAACTTCTCGGTCGGCCTCAACACCGGCTTCGGCCCGCTCGGCGCGGGCGTCGCGGTCAGCAACAGCGGCGCGGTCGCGGGTTCGGTCGGCATGGGCCTGGGCGTCGGCCCGGTCGGTGCCGGCGTGGGCCAGACCGTGGTGCTGCACGACCCCAACGCGGGCAAGCCCAATGCCGTGCAGCCGGGTCCGGTGACCAGCGTTGGGGCCGGTGTCGGCGGCAGCGCGGGGGGCTTCGGCGTCGCGGCCGAGCTGCCGCCCACGGGCGGTGCGCAAGCCGCGCAACCCGCGCCGGCCCCGGCGCCCGCCGCCGCGCCGGTGTCGGCCGCGCCGCGCGTCAACAAGGCCCGCGCGCCGGGCGTGCTGGTGCGCAGGAACGATCCCGCGCGCCAGGCGGCGTCCGTCCCGCCGGCACCACCCGCCGCCGCCCCCGTGCAGGTCACCTACCGCGCCCCCGAGGCCGCGGCGCCCGCGCGCGTCGGCACCAACGCGCTCGGCTCGCCGGGCAATCCGATCGCGCCCTGAGACGATGGCGACGGCACGCGTGGCAACGGTGGCATCGGCGCAGGCGGATCCATCGGCCGCCTCGCCTGATCGCCGCGCCTGGCTCGCGGGTGCCGCCGGCCTGGCCGGCGCGCTGCTGCTCGGCGCCGCACCCGCACGGGCCCAGCGCGAATTTCCCAACCGGCCGATCCGCTGGATCGTGCCCTACCCCGCGGGCGGCGGCTCCGACTTCCTCACGCGCATCGTCGGCAACCAGCTCGCGATCGACACCGGCCAGCCGGTGGTGGTCGAGAACCGCACCGGCGGCAACACCTCGCTCGGCGCCGCCGAGGTCCTGCGCGCGCCGGCCGACGGCTACAGCGTGCTGTCGGCCGACAACGGCACGCTGGTGTTCAACCCCGTGCTCTACCGCAACCTCGGCTACAACCCGCAGCGCGACTTCGCGCCGGTCACGCTGATGGGCCGCTTCCCGCTGGTGCTGCTGGTCGGACCGGCCAGCGGCGTGCGCGACGCGCGCGCCTTCCTCGAGGACGCGCGCGCCTATCCCGGCAAGATCAGCTATGCCTCGGCCGGCACCGGCAGTCCGCACCACCTCGCGATGGAACTGCTGCAGCGCCAGGCCCGGCTGCGCATGCTGCACGTGCCATACCGCGGCGCCGCCAACGCGGTGGCCGACGTGGCCGGCGGCCAGCTGCAGGCCATGATGTGCGACCTCGCCGCGTGCCTGGGCTTCATCCGCAGCGGCCGCGTGCGCGCGCTCGCGATCGCCGACCGCGTGCGCCTGCCGCAGCTGCCCGATGTGCCGACCTTCGCCGAGCTCGGCATCGACGGCGTCGAGGCGGCCGCGCTGGTGGGCGTGGTGGCGCCGGCGCGCACGCCGCCCGAGATCGTGGCGCGGCTGCAGCAGGCGATCGCAAGCGCGATCCACAATCCCTCGGTGCACCGCAAGCTCGCGGCCTATGGCGTCGAACCGGTCGGCGGCACGCCCGCGCAATTCGCCACGCTGTTGCATCAGGAGTCCGAGCGCTGGGACGGCCTGATCCGCGGGCTCAACCTGACGCTGGACTGAGCGCCGCCTTCCGGCGCCGCAACTTTGCCTGCCGTTCACACGCGGCACGCGCTTCGCCTGCTGCTTTGCACGAACTTTGCGCGCGCCTGGCGCGGGACTCACCGGCCGCTAAGAGTGCGCTTCTAGATTGGCGGCTCCCTCAGCCAACGACCGTCCACCGCCATGCCCGCACGCCGGTTCCACCAGGTCCTCTTCGTCGACGACTTCTTCCGTTCGTCCGACAACGGGCTGCACTACGTCCCCGCCAACCGGCGCTTCCTGCAGGGCTTCTTCGGCTCGGCGCTCGGCCGGCTCGGCCTGCCGATGCGCGAGATCGCGCCGCGCTCGCATGGCGGCACGATCGACGTCGCGCGCGCGATGGCGCTGCTGGGCCTGCCGGCCACGCCGGCCGGCTGGGCCCGCGCCTGCGTCGCCGACCTCGCGCCGCTGCGCGGGCTCGAGGGCCTGCCGGCCTTCGGCCCGGGCTGCCTGGTGATCGGCTGGGGCCTGACGCCGGCGCTGCAGCACTGCATCGACCGCGGCGGCGCGAGCTACCTCGACATCGAGATCGACCCGCGCCGCTTCACCGAGCACCTTCACTTCTGCGCCCGCACCAACGACGCGCGCATCCGCGCCGCGCTCGAGGCGCGCGCCATCGACGAGGAGCTGTTCTGGAACCACGCGGCCGCGATCCGCGGCCGTTTCGCGCGCCGCGGCGCAGGCGCGCTGTTCGATCCGCGGCTGCGCGTGGGCCTGTTCTTCGGCCAGAGCCTGGTCGACCTCTCGCTGGTGAGCGGCGGGCGCAGCCAGCATCCGTCGGCCGTGATCGGCGCGCTGCGCACGCTGGCGCAGGAGGTCGACCTGCTGGTCGTGAAGCCCCATCCCTACGAGCCCGCGCTGCACGACCTCGCGCCGATCGCGCGCGCCATTCCCAACGTCGCCTGGACGCGCGAGAACACCTATGCGCTGTTGTCGGCCGAGAACCTGCGCTTCGTCGCGGGGCTGTCCTCGAGCGTGCTGACCGAGGCACGCTACTTCCTGCAGCCCGTGCGCGCGCTGATCCGCGCCGACCGCAACGCGCCCGAGTGCCTGCCCGCGGCCTGCTCGCCCTGGCTGCCGGTGGGGCCCGAGCTCGGCGCGCTCGACTTCATGCTCGATGCCTGCAGCGCGCCCGGCGAGGAGGCCGCGGCCCCGCCGGCCGGCGCCGGCGCATGGCCCGCCGACGCGATCGCGCGCGCCTTCTCCACGCGCTGGGGCCTCGATGACCGCGACCCGGGCCTGCAGGCGCTGCCCGAACTCGTGCTCGGTCGCGACTACGCCTTTCGCACCGGCAATCCGGCCACGGCGTGGCTGGCCCATGGCTGGTCGGAGCCCGACGACGTCGACACCTGGAGCGAGGGCTCGCTGGCCTGCCTGGTGATCCCGCTGCCGCCCGCGGCCGTGTTCGCGCATCCGCTGCAGGGCCAGGCGCCGGCGCAGCGGCTGCGCGTGCGCATCGACTACCGCTGCGAGGCGCAGAGCACGCGCGTGGTCGCGCTGCTCGACGGCGCCATGCTGCCAGGCCAGCGCACTTCGGGCGCGTGGCGGCGCAGCCTGGTGTTCGAGCTCGTGCCCTCGCCGCAGCGCAAGTGCCTGGTGCTGCAGTTCTTCGTGGGCGAGGCGGCCGACGCGGAGGTGGCCGAGGGCGCGGACGAACCGGTCGTGCGCTCGGGCTTCACCTTGCGCCGGCTGCGCGTGTCGATGAGCCCGGCGGGCGCGGGCGATGTCGCGGCGCTGCCGCAGCCCGACACCACGACGGCACCGACCGAGCGCGCGCTCGACCGGATGCTGCGCCTGTTCGTTCAGTCGGCGCGGCGCGCGGCCGGGTAGGCCGCGTCGGCACCGGCCGCCGCCGGTTGCGCCGCGAGGCGCAGCAGCAACTGGCTCCAGGGCTGCAGCCGCTCGAGCGCCGCCTCGCGGCCCTGCGCGGCCGTGGCCTCGGTGCTCGTGCCCAGCTCGCGCGCCGCGGCCGCCACGTCGCTCGCGAACGCGGCCGCGTCGCCGCGCCACACCACCACGCGATGGTGCAGCCCGAGCTGCGCGGCGCGCTCGGCATTGCTCGCCTGCTCGGGCTGGTCGGTCAGCAGCAGCAGGATCGGCTTGCGGTAGACCTGGGCCACCGACAGCGCCGCCATGCCGGGGGCCGAGACGATGAAGGCGCTGCGCGCCGCGGTGTCGATCCAGTGGGCGTCCTGCGGCTGCCAGCCCGCGCGCCCGGCATAGCCTTCGCCCACGCAATGCGCGCCCAGGCCCGCGGCGGCCAGGCCGCGCTCGAGGCCGTCGGCCAGCGCCTCGTCCTTGAAGTGCGGGTTGAGGTAGACCGCGGCCCGCGAAGCAACGGCCGCAACGTCGTCGTTCGAGGCCACCGCCACCGGCGTCGCGAGCCGGTGCGTGCCGCGGCCATCGTGCGCCGGTGCCTCCTGCGCGAAATCGTGCGCGATGCGCGCGCGGCTGCGCCCGATCTGCCAGGCCACGATGCGGCCGAAGGCACGCGCCGTCCAGCCCGGCAGCCGGCCGCTGAAATTGCCTTCGAGCGCGCGCCGCAGGCTCGCGCCGTACACGTGCACCACCTTGTGCCGCCACGGCGGCAGCGCGCCCATGAACAGCAGCGCGGGATGGAAGGAGTCGTTGACCACCAGGTCGGCCTCGCGCAGCAGGCCGTGCAGCCGCGCGATGTCGCGCAGCATGCGCCCGGGCCGGAACACGTAGTGCGCCACGTTGCGGTCGGTCTCGCGGCGCAGCATGTTCTGCCGCGCGTCGAACTGCACCGCGTAGTGGCGCGAGAGCACGGGCGCGTCGATGCCGAAGCCCGCGAGGAAGCGCGCGCCCTCGTCGGAGGTGGTCAGCACCTGCACCTGCGCGCCGGCCGCGCGCAGCGCGTGCGCGAGCAGCTGCGAGCGCATCAGGTGGCCGCGGGCGTCGGCGGTCGCGAGGTAGAGGATGCGCGGCATGGCTCAGCCCGCGTGCGACGCGAGCCGCAGCGCCGCGCCCGCGCACCACATGCCGAGCGCGCCCGTGATGCCGAAGCCACGCTCGATGGCGCGCACCTCGTCCATCAGCTGCGCGAGCCGCGCGCGCTCGTGCGGCGCCACGCAGCGCTGCAGCGTGTGGCTGCACAGCCGCACGTGGCGCTGCTCGTCGGCCCACACGCGCGCGAGCAGCGGATGCAGCGCATGCGCGGGCCCGATCAGCGCGCAGTGGCGCTCGAGGATGCGCGAGGCCATCTGCTCGGCCGCGAGGCCGATCGCATAGGCCGGCACCAGGCCGCCGTGCGCGAAGTGCGGCGCGTGGCGGCGGATCAGCGCCTGCCAGCGCGCGAGCTTGCGCCGGCTGAACCAGTCGGGGCGCGGCTGCTTGCCGTCGACGGCACCGGCCCGTGCGCGCCCGCCGCGCTCGGCGATGGCCTCGGCGAACAGCCGCGCATGCAACTGCTCGTCGGCCAGGTGCTGGTCGAGCTGGCGCTCGAGCCAGTCGGGCGCGGCGGCGCGCAGTTCGCGCTGCAGCGCCTGCTCCGACGATTCCTCGCCAACGAGGTAGAGGCGCAGCAGCAATGCCTCGCCCGCGCGGCTCGCATGCAGCTGGCGCAGCGCGGCGCGCTTCACGCGGTGCACCAGCGCGGCCTGCAGCGCGGGCCAGCCGTGCAGCAACGGCGGCGCGAGGCTCTCGAAGCCCGGGGCCTCGGCATCGGCCTCGGCCCGCGCGTACAGCTCAGCGGCCATTCGAGCCGGCCTTCGCATCGAGCGCCACGGGCTGCAGCTGCTGTTGCTGCCAGCCGAGCACCAGCCCGAGGAAGCTGCCCTGCAGGAAGCCGCGCGCCGTGGCGTCGGCGCCGGCGAACTCGCGCTGCTGCCCGTCGTAGCGCACGAAGCCCTTGCCGCCGGCGGCGCCGATCGTGAGCTTCTCGTTCTTGCGGAAGCCGCGCTGCAGCAGCGGTTGCAGCAGCGACTGCGATTCGAGTCCGTAGAGGAACAGGTCGCGCTGCACCACCTGGCGCGGGATCTGGCCGCTGAGCGCCTGCAGCTCGAGCGACCAGTTGCCCTCGCGCATCGCCTCGGCCAGCGGCCGGTTGCGCGTCGTGACGAAGCGCGTGCGTGCCACCCACTTGACGGCCTTCGACACGCCGAGCCCGACCGTGATGTCGGCGTCGCGCGCGGCGTTCTCGCGGTTGTCGCGCACCTGCACCAGCTCGTCGGCCAGGCGCGCCGTCAGCGAGGGCTTGGCGAGCGCCTCCACGACCTGCGCGCTGCTGAACAGCACGCGCTCGCCGCCGGCCTCGCCGACCACGAGCTGCCAGGGATCGATGCGGATCTCGGAGAACTCGCCGCGCACCGGCGCATGCGCATGGCTGCTGAACGACCAGTCGTTGCCCGAGCGGCTCAGCAGCGCATGGAAGCTCAGCGGCACGCGCTGGCCGTCGGCCGTGCGGCCCGAGCCCTGCAGCACCACGTCGCCCACGATGCGCTTGCCGTCGTAGCCGCGGTCATTGGCGAAGCGCAGCGTGTGCGTGGCCTCGTCGAGCGTGGCACGGGTGTGCTCGTCATCGAGCGCGAGCCGGTTGCAGTCCTCGCCGCCCGTGGCGATGGGGCAGCCGCTGCCCGAGCGGAAGGCGAAGACGCCGCGGCCCGAGAACTCGGCCGAGGCCGCGAGTCCGGGGGCGAGCAGCGCGAGGGCGGCGAGAACGAGCAGGCGTGCCATGGTCGCGGGCCTCAGGGACGGTGGTACGAGAGCGCCTGCGCATCGGCATGCGCGCGGCCCGTGGTGTGCAGGCCGATGCCGCGCGCGAAGGCGCCGAGCATGTCGACGGCCGAGAAGCCCAGGATCAGCAGCACGCCGAGCACCCAGCGCGCGCCGCGCAGCGGCGGCAGGTCCTGCCGGTTGAGCGCGCGCAGGCTGAAGCCCAGCCGCGTGACGAGCACGCACAGCGGGCCGATCGGTCCGCTCTTCGCGAGCCACTGCCAGCGCGGCGACACGTAGCTGCGCAGCAGGTGCGGCGTGAGCGAATACGTGTCCTGCCCGCGCATCCAGCGCAGCTTGAGCGCCTCGCGCCGCGTGTCGGGCAGGCGGTGCTCGGTGTGGGCGCGCGCCGCGTAGTGCAGCGCAATGCCGGCCGCGCGCAGCCGCATGCCGAGCACCTGGCAGTGGGCGCGGTACACGCCGTCGAGCGCCTGGTAACTGTGGGTGTCGAAGACCTCGCGCCGGAACGCCACGTTGTTCGCGTAGAAGTTGCTCGTCGCGCCCGCGTGCTCGTTCGGAAAGTACATGAAGTCGATGGTGGTGAGCGCGGTGCCCACCACGTTGGCCGCGTAGCTGGTGCGGCCCGCCACCACGGCCGGCGCGTCGGCGCGCGCGAAGGGCGCGAGCAGCTCGCGCAGCCAGTCCTCGTCGGGCAGGCAGTCGGCATCGGCGAACACCACCCAGTCGCAGCGCGCCGCGTCGGTGGCCGCGAAGCCGGTGTTCTTGGCGTCGTAGTAGCCGGTCCTGGCGTCGATGCGCACGAAGTCGACGGGCCGCCCGGCCAGGCGCTGCACTTCCTCGCAGGTGGCGGCCTCGAGGCCGTCGTGCGTGATGACCACCTGGGCCAGCGTGGACAGCGGCTGCTTCTGCCGTGCCAGCAGCGCGATCAGCCGCAGCAGGCTGGCGGCGGCCCTGGCCTGCGCATCGGCGCCGCCGCGCAGGTTGTTGGTCTCGAGGACCAGCGCGGTGCGCGCCGCCACTTGATCGGGCATCATCGATTTTTCCTGTCCGGACGTCGTTGGGAAGGCATGCATGCCGCTTTTATCGCACAACCCTCGCGGTTGCCAGTGCCATCGCTCATGGGCGCGGCCCGCCGCGGGGTCGCTGTCTTGAAGCTCGCGGTCTTCGGCGCGGGCTACGTGGGCCTGAGCTTCGCGGCCTGCATGGCCGAGGCCGGACACGCGGTGCTGTGCGCCGACACCGACGCGCCGCGCATCGCGGGCCTGCGCGCGGGCCGCATGCCGCTGCACGAACCGGGGCTCGGCGCGCTGGTGGCGCAGGAAACGGCGGCCGGCCGGTTGCGCTTCACCGACGATGCCGGCGAGGCCGCGCGGCATGGCGACATCCTCTTCATCGTGGTCAATGCGCCGGCCGACGCCGCGGGCGCGGTCGACCTCGAGGCGGTGTTCGAGGTGGCGCGCGCCGTGGGGCGCCACCGCGGCCGCGACGGCCTGCTGGTCTGCAAGTCGACCTTGCCGGCGGGCACGGCTGACCGGGTCGAGGCGGTGGTGCGGGACGCGCTGGCGCGGCGCGGTGCGACGCACCGGATCGCGGTGGCGGTCAACCCCGAGTTCCTGCGCGAAGGCTCGGCGGTGCACGACAGCCGCGCGCCCGACCGCATCGTGGTCGGGTCCTCCGATGCCGAGGCGATTGCGCTGCTGGCCCAGCTCTATCGGCCGTTCCTGCGCGACCCCGCGCGCCAGTGGCTGGTGATGGACCGCCGCTCGGCCGAGCTGGCGAAGTACGCCGCCAACGCGATGCTTGCCACCCGCATCAGCTTCATGAACGAGATGGCGCGCGTGGCCGAGCAGGCGGGCGCCGACATCGAGAGCGTGCGCCGCGCGATCGGCGCCGATGCGCGCATCGGTCCCGCCTTCCTGCAGGCCGGCGCGGGCTATGGCGGCTCCTGCCTCGCGAAGGACCTGCGCGCGCTGCGGCATGTGGGCGAGGGCGCCGCGCTGCGGCTGCTGCCCGCGGTGGCGGCGGTGAACGAGGCGCAGAAGTCGCGGCTCTTCGAACTGGTGGCCGGCCATTTCGGCGCCACGCTCGCGGGGCGCACGCTGGCCGTGTGGGGCCTGGCCTTCAAGCCCGACACCGACGACATGCGCGATGCGCCGAGCCTGGTGCTGATCGAGCGGCTGCTGGCCGCCGGCGCTCGGCTGCGGCTGCACGACCCGGCCGCGATGCCGAATGCGCGCGCGCTGCTCGGCGAGCGCGAAGGCATCGCCTGGTGCGATGCGCCCGAGGCCGCGCTCGATGGGGCCGATGCGCTCGTGCTCGTCACCGAATGGGCGGCCTATCGTCGGCCCGACTTCACGCGCATGGCCGTGCTGCTGTCGGCGCGCGCCGTGTTCGACGGCCGCAATGTCTACGACTCGGCCGAGGTCGAGGCGGCCGGTATCGCCTGCTACGGCATCGGCCGCGGGCGTTCAGTGCGCCGCGTTTGACGCAGCCTCTTCCTCCGCGCGCGGCAGGAACGCATCGCCCGGCGTCAGCGGCGCATGCCGGTAGCTCGCGGGCGTGCGGCCCAGTTTCACGGGCGCGCCGATGCCGCGGTAGCCCTCCATCTCGACCACCATGCCGCGATGCGCCGTGTGCGGATGCTCGAGCGCTGCCGCCACAGGCAGCACGGGCGCGGCCGGCACGCCCGCGGCCATGAGCTGCTCGACCAGCACGCGGCCGTCGAAGGCGGCCATGGCGGCCTCGAGCCGTTGCTTGAGCGCGTCGCGGTTCACCGAGCGCGCACCCGCGGTGGCGAAGTTCGGATCGGTGGCGAGCGCGGGCAGGTCGATGCAGCCGCACAGGCTCGCGAACTGGCGGTCGTTGCCGACGGCGACGAACACGGGGTCGGTGCCGGTGGCGAGGGCGTCGTAGGGATAGATGTTGGGATGGGCGTTGCCGGTGCGGCGCGGCGCGCTGCCGTCCATGAACCAGTTGGCGGCGTGCGGATGCAAGAGCGAGATGCCGCTGTCGTAGAGCGCAGCCTCGACGAACTGGCCGCGTCCGCTGCGCTGGCGTTCCTGCAGCGCGAGCAGCACGCCGATGACGGCATTGAGGCCGGTCACCATGTCGACCACGGGCAGGCCCACGCGCAGCGGCCCGCCCTCGGCCTCGCCATTGACGCTCATGATGCCGGTCATGGCCTGCACGGCGGCGTCGTAGCCGGGCAGCGCACCGAGTGGCCCGTCGGCGCCGAAGCCCGAGACGCGGCACCAGACCAGGCGCGGAAAGCGCTGCGACAGGGTCTCGTAGCCGATCCCCCATCGCTCCATGGTCCCGGTCTTGAAGTTCTCGATCAGCACGTCGGCCTCGGCCACCAGCGCGAGCAGGGCGGCGCGGCCTTCCTCGGTCGAGAAGTCGAGGTGCTGCACGCGCTTGTTGCGGTTGAGGCCGTGGTAGTAGGAAGCGACGCCATCCTTGAACGGCGGGCCCCAGGTGCGCGTGTCGTCGCCTTGCGGCGGCTCGATCTTGAGCACGTCGGCGCCATGGTCGCCGAGGATCTGACCGCAGTAGGGGCCGCCGAGGATGCGGGAGATGTCGAGGACGCGGATGCCCGCGAGTGCGCCTGGAGTGGATGTCATTTGCGTGCCTTCATGTTTTGGGTTGATTTGTCCGGGGGGAAGGCCCGGGGAGAAGGTCCGGGGCGCGTGCGGAGGACATCGGGTACTCCCCTCCGCGAATGTCCCCCGGCCTGCGGCCTCCTCCTTGATTTCGCTGCGTGGAGTACCCGATGCCCTCCGCACGAGAGGCGCTCCGGTCGTGCCGGCGGCTCGAGCGCGGCGCTCATCGATCACGACGATGGGGTGCCTTGCGCAGCGAAATAAAGGAGGAGGCCGCAGGCCGGGGGACATTCGCGGAGCAAGGTACCCCATCGTCGTGATCGCGCCCCGGACCAGCCTCAATCGAGCTGCGCCCCCGACTTCTTGACCACGTCCTTCCACTTCGCCGACTCGCTCGCGATGAACTGGCCGAGCTTCGGCGGCGAGGTGTCGGCGCTGGCCTCCAGGCCCTGGGCCGCGAACATCTGCTTGACCTTGGGCGAGTTCAGCACCTCGGCGAAGGCATGGTTGAGCTTCGCCACGCGATCGGCGGGCGTGCCGGCGGGCGCGACGATGCCGAAGAACACGCTCACGTCGTAGCCCTTGTAGCCCTGCTCCGAGATCGTCGGCACCTCGGGCAGCGCCTGCGAGCGCGCCAGGGTGGCCACGCCGAGCGCGCGCAGCTTGCCGGCCTTGACGTAGGGCAGCGCGGTGAGGATGTCGGTGAAGGTCATGCTGACCTGGCCGCCCAGCAGGTCGTTGAGCGCGGGGCCGGTGCCCTTGTAGGGGATGTGCTGGAAGTCGGTGCCGGCGATCGAATTGAACAGCACGCCCGCCAGGTGCGAGGAGGCGCCGTTGCCCGAGGAGGCATAGCTGAGCTTGCCGGGGTTGGCCTTGGCATGGGCGACGAGCTCGGGCACCGTCTTCACCGGCAGCGCGGGATTCACCACCAGGATGTTCGGCAGGTAGCCGACCTGGATCACGGGCGCGAAGCTCTTCACCGGGTCGTAGTTGATCTTGCGGTAGAGGCTGGCGTTGATCGCGAGCGGGCCCGAGGTGCCGAACAGCAGCACATGGCCGTCGGCCTCGGCGCGCGCCACGTACTCGGCGCCGATGTTGCCGCCCGCGCCCGCGCGGTTCTCCACGATCATCGGCTGGCCCATGCGGTCCTTCATCTCGGCCGCGAGCGTGCGCGCCATCGCGTCGGTGGGACCGCCGGGCGGGAAGGGCACGACCAGCGTCATCGGCTTGGAAGGGAAGGCGGTGTCGGCCTGCGCGGCGGGGGCCGCGGCCAGCAGGCCGGCGCAGGCGGTGGCCAGCGCGAGGAGGGAAGCGAGGTGTTTCAAGAGGAGGTCTCCGTTCTTTGTTCGAGTGTTCGGGGGCAGGGCTCAGGCCGCGGTCCAGTCCGCGGGCAGCGCATCGGGCGCGAGCGGATCGCGCGGCAGCACGCGGTGCAGCAGCGCGAGCTGCGACCAGCGCAGCCGCGCGGCCGAGCCGGTGCGCGTGGCCTCCCACGCCATCGCGCTCGCGCTGGTGCAGTGGTAGAGCGCCGAGGCGGCCTGGCGCGCGAGCACGTCGCCGCCCTCGCGCGCGGCCGTCTCGGCCAGCGCGGCGGCGCGCGCCAGCGCATCGCGCAACGCCTGGGCGAAGGCCGGGGCCAGTTCGGCTTCGGCGATCAGCTTTTCGCAATGGGCGCGCAGCACCGGCAGCGAGCCCTCGCGCTTGACGGCGCGGATCACGTCGAGCGCGACGATGTTGCTGGTGCCCTCCCAGATCGAGCCCAGGTGGGCATCGCGCACCAGCCGCGGATCGCTCCATTCCTCGATGTAGCCGCAGCCGCCGCGCACCTCCATCGCATCGCCCGTGACCTTGCGCGCATCGCGGCAGGCGCGGAACTTGATGAGCGGCGTGAGGATGCGCAGCAGCGCGTAGGCATCGGCTTCGCCGGCGTCGGAGCGCGCCAGCGCCAGCGCGGTCTGGCAGACCATGGTGCGCGCCTGCTCGGCGGGCACGCGCAGCTTGTCGAGCTGGCGCTGCATCAGCGGCATCTTGTCGAGCGTGCGGCCGAAGGCCTGGCGCTCGGCGGCGATGTACTCGGCCTCGGCCACCGCGCGGCGCATCAGGCCGGCGGCGCGCACGCCGTTCGACAGCCGCGAGTTGTTGACCATGTCGGCCATCTGCACGAAGCCGCGGCCTTCCTCGCCGACCAGGTAGGCGTGCGCGCCCTCGAGCCGGATCTCGCCGCTGGCCATCGAGCGCGTGCCGAGCTTGTCCTTGAGCCGGATGATCCGGTAGCGGTTGAGGCTGCCGTCGTCGAGCCGGCGCGGCAGCAGGAACAGCGACACGCCCTTCATGCCGGCGACACCGTCCTCGGCGCGCGCGAGCACCATCGCGAAGTCGGCGTCGGGGTTCGAGCAGAACCACTTGTCGCCGGTGAGGCGCCAGCTGCCGTCGGCCTCGCGCCGCGCCAGCGTGGCGGTGGCGGCGATGTCGGAGCCCGCGGCCTGCTCGGTCATGAACATCGCGCCCTGCGCGAGTTCGTCGAAGTCGAGCGAGGTCAGGCGCGGCAGGTACTTGGCCACCAGCTCGGGCGCGCCGAACTTCTTGAGCGTGCGCGTGAGCGAATCGGTCATCGACACCGGGCAGCACAGGCCGAACTCGGCCTGCACGAACAGGTAGGTCAGCGCGTATTTCACGAGCGGCGGCATGCGGCCCTTCCAGCCCAGCGTCTCGTCGCGGTGCGAGATCGCGGCCAGGCCGAATTCGCTGAGCGCGAGGCGTTCCATCTCGACGTAGGCCGGGTGCTTGATCACCTGCTGCTCGTCGAGCCCGGTGCGCGTGCGCTGCTTCAGGGTGGGCGGGTTGCGGTCGGCGGTGCCGGCCAGCTCGTCGAGCGTGCCGCCCGCGAGGCCGCCGAGGCGCTCGAGCTGCGGCCGCAGGTGGCGCAACAGGTCCTCGGGCAGGTAGAGCGCGAGCAGCGACTGCAGCTCGGTGTCGACGCTGTAGAGGTTCTGGCCGTGGCGGTCGGGAATGGGGTGAACGGCGGGCGCGGCAGGCGTCTCTGGCATGGCTTGTCTCCTGGATTCGCGCCATTGTTCAAGCCGTGACGATCCGTGTCTAATATCGTTTGGGTCTTGCTCGATTCGATTTGCCTATTCATGGAACTGCGTCATCTGCGCTATTTCTCCGTGCTCGCGGAAGAGCTGCACTTCGGGCGCGCGGCGCGCCGGCTCTCGATCTCGCAGCCGCCGCTGTCGGTGGCGATCCGCCAGCTCGAGGACACGGTGGGCGCGCGCCTGTTCGAGCGCAACAGCAAGGAGGTGCGGCTCACGCCCGCGGGCGACGCGCTGCGCGTGTCGGCGCGCCGGCTGCTGCAGCAGGCCGACGAGGCCGCGCTCGAGGCGCGCGACATCGCGCAGGGTTCGGCCGGCCGGCTGCGCATCGGCTTCGTCGGCGCGATGCTCTACCGCGGCCTGCCGCAGGCGCTGCGCGCGTTCCAGGCCAAACATCCGGCGGTGCGCATCACGCTGGCCGAACTCAACTCGGGCGTGCAGATCGCCGAGCTGATGCACGACCGGCTCGACCTCGGCTTCGTCCACACCGCGCGCATGCCGCCCGAGCTGCAGCACCGGCTGCTGCTGACCGAGCCCTTCGTCTGCTGCCTGCCCGCGGGCCATGCGCTGGCGCGACGGCGCGCGCTCGCGCCGGCCGAGCTGCGCGGCGAGCCCTTCGTGCTGTTCTCGCGCGAGGCCTCGCCCGACTACCACGAGCGCATCCTCTCGATCTGCGCCGACGCGGGCTTCCATCCCGAGGTGCGGCACGAGGTGCGGCACTGGCTCGCGGTGGTCTCGCTGGTGTCGCAGGGCATGGGCGTGGCGCTGGTGCCGCAGGCGATGCGGCACTCGGCGCTCAGCGGCGCGGTGTTCCGCCCGCTCGACCGCGAGGTCACGCCCTCGGAGGCCTACGGCGTGTGGCGCGCGGGGCCGCCGAACATGCTGGTGCAGCGGCTGCTCGACGGGCTCGCGAAGAGCCTGCGCGAGAGCGCGAAGCGCTGAACGCTGAACGAGAAACGCGCCTGCACCGTCTTCATGGCACCGCCATGACCATCCGTTGCATCGACCCCGCACCGCGCCGGGCTACCGATACCGGTGATGCCCAAGGCCTTGCGAAGGCTTTAGTATTCCCGCCAACCTCGCCATGGCCCTGGCCTTCAAGAACACGCCAGAAAGAAGGGGTGTCGCCAGGGGGT
Organism: Variovorax paradoxus; assembly: GCA_016806145.1. Classification (NCBI taxonomy): domain Bacteria; kingdom Pseudomonadati; phylum Pseudomonadota; class Betaproteobacteria; order Burkholderiales; family Comamonadaceae; genus Variovorax; species Variovorax paradoxus. Next base: position 507,501 of record CP063166.1, read on the forward strand.
TCAGATCAACGACACGGCCGAGTCGACGCCAGCATGCCAAAAGGTATCCCCAATTCCGCCGCCATGTACGGCATCTTCACCCGGCCCTGGGGCTACGAGGTCTCCGTCATGCGCAACGGAACCCGCCACTATCGGCAGTTCGGCCGGGCCAGCTACGGCGGCGCCGAACAGGCGCTGCTGCACGCGCAGGACTGGCGCGACGCCATCGTGCGGCAACATCCGCCGATCGCACGCCGCGCGCGCGCCGAGCAGCCGCGCGCCAACAACAGCACCGGCGCGCCCGGCGTCTTCAGCCGCGTCGCGCCCGACGGCCGCGTGCGCGCCTGGCTCGCCAAGACCTACATCGCCGAAGACCGGATCCTGCAGACCTATTTCTCGGTCGACGGCGCCGACCGCGCGGCCCATGCGGCGGCGCTGGCCGAGCGCGCGCGCCAGCTCGCGCAGATGACCGGCCTGGCGCACGTGCATCCGGCCGAGGAGTCGATCCGCCGCGAGACCGCCGCCGCGCCGCGCGCGCGCACGCCGCGGCTCTCGCGCGCGGAGATCGTGCGGCGCAACAACTCGAGCGGCATCAGCGGCGTGCAGTTCAAGTCGCCGCGGCCCGACCATCCGGGCTACTGGATGGCGATCACCTTCATCGCCGGGCGTGGCACGGTCAGCAAGGCCTTCTCGGTGAAGACCCATGGCGAGCAGGCGGCCAAGCGGCTCGCGATCGCCGAGCGCGAGACGCAGCTCACGCTCAAGCGGCAGCTCGACGGCGCGGAGCTCGCGTCCTGATGGCGGCGCGAGAGTGCAGGGCCGGCCCCGCGGGCACGGCCGGGGCGGTGTCGCGATGAGCCTGAAGTCGCTGAACCGGCTGCTGCGCGTGGCCTCGCACCTGCTCGACCAGGCCGCGGCCGACGTGCGCGCCTGCGGCCTCGAGCCGGCCACCGAGCAGGTGCACCGCATCGGCCGCGCGATGGTCGAGCTGATCGAGGTGCAGCGCCGGATCTATGCCGCGCAGCCCGACCTGCAGCCGCGCACGCTCGCGGCCTCGCGCCGCGAGGCCGATGCCAATCGGCTGTTCACGCAGTTGATGGTGGAGGCGCTGGACCTCGAGGACGCGGGCAACGTCGCGGCCGCACTCGAGAAGTACACGCAGTTCATCGGCCTGTCGCCCTCGCACCATCACCGCGAGATCGTGCGCGAGGAGATCCGCCGGCTGTCGGCGCCGACGGTTCAGGCGTAGATCGGGTCCTCGGCCATCGCCTCGCACTGGTCCTGCAGCATCTGGACCTGGCCCTTCCAGTAGTCGCTGCTGCCGAACCAGGGGAAGTTGATCGGGAAGATCGGGTCTTCCCAGCGCCGCGCGAGCCAGGCGCTGTAGTGGATCAGGCGCAGCGTGCGCAGCGGCTCGATCAGCGCGAGCTCGCGGCGGTCGAATTCGCGGAACTGCTCGTAGCCGTCGAGCAGGCCCGAGAGCTGCGCGGTGCGCTGGGCGCGCTCGCCCGACAGCAGCATCCACAGGTCCTGCACCGCGAAGCCGGTGCGCGCATCGTCGAGGTCGACGAAGTGCGGGCCGCCGTGGGGTCTATCGGTCGGGGTCCAGAGGATGTTGCCGGGGTGCACGTCGCCATGCAGGCGCAGCTTGCGCGGGCCGTCGCCGGTGGCCGCAGAGCCCGAAAGCGGGGTCGCGGCGATCATCTCGAGCGCCTCGTTGCAGGCCTTCTCCCAGTCGCGCTGCACGTCGAGCGGCAGCTTGTCGTTCGCCAGCAGCCAGTCGCGCGAGGCGGTGCCGAAGTTCTGCAGGTCGAGCGCGGGCCGCGCCTCGAACGGGCGCGCGGCGCCCACGGTGTGGATGCGCGCGAGAAAGCGCCCGACCCATTCGAGCACCTCGAAGTCGTCGAGCTCGGGCGCGCGGCCGCCGCGGTAGGGGCTCACGCTGAAAGCGAAGCCGGCATGGCGGTGCAAGGTGGCGCCGCCGAAGGCCAGCGGCGGCACGGCCGGCACCTCGGCCGCGGCGAGTTCGAGCGAGAAGGCATGTTCCTCGAGGATCTCGGCCTCGCTCCAGCGGCCGGGCCGGTAGAACTTGACCACCACGGCCGGATGCGGCTGCGGGTCCTCGAGGTGCACCTGGTAGACCCGGTTCTCGTAGGAGTTGAGCCCGGTGAGCCGGCCGTCGCCGTGCAGGCCGAGGCCCGCGAGCGCGTCGAGCACCACGTCGGGCGTGAGGCTCTCGTAGGGATGGGCAGGGTGGCCGGCGGGCGCCGCGGGGGAATCGGGAATCATGCGGCGATTGTCGTCGCCCGCACCCCGCGCGCTTTTCAGAGGCCGCCGGGGTGCGCGTGCAGCGACAGGATGTGGCCGGTGCGCGGATCGCCCTTGCCGGCCAGCACCTGGGCATAGGCCGCCTGCGCGGCCGCGCCGCCGCGGTGGTGCTCGGCGCGCAGCCAGGGGCTGGCGGCATCGGTGGCGCGCGCGGTGAAGGCCTGCCAGGCCGCCACCATGCGGCGGCTGAATTCCTCGGCGCTCCATTCGGCGGTGCGCTTCTTGATCTGCGCGGGCGCGAAGAACAGCGTGGCGCGCGGGCCCGCGAGTTCGCGGGTGGCGCCCTTGGCGGCCAGTTCGTCGACGTGCGTGCCGCCGATCGCGCAGCTGTAGCGCAGGCCGGTGAAGCGCGCATGGATCGACTCGCGCAGCGCGCCGTTGCCCGCGAAGTCGATGTAGACGCAGGGCGTGTCGGCCGGCAGTGCGTCGAGCGCGTCGTAGCGCAGCACGCGGTGGTAGCAGCCCAGGCTCTCGCAGTAGCCGACGTTGCCGGCCGAGGTCAGGCCGACCACCTCGATGCCTTCGCGCTGGTGCAGCTGGAACGCGGTGCCGTAGGCCGTCTTGCTCGAGGCGCTCGACAGCAGCATGGTGCGCGCGCCGAAGAAGTCGTTGTCGGCCATGAAGTCGTCGATCAGCCAGGAGGTGATGAACAGCGGGCGCAGCAGCGCCTGCGTGTCCTCGCTGTCGGCGGTGTAGAGCGGATCGGCATTGCAGCGGAAGTACTGGTTGTAGACCACCGGCAGCTCGGCGCGGTGCGCGGCGCCGTCGGCGAAGCGCTCGGGCGACAGCCGCGTGGGGCTCAGCACCGCGCTCGTGGCCATCGGCCAGTAGCCGTAGAGGCGCTCGCCCACGGCCACGCCCGGATGCAGCGACTGCACCACGCTCGCGAAGCCCCACACGGGGATGTTGCCCCAGGCCTCGTCGCCGGTCGGGAAGAAGCGCCAGTAGCTCATGGCCTCGCCGAAGGCGGCGTAGGTGATGTTGTTCGAGGTCAGCGCGAAGCTGTCGATGCGCACGCGCACCTGGCCGTCGGCCAGTGGCGTGTCGGTGCGGTCGTCGAGGCGGGTGTCGCCCAGTTGGCTCTTGCGGATCTGCAGGCTGAGGGTGGTGCTCATGACGTGTCGAGGCTCCGTGGCTGCGCGGCGTTCCGGCCGCTGGGGTGGCAAGGGGTGCGTCGACGCGACATTAGCCAAGCTTCGTGAAAGGCGCCATCGCGCCGGCGCCGCGCGCGTCGCACGCGGGACAAGCGCGCGCACGCGAAAAAGCCCCGCGAGCGGGGCTTCGGCGTGGAGCGCAAGGGGGCTCAGGCGATCGTCAGTTCGACGTCGATGTTGCCGCGCGTGGCGTTCGAGTACGGGCAGACCTGGTGGGCCGTGTCGACCAGCTTCTGCTTCTGTTCGGCGTCGAGGCCGGGCAGCGTGATCGCGAGCTTGACCGCGATGCCGTAGGCGGCGCCGCCATTCGTCGGGCCGAGGGAGACGCTGGAGTCGATCGCCACGTCGTCCGGCACCTTGACGCCGATCTTCGGGCCCACGGCCTTCATCGCGCCGATGAAGCAGGCGGCGTAGCCGACCGCGAACAGCTGTTCGGGGTTGGTGCCGGGCTTGCCCGAACCGGGCGAGCTCAGCTGGACGTCGATCGCGCCGTCGCTGGATTTGCCGGCGCCGTCGCGGCCGCCCGTGGTGTGGGCCTGGGCGGTGTAGAGCACTTTGTCGAGCTTGGTGGTCATGGTGTTTCCTTGGTCGAAGTGGAAGGGTGGTTGAAGAAAGCCGTCGTGGTCCGCGAGGGCACGCAGCGGGAGAAACCTGTTGTAGTGATTGAAATGGCTTGCTTGCTCAGGCGGCCTTGCGGATGCGGTCGCGCAGCGCTTGAATCTGGTGGGTGAGGTCCACGAGCTCGGGCACCGAGCATTCGGAGGCCGCGAGCAGGCATTCGGGCACATGGCCCGCGCGCGCCTTGAGGCGGCGGCCCGCGGCCGTGAGCGTGATGTGCACGCGGCGCTCGTCGGCCACGTCGCGCACACGGGCCACGAAGCCGTTGGCCTCGAGGCGCTTGAGCAGCGGGGTGAGCGTGCCCGAGTCGAGCGAGACGCGCTCGCCGAGTTCGGAGACCATGGGGCCGTCTTTCTCCCACAAGGCGAGCATCACCAGGTACTGCGGGTAGGTGAGACCGAGCTTGTCGAGCAGGGGCTTGTACAGGCGGGTCATGGCCAGCGAGGCGGAGTACATGGCGAAGCAGAGCTGGTTGTCCAGCTTCAGGAGTTCGTCTTGCGTGAGGGAGGGCATGGGCTGAATTATGGCACTCAATTAAATTGTGTGCAAAGTATTTTGTGCGGCAGGGTTTTCGGATGCCCTCTCCCGGCGGGAGAGGGCAGGAAAACTCAGGGTCGCTTCATCAGTGCATCGGCCACCGCGGCGAAGCCCGGCAGCGTCAGCGGATCGTTGCCCGCGTTCGCCGCCACCGGATGCGCCGCGTAGCGCACGATCACCATCTGCGCCGCCGGGTCCACGTAGATGCTCTGGCCGTGGATGCCGCGCGCCATGTAGGCGCCGTGCGCGTTGTTCGACACCCACCACATGTCGCGGTACGACCAGCCCGGCAGCAGGCCGTAGCCGGCCTTCGCGAACTTCGCGGTGTCGCCGCCGCGGCGGATGTCGTCGACCACCGCCTTCGGGAACACCTGCTGCCCGTTGGGCGCGCGGCCGCCGTTGCGCAGGGTTTCGCCGAAGCGCGCGAGGTCGCGCAGCGTGGTGTTGAGGCCGCCGCCGCCCGACTCGGTGCCGATGCTGTCGACCATGAAGTAGGCGTCCTGCTCGGCGCCGATGCGGCGCCAGATCTTCTCGCTCAGCAGGTCGGCCAGCGACTGGTTGCTGGCGCGGCGCAGGATCCAGGCCAGCACCTCGGCATTGATGGTCTTGTAGCCGAAGGCCTCGTCGTGCGCGCCTTCCTTCTGCTGCAGCGCGAGGAACTCGTAGAAGGTCTTCGGGCCGTTGTAGCCGGGCGCGCGCGGAATGAAGCCGCCGGCGCGCGAGTAGTCCCAGATCTCGGCCTTGGGATCGGCGTAGTTCTCGGAGTAGCGCACGCCGATGGTCATGTCCATCACCTGGCGCACGGTGGCGTCGCCGTAGGCGCTGTCCTTGAGCTCGGGCACGTATTTGGTGACGGGCGCCGCGGGGTCGAGCCTGCCCTCGTCGGCGAGGATGGCCGCGAGCGTGCCGACGAAGGACTTGGTGACCGACATCGCGAGGTGCGGCCGCTCGGGCGTGAGCGCGCCGAAGTACTTCTCGTACACCACCTGCCCGCGATGCAGCACCAGGATGCCGTCGGTGTAGGTGTTGGCGATCATCTGGGCGACGGTGCTGTCCTCGCCCGACAGCGACTTGAAGCGGATGCCCTCGATCTGCTGGGGCGTCACGCCCGTGGCGGCCGGCAGCGGGCTCGCGGCGCCGCTGCCGCGCCACACGTTGGCGGTGGGCACGACCTCGCGCACGTGCGAGAAGGTCCAGCGGTTGCGCGGGAAGGCGTTGCCGGCGGGGTTCTCGAAGGTGATCTGTTTGTCGGGCGGCGGCGGGAAGCCGCGCATCCAGCCGAGCGCGTCGACGGAGGTGGCCGCGGGATCGGGCAGGGCCGCGGGCGCTGCCGGTGCCTGGGCGTGGAGGGAGGTGTTCACGGCGGAGAGGGTCAGGGCGGCCAGGGCCGCGCGCAGTCGCAGGGTCATGGTGAGGGATGGAGGAGGGGGCGGGAGGGGCGTTCGTCAGCGCCCGCTGAAGCGCGCGGGCCGGCGCTCGATGAAGGAGCGCACGCCCTCGGCCGCGTCCTCGCTGTTCGACAGCCGCTTCTGCGTCTCGATGAACTCGCCGACCGCGGCCAGCGGCCCGTGCTCGATCGCCTTGAGCACGTTGAGGCGCGTGGCCACCACCGCCAGCGGCGCCTGCGCGGCGATGCGCTGCGCGATCGCGAGCGCCTCGTCGAGCTCCTGGCCCGCGGGCACGACCTTCTGCACGAAGTTCAGCCGATAGGCCTCGGCGCTGCCGAACTCGTCGGCCGTCAGCAGGTGCAGCATCGCGTTGCCGAGGCCGGCGCGCTCGGCCATGCGCAAGGTGGCGCCGCCCGTGGCCATGATGCCGCGCTGCACCTCCATCTGCGAGAAGCGGCAGTTGTCGGCCGCCACCACGATGTCGGCGCCGAGCATCAGCTCGATGCCCACCGTGAAGCAGATGCCCTTGACCGCCACCACCATCGGTTTGGTGCGCCGGCGGTAGCCCTCGAGGCCGAAGTCGTGCGGCTCCACCAGGCCCTGCGGGATCGCCTTCTCGCCGCGCTTCATGTAGTCGGCCACCGCGGGCAGGTCGAGGCCGGCCGTGAAGTGGTCGCCGAAGGCATGCAGCACGCCCACGCGCAGGTTCGGGTCGTCGTCCAGGCGCGTGTAGGCCTCGGCGAGCTGGCGGAACATCGGCGGCGTCCAGCCGTTGCGCTTGGCGGGCCGGTTGATGCCGATCAGCAGCACATGGTCGAGCACCTGGGTGTCGATGCAGCCTTCGGTCGGCGGGGTGGTGGGCGTGGCGGTCATGGCGTTCCCTGTCTCCTCGTTCTTCGGCGCGTCAGTAGGTGTAGACGCCGCGGCCGGTCTTGCGGCCCAGTTGGCCGGCGGCGACCATTTCCTTCAGCAGCGGGCAGGGGCGGTACTTGGAGTCGCCGAACTGGTCGAGGTAGACCTCCATCACCGCGAGGCAGACGTCCAGGCCGATCATGTCGGCCAGCGCCAGCGGGCCGATCGGCTGGTTGCAGCCGAGCTTCATGCCGGCGTCGATGTCCTCGGCGGTCGCGATGCCCTCGGACAGCACGAAGAAGGCCTCGTTGATCATCGGCACCAGGATGCGGTTGACCACGAAGCCCGGCGCGTTCTTCACCGTGATCGGCGACTTGCCCAGGCGCTCGGCCAGTTCCTTCACCGTGTCGTGGGTGGCGTCGCTCGTGAGGTAGCCGCGGATCAGCTCGACCAGCGCCATCATCGGCACCGGGTTGAAGAAGTGCATGCCGATGAAGCGGTCGGCGCGCGAGGTGGCGGCGGCCAGCTGCGTGATCGAGATCGAGGAGGTGTTCGAGGCGATGATGACCTCGGGCCCCACGAGCTCGTCGACCTGCTTGAGGATCTTGAGCTTGAGCGCGTGGTTCTCGGTCGCGGCCTCGATCACGAGCTGCGCGCCCTTGAGGTCCTCGTAATTCGTCGAGCCCTGGATCAGCGCCAGCGCCGCGGCCTTCTGCTCGGCCGTGAGCTTCTCCTTCTTGATCAGCCGGTCGAGGCTGCCCGAGACGGTGGCCAGGCCCTTGTCGACCGCCGCCTGCGCGACGTCGACCATCACCACCTTGACGCCCGCCACCGCACAGGCCTGCGCAATGCCGTTGCCCATCGTGCCGGCGCCGATGATGCCGACGGTCTGAATCGCCATGAGAAATGCTCCTTGAGAAAACGAAAGGGGAAGAAAAAGAGGGCGGGCCAGCCGCCGTGTCGTCCATTGTGGATCAGCCCCGTGCCAGCGTCGTTGCCGTGGGCGACACGGGTGGCTTACAGTGCGCGCTCGCGCTTTTCCCCTCTTTTTCCTTTCTCCCGAACCGACAGAAGCCGCCATGACCACCCTCGGCACCCCCCTCTCCCCCTCGGCAACCCGCGTGATGCTCCTCGGCTCCGGCGAACTCGGCAAGGAGGTGCTGATCGCCCTGCAGCGCCTGGGCGTCGAGACCATCGCCGTCGACCGCTACGAGAACGCGCCCGGCCAGCAGGTGGCCCACCATGCGCGCACCATCGTGATGAGCGACCCCGCGCAGCTGCAGGCGTTGATCGAGGCCGAGAAGCCGCAGCTCGTGGTGCCCGAGATCGAGGCCATCGCCACGCCGATGCTGCAGCAGCTCGAGGACGCGGGCACGGTGCGCGTGATCCCCACGGCCCGCGCCGCCCGCCTCACGATGGACCGCGAAGGCATCCGCCGCCTGGCCGCCGAGACCCTGGGCGTGCCCACCAGCCCCTACAAGTTCTGCGACTCGCTCGCCGAGCTGCAGGCCGCGATCGACGGCGGCATCGGCTACCCCTGCATCGTGAAGCCCGTGATGAGCAGCTCCGGCAAGGGCCAGAGCAAGATCGACGGCCCGGCCGATGTGCGCAAGGCCTGGGACTACGCCATGGCCGGCGGCCGCGTGAGCCATGGGCGCGTGATCGTCGAGGGCTTCATCGACTTCGACTACGAGATCACGCTGCTGACCGTGCGCGCCAAGGAGGCCGGCGGCGCCGTGAGCACCCGGTTCTGCGAGCCCATCGGCCATGTGCAGGTCAGCGGCGACTACGTCGAGAGCTGGCAACCGCACCCGATGGCGCCGGCCGCGCTGCAGAAGGCGCAGCAGATCGCCGAGGCGGTCACGGCCGACCTCGGCGGCCAGGGCCTGTTCGGCGTCGAGCTGTTCGTCAAGGGCGACCAGGTCTGGTTCAGCGAGGTCAGCCCGCGCCCGCACGACACCGGCATGGTCACCATGGCCACGCAATGGCAGAACGAGTTCGAGCTGCATGCGCGCGCGATCCTCGGCCTGCCGGTGGACACCACGCTCAAGAGCCCGGGCGCCAGCGCGGTGATCTACGGCGGCGTCGATGCCCAGGGCATCGCCTTCGACGGCGTGGCCGAGGCGCTGCAGGTGCCGGGCGTGGACCTGCGCCTGTTCGGCAAGCCCGAGAGCTTCGTCAAGCGCCGCATGGGCGTGGCGCTGGCGCATGCGGCCGACGTGGAGACCGCGCGCGCCAACGCCAAGGAAGCCGCCTCGCGCGTGAAGCCGCGCCAGGCCTGATCGCTTCGGCCGACGGCCGTAGCCAGTTTTCGCAAGCCGCGCCGCGCAGGCGCAGGCATGGTGCCGGGGCTGACGAAAGACGCCGGCCCGGGAGGGATGCGGGTGCATGCGGATTCCGTCCGCGCGCGCCGCGCTCCACACTGGGTCGATCGATCGATCCACCGGAGACACCATGCTGCATCCCCAGGCCCGCGCGCTGCTCGACTTCATCGAGGCGCGCGGCATCCCGCCGACCCACACGCTGTCGCCCGCCGACGCGCGCGCCTTCTACCGCGAACGCCGCGCCGCCACCCAGCCGCTGCCGGCCGAAGTGGCCGAGGTGCGCGACCTCGCTGCCGACGGCCCGCACGGCCCTGTCCCCGTGCGCGTCTACCGGCCGCTGGCCTCGGGCGCCGGCCCGCTGCCGGTGCTGGTGTACTACCACGGCGGCGGCTGGGTCATCGGCGATCTCGACACGCACGACGTGCTGTGCCGCGAGCTGGCCAACGGCGCCGGCTGCGCGGTGGTCGCGGTCGACTACCGCATGGGGCCCGAGCACCGCTTCCCGGCCGCGGTCGACGACGTGCTGGCCGCCACGCGCTGGGTGCGGCGCGAGGCCGCGGCGCTGGGCGTGGACGCGAGCCGCATGGCGGTGGGCGGCGACAGTGCCGGCGGCAATCTCGCGGCGGTGGTGGCGATCGCCGCGCGCGAGAGCGCCGACCTGCCGCTCGTGTTCCAGCTGCTGATCTATCCGGCCACCGACATGCGGCGTGGCCATCCGTCGCACCAGGCCAATGGCCAGGGCTATCTGCTGACGCGCGACACGATGGCCTACTTCCACGACCACTACATCACCGATGCGAAGCACGACCTCGACTGGCGCGCTTCGCCGCTGCTGCACGACGACCTCTCGCGGCTGCCGCCGGCGCTGGTGCTCACGGCCGGCTACGACCCGCTGCGCGACGAAGGCCTGGCCTATGCCGAGGCGCTGACCGCGGCCGGCAACAGCGCGAACTACGTCTGCTTCGAGCGCCAGATCCATGGCTTCGTGACCATGGGCAAGGTGCTCGACGAGGCCAACACCGCGGTCGCGCTTTGCGCCACCGAGTTGCGTCGCGCGTTCGCGGCCGCGAAGCCGCAGGCCTAGGGAAAGTCCCCGCGCAAATGGGCCCCGCGCCGCGCGCGTGCCCCGCTACGATCAGCCCCACAACGACGCCGACCCAGGGCCCGCGCCCTGGTCCAGGCCCCCGAATGCAGGAGACAGACACCATGCAGGGAACGAGGATGGCGCCGTCGACGCAAGGCGGTGCCCGCGAGGGTCGCGGCCAGGGCGAACGCCTGATGTGGCTCACCACGCAGCGCGTGTTCTACGCCGGCCTGCTGGGCCGTGCCGCCGAGCGCACCATGGGCGGCCATGGCGTCTATGTCTCGCCCGCGGGCGCGCCGCCCAACCGCCTGCGCGTGGGTGGCGGTGCCTGGCAGAGCGGCGAGCTGCTGGTGGTGCCGCCGCAGGTGCCGCACGAGATCGAGAGCGCGCATCCGCTGATCCTCAACCTGCTGATCGAATCCGAGTCGGTCGATCCTGCCGGCATGCCCGAGTGGCTGCAGCACTGCGGCCCGGTGCGGGCGCCGGCCTTCGTGCAGCGCGTGCGCGAGAGCCATGCCCAACTGCTCGCCGCCTCGGCGCGCGGCCAGCGCTTCGACGGCCTGGACTTCGACCGCCAGTTCTTCGGCGCGCCGCTCGCGCCGCGCGCGCTCGATGCGCGCATCCGCAAGGTCATCGACACGATCAACGCCGACCCCGCGGCCGCCACCTCGGCCGAGGAATGCGCGGCCTCGGTGCACCTCTCGTTCTCGCGCTTCCTGCACCTGTTCAAGCAGGAGACCGGCATGGCCTTTCGCGCGTTTCGCGCCTGGAAGCGCGCGCGCAGCCTGCTGCGCTACGTGCGCCAGACCGCCACCCTGACCGACATCGCGCTCGAGGCCGGCTATCCCGACTCCACCCATTTCAGCCATTCGATCCGCCAGGTCTACGGCCTGAAGCCCAGCGACATCCTGGCCGGCTCGCGGCGCCTCGCGCTGCACGACGCGGCCGGCGCGGCCTACCGCCCCTTCACCTCTCCGTTCCGTCACCTGCGCCAGTAAGGCCAAGGAGGTTCCCGTCGTGCAGATCCTCCAGCTCCTGCTGTCGGGCATCGCGCAAGGCTGCATCTACGGCCTGATCGCGCTCGGCTTCGTGCTGATCTACAAGGCCACCGAGACGGTGAGCTTCGCGCAGGGCGACCTGATGATGCTCGGCGCCTTCGCCGCGTTCGCGGGCATGTCGCTGTTCGGCATGCCGTTCTGGCTCGCGGCCGTGCTCGCCATCGTGGCGATGGCGGCCTTCGGCGTGCTGCTCGAGCTGGTGGTGATCCGCCCGATCCTCGGCCAGCCGCAGTTCTCGATCGTGATGCTCACCATCGGCATCGCCTACGTGGCGCGCGGCCTGGTCACCATGGTGCCGGGCATCGGCACCGAGACCCATGCGCTGGCCGTGCCCTACAAGGACCGGATCTGGAAGCTCGGCGAGCTGGTGGTGAACCTCGAGCAGCTCGTGATCATCGTCGCCACCGCGATCCTCTGCGGCCTGCTGTTCGCGATGTTCCGCTACAGCAAGCTCGGCATCGCGATGCAGGCCTCGTCGCAGAACCAGCTCGCGGCCTACTACATGGGCATTCCGGTCAAGCGGCTCAACGGGCTGGTGTGGGGGCTGGCGGCCGCGGTCGCGGCGATCGCCGGCATGCTGCTCGCGCCGATCACCTTCGTGCACGCCAACATGGGCTTCATCGGGCTCAAGGCCTTTCCGGCGGCGGTGGTCGGCGGCTTCGGCAGCCTGCCGGGCGCGATCGTCGGCGGGCTGGTGATCGGCATCGTCGAGTCGTTCGCGGGCTTCTACCTGCCCGACGGCTTCAAGGACACGGCGCCGTACATCGTGGTGCTGCTGATGCTGATGATCAAGCCCAACGGCCTGTTCGGCGAGAAGCTGCGCAAGAAAGTCTGAGCATGCGCTACATCTTCAAGACTTCCTACGACCAGGACATCCGCCTCGCCAAGCATGGCGGCCAGGTCTTCTGGTGCGGCCTCTTGTGCGCCTTCCTGCTGGCCGCGCCCTGGATCATCGACGAGTACTGGCTCGCGCAGCTGACCTTCGTGCTGATCTACGGCATCGTCGGCCTGGGCCTGATGCTGCTCGCGGGCTTCACGGGCCAGTTCTCGATCGGCCACGCGGCCTTCCTCGGCACCGGTGCCTACACGCAGGGCGTGCTGACCAACCTCGGCGTGCCGTTCCCGCTCGCGCTGGTCGCGGCCGCGGCGCTGTCGGCCGGCGTGGGCGTGGTGGTGGCGCTGCCGGCGCTGCGCGTGAAGGGCATCTACCTGGGCATCGCGACGCTCTCGTTCGGCTTCATCGTCGAGGAGGTGTTCGCGCGCTGGGAGCGCGTGACCGGCGGCAACGCGGGGCTGCACGTGAAGTCGCCGCAGCTCTTCGGCTGGTCGCTGGGCTCGGGCGACGGCTTCTACTTCCTGTGCCTGGCGGTGGCGGTGCTCAGCACGCTGGGCATCCTGAACCTGCTGCGCTCGCCGACCGGCCGCGCCTTCGTGGCGATCCGCGACTCGGAGATCTCGGCGCAGAGCATGGGCATCCACCTCGCGCGCTACAAGACGATGTCGTTCGCGATCTCGGCCGCGCTCGCGGGGCTCGGCGGCGCGCTCTACGCGCACAAGCTGAGCTTCATCTCGCCCGACCAGTTCAACATCCTGCAGTCGATCGACCTGCTGCTGATGGTGGTGATCGGCGGACTCGGCTCGGTGCACGGCGCCTTCCTCGGCGCGATCTTCCTGATCGCGATGCCGCAGCTGATCTCGATGGGCAAGGACTGGCTGCCCGCGGTGGTCGGCCAGGCGCCGGGCCTGCAGGGCTTCGTCTACGGCGTGGTGCTGATCGTGTTCGTGCTGTTCGAGCCGCTGGGGCTGTACGGGCGCTGGCTCAAGGTGCGCACCTACCTGCAGCTGTTTCCGTTCTACCGCAAGGGCCTGTTCAAGCGGCAGAAGTCCTTCACCAAGTCGGATCGCCTGAGATGAGCGGCGGCGACATCCTTCTCTCGGCCCGGGACCTGAGCGTGCGCTTCGGCGGCGTGCTCGCGGTCAACAAGGTCAGCTTCGACGTGCGGCGCGGCGAGGTGTTCACGCTGATCGGGCCGAACGGCGCGGGCAAGACCACGGTGTTCAACCTGATCAGCCGCATCTACACGCCGACCTCGGGCCAGATCACCTGGCATGGCGAGGCCGGCGGCGCGGTGGCGCTGACCAGCCAGGCGCCGCACGCGATCGCGGCGCTCGGCATCGCGCGCACCTTCCAGAACATCGAACTGTTCGAGCATGCGACGGTGCTGCACAACCTGCTGATCGGTCGCCACACGCACCGGCGCAGCGGCTTCTGGCGCGAGCTGTTCTTCACGCCGGCCACGCGGCGCGCCGAGATCGAGGCGCGCGAGAAGGTCGAGCAGGTGATCGAGCTGCTCGACCTGCAGCACCACCGCGACGCGATGGTGGCGGGCCTGCCCTACGGCGTGCGCAAGGTGGTGGAGCTGGCGCGCGCGCTGTGCACCGAACCCAAGCTGCTGCTGCTCGACGAACCCTCGTCGGGCCTCAACGTGGAGGAGACGGCCGACATGGCGTTCTGGATCCAGGACATCCAGCACGAGCTCGGCGTATCGGTGCTGATGGTGGAGCACGACATGTCGCTGGTGTCGAAGGTGTCGGACCGCGTGCTCGCGATGAACCAGGGCGAGGTGCTGGCCACGGGCTCGCCGCGCGAGGTGCAGGCCGATGCGCGCGTGGTGGAGGCCTACCTCGGCACGGTCGACGACGTGAGCAGCCTGCGGAGGGTTCGAGCATGAGCGACGTGGTGCTTCAGTTGCTCAACGTCGAGAGCGCCTATGGCCCGATCAAGGCCATCCGCGGCGTGAGCCTCCAGGTGCGCCAGGGCGAGATCGCGACCGTGCTGGGCTCCAACGGCGCCGGCAAGACCACCATCCTCAAGACCATCTCGGGGATCATCGATCCGCGCAAGGGCAGCATCGAGTTCCAGGGCCGCGACATCACGGCCAAGGACCCGGCCCACATCGTGCAGCAGGGCCTGAGCCACGTGCCCGAGGGCCGCGAGGTGTTCCCGCTGCTGTCGGTGCGCGACAACCTGCTGATGGGCGCCTACACGCGCCAGGACCGCGACGGCGTGGCGCGCGACATCGAGACCGTGTTCGGCTACTTCCCGATCCTGCGCGAGCGCGCCACGCAGGACGCCGGCCTGCTCTCGGGCGGCCAGCAGCAGATGCTCGCGATCTCGCGCGCCATCATGGCCGCGCCGCAGCTGATCCTGCTCGACGAGCCCAGCCTCGGCCTGAGCCCCAAGCTCACCAAGGAGATCTTCGAGATCGTGGTGCGCATCAACCGCGAGCGCGGCACCACCATCCTGCTGGTGGAGCAGAACGCCAACATGGCGCTCAACGCGGCCGACCACGGCTACGTGCTCGAGAACGGCCGCATCGTGATGGAGGACAGCTGCGAGCGGCTGCGCGAGAAGGAGGACATCAAGGAGTTCTACCTCGGCGTGAAGGACGAGGGCGTGCGCGGCGAGCGGCGCTGGAAGAAAAAGAAGACGTGGAGGTAGCACCGATGAGCAGCACCCTTGCACTGCGCGCGCCGGCCGGCCTCTGGGACCTGGCGCACCTGCAGCCCCGCACCGAGGTGGTGGTGCCGGGCGACACCATCCCGGCCGTGTTCTGGAGAGCGGTCGAGTTGCGCCGCGACAAGGTCTGGATGCGGCAGAAGGAATTCGGCATCTGGCGCAGCTGGACCTGGGGCCAGACCGCCGAGGCGGTGCGCGAGATCGCGGGCGGCCTGATGGCGCTGGGCTTCGCGGCCGGCGAGTGCGCCTCGGTGCTGTCGAACACCGTCATCGAATGGGTGCTGGCCGACGTGGCCGTGCTCAGCTGCGGCGGCGTCTCCAACGGCATCTACCCGACCGACGCGGCCTCGCAGGTGCGCTACCTGTGCGAGGACTCGCGCACCACGGTGCTGTTCGTCGAGGACGACGAGCAGCTCGACAAGGCGCTCGAGGTGCGCGCCGCGCTGCCGCTGCTGCGAAAGGTGGTGGTGTTCGACATGGAGGGCCTGCGCGAGCTCGACGACCCCGACGTGCTGAGCCTGGAGGCACTGCGTGCCCTGGGCCGCGCGCACCTGGCCGCGCATCCGCGGGCGCTCGAGGAGCGCGTGGCCGCCTGCCGCGCCGAGGACCTCGCGATCCTGGTCTACACCTCGGGCACCACCGGCAAGCCCAAGGGCGCGATGCACAGCCACGGCGGGCTGGTCTACACCATGCGCGGCTACAACACGCTGCTGGCGCAGGACGAGAGCGACGAGCGCATGTGCTTCCTGCCGCTGTGCCACATCGCCGAACGCATGGGCGGCGAGTACTTCGCGATGTACACCGGCTCGATCCTCAACTTCGTCGAGAACCCCGAGACCGTGCCCGAGAACGTGCGCGAGATCGCGCCCACCGTCTTCACGGCCGTGCCGCGCGTGTGGGAGAAGTTCTATTCGGGCGTGATGATCGCGCTCAAGGAGGCCAGCCGGCTGCAGCAGGCGGCCTACGGCTGGAGCATCGGCGTGGGCCAGCAGATCGCGCAGCGGGTGCTCGAGGGCCGGCCGGTGGGCGCCGGGCTGCGGCTGAAGTTCCGCATCGCGCGCTGGCTCGCGCTCGACAACGTGCGCAAGCTGATCGGCATCCACCGCGCGCGCTTCCTCGTGACCGGTGCCGCGCCGATCTCGCCCGAGCTGGTGCGCTGGTACCTCGCGCTGGGCGTGCCGATGCTCGAGGTCTGGGGCATGACGGAGTCGTGCGGCGCCTCCACCGGCGTGCCGCCCGCGCGCATCATGCCGGGCTCGATCGGCCCGGCCACCGGCTACAACGAGGTGCGCCTCGATCCGCAGACCGGCGAGATCCTGGTGCGCGGCCCGAACGTCTTCATGGGCTACCTGAACCTGCCCGAGAAGACCGCCGAGACCATCGACGCCGAGGGCTGGCTGCACACCGGCGACGTCGGCACGGTCGACGCGGAAGGGTATTTCCGCATCACCGACCGCATGAAGGACATCATCATCACGGCAGGTGGCAAGAACATCACGCCGAGCGAACTCGAGAACGAACTCAAGTTCAGCCCCTACGTCACCGACGCGGTGGTGATCGGCGACAAGAGGCCCTACCTGACGGTGATCGTGATGATCGACCAGGAGAACGTCGAGAAATTCGCGCAGGACAACGACGTGCCGTTCAGCAACTACGAAAGCCTCACGCGCGCGCAGGAGGTGCTCGACCTGATCCAGGGCGAGATCGACCGCGTCAACGCGAAGTTCGCGCGCGTGGAGCAGATCAAGAAGTTCTTCCTGCTCGAGACGCAACTGAGCGCCGAGGACGAGGAGCTGACGCCGACCATGAAGCTCAAGCGCAAGCTGGTGCAGACCAAGTACGCGCAGCGCATCGAGGCCATGTACCGCTGAGCGCATCGAAAAAACGTCCCGATCGCCACCCGATTCTTTCGCCAACCCGAGGAGACAAGCGCATGAAGCTCAAGACACCGACGATGCTGGCCGTGCTGGGCCTGGCCGCGACGCTCGCGTCCGCGCAGCAGGGCGTGACCAAGGACGAGATCCGCATCGGCACGATCCAGGATCTCTCGGGGCCGCTCGCCGGCTTCGGCAAGCAGGCGCGCAACGGCATGCAGCTGCGCGTGGACGAGCTCAACGAGCAGGGCGACGTCAACGGCCGCAAGCTCAGGCTCTACGTCGAGGACTCGGGCTACGACCCGAAGAAGGCCGTGCTGGCGGCGCAGAAGCTGGTGAACCAGGAGAAGATCTTCATCATGGCCGGCCACATCGGCACGGCGCAGAACATGGCGGCGATGCCGGTGCAGTTCGACAAGAACGTCGTCAACTACATGCCGATCACCGCGGCGCGCGAGATGTACGAGCCGCTCAACCGCCTCAAGTACTCGTTCGCCGCCACCTACTACGACCAGATCCGACTGGCGCTGCCGAAGATGGTGAAGGACAAGGGCGCGAAGAAGGTCTGCACCATCTACCAGGACGACGAGTTCGGCCTCGAGGTGCAGCGCGGCGCCGAGGCCGGGCTCAAGGCCGTGAACATGGAGCTGGCCGAGAAGACCTCGTTCAAGCGCGGCGCCACCGACTTCAGCTCGCAGGTCGCGAAGATGAAGGCCGCCAACTGCGACCTGGTGGTGCTCGGCACCATCATCCGCGAGACCATCGGCACCGTGGGCGAGGCGCGCAAGACCGGCTTCAACCCGACCTTCCTGGGCTCGAGCGCGGCCTACACCGACCTGATCCACAAGCTCGGCGGCAAGGCCATGGACGGCATCTACGCGACCATGACGGTGCAGAACCCCTACACCGACGAGCAGTCGCAGCCGCTGCGCTTCTGGGCCAACAAGTACAAGACCAAGTTCAACGAGGACCCGACCGTGTTCTCGGTCTACGGCTACGTGATCGTCGACTCGTTCATCAAGGCGGCGCAGAAGGCCGGCCCGAACCTCACGACCGACAGCTTCATCAAGGCCATGGACAGCATCACCTTCGAGCCCGACATGTTCGGCAGCCCGAAGAGCACCTACACCGCCACCAAGCGCCTGGGCAACGACCAGTCGCGGCTGTCGCAGATCAAGGACGGCAAGTGGGCGGTGGTCTCGGACTACGTGGCGCCCTGAAGCCGCGCCCCGGTGCCGGGGTGCCGGGGTGGGCGGCTATATTGCGCGGCATCCCATCCTCGCGAGAACGCCATGCCCCAGTACTGGCTGATGAAATCCGAGCCCGACGAGGTCTCGATCGACGATGCGCTGGCCGCGCCCGACGCCACCGTGGCGTGGACCGGCGTGCGCAACTACCAGGCCCGCAACTTCATGCGCGACGGCATGAAGGTCGGCGACGGCGTGCTGTTCTATCACTCGAGCTGCCCCGAGCCCGGCATCGCCGGCTTGGCGCGCGTGGCCTCGGCGATCAAGCCCGATCCCACGCAGTTCGACCCGAAGTCGCCGTACTACGACCCGGCCTCGAAGAAGGACGATCCGCGCTGGCTGCTGGTGGACGTGCAGGCGCTGCGCAAGACGCGCCTGCTGGCACTGCCCGAGCTGCGCGCCAAGCCCGAGCTGGCCGAGCTCACGATCCTGCGCAAGGGCAACCGGCTGTCGATCACGCCGGTGGAGCCGGCGCACTGGAAGATCATCGAGAAGATGCTGGGCTGAGCGCCCTCGTCATTTCGCGAGGATCGGGAACAGCTTGCCCAGGCCGTCGGTCATCACCTCGACCGCCAGCGCCGCGAGGATCAGGCCCATGAGCCGGGTCATGATGTTGATGCCGGTCTTGCCGAGCACGCGCGCGATCGGCTGCGCGAGCGAGAAGGCGATGGCCGTGGCCAGCGCCACCACCACGCCGTAGCCCACGAGCACCGCGAGCTCCCACAGGTGCTTGGCCTTGTCGGCGTAGATCACCACGGTGGAGATGGTGGCCGGGCCGGTGAGCAGCGGGATGGTCAGCGGCACCACCGCGATCGAGGCGCCCATCGAGGCCTTGACCTCGGTGGCGCGCAACTCCTCGACGTTGGTCTTGCTCTCGGCCGGCTGCGCGTTGAGCATCGACAGCGAACTCATCAAGAGCAGCAGGCCGCCGCCGACCTGGAAGCTCGCGATCGAGATGCCGAAGAAGGACAGCAGCTGCAGCCCGATCAGCGCGCTGACCGCGATCACCACGAAGGCGCTGAAGGCCGACATGCGCACCGTGCGGCGGCGCTGCGCGTCGGAATAGCCCTGCGTGTAGTGGATGAAGAAGGGCACGATGGCCAGCGGGTTGACGATCGCCACCAAGGTGACCAGCGGTTTGATCAGGTCCATCGAGGTGCTCATCAGCGTCCTCCCGAGACGTCGAGCAGGGCCATGGTGGCGTAGCTGGCCTCGTCGGACAGCAGCCACACGATCGCGTTCGCCACCTCCTCGGCGCTGCCGGTGCGCTTCATCGGCACCGAGGGCGCGAGCTGCGCGGCGCGATCGGGCATGCCGCCCGAGGCGTGGATCTCGGTGTCGATCAGGCCCGGGCGCACCGCGTTGACGCGGATGCCCTCGTCGGCCACTTCCTTGGCGAGGCCGAGCGTGAAGGTGTCGATCGCGCCCTTGCTCGCGGCGTAGTCCACGTACTGCTCGGGCGAGCCCAGCCGCGAGGCGGCGCTCGAGAGATTGACGATCGCGCCGCCCGCGCCGCCGTGGCGCGTGCTCATGCGGCGCACCGCCTCGCGCGCGCAGACGAAGCTGCCGATCACGTTGATGCGGAACATGCGTTCCAGCCGCGCCGCGCTCATCTCGTCGACGCGCGCGCGCACGTCGACCACGCCGGCGCTGTTGACCAGCGCCGTGAGCCGGCCGAGCCTGGCATCGACCTGCTCGAACATGGCCATCACCTGTGTTTCATCGCCGACGTCGGCCTGCACCGCGATCGCCTTGCCGCCCGCGGCGCGGATCGCGCGCACCACCTCGTCGGCAGCGAGCGAGTTGCTCGCGTAGTTGACCGCCACGGTATAGCCGCGCCGCGCCGCCAGCAAGGCGGTGGCGGCGCCGATGCCGCGTCCGCCCCCCGTGACCAAGAGCACCTGCTGGTTCAATTCCGATCTCCTGCACAAAAGCTGCGCGTCAGTTAAAACCGTCGGTCCGGATTACATCACCGAGGGTGGCTCGCAAGTTGCGGGCCTTACCCGCAGTACCGCGATGTTTCGGCGGCGCTTCGTGCGCGGAGGCGAATTCATGAGCAAGACCATCGACTACTACTTCCCCCCCCAAAGCCCCTGGACCTACCTGGGCCATGCCCGCTTCGCCGCGATCGCGGCGGCGGCCGGCGCCACGGTGCGCGTGCGTCCGGTGGACATGGGCAGCATCTTCCCGGTCTCGGGCGGGCTGCCGCTGGGCAAGCGCGCGCCGCAGCGGCAGGCCTACCGGCTGGTCGAGCTGGAGCGCTTCTCGAAGCACCTGGGGATTCCGCTGCATCCGAAGCCGAAGTTCTTCCCGGTCGCGGGCGACGACGCGGCGCGACTGATCATCGCGGTCGACCTCAACGACGGCTGCGAGGCCGCGATGCGCATGTGCGCGGCGGTGTTCGCCGCGGTGTGGGCGCAGGAGCGCAACATCGGCGACCCCAAGGTGCTCGAGGCGCTGGTGGCCGAATGCGGCCTGCCGGCCAAGCGAGCCGACCAGGCGCAGAGCCAGGCGGTGCAGGAGCAGTACGAGGCCTACACGCAGGAAGCCATCGACATCCAGGTCTTCGGCGCGCCGAGCTACGTGATCGATGGCGAGATCTTCTGGGGCCAGGACCGGCTCGATTTCGTCGAACGCGCGCTGCGCGCGGGGCCGGCGGGCTGAGCGCCGCCGCACGCACCGGACACGCACCGGACACGCATCCTCTCCATCCTTCCCATTGCCATCAAAGGAGCAACATCATGGGTCAATTCATCGATCTCACCGCCAAGGACGGCTTCAGCTTTCCCGCCTACGTGGCCGAACCCGCCGGCACGCCGCGCGGCGCCGTCGTCGTGGTGCAGGAGATCTTCGGCATCAACTCGCACATCCGCTCGGTGGCCGACGGCTACGCGGCCGAGGGCTACCTGGCCGTCGCGCCCGCGACCTTCCACCGCGTGAAGCCCGGCGTCGAGCTGGGCTACAGCGAGGACGACATGAAGGCGGGCTTCGGCCTCAAGACGGCCGTCGAGGCGCTGCCCGCGCCCGGCGTGCTGCAGGACATCGAGGCCGCCGTGGCCTATGCGGCCAAGGCCGGCAAGGTCGGCATCGTCGGCTACTGCTGGGGCGGCCTGCTGACCTGGCGCGCGGCCGCGCTGGTGCCCGGCCTCTCGGCCGCCGCACCCTACTACGGCGGCGGCATGACCTCGCCCGAGGAAACCGCGCGCCAGCCCAAGGTGCCGGTGCAGGCCCACTTCGGCAACCAGGACCACTGGATTCCGCTCGACACCATCGAGAGCTTCAAGAAGGCCCATCCCGAGGTCGAGGTGCACGTGTACCCGGTGGGCCACGGCTTCAACTGCGACCAGCGCGGTTCGTACGACGCCGACGCGGCCAAGCTGGCGCGCGAGCGCGTGCTGGCCTTCTTCGCGCAGCACATCGGCTAAGCACGTTCGCTTCGTCGCATGGGAGCCCGGCGCCGCCGGGCTTTTTCATTTCCTGAGGCCGGGCTTGTCGCCCACGCGGGTCTCGAGGAAGTCGAGCAGCGCGCGCAGCGCGGCGCTGTTGTGGCGCCGCTGCAGGTAGACGGCCGACAGCCACATGTCCTTGCGCGCATAGTCCTGCAGCACCGGGACCAGCTCGCCCTGGTCGATGTGCGACTGCACCAGGATCGATGGCAGGTAGATCACGCCGAAGCCGCGCATCGCGATGCGGATCAGCGGCGCGCCCTCGGTGCAGTCCATGCGGCTCTTGACGTGCACGTCGAGCGGCTCGCCGCCGACGTCGAAGCGCCAGACCGGCTGGGCGCCGAGCAGCGAATGGGTCAGCGCCTCGTGGTCGGCCAGGTCGCGCGGATGCTCGGGCTTGCCGTGCTTCTTCCAGTAGACCGGCGAGGCGCACACCACCATGTTCATGAGCCGCAGCTTGCGCATGATCAGGTTGGCGTCCTCCACCGGGCCGCTGCGGATGTCGACGTCGATACCTTCCTCGGCGAGATCGACCGTGCGGTTGGTCAGCTGCAGGCTGATGCGCACGTCGGGGTAGTAGCGCATGAAGTCGGCCAGCAGGTTCGGGAATTCGCCGTTGCCCATGCCGTGCGGCGCCGAGATGCGCAGCCGGCCGCCGGGCTGGCTCGCGCGCTCCTGCAGCTCGGCCTGCGTCAGCTCGACCATCTCGAGCACCGGCGTGCTGCGCTCCAGCAGCAGCTGGCCGGCGTCGGTCAGGCTCACCGAGCGCGTGGAGCGGTTGAGCAGGCGCACGCCGAAGCGGGTTTCGAGTTCGGCGACATACTTGCTGACCGTGGCCTTGGACATGTCGAGCCGCTTGGCGGCCTGCGAGAAGCTGCCATGCGACGCGACTTCGCGAAAGGTTCTGATCAGGTCGAGGCTGTCCATGGATGTCGTGCCGGTAGCGCTGGGCGATGGCGCGATTCTCAAGGGTTTTTCTTAGCAAGGCCGCGCGGCACTTTCGTGACGCGCCGCGACTCGCAAGCAGGCAGAGGATGCATTCGATGACACGCACTTTTCGATTTCATGCGGCCCTCGCGCCGTGGCTGCTGGCACTGGCGGCCCTGTGGCTGCCGGCCGGCGCGGCGCTGGCCCAGGCCTTCGATCCGATCCGGCCGATGGGGCCCGGCGCCGACCGCGCCGCGCTGGCCGCCGAAGCCGCCGCGGCCGCGCGCGCCGGCAATGTGTATGGCGACGTGGAGGCCGAGCCGCCGCTCGCCGCGCCGCGCACCGGCGGGCGCGACCGCGCGGCGGTGCGCGCCGAGGCGGTAGCGACCTCGCACGACCCGAGCCTGAACCTCGACCGCCGCGCCTTCGTCAACAGCGAGATCCCGCCGCAGATCAAGGCCGTGCCGGGCACGCCGCGCACCGCGCGCTGAGCATCCGACGCGGCCGAATGGCGCGCCGCGCACCGAGGTTAATGACTGAACGGTCGACCTGACATTGTTTCAATAGCGGAAACACCGTGTCTCTGAACCGGGTGTTTTCCCGAGGGATTTCGCCTTGAAACTCGCCGCACAGGCGAGCCGATCCGTGCACGCCTGGTGGCTAAACCCTCCGACGTACCGTATCAAGGACCAACGAAATGAAGACCTCGCACATCATCGCCGCCGCCGCTCTGACCCTGGTTGCCGCCATGGGCGCCCAAGCCGAGACCTATGAAGGCGTGACCCAGGCCGTCTCGAGCAAGAGCCGCGACGAAGTCAACACCGAAGCCGTGCGCGCCGCCGCCGCTCCGAACCAGAACGTGACCCGCGGCTCGCGCGGCCCGGAAACGGTCGCCGTGTCGAAGGACCGCGCCCTGGTCGAAGCCGAAGCGATCCGCACCGCTGCCGCTCCCGACCAGAACGTGACCTCGGGTTCGCGCGTGAACAGCAAGGTCATCTCGACCATGCAGCACCCGCTCGACGCACGCGTCCAGGCCCAGCAAGGCACCGGCGCCACCGCCAAGTAAGCTGTCGCACGGCACCGGGCGGCCTTCGGGCCGTTCGCATCCGGACGAAAAAAAGCCACGCGGAGATCGCTCCGCGTGGCTTTTTTTCATGCGCGCTCGTTCAGCGCGTGCGCGCGAGATAGCGCTTGCGCCAGAAGATCAGCACCAGCAGCACCGCGATCGCGAGCATCGAGCCCATGGCGATCCAGAAGCCGTCGGCCTTGTGCACCAGCGGGATGAACTCGAAGTTCATGCCGAAGATGCCGGCGATGAGGTTCAGCGGCAGGAACACGGCGGTGAGCACCGTCAGCACCCGCATGATGTCGTTGGCCCGGTGGCCCTGCACGCTGAAATGCATCTGCACCGCGGTCTCGGCGTTCTGCTCGAGCCGGCGCACGTGGTGCACCACGCGCTCGATGTGCTCGAGCACGTCGCGGCTGCGGATCATCACCAGTTCGCGCTCGCGCCCCTCGGCCGCGTCCCTCGGCGGCGGCAGGGTCTCGAGGTTGTCGAGCCAGTCCTGCATGGCGGCGCGCTGGTCCTCGCAGATCTCGTCGAGGTGGTGCAGCGACTGGCGCGACTCCATCAGCGCGCCCCAGTTGGTGAAGCGGCTGCGCGGGTCGATGAGCTCGGCCTGCCAGTGGTCGAGCTGCTTCGTGAGCTCGCGCCGCAGGTCGAGGTAGCCGTCGACGATCTGGTTGATGACGCGCAGCATCAGGTCGGCCGGGCTGGTGGGCACGCGGTTCGTGACCGCGCGCACGTCGAGCGCCGGCGTGCCGCGGTCGCCGGGCGCGGCGGCCGCCAGCAGGCGCGCGGCGAAGACGTCGCGCACCGCGCCGTCTTCGGGATGCACCGACAGCAGCACGCGGTCGAACACGGCGAAGCCGACCGGGCGGGTGTCGATGCGGCGCAGCACGGGCGGGCCGCCGCGCGGGCGCGGGGCCGGGGGCGTGGGTGCGGCGGCAGCGGGTGCGGCGGCAGCGGGTGCGGCGGCAGCGGGTGCGGCGGTCGGCGCCGGCTGGCCGTTGCCGCTCGCGAGCCGGCGGAACACCAGCACGTCGTACTGCGAGGTGTAGTCGCTGTGCGAGGGCAGCTGGTCGTTCAGCAGGTCGGCCACGTGCAGGTCGACCAACTGGGTCTGGCACAGCGTCTGCAGGATCTGCTGCACCTCGGGCAGCGAGGCGCGGAATTCGTCGCGCGTGAGCGAGATCCAGAGATAGCTGGCGGCGCTGCAGGAGCCGGGCAGGGCCAGCGGCGCCAGCGCGGCATGCTCACTGACCTGCGAGGTGTTGATTTCGAAGATTCGCATCGCGCGCCCCCGTGCTTGCTCAAGATGGCCCGGACCGAAGGCCGGGCGGACCCATTGTGCTACTTAGTTTGTAGCAGGCGGGCGGCGTCGAGCGCGAAGTAGGTGAGGATGCCGTCGGCGCCCGCGCGCTTGAAGGCCAGCAGGCTCTCGAGCACCACGGCGTCGTGGTCGAGCCAGCCGTTCTGGGCCGCGGCCTTGAGCATCGCGTACTCGCCGCTGACCTGGTAGGCGAAGGTCGGCACGCGGAACTCGTCCTTCACGCGGCGCACGATGTCCAGGTAGGGCATGCCGGGCTTCACCATCACCATGTCGGCGCCCTCGGCGATATCGATCGCCACTTCGCGCAGCGCCTCGTCGCTGTTGCCCGGGTCCATCTGGTAGACCTTCTTGTTGCTCTTGCCGAGGTTGGCGGCCGAGCCGACGGCATCGCGGAACGGGCCGTAGAAGGCGCTCGCGTACTTGGCGCTGTAGGCCATGATCCGCGTGTGCACGTCGCCGCGCGCTTCGAGCGCCTGGCGGATCGCGCCGATGCGCCCGTCCATCATGTCGCTGGGCGCCACGATGTCCACGCCGGCTTGCGACTGTGTGAGCGCCTGCTTCACCAGCACCTCGACGGTCGGGTCGTTGAGGATGTAGCCGCTGTCGTCGAGCAGGCCGTCCTGGCCGTGGCTGGTGTAGGGGTCGAGCGCGACGTCGGTCATCACGCCCAGTTCGGGAAAGCGCGACTTGAGCGCCGCCACCACGCGCGGGATCAGGCCGTCGGGATTGAAGGCCTCGTCGCCGGCCGGCGTCTTGAGGCTCGCGTCGATCACCGGGAACAGCGCCATCACCGGGATGCCGGCCGCCACGCACTGCTCGGCCACCGGCAGCAGCAGGTCGAGGCTCAGGCGCTCCACGCCGGGCATCGACGCCACCGCGTCACGCCGGCCGCTGCCCTCCTGCACGAACACCGGGTAGATCAGGTCGTGCGCGGTCAGAGCGTTTTCCCGCACCAGGTTGCGCGTGAAGGCGTCGCGGCGAAGGCGGCGCGGACGCCCGGCGGGGAAGGCGGCGAAGGAGGAAAGGGAGGAGCTCATGCGGAAAATTGTGCCCGAACTAAAGTTCCCGAACTTTTGGCGCGGTTGCGCTGAGTTGTCTGACAACCACGGAATTTAGTAGTGCCAAAGTAGTAAATTTTTACCCTAGATTGTTAATTAAAGCGCAGCAGTCGCTTGAAACCTTGTTTCGTCTTTGTTAAATTCTGCCCCGGACGGCTTGCCGTCCCCCGCTTTTCCTCCCTGAGCGGGTGCCTTGATGTGTGACAGCAAAAGGGCTTCCCAGCCCGACGTGAAGACGTCGGGCTTTTTTTTGTCCGTCGCTTTCGTGGGGGCCGATGAAAGCGGGTGCATGCGCCGGGGGCCGGCCACTAAACTGACCGCCATGCTCTGGGTCAAGTCCTTCCACATCGTCTTCATCGCCAGCTGGTTCGCCGGCCTGTTCTACCTCCCCCGGATCTTCGTCAACCTCGCGATGGTGCCGAGCGACTCGGTCGCCGAGCGCGAGCGCCTGCTGCTGATGGCGCGCAAGCTGCTGCGCTTCACCACCTTGCTGGCCGTGCCGGCGCTGGGTTTCGGTCTCTGGCTGTGGCTGGGCTACGGCATCGGGCGCGGCCCGGGCAACGGCTGGATGCACGCCAAGCTGGCGCTGGTGCTGGTGGCGATCGGCTATCACCACGGCTGCGCGGTGCTGCTGCGCCGCTTCGTTGCCGGCGAGAACCGGCGCAACCACGGCTGGTACCGCTGGTTCAACGAGCTGCCGGTGCTGCTGCTGCTGGCGATCGTGATCCTGGTCGTGGTCAAGCCCTTCTGACGGCGGTGGCGACGCAGCACAAGTCCGCCGCGCTGCCCCTTGCGCTGGCCTATGCGGCGCTGATCGTCTATGCCAGCCTCTATCCGTTCGCGGACTGGCGCGACCAGGGCATCGCGCCCTGGGCCTACCTGTGGGCGCCCTGGCCCAAGTACTGGACCGGCTTCGACTTCGCGGTCAATGTCGCGGGCTACGTGCCCTTCGGTTTCCTCTGCGCGCTGTCGGTGCTGCGCACCCGCAGCACCGCGAGCAGCGGCCGCGCGGTGCTGCGCGCCACGCTGGCGGGCGTGGCGGTGTCCTTCGCGATGGAGACGCTGCAGAGCTACCTGCCGGTGCGCATCCCCTCGAACGTCGACCTGGGCCTGAACAGCACCGGCGCGCTGCTGGGCGCGGTGCTGGCGGTGGCGCTCGAGCGCTTCGGCGCGGTCGCCCACTGGGGGCGGGCCCGCGCGCAGTGGTTCGTCGACGAGGCGCGCGGCGCACTGGTGCTGCTGGCGCTGTGGCCGTTCGCGCTGCTGTTCCCGGCCGCCGTGACCTTCGGGCTGGGCCAGGTGTTCGAGCGGCTCGAGGCGGCGATCTCCGAGTGGCTGCTCGACACCCCGTTCATCGACTGGCTGCCGGTGCGCCAGTTCGAGCTCGAGCCGCTGGTGCCGGCGGTCGAGCTGCTGTGCGTGATGCTGGGCGCGCTGGTGCCCTGCCTGCTGGGCTACCTCGTGGCGCGCACCGTGGTGCAGCGCGCGGTGCTGCTGCCGCTGATCCTGCTGACGGGCGTGGTGGCCTCGGGGCTGTCGGCGGCGCTGAGCTACGGTCCCGACCACGCCTGGGCCTGGCTCGGGCTGCCGGCGCAGGTCGGCATCGCGGCGGCGCTGTTCGCGGCGTTGGCGCTGCTGTTCGCGCCGCGGCGCCTCTGCGGCGCGCTGTTGCTGGTGGCGCTGGTGCTGCAGCTGAGCCTGCTGAACCAGGCGCCCGAGAGCGCCTATTTCGCGCAGACGCTGGCGACCTGGGAGCAGGGGCGCTTCATCCGCTTCCACGGGCTGGCCCAGTGGCTGGGCTGGCTCTGGCCCTTCGGTGTGCTGGCCTACGTGATCTTCCTGCTGTCGCGGCGCAGCCGGCCGCCGGCCGCCTGAAGCGCCGGGTATACGCGCCGGCTACGCGGACGGCGGTCCTAGAATCCGCCGATGCCCACCCCCGCCAGCTCCGCCGTGCCTTCGGGCTATTACGGCCGCCACATCTTCTTCTGCCTCAACGAACGCAAGAACGGCGAGGATTCCTGTGCCATGCACAACGCCCAGCAGGGCTTCGACCGCTGCAAGGCCAGGGTCAAGGAAGAGGGGCTCTCGGGGCCCGGCAAGGTGCGCGTCAACAAGGCCGGCTGCCTCGACCGCTGCGCCGGCGGGCCGGTCGCCGTGGTCTATCCCGAGGCGGTCTGGTACACCTTCGTCGATGCCGACGACATCGACGAGATCGTCGACTCGCACCTGAAGAAGGGCGAGATCGTCGAGCGCCTGCTGCTGCCGCTCGACGTCGGGCGCTGAACTTTCAGTCGGGCCTGCGCTCGTACCGTGCTCGCCGCAGGCACCCCTCCACCGTCGGCCTGCCGGCCCGTTCCCATCCGAGCCTCATGAATTCCCAGACCGAAAAGATCAGCCTCCAGGGCGCCGCCGGCGTCATCGAGGTGCAGCGCGACCAGCCGGCCGATGCCGCGCGCGGCATCGCCGTCATCGCCCATCCCCATCCGCTGTTCGGCGGCACCATGGACAACAAGGTGGTGCAGACCCTGGCGCGTGCCTTCATCGCCTGCGGCTGGACCGCGGTGCGCTTCAACTTCCGCGGCGTCGGCGCGAGCGAAGGCGTGCACGACGAGGGCCGCGGCGAGCTCGACGACATGCTGAACGTCGTCGGCCAGCTCGCGCCCGAGGGCCCATTGGCGATCGCCGGCTTCTCCTTCGGCGCTTTCGTCGCGAGCGGCGCGGTCGAGAGGCTCTGGGCCGCGCGCGACGTGCGGCAGATCGTGCTCGTCGGCACGGCAGCCGCGCGCAACACGGTGGCCGTGCTGCCGCCCGAGGCCCACGAGCGCACGCTGGTGGTCCACGGCGAGTCCGACGACACGGTGGCGCTGTCGGCGGTCATGGACTGGGCGCGGCCGCAGTCACTTCCTGTCACAGTCGTCCCCGGGGGCGGCCATTTCTTTCACGGACAATTGCCGCTGCTCAAGAGCCTGGTCGCGCGCCATCTGCGCGCGGACAACCCGGCCGCCTGAAAGCCTGGCTTGCAGGCACGTCTTCGTTTCTTTCCCATCGCTCCCATGAATCGCTTCTTCCACGGTGCCCGCGCGCTGTTGCTCGCCGCCGCCGCTTCCGTCTGCCTGATCGCCGCCGCCCAGGTGCCGGCACCGCCCGAGATCGCCGCGCGCAGCTACCTGCTGCTCGACGTGACGGCCAACCAGATCCTGGCGCAGAAGGACATCGACAGCCCGGTCGAGCCCGCGTCGCTGACCAAGCTGATGTCGGCCTACATCGTGTTCGACGCGCTGCGCGCCAAGAAGATCACCCTGACGCAGACCCTGCCGGTCAGCCCGCGTGCCTGGAAGATGCCCGGCTCGCGCATGTTCATCGACCCGAAGATGCAGGTGCCGGTGGAAGACCTGATCAAGGGCCTGATCGTCCAGTCGGGCAACGACGCCACCGTGGCGCTGGCCGAGGGCGTGGGCGGCACGGTCGAGCACTTCGTCGAGCTGATGAACGCCCAGGCCAAGGTGCTGGGCATGAAGAACACCACCTACAAGAATCCCGAGGGCCTGACCGCGCCCGGCCACACCACCACCGCGCGCGACCTCAGCATCCTGGCGACTCGCCTGGTGCGCGACTTCCCCGAGGAAGCCAAGTACTACGCGATCAAGAAGTACCGCTACCCGGGCACGCCCTCGACCAACGACACCAATCGCAACCTGCTGCTGTTCCGCGACCCGACCGTGGACGGCCTGAAGACCGGCCATACCGAGGCGGCCGGCTACTGCATGATCGCCACCGCCAAGCGCGACTTCCCGAACCTGACCGGCGGCCGCCGCCTGCTGTCGATCGTGCTCGGCACCTCGGGCGAAACCGTGCGCGCCAACGAATCGCAGAAGCTGCTGAACTGGGGCTACACCGCCTACGACGCCGTGCGCCTGTTCGACGGCGGCCAGCCCGCGGCCACGCCGGCGGTCTGGAAGGGCAAGCAGAACGTGCTCAAGCTCGGCCGTCCCGAGCCGATCGTGGTCGCCGTGCCCGCGGGCAGCGCCAGCAAGCTCAAGACCCAGATCGCGCGCCCCGACCCGCTGGTGGCGCCGTTCACCAAGTACCAGCCCGTGGGCACGCTCAAGGTCACGCTCGACGACCAGCCCGTGGCCGAGGTGCCGCTGGTGGCGCTGGAGCCGGTCGAACAGGCCGGCATGCTGGGTCGCGCCTGGGACGCCGTCCGGCTCTGGATCAAGTGATCGGCGGGGCAGGGAGCCGGCGCTTTCAGGCCGGCGGCAGGGGTCGGAAGGCCTCCAAAGCCGCCTGACTTTGCCGTTTCACGAGCCCGCTGCTATACTCGTGGGCTTTTCGGAAAATTCCGAAGGGATTCACGTTTGCGTCATCTCCCGGTTCCTGGATTCCTGGGTCACGACCAGACCAGGGCGCCGCAAGGCACCACCGGGGTATTTCTCGTTTTGGGACTAATTCATTCATGCCAACCATCAATCAACTGGTGCGTCAGGGCCGGACGGTCGAAAAGATCAAGTCCAAGAGCCCTGCCATGCAGAACTCGCCGCAACGTCGCGGTGTCTGCACCCGGGTCTACACCACGACCCCCAAGAAGCCGAACTCGGCACTTCGTAAGGTTGCCAAGGTCCGCCTGACCAACGGCTTCGAAGTCATTTCCTACATCGGCGGCGAAGGCCACAACCTGCAGGAACACAGCGTCGTGCTGGTTCGCGGCGGTCGTGTCAAGGACTTGCCCGGTGTGCGTTACCACATCGTGCGCGGTTCGCTCGACCTGCAAGGCGTGAAAGACCGCAAGCAGTCGCGTTCCAAGTACGGCGCGAAGCGTCCCAAGAAGGCCTGATCGGGTTCTTCTTTCGGTAGTTGTTTCATCGGTGTTCGAGTGCCTTGGCGGGCATGTCGAGCGTAGTGACCCGAAGTTGGGTCGAGTAAGTGAGGGTCCGAGTCGACTCTCGCGGTGCCGGAAGCGGTGCCAACTGAAGCAAAGAGGTTAAGAAAATGCCACGTCGTCGCGAAGTCCCCAAACGTGAAATCCTGCCGGATCCCAAGTACGGCAATGTCGAGCTGTCGAAGTTCATGAACGTGATCATGGAAGGCGGCAAGAAGGCTGTTGCCGAGCGCATCATTTATGGCGCGCTCGACTTCATCGAGAAGAAGAACCCGGACAAGGACCCCCTCGAAGCGTTCACCGTTGCCATCAACAACGTGAAGCCGATGGTCGAAGTGAAGTCGCGCCGCGTCGGCGGTGCGAACTATCAAGTGCCGGTCGAAGTCCGCCCCGTCCGCCGCCTCGCCCTGTCGATGCGCTGGATCAAGGAAGCCGCCCGCAAGCGCGGCGAGAAGTCGATGGCCCTGCGTCTGGCCAACGAACTGATGGAAGCCACGGAAGGCCGTGGCGGCGCGATGAAGAAGCGCGACGAAGTGCACCGCATGGCGGAAGCCAACCGGGCGTTCAGCCACTTCCGCTTCTAAAAACCAAACTTCGCTTGGGCGTTGGGTGTCGGGTGTCGGGCGTATAGCCCGCCCCGGGGCCCAGCGCTCAACGCATTTCAACCCGAAAGTAAATCATGTCCCGCAAGACCCCCATCGAGCGCTACCGCAACATCGGCATCTCCGCGCACATCGACGCTGGCAAGACCACGACGACGGAACGTATCCTGTTCTACACCGGTGTGAACCACAAGATCGGTGAAGTGCACGACGGTGCCGCCACGATGGACTGGATGGAGCAGGAACAAGAGCGCGGCATCACGATCACCTCGGCTGCCACGACCTGCTTCTGGAAGGGCATGGCCCAGAATTTCGCCGAGCACCGCATCAACATCATCGACACCCCCGGTCACGTGGACTTCACCATCGAGGTGGAGCGTTCGATGCGCGTGCTGGACGGCGCCGTGATGGTCTATGACGCCGTCGGCGGCGTGCAGCCCCAGTCGGAAACCGTCTGGCGCCAGGCCAACAAGTACAAGGTTCCCCGCCTCGCGTTCGTCAACAAGATGGACCGCACCGGCGCGAACTTCCTGCGCGTTCGCCAGATGATGATCGACCGCCTGAAGGCCAACCCCGTCGTGATCCAGATCCCGATCGGCGCCGAAGACAAGTTCCAGGGCATCGTCGACCTCGTGAAGATGAAGGCCATCATCTGGGACGAGGACAAGGGCGTGACCTTCACCTACGGTGAGATCCCGGCCGACCTGGTCGACGTCTGCAACGAGTACCACGAGAAGCTGGTCGAAGCGGCCGCCGAAGCGAGCGAAGAGCTCATGAACAAGTACCTCGAAGGCGAGAAGCTCTCCGAAGAGGAAATCAAGAAGGCCCTGCGCCAGCGCACCATCGCCGGCGAGATCCAGCCGATGCTGTGCGGCTCGGCCTTCAAGAATAAGGGCGTGCAGGCGATGCTCGACGCCGTGATCGAGTACATGCCCGCTCCGACGGACATCCCCCCGGTCGCCGGCACCGACGAGAACGAAGCACCGGTGGTGCGCCAGGCCGACGACGAGGAGAAGTTCTCGGCGCTCGCATTCAAGCTGATGACCGACCCGTTCGTGGGCCAGCTGACCTTCGTGCGCGTCTATTCGGGCGTGCTCTCGAAGGGCGACAGCGTCTACAACCCGGTGCGCGGCAAGAAGGAACGCATCGGCCGTATCGTTCAGATGCACGCGAACAACCGCGAGGAAGTCAGCGAAATCCGCGCCGGCGACATCGCCGCCTGCGTGGGCCTGAAGGAAGTGACCACCGGCGAGACGCTGTGCGATCCGGATTCGGTCGTGACCCTCGAGCGCATGGTGTTCCCGGAATCGGTGATCTCGCAGGCCGTCGAGCCCAAGACCAAGGCCGACCAGGAAAAGATGGGCATCGCCCTGCAGCGTCTCGCGCAGGAAGACCCGTCGTTCCGCGTCAAGACCGACGAGGAATCGGGCCAGACCATCATTTCGGGCATGGGCGAGCTCCACCTCGAAATCATCGTGGACCGCATGAAGCGCGAATTCGGCGTGGAAGCCAACGTGGGCAAGCCGCAGGTGGCCTACCGCGAAACGATCCGCAAGACCGTCGAAGAAGCCGAAGGCAAGTTCGTTCGCCAGTCGGGCGGCAAGGGCCAGTACGGCCACGTCGTGCTGAAGATCGAACCCCAGGAAGCCGGCAAGGGCTTCGAGTTCGTCGACGCCATCAAGGGCGGTGTGGTTCCTCGCGAATACATCCCCGCGGTGGAAAAGGGCGTCGTGGAAGCGCTGACGCAAGGCGTGCTGGCGGGCTACCCCGTCGTGGACGTCAAGGTCACGCTGCACTTCGGTTCGTACCACGACGTGGACTCGAACGAAATGGCGTTCAAGATGGCCGCGATCTTCGGTTTCAAGGAAGGTGCCCGCAAGGCCAACCCCGTGATCCTCGAGCCGATGATGGCCGTGGAAGTCGAGACGCCCGAAGACTACGCCGGCAACGTGATGGGCGACCTGTCGTCCCGCCGCGGCATGGTGCAGGGCATGGACGACATGGTCGGTGGCGGCAAGGCCATCAAGGCCGAAGTGCCGCTGTCGGAAATGTTCGGCTACTCGACCACGCTGCGCTCGATGTCGCAAGGCCGTGCCACGTACACGATGGAGTTCAAGCACTACGCCGAAGCTCCGCGTAACGTCGCCGAAGCCATCGTGGCTGCCCGCGCGAAGTAAGCGTTTCAGGAATGCAGGGCCGCGCAGTGCGCGGCCCTTCTTGTCTGCGATCCGGTGCCGTCTCGTTCCCGTGCGAGGCGATCCAGCAATCGGATGCAGACATAAAACCAATACACGGGACTGCTCTTTCAAGGATTGAAAAATGGCAAAAGGTAAATTCACCCGCACGAAGCCGCACGTGAACGTGGGCACGATCGGTCACGTTGACCATGGCAAGACGACGCTGACGGCCGCGATCGCGACGGTGCTGTCGTCGAAGTTCGGCGGCGAAGCGAAGGCCTACGACCAGATCGACGCTGCGCCCGAAGAAAAGGCCCGCGGCATCACGATCAACACCGCGCACGTCGAGTACGAAACGGCCAACCGCCACTACGCACACGTCGACTGCCCCGGCCACGCCGACTACGTGAAGAACATGATCACCGGCGCTGCCCAGATGGACGGCGCGATCCTGGTGTGCTCGGCCGCCGACGGCCCGATGCCCCAGACGCGTGAGCACATCCTGCTGGCTCGCCAGGTGGGCGTGGGCTACATCATCGTGTTCCTGAACAAGTGCGACATGGTCGACGACAAGGAACTGCTCGAGCTGGTCGAAATGGAAGTTCGCGAACTCCTCGACAAGTACGAATTCCCCGGCGACGACACCCCGATCATCCACGGCTCGGCGAAGCTGGCCCTGGAAGGCGACAAGGGCGAACTCGGCGAAGGTGCGATCATGAAGCTGGCCGAAGCCCTGGACACGTACATCCCGACGCCCGAGCGCGCCGTGGACGGCACGTTCCTGATGCCCGTGGAAGACGTGTTCTCGATCTCGGGTCGCGGCACCGTGGTGACCGGCGCCGTCGAGCGCGGCGTGATCAAGGTCGGTGAAGAAATCGAAATCGTGGGCATCCGCCCGACGGTCAAGACCACCTGCACCGGCGTGGAAATGTTCCGCAAGCTGCTGGACCAAGGTCAAGCCGGCGACAACGTGGGCGTGCTGCTGCGCGGCACGAAGCGCGAAGAAGTCGAGCGCGGCCAAGTGCTGTGCAAGCCTGGTTCGATCAAGCCGCACACGCACTTCACCGCCGAGGTGTACGTGCTGTCGAAGGACGAAGGCGGCCGTCACACGCCGTTCTTTAACAACTATCGCCCGCAGTTCTACTTCCGCACGACGGACGTGACCGGCGCGATCGAGCTGCCGAAGGACAAGGAAATGGTCATGCCTGGCGACAACGTCAGCATCACCGTGAAGCTGATCAACCCGATCGCGATGGAAGAAGGCCTGCGCTTCGCCATCCGCGAAGGCGGCCGTACCGTGGGTTCGGGCGTCGTGGCCAAGATCCTCGACATCTAAGCCGAACGCAAAGGAATCACCATGGCAACCAAGCAAAAAATCCGCATCCGCCTGAAGGCGTTCGACTACAAGCTGATCGACCAATCGGCCGCCGAGATCGTTGACACCGCGAAGCGCACCGGCGCGATCGTCAAGGGCCCGGTGCCCCTGCCGACCCGCCTGAAGCGTTTCGACATCCTGCGCTCGCCGCACGTCAACAAGACCAGCCGCGACCAGCTCGAGATCCGCACGCACCAACGCCTGATGGACATCGTCGACCCCACCGACAAGACCGTGGACGCGCTGATGAAGCTCGACCTGCCGGCCGGCGTCGACGTCGAGATCAAGCTGCAGTAAGCACGCAACACGAGCCCGCCCGCGCTTCGTGCGCGGCGTCGCTTCGAGGCCCGTTCGCAGAAATGTGAACGGGCCTTTGTCATTTGCGCGTCGTCTGTGGCATCCTCGCGCACCACCGGCCGCGCGACGCTGGCCGGAGCTGAATGAGGGCAGCACAAGCTATGAGCCACAGGATTCTTTCTGGTATCGGTTCGGCGCTGATTGCCGCGGCACTCCTCGCAGGTTGCGGTGGAGGCGGCGGCGGTGGCGGCGGTGGAATCCCGATCGGTTTTCCGCCCCCGGTAATCGGTGGGGTCACTCTCAGCGGCAAGGCCACCTACGACTCGGTGCCCAACAACAGCGGCCCGCTGGTCTATTCGGCCACCGTCGCGAAGCCGGTGCGCGGGGCCTTCGTCGAGGTGCTCGATGCCCTGTCGAACCAGATCGCGGTGACGGCCACCGACGGCAACGGCAACTACTCGGTGTCGGTGCCGGCGAACAGCACGGTCATCGTCCGCGTGCGCGCCCAGATCCAGACCTCCGCCTGGGACGTCAGCGTGCGCGACAACACCGGCGCCAACACGCCGCTCTATTCGATGCAGTCGGCGGCCTTCGCGACGGGTTCGGTCGCGCTGACGCGCGACCTGCGCGCCGATTCGGGATGGGGCGGCTCGAGCTACACCGGGCGCCGCGTGTCGGCGCCGTTCGCGGTGCTCGATACGGTCTACACCTCGATGCTGAAGGTGCTGTCGGTGGCGCCCGCGACCACCTTCCCGCCGCTCAAGGTGTTCTGGAGCCCGAACAACGTGCCGACCAGCGGCAGCCTCGCGCTCGGGCAGATCGGCAACACCTTCTTCACCAACCGCAGCACCGGCCGCGAGATCTACGTGCTCGGCAAGGAGAACGTGGACACCGACGAATTCGATGCGCCGGTGGTTGCGCACGAATGGGGCCACTACTACCAGTCCTCGTTCAGCCGGGACGACTCGGTCGGCGGGTCGCACGACCTGAGCGACCGGCTCGATCGCCGCGTGGCCTTCTCCGAAGGCTGGGGCAACGGCTGGTCGGGCATCGCGCTCGGCCGCAGCAACTACGTCGATTCGCGCGGCGAAGGGCAGGTCGCCACCGACGTCAGCGTGTCGGTCAACCTGACCGTGGGGCCGAGCACCAATCCTGGCTGGTTCCGCGAGCGTTCGATCCACTCGATCTTCTGGAACCTCAACCAGCAGGTGGGCTTCAAGCCGATCCACGATGCGATGACCAGCGCGCAGTTCCGGGGCGGCGCCGCCGTGACCTCGATCCATCCGTTCACCGCGGCCCTGAATGCCGTGGCGCCCGGCAGCGCGTCGGCATTGGCGGGCCTGTTGAGCGCGCAGAACATCAGCGCCGGCGGCAACGATCCCTTCGGCGCAGCCGAGACCAACGCCGGCAATGTGCCGATATCGCTGCCCATGTACGGCAGCGCGACGGTAGGCGTGCCCACCTCCACGTGCGTCACGAACGTCGCGGGCGGTGGCAACAAGCTGGGCAACTACGCCTACCTGCGCTTCGTGGCGCCGACGACGCGCGACTACCAGATCTCGGTGGCGGCGGCAGCACCCGTGAACCCCGACTTCGCCGTGTTTCGCGCCGGCCAGATCCCGCGCTCGGGCAACAAGCTCAGCCTGCCGGCCGGCGAGTACGTGCTGGCGGTCACCGATCTCAACAGTTCGGGCGCGAACTGCATCAGCGTCTCGATCCAGTAAGAGGAATGATGGCCATGACGATTCGCTCGAACACACGGACCGCCGTCGCGGCGCTCTCGCTGGCGGCGCTCGCGAGCTGGGCCCTGGCCGACGGCGTGCCGGACGCGCGCGCGCACAAGCGCTCGCAGCACAAGACGGCGCCCGCGCCCATGGCCACGGCCGTGCAGAAGTCCAACGACTCGGGCGTCGTGGTGCAGTACCGCGTCGACGGCGCGCCCCAGGCGGGCCGCGCCACGTCGGTCGCGCTGCAGTTCGACGGCGTGACCGATCCGCAGGGCGCGTCGGTGCGCTTCACCGCGGACCCCGGCCTGACGCTGCGCAATGGCGGTCCGCTGACGCTCTCGACGGGACAACGCGGCAGCGCGACCGTGTCGGTCGTCAGCGAGTCGGACGGGCTGCGCTACCTGAACGTGTTCGTGACCCAGGGCGGAGCCAGCAGCGCCATCTCGATCCCGATCCAGGCCGGGACCGCGCCCCTGATGAAGTCGCAGGGCGACATCCAGGGCACCAAGGAAGGCGACAGCATCATCACGATGCCCGCCAAATAGGCGGAAAACGGCCCCCGCCGGCCGTTGCGGGCACCCCGAAACGGGCCCATTTCCAGCGCTTGCACCTCACCCGCGCCGCGGGCTATAATCGCTGGCTCTGCCCTTGTTGCGTCCGCAAGGTACGTGCAGGTCGGAGATTTATCAACCTTCCCCCGTTGCCGCGAGTCGGTCATACGACTTCGGTCAAACGCTGTCGCCAATTGAAGTGGCAGCGGCGGGAGAAGCTTCCATTTTTTGGAGAAAACACATGAGTCTGAGCAACTCCCTCGGGTTGCTGGGCCGCAAGGTGGGGATGATGCGTCTCTTCACCGATGACGGGGATGCAGTTCCTGTCACGGTGGTGGATGTTTCGAACAACCGCGTGACCCAGATCAAGTCGCAAGAGACCGATGGCTACGTCGCACTGCAAGTGACGTTCGGTTCGCGCAAAGCATCGCGCGTGACCAAGCCGGAAGCCGGCCACCTCGCCAAGGCGGGTGTCGAAGCTGGCGAAATCATCCAGGAATTCCGCGTCACCGCAGATACCGCAGGTCAGCACCAGGCTGGCGGCGTGATCGCGGCCGGCAGCGTGTTCTCCGTGGGCCAGAAGGTGGACGTGCAAGGCACCTCCATCGGCAAGGGCTACGCCGGCACGATCAAGCGTCACAACATGAGCTCGCAGCGCGCGTCGCACGGTAACAGCCGTTCGCACAACGTGCCCGGCTCGATCGGCATGGCACAGGACCCCGGTCGCGTGTTCCCCGGCAAGCGCATGACGGGCCACCTCGGCGACGTCACCCGCACGACGCAGAACCTCTCGGTGTTCCGCATCGACGAAGCGCGTCAACTGCTGCTCATCAAGGGCGCGATCCCGGGTTCGAAGGGTGGCTTCGTCACCGTGCGTCCCGCCGTCAAGGCCAAGCCGCAAGCGGCTGAAGGAGCGAAGTAATGGAACTCGAACTCCTGAACGAGCAAGGTCAGGCCGCGTCGAAGTACGACGCCCCCGAAACCGTGTTCGGCCGTGACTACAACGAAGACCTGGTGCACCAGATCGTCGTCGCGTTCCAGGCCAACGCCCGCCAAGGCACGCGCGCCCAGAAGGACCGCGAACAGGTCAAGCACTCGACCAAGAAGCCTTTCAAGCAAAAGGGAACGGGCCGCGCCCGTGCCGGTATGACGTCCTCGCCGCTGTGGCGCGGGGGTGGCCGGATCTTCCCGAACATGCCTGACGAAAACTTCTCGCAGAAGATCAACAAGAAGATGTACCGCGCCGGCATGGCGTCCATCTTCTCGCAGCTCGCTCGCGAAGGCCGTCTGGCCGTGGTGGATTCGCTGACCGTGGATTCGCCCAAGACGAAGCCGCTGGCAGCCCGTTTCAAGGCGATGAATCTCGAGTCCGTGCTCGTGATCGCCGAAGAAGTCGACGAAAACCTGTACCTTGCCTCGCGCAATCTGGTCAACATCCTCGTGGTCGAACCCCGTTACGCCGATCCGGTGTCGCTGGTCCACTACAAGAAGGTGCTGGTCACCAAGGGTGCCGTCGACAAGCTCAAGGAGATGTTCGCATGAGCCGCGTGAACCCCACCCCTGCTCAACGTCAGTTCGACGAAGGCCGTCTCATGAACGTGCTGGTCGCCCCGATCGTGTCCGAAAAGGCCACGATGGTCGGCGAGAAGTCGAACGCTGTCACTTTCAAGGTGTTGCAAGACGCCACCAAGCCCGAGATCAAGGCCGCCGTCGAACTGATGTTCAAGGTCGAAGTCAAGGGCGTGTCGGTTGCCAACATCAAGGGCAAGACCAAGCGCTTCGGCAAGTCCGTCGGCCGCCGCGACCACGTTCGCAAGGCCTACGTCACGCTGAAGGCCGGTCAAGAGCTCAACCTCGTCGGGGAAGGCGCTTAATCATGGCCGTCATCAAGATGAAACCCACTTCGCCGGGCCAACGCGGCGCGGTGAAGATCTCGCGTGACCACCTGTTCAAGGGTGCTCCTCACGCCCCCCTGCTGGAACCCCAGTTCCAGAAGGCCGGCCGCAACAACAACGGCCACATCACGATCCGTCATCGTGGCGGCGGTGCCAAGCACCACTACCGCGTCGTCGACTTCGTGCGCAACAAGGACGGCATCCCGGCCAAGGTCGAACGCATCGAGTACGACCCGAACCGCACCGCCCACATCGCGCTGATCTGCTACGCCGACGGCGAGCGCCGCTACATCATCGCCCCGCGCGGTCTGGAAGCCGGTGCAACGCTGCTGTCGGGTTCGGAAGCTCCGATCCGCGCCGGCAACACCCTGCCGATCCGCAACATCCCCGTGGGTTCGACGATCCACTGCATCGAACTGCAGCCCGGCAAGGGCGCGCAGATCGCACGTTCGGCCGGTACCTCGGCCACGCTGCTGGCCCGTGAAGGCGTCTACGCCCAGGTCCGCATGCGTTCGGGCGAAGTTCGCCGCATTCACATCGAATGCCGCGCGACCATCGGTGAAGTTGCCAACGAAGAACACAGCCTGCGCCAGCTCGGCAAGGCCGGTGTGAAGCGTCACATGGGTATCCGCCCGACCGTTCGCGGCGTGGTGATGAACCCGGTCGACCACCCGCACGGTGGTGGCGAAGGCAAGACCGGCGAAGGCCGTCACCCTGTCGACCCGTGGGGCAACCTGACCAAGGGTTACCGTACCCGTAACAACAAGCGCACGCAGGTCTTCATCGTGTCGCGCCGCAAGAAGTAAGGGATAGCAAATGACTCGCTCTCTCAAAAAGGGTCCGTTTGTTGACCATCACCTCGTTGCCAAGGCCGACAAGGCCGTGACGACGAAGGACAAGAAGCCGATCAAGACCTGGTCGCGCCGCTCGATGGTCCTGCCCGAGTTCATCGGCCTGACCATTGCAGTGCACAACGGCAAGCAGCACGTGCCTGTCTACATCACCGACCAGATGGTCGGCCACAAGCTCGGCGAATTTGCGCTCACGCGCACGTTCAAGGGGCACCCCGCGGACAAGAAAGTCCAGAAGAAGTAAGGAACGACCATGTCTGAAACACGTGCAGTCCTCCGCGGTGTACGCCTCTCGGTCGACAAGGGCCGTCTGGTCGCCGACCTGATCCGCGGCAAGAAGGTCGATCAAGCGCTCAACGTTCTGCAGTTCACGCAGAAGAAGGCCGCTGTGATCATCAAGAAGGTGCTCGAGTCGGCCATCGCCAACGCGGAGCACAACGACGGTGCCGACATCGACGAACTGAAGGTCAAGACCATCTACGTCGAACAGGGCGCCACGCTCAAGCGCTTCACGGCGCGCGCCAAGGGTCGCGGCAATCGCATCAGCAAGCCCACGTGCCATGTGTACGTGACGGTTGGCAACTAAGAGCCTGGAAGAAATATGGGACAGAAAATCCATCCGACCGGCTTCCGTCTGGCGGTTACCCGTAACTGGTCCAGCCGCTGGTACGCCAGTGACCGCGATTTCGCGGGCATGCTGGCCGAAGACATCAAGGTTCGCGAATACCTGAAGAAGAAGCTGAAGAACGCTTCGGTGTCGCGCGTCCTGATCGAGCGTCCCGCCAAGAACGCCCGCATCACGATCTACTCGGCTCGTCCGGGCGTCGTGATCGGCAAGAAGGGCGAAGACATCGAGAACCTCAAGCGCGAACTGGGCCGCCAGCTCGGCGTGCCGGTGGCAGTGAACATCGAGGAAGTGCGCAAGCCCGAAATCGATGCCCAGCTGATCGCCGACAGCATCACGCAGCAGCTCGAAAAGCGGATCATGTTCCGCCGCGCCATGAAGCGCGCCATGCAGAACGCCATGCGTCTGGGTGCCCAGGGCATCAAGATCATGTCGGCTGGCCGCCTGAACGGCATCGAAATCGCTCGTACCGAGTGGTACCGCGAAGGTCGCGTGCCGCTTCACACGCTGCGCGCCGACATCGACTACGGCACCTCGGAAGCCAAGACCACCTACGGCGTCATCGGCGTCAAGGTGTGGGTCTACAAGGGCGACACCCTGGGCCGCAACGACCTGCCCGCCGTCGAGACCCCGCGTCCCGAGGAAGAGCGTCGTCCGCGTGGTCCGCGCCGTGATGGCCGCCCTGGTGGCGACCGTCCAGGCGGTGACCGCCGCGGTGGCCCGCGTGCCGGTGCCCGTGGCCCGATCGGTGGCAACACCGCTCCCGCCGACGGCAGCGACAAGCCCGCAGAAGCAACCGGCGGTGCCGGTGCAGACTCGAAACCCGCCGTTAAGCGCGTCCGCAAAGCCGCGCCCGCTGCAGCAGCGGACGGTGCCAAGACCGAGTAATCGGTCTCAGCCCCGGGTGTGCATTCGCACAGGAAGCCCGGGGCAGTCCTCACGGAGTAACAAGACATGCTGCAACCTGCACGCAGAAAGTTCCGCAAGGAACAAAAGGGCCGCAACACCGGCGTCGCCACCCGGGGCAACTCGGTGGCCTTCGGTGACTTCGGTCTGAAATGCACCGACCGCGGCCGCCTCACGGCGCGCCAGATCGAAGCCGCTCGCCGCGCGATTTCGCGTCACGTGAAGCGCGGTGGCCGTATCTGGATCCGCGTGTTCCCCGACAAGCCGATCTCGACCAAGCCCGCAGAAGTGCGGATGGGTAACGGCAAGGGCAACCCCGAGTACTACGTCGCCGAGATCCAGCCCGGCAAGATCGTGTTCGAGATCGTCGGCGTGCCCGAAGAACTCGCCCGCGAAGCCTTCCGCCTGGCCGCTGCCAAGCTGCCGCTGCGCACGACGTTCGTCTCGCGCCAGCTCGGCGCCTGAGAGGAGAACATCCATGGCAACACGTAAGAAGAAAGAAGCCGCGGCTCCGGCCAAGGTGAGCAAGGCAGCAGCACTGCGCGAGAAGGACGTCGCCGGTCTGCAAGCCGAAATCAAGGATCTGCAGAAGGCCCATTTCGGCCTGCGCATGCAGAAAGCCACGCAACAGCTGTCGAACACCTCGACGCTGCGCGTGACGCGTCGCGACATCGCGCGCGCCAAGACCGTTCTTGCTCAGAAGCAGCAAGAAACCCAAGCCGCCAAGTAAGGAGTGAACATGACGGAAGCTAAAAAATCCCTCAAGCGCACCTTGATCGGCAAGGTGGTCAGCGACAAGCGTGCCAAGACCGTGACCGTGCTGGTCGAGCGCCGTGTGAAGCACGAGCTCTACGGCAAGATCGTGGCGAAGACGAGCAAGTACCACGCCCATGACGAAAACGGCGAGTACAAGCTGGGCGACACCATCGAGATCACGGAAAGCCGTCCGATCTCGAAGACCAAGAACTGGGTCGTGACCCGTCTGGTCGAGAAGGCCGTCCTGGTCTGATCCCCCTCGGGTCCGCCGGCTCCGCAAGGCAGTCGGCAGTCCATCGCGAAACGGCCCACAATGTGGGCCGTTTTTCTTTTTCCAGGAGCACTTTCAAATGATCAAAGTCGGCGACACCCTTCCCTCGGCCACCCTGCAGGAGTACTCGGAAGTCGAGGGCGAAGGCTGCAGCATCGGCCCGAACCCCGTCGACGTGAGCAAGGCAACGGCTGGCAAGACCATCGCGCTGTTCGCGCTGCCGGGCGCCTTCACGCCCACCTGCTCGGCCAAGCACGTGCCCGGCTACGTGCAGCACTTCGACGACTTCAAGGCCGCGGGCGTGGACGAGATCTGGTGCGTGAGCGTGAACGACGCCTTCGTGATGGGCGCCTGGGCGCGCGACCAGAAGACCGGCGCCAAGGTGCGCATGCTGGCCGACGGCAGCGCCGATTTCGCCAAGGCCACGGGCCTCACGCTGGACCTCACGGGCCGCGGCATGGGCTTGCGCAGCAACCGCTACTCGATGCTCGTGAAGGACGGCAAGGTCGCGACGCTCAACGTGGAGGCACCGGGCAAGTTCGAAGTCAGCAACGCCGAGACGCTGCTGGCGCAAGCCAAGGGCTGAGCGGCAGGTCCGACGAGAACGGCCCGCCCCGCG
Source organism: Variovorax paradoxus (assembly GCA_016806145.1). NCBI lineage: Bacteria > Pseudomonadati > Pseudomonadota > Betaproteobacteria > Burkholderiales > Comamonadaceae > Variovorax > Variovorax paradoxus. The sequence continues at coordinate 550,819 of CP063166.1, forward strand.
GACCGTTCCTCGCCTACAGGTCCACCTTCAGGTAGTGCGCCCCCGCAATGGGGTTGTGATAGAAGGGCGGCACCTCGGCGAAGCCCAGGTCCTCATAGAGGGCGCGCGCCGACTCCATCTCGTCGAGCGTGTCGAGCAGCACGCAGCCGTAGCCCGCGCCACGCGCCGCGTCGAGGATCGCCTCGGCGAGCTGGCGGCCCAATCCGAGGCCGCGAAAGCCCGGGCGCACGTACAGGCGCTTCATCTCCGCCGCATTCACATAGTCCGCGCTGTCGAGCGGCCGCAGCGCGCAGCAGCCCGCCACGTGCGCGATCCGGCCATCGGCGCGCAGCAGCGTCGGCGTGGCGCGACCCACCTCGTCCTTGACGTGCGCCGGATCGACCAGCGCCAGCAGCAGCGTGCCGCGCGGCTCGGCGTACTCGCCCGGCAGCGCGGCCAGTTCCTGCTCGAAATTCTGGAATTCGAGATCGATGCCCAGCGAGGCGGCGTAGTCGCGGAAGATGACGCGCGCGGCCTCGAGTTCATGGACCTCGTCGGGCGTGAGCAGCACGACGGCCGGCGTGTCCGACAGCGGCAGGGGGCGTGAGACGGATGAGCTCATGCGCGCAACGACGAAACCCAGTACGCGACGCCCGCGCACAGCAGCGCGAGCACCAGCGCGAAGCCGCGCGATGCCGCGTCGTCGCGGCTGCCGGCGGCGGCGATGTCCTTGTCGCCCGACAGCATCGGCGCGACCATCCGGTGGCGCTTCACCAGCACGTAGAACAGCACCGCGAGCACGTGCAGGCTCGCGAGCGCGATCACGATCCACTTGCCCTGCGTGCTGTGCCAGCCCGTGGCCAGGCTCACGAGATCGCCCGAGACGAAGCGCGTGAGCGGCCCGGCGGCCGAGATCTCGTCGTCGGCCACGAGGCCGGTGGCCACCTGCAGCGCGAGGATGGCCAGCAGCGCGAACACCGACAGCGCGCCCAGCGGCGTGTGGCCGATCAGGTCATCGGGATGGGCGCGGCCGCGCAGGTAGGCGAGGAGCGAGCCCGGCGCATAGACGAAGGCCGCGAAGCGCGACCAGCGCCCGCCGACGAAGCCCCAGACCAGCCGGAACAGCAGCAGCGCGAGCACCGTGTAGCCGAGGCGGAAATGCCATTCCATGATGCCGCCGAGGCCGGTGGCGATCAGCCCGATCACGGCGGCGGCCAGGGCCCAGTGGAACAGCCGGGTCGGCAGGTCCCAGACGCGTGTTCGGGTGGCCTGGCGGGACGCCGCGGCCGCGGGGGAGTCGGTCATCGAAGGAGGGGGGAGCGCATGGCTGCGGAAGGCGCAGATTAGCAAAGTCCGGGCCGCTCGCTCCATCGGGTTGTTGCTATGCGCGCCGGCCGGCCTGCCCCTACACTGCCGCGCAGGTGCCGCGCTCGACGGCATCACCCACGATTCCCACACGTCAGAAGGACCACGATGATCCGACTCGCCACCTTCGCGCTGGCTGCAGCCTGCGCCGCCACCACCCTGCCGGCCGCGGCCCAGTTCGCGAAGCCTGAAGACGCCATCAAGTACCGCCAGAGCGCGCTGTTCGTCATGTCGCAGCACTTCGGCCGCCTGGGCGCCATGGCCAACGGCCGCGCGCCCTACGACGCCGCCGCCGCCGCGGCCAATGCCGAGGTGGTGGCCGACATGGCGAAGCTGCCCTGGGCCGGCTTCGGCGCCGGCACCGAGGGCGGCAAGGCCAAGCCCGAGGTCTGGAAGGAAGCGCCCAAGTTCAAGGAGCACCAGGACAAGCTGATCGCCGAGACCGGCAAGCTGCTGGTGGCCGCCAAGGCCGGCAACATCGATGCGCTCAAGACCCAGTTCGGCCCCACCGCCGCGAGCTGCAAGGCCTGCCACGACACCTTCCGCGATCGCTGATCCGCCACTCGCTTGCCCCAACGAAAAAGGCGCTGTCCGGTCACGGGCAGCGCCTTTTTGATGGCTGGGGAAGGGCTCAGGCCTCGGCCAGCAGCTTCTCGATCAGCTTGTGCAGCTCGGCGAAATCGGGCTCGCCCACATAGCGCTTGACGATCTGGCCCTGCTTGTTCACGAGGTAGGTGGTCGGCGTGAGCTTCACGTCGCCCCAGGCCTGCGCCACGCTGCCGGTGTTGTCGATCGCCACCTTGAACGGCAGCTTGCGGGTTTCGGCGAAATTGACGACGTAGCTCGGCGGGTCGTAGCTCATGGCCACCGCCAGCGTGTCGTAGCCTTGCGACTTGTACTTGTCGTAGGTGGCGATCACCTTGGGCATCTCGCCGACGCAGGTCACGCAGCTCGTGGCCCAGAAGTTGACCAGCGTGACCTTGCCCTTGAGGTCCTCGGTGCTCTTCTTCGTGCCGTCGAGCAGCACGAAGGTCGAGGCGGGCGCCGCGGTGGCCCCCGAGCCGAGGTACACACCCACGCCAGTGGCCAGGGCGACGGCAACGGCGGCTGCGATAACGTACTTTTTCATGGCTGCTGACTGAGTGGGGCGGCGCGATTCTAGTTCCGCAGGTTCGAACCTGCTGGCGCGCGCAACAGTGCCCGTGGAACGGTGGATCGATAATCCGATCCCCATGCCGCAGCCCACCTCCCGTCCTCGCCGCCGCGCGCGCGCCTCCTGCGCCGCCGCCGCGGTCCTCGTGCTCGCGGCCTGCAGCCCGACCTTCAACTGGCGCGAGGTCCCGGTGGCCGAGGCCGGCCTGGTCGCGCTGCTGCCCTGCAAGGCCGACCGCGCCACGCGCGCGCAGCCGCTGGGCGCCGAATCGGTCCAGGTCGACATGGCCGGCTGCGAGGCCGGCGGCGCCACCTTCGCGATCGCGCATGCCACCGCCGCCAACGCCGCCCAGGCCGAGAGCTGGCTGCGCGCCTGGCAGCTCGCCACGCGCGAGCAGCTGCAGGGCGCGGCCACCACCGAGGCGCCGGCCACGGTGCCGCGCGCCGCCGCCACGCCCGCGCCGCTGCGGCTCGATGCGCCGGCCACGCCCACGGGCCAGCCACTGCAGGTACTGTGGTTCGCCCAGACCGAGACCCGCTCGACACCGCCCGGCGCCGTGTCGCTCTACCAGGCGATGGTGCTCGGCCGGCCGTCGTCGGGCGAGGCCGCCAAGACCTTCTTCGAAGGCCTGCGGCTGCCATGAGCCGCCCCCGCGATCTCGGCGCGGCGCTCCGGGCGGCCGCGCGATGAGCGACGGCACCCTCGGCGGTCGGCGCCGCGTCGCCGGCGTCTTCCTGGCCTTCGCCTTCGCGTACTTCCTCTCGACGCTGGTGCGCGCGATCACCGCCACCCTGTCGCCCACGCTCACCGACGAGTTCGACCTCGAATCGCGCGACCTCGGCCTGCTCGCGGGCGGCTACTTCCTCGGCTTCGCGTTCACGCAACTGCCCATGGGCGCCTGGCTGGACCGCCACGGTCCCAAGCGCGTGGTGGTGGCTTTCCTCGGCGTGGCGGTGGCCGGCTGCCTGCTGTTCTCGGTCGCCACGCATTTCTCGCTGCTGCTGGCCGCGCGCGTGCTCACCGGCGTGGGCGTCAGCGCCTGCCTGATGGCGCCGCTCACCGGCTACAGGCGCTGGCTCTCGCCCGCGATGCAGCTGCGCAGCAACTCGTGGATGCTGATGGTCGAGTCCTTCGGGCTGGTCGGCGCGACGCTGCCGGTGCAATGGCTGGTGCCGCTGGTCGGCTGGCGCGCGCTGTTCTGGTTGCTGGGCGCGGGCGTGATCGTCTCGATGCTGCTGATCGCCTGGGTCGCGCCGTCGTGGCGCCAGGCACCCGCCGCGACGGTGGCGGCTGTCGACGACGGCGGCAGCTACGCCGCCGTCTGGCGCGATCCCTTCTTCCGCAAGCTCGCGCCGATCGGCTTCTTCCACTACGGCGGCTTCATCGCGATGCAGTCGTTGTGGGCCGTGCCCTGGCTCACGCGGGTGTCGGGCTACACGCCGCTGCGCGCGGCCGAGGCGCTGTTCGCCATCAGCCTGGTGCTGCTCGCCACCTACTGGCTCTGGGGCGTGGCCAATCCCAGGCTCGCGCAGCGCGGCATTCCGGCGGAACGGCTCATGGCCTGGGGCCTGCCGCTCTCGCTGCTGCTCATGGCTATTGTTTTGATAGCGGGTCCACGCGCGGGCACGGGCACCTGGGCGGTGTTTCTCTGTTTCTCCACGGTGGTCACGCTGGCCCAGCCGGCCGTCGCGATGGCGCTGCCGCCGGCGCTCGCGGGCCGCGCGCTGTCGGCCTACAACCTCGTGATCTTCGTCGGCGTGTTCGTGGTGCAGTGGGGCGTGGGCCTGCTGATCGACCTGTTCGTGCGCGCCGGCCTCGACACCGTGGACGCTTTCCGTGGCGCAATGGCCATCCTCCTGGGGTGCTGCGTTATGTCGTATATCTACTTCCTCCGGGCGCCCCCGCATAATCGACGCGCCGTCCCCCGAGCCGCATGAACAGCATCCTCATCATTGCCCATTCGCCGTTCGCACAAGCGTTGCGGAAGTGCGCGCTGCATGTGTTCCCCGACAGCGAGAACGCCATCGTCGCGCTCGACGTGCTGCCCAACGTGCCGCCCGAGGAAACCCTGGCGGCCGCGCGCATCACGCTCGCGCAGCAGCTCAACGGGCCGCGCGTGCAGGTGCTGGTGCTGGCCGACGTGTTCGGCGCCACGCCCTGCAACGTGGCGCAGAAGCTGGTGGACGGCGTGCGCTCGCGGCTCGTGGCGGGCGTCAATCTTCCGATGCTGCTGCGTGCCGTGACCTACCGGCACGAGCCGCTCGACGTGCTCGTGCAGCGCGCCATCGCCGGCGGCACCGCGGGCGTGATGCAAGTGGCGGTGGCGGCACCGCAGAACCAGGCCAAGAGAAAGCACAGTGATCAAGAAATCCGTGACCATCAGCAATAAGCTGGGACTGCATGCACGCGCATCGGCCAAGCTGACCAAGCTCGCAGGCAGCTTTCCCTGCGAGGTGTGGCTCTCGCGCGGCGACCGCCGCATCAACGCCAAGAGCATCATGGGCGTGATGATGCTGGCCGCCGGGCTCGGCTCGACCGTCGAGCTCGAGACCAACGGCCCGCAGGAAGAAGAAGCGATGAACGCCATCGTCCAGCTCATGGACGACAAGTTCGGCGAAGGCGAATAAGGACCACTCCGCATGACCTTCGCAGTCCACGGCCTTCCCGTCGCCCGTGGCATCGCCATCGGCCGCGCGGTGCTGGTGGTGTCGAGCCGCATCGACGTGGCCCACTACTTCATCAAGCCCGAGGAGATCGAGACCGAGATCGATCGCGTGCGCACCGCGCGCAACGCCGTGGCCGAGGAGCTGGCCAAGCTGCAGACCAACGTCGCGCAGATGGGTCCGAACGACGCGCCGCACGAACTCGCGGCGCTGCTCGAGGTGCACCAGATGCTGCTGCAGGACGAGGCCCTGAGCGGCGGCGTCAAGCACTGGATCAGCGAGCGGCTCTACAACGCCGAATGGGCGCTGACCACGCAGCTCGAGGTCATCGCGCGCCAGTTCGACGAGATGGAGGACGAGTACCTGCGCGAGCGCAAGGCCGACCTCGAGCAGGTGGTGGAGCGGCTGCTGCACCGCATGAAGGGCACGGCCGCGGTGCTGGCGCCGAGCCCGCCGCGGCGCAAGCGCGCCTCGTCCGACGAGGACGACGACCTCACCGCGGGCGACGGCATCGACGTGCCGCTGGTGCTGATCGCGCACGATCTCTCGCCGGCCGACATGCTGCAGTTCAAGAAGAGCGTGTTCGCCGGCTTCGTCACCGACGTCGGCGGGCGCACCTCGCACACCGCGATCGTGGCGCGCAGCATGGACGTGCCGGCCGTGGTCGGCGCGCGCACCGCGAGCCAGCTGGTGCGGCAGGACGACTGGGTCATCATCGACGGCGATGCCGGCGTGATGATCATCGATCCCTCGCCGATCATCCTGGCCGAGTACGGCTTCAAGCAGCGCCAGGGCGATCTCGAGCGCGGGCGCCTCGCGCGGCTGCGCCACAAGCCGGCCGTCACGCTCGACGGCCAGCGCGTCGAGCTGCTCGCCAACATCGAGATGCCCGAGGACACGGTGGGCGCGATGAAGGCCGGCGCGGTCGGCGTGGGCCTGTTCCGCAGCGAGTTCCTGTTCATGGGCCGCGAGTCGTCGGCGCGCCAGACCCGGCTGCCCGACGAAGAGGAGCAGTACCAGGCCTACAAGCGCGCGGTCGAGGGCATGCAGGGCATGCCGGTCACCATCCGCACCATCGACGTGGGCGCCGACAAGCCGCTGGACAACAAGTCCGCCAACAAGCAGGAGCACCTGAATCCCGCGCTCGGCCTGCGCGCGATCCGCTGGAGCCTGGCCGATCCCGCGATGTTCCTCACGCAACTGCGCGCCATCCTGCGCGCGGCCGCGCACGGCGAGATCCACCTGCTGATTCCGATGCTCGCGCATGCGAGCGAGATCCGCCAGACGCTGGCGCTGCTCGCGCTCGCGCGCACCGAGCTCGACAACCGCGGCGCGGTGCACGGCCAGGTGAAGCTCGGCGCCATGATCGAGATCCCGGCCGCGGCGCTCACGCTGCGTACCTTCCTGAAGCACTTCGACTTCCTCTCGATCGGCACCAACGACCTGATCCAGTACACGCTGGCGATCGACCGCGCCGACGAGTCGGTGGCGCACCTCTACGACCCGGCCCATCCGGCGGTGCTGAAGCTGGTGGCCGACACCATCGCTGAGTGCCGGCGCCAGGGCAAGGCCGTGGCGGTGTGCGGCGAGATGGCGGGCGACGTGGCCTTCACGCGGCTGCTGCTGGGCCTGGGGCTGCGCAGCTTCTCGATGCATCCCTCGCGCATCCTCGCGGTCAAGCAGGAAGTGCTGCGCGCCGACACGAGCAAGCTCGAGACCTGGGCGCGCTCGGTGGTCGACTCGGACGATCCCGGCGCCATGCTCGCGGGCTGAGCGCCGCGCGCTTCAAGCCCGGCGCAATAAAACGAAACACGCCGAAACCGCGGCGAAAGGACTTGCCGCGCGCCGGCAAGCACGATCAGGCCTTCTCTTCACCAACCCTGAAAGGCCCGATCCATGAAGCTCTCCCTGACCCAGGCTGTCGCCGTCGCCTCCTTCGCCATGCTCGCCGCCGCGGGCGCCAAGGCCGAAAGCTATGACGGCGTGCACCAGGCCGTGTCGGCCAAGACCCGCGCCGAGATCAACGACGAAGCCGTGCGCGCCGCCGCGGCGCCGAACCAGAACGTGACGCGCGGTTCGCGTGGCCCCGAGACCGTGGCGCGCTCGACCGACCGCGCCAGCGTGGTCGCCGAGGCCGTGCGCACCGCGGCCGCGCCCGACCAGAACGTGGGCTCGGGCTCGCGCGTCAACAGCAAGGTGATCTCGACGCTGCAGAACCCAGTGGACGCACGCGCCGCCGCCTCGCGCGACGCCAGCAAGCTCTGAGCGACGCGTTCTCCCGCAGCCCCCCGAAACGAGCGACGCACCCGGCGTCGCTTTTTCGTTTCGGCCGCTCGAACATCGCGTCGCAATAAAACGAAACACGCCGATACCGCGGCGAAAGGACGCCAGGCTGCCCCGAAAGCACCATCGAGCTTCCTCCTCCAACACACACAAGGACCCGTCATGAAACACTGGATCAAACGCACGCTCTTCGGTTTTGCCGGGCTCGCCGTGGTGGCCGGCAGCGTCGCCGGCTGCGCCGGTCATCGCCACGGCTGGAACGGCGACAGCGCCGAGTTCCGCGCCAAGATGGTCGAGCGCGTGGGCAGCAAGCTCGACCTCGATACCGCGCAGAAGCAGAAGCTCACCGTGCTGGCCGAGAAGCTGCAGGCGCAGCGTCAGGCCCTGCGCGGCGCCGACGGCGCGGGCGATCCGCGCTCGCAGTTCCGCGCCCTGTTCGCGGGCAACAAGCTCGACCAGGCCGGCGCCACCCGCCTGGTCGACGAGAAGACCGCGGCGCTGCGCAATGGCAGCCCCGAGATCATTGCCGCGGCGGCCGACTTCTTCGACCACCTGAACCCCGCGCAGCAGCAGAAGGTGCGCGAGTTCATGGAGCGCGGCGGACGCCGCTGGAGCCGCCAAGGCTGATGCACCGGCGGCCCCGTCCCGCGGGCGGGGCCGCCTTCCGTTCCTTTCGGGGCCCGGCGCCCTCCACCTGATGCGAGCACACCATGAAGACCATCGAACCGAACCTGGGCGACCTGATCGCGCTGCGGCGCCAGGCCGCGCGCCGCGCGAGCGATGCCGCGACCGAGATGCGGGAAGGCGCCGCGACCGGCGGCGTGCGCACCACGCTGCGGCTCGAGTCGCTGGCCGTGCTGGCGGGCGCGCTGATCGCCTACGACCGCACCGGCGGCGGCTGGGGCCTGTTCGCGCTGCTGTTCCTGCTGCCCGACCTGTCGATGCTCGGCTACCTGGCGGGGCCGCGCATCGGCGCGCGGGTCTACAACCTCGCGCACTCGTACCTGGTGCCGCTGGGCATCGGCGCGCTGGGCCTGCTGGTGGCGTTGCCCTTCGCGCTGCCGCTGGCGCTGATCTGGGCCGCGCACATCGCGTTCGATCGCGCGCTGGGCTTCGGCCTCAAGTACGACGCGGGCTTCGGCTTCACGCACCTGGGCCGCGTCGGAAGGCAGGACCCATGGTGAGCGAAGCGATCCACGCCGATGCCGAGCGCCCGGTGCTGCGCCCCGCCGCGGCGCGCACCTGGCTGCTGGCCGAGGCGCTCGCGCTCGGCACCGCCTCGGCCGTGCACGCGGGCCGGCTGATCCCCGGCTTCGCGCATGCGCAGGCACGCACGGCCGAGGCCGTGATCGCGCTGGTGCTGGTGGGCGCGGCGATCGCGAGCTGGCTGCGCCCGGCCTGGACGCGCTGGTTCGCGATCCGCGCCCAGGGCTTCGCGCTGCTCGGCACGCTGGTCGGCTTGTTCACCATCGCGATCGGCATCGGGCCGCAGACCGTGCCCGATGTCGCCTATCACCTGGTCCTGCTCGCCGCGCTCGCGGCCGGCCTCGTCGTGGCGGTGCGATGCCGGGCGGGTTGATCATCAGCCAGCTCCTGGCCAGAAGGCACAATCCGCCCATGCCGCGCATCCTGCTGATCGACGACGACGAGCACCTCGGCGCGCCGCTGGCGAGCTATTTCGCGCGCTTCGGCTGCACCCTCGAGAGCGCGGTGCGGCCCAGCGAAGGCCTGGCGCGGCTGCGCGCCGAGAGCTTCGACGCCGCCATCCTCGACGTCATGCTGCCCGAGATGGACGGCTTCGCGCTGTGCCGCGAGATCCGCAAGGAGAGCGACATCCCGATCGTGATGCTGACCGCGCGCGGCGAGGTGATGGACCGCGTGGTCGGCCTCGAGCTCGGCGCCGACGACTACGTGCCCAAGCCCTTCGAGCCGCGCGAACTCGTGGCGCGCGTGCAGACCATCCTGCGGCGCCAGCGCGTCGCGCCGCCCGCGGCCGCCTCGTCGCAGCAGCGCGTGTTCGACGGCCTGGCGATCGACCTCGACCGGCGCCTGGTGCTGCGCCAGGGCGAGCGCGTCGACCTCACGGGCACCGAGTTCGAGCTGCTGGCGCTGCTGGCGGCCGAGCCCGGCAAGGTGTTCAGCCGCGACGACATCCTCAACCGGCTGCGCGGCCACGAGGCCGAGCTCTACACGCGCGCGGTCGACATCGTGGTGAGCCGCCTGCGCAAGAAGCTCGAGCCGCTGGACTGCATCAAGACCTTGCGCAACGCGGGCTACGCGCTGGCCGTGGCGCCCGGCGAGCCTTCTTCATGAACTTCCGCCGCCGGGAACGCCGCGATCGCGAGGGCGCGTGGCACGCCTTCGCCTGCCGCCGCGACGAGCTGCACCGGCAGTGGCATGCGCAGTGGCACGAGAAGGTGCAGGGCAAGCGCCGCTGGCGCCGCTCGCTGCGCATCCGGCTGGTGATGATGTTCGTGCTGCTCGCGGTGGTCATGACCGGCGTGTTCCTCGCGGGCATGAAGAAGTCCTTCTCCACCGGCTGGGCCGAGTCCGCGCAGCCGATGCTGGTCGACTACGCCGACCGGCTGGTGGCCGAGCTCGGCACGCCGCCCGACGTGTCGCGCGCGCAGGCGCTGGTCGACCGCCTGCCGATCACCATCCGCATCGTCGGGCCGACGGTCAACTGGGATTCGAACCCCGGCGAACACGGCACGCGCGGCGGCTGGATGCGCGACCACGACGAATCGACATGGGGCGACAAGTGGTTCATCCGACCCACGGCCGACGGCCACCGCGTGATCTTCGGCTGGGCGCCGCGGCTGTGGCAGATCGCGCCGCGCGCGGCCGGCTGGGCCACGCTGAGCCTGCTGCTGCTGCTCGTGGTGCTGGGCTATGCCTACGTGAGCCGGCTGCTGCGGCCGCTGATCGACATCCGCGAGGGCGCGCAGCGCTTCGGCCGCGGCGACTTCGAGCGGCCGATCCCGGTGCGGCGCAACGACGACATCGGCGATCTCGCGGAGCACATCAACACCATGGCCCACGACATCCAGGCCATGCTCGATGCCAAGCGCGGCCTGCTGCTGGCGCTGAGCCACGAGCTGCGCTCGCCGCTCACGCGCGCGCGGCTCAATGCCGAACTGCTGCCGGCCACGGCCGAGGGCCGGGCCGAGCGCGAGGCGCTGCTGCGCGACCTCAACGAGATGCGCGACCTGATCAGCGACCTGCTCGAGAGCGAACGGCTCGCGAGCCCGCATGCGGCGCTGCAGCGCGAGCGCATCGACCTCGCGGCGCTGGTGCGTGAGACCGTGGCCGAGATGCCGGCCGCGCGCGAGGTCCACCTCGACCTCGCCGAGGGCCTGCCCGCGCATTCGGTCGACCGCATGCGCATCCGCCTGCTGGTGCGCAACCTGCTGGACAACGCGCTGCGCTACAGCACCGAGGCGCCGCGTCCGCCCAGCGTGTCGGTGCGCGCGGTGCTCGAGGGCCAGGCGCAGGGCGTGGAGATCGAGGTGCGCGATTTCGGTCCGGGCGTGGACGAGGCGCAGCTCGAGCGGCTGACCGAGGCCTTCTACCGCACCGACGGCGCACGCCAGCGCGCCACCGGCGGCGTCGGCCTGGGCATGTACCTGTGCCGGCTGATCGCCGAGGCGCATGGCGGCAGCCTGCGGGTGCGCAATGCGTCGCCGGGTCTGCAGATCGTGGTGCGGCTGGGCTGACGGGCTCCCGAGCGGGAAGGCCGGGCTGTCGCCTGCGCTACGCGCGGCCCCGCGCCGCGCGGCTAGCATGCGCCGCTCAGCCACACCGGGGCGCGGCCCCATCTCAGGAGACGCTTCATGACCGACACCACCGCACTCGTCAACCACCAGGTCCGCCTCGCCAAGCGTCCCGAGGGCGCCGCCACGCGCGAGCACTGGCGCTTCGGCAGCGAGCCCGTGGCCGAGCCGGCCGAGGGCGGCGTGCTGGTCAAGACGCTGTCGCTGTCGCTCGACCCGGCCATGCGCGGCTGGCTCAACGATGCCAAGAGCTACATCCCGCCGGTCGAGATCGGCGCCGTGATGCGCGCGGGCGGCGTCGGCCGCGTCATCGCTTCGAAGAACCCGCAGTTCGCGGTCGGCGACACCGTCTACGGCACGCTCAACGTGCAGGAATACATGCTGATCCCGCAAGAGGAGATCAAGCGCAACGGCTTGGTGAAGATCGACCTGCGCGTGGGCAGCATCACCCAGTGGCTCAACGTGCTGGGCATGCCCGGCATGACCGGCTACTTCGGCCTGATGGACGTGGGGCAGCCCAAGGCCGGCGAGACCGTCGTGATCTCGGGCGCCGCCGGCGCGGTCGGCCAGACCGTGGGCCAGCTGGCCAAGATCAAGGGCTGCCGCGTGGTCGGCATCGCGGGCGGCGAGGCCAAGTGCGACTGGGTGGTCAAGGAGCTGGGCTTCGACGCCTGCATCGACTACAAGGCCGGCGCCGCCGCCGTGCGCGACGGCCTCAAGCAGCACTGCCCCAAGGGCGTGGACATCTACTTCGACAACGTCGGCGGCGAGATCCTCGACCTCGTGCTCGCGCGCATCGCGCGCAAGGCCCGCATCATCATCTGCGGCGCCATCAGCCAGTACAACAACGCCAACAGCATGCCCGCGGCCGGCCCGCGCAACTACCTGAGCCTGCTGGTGAACCGGGCGCGCATGGAAGGCATCGTGGTGTTCGACTACGCCGACCGCTATCCCGTGGCCATCGCCGAGCTGGCGGGTTACCTGAAGGAGGGGCGCATGAAGAGCAAGGAAGACATCGTGCAGGGCCTCGATACCTTCCCCGAGGCCCTGAACCGGCTGTTCAGCGGCGCGAACTTCGGCAAGCTGGTGCTGCAGGTGGCGACCGAGTGAAGGCAGCTCGGTAGTATTTGGCAAAACTTTCGTATCGAAAAGTTTGCATTTGGCTTTAGTTCACAAACGGTTGATTAACAATGTCAACCACTGTCAACTGAGGCCAAAACGTCTTCTTCTCCTAGGAATTGGTTAATAGACTGCGCGCTGCCTTGTCAAGGCATTAGTCTTTTTGTTAACAATCCCCAGGGAATCCAGATGCGTAAATTCTTCAAGCTGGCGGCGCTGGCCGCTGTTGCCGGTGCGCTGTCGCAAGGCGCGATGGCTGCCGACGGCACCATCAACTTCACGGGCGAAATCGTCGATGCGCCTTGCTCGATCTCGCCGAACAGCCAGAACATGACCGTGCCGCTGGGCAAGGTCGCTCGCACGGTGCTCGACGGCGGCAAGGGCAAGAAGGCCACGCCGTCGAAGTTCACCATCGACCTGCTCGGCTGCGGCGCCACCGCCAAGGGCGCGACCGTGTCGTTCACCGGCACGCCCGACCTCGACGACGCCACCAACCTGCGCCTGGCGAATGCCGGCCAGGTCGGCGTGACCACGGCTTCGGGCGTGGCCATCGAGCTCGGTGACTCGGCCGCCACCAAGATTCCGCTCGGCTCGGAATCGGCGCAGTACGTGCTGGGCCAGGGCGACAACGCCCTGAAGTTCCAGGCCGTGTACGTGTCGACCAAGGACACCGTGACGGTCGGTCCGGCCAACTCGGTGGCCCAGTTCACGGTCAACTACAAGTAAGCCGCCCTCGCGGAAATCCGGCCCCTGCCCGTTGGCGGCAGGCCTTGCCGGATGGCCGCACCGAACCGACGCGGCCGCCTCGCGTGGCGCGCCGCTTCGGCCGGTTTTTCCATCACCCGTTTTTTCCGCCGGTGCGCCGCGTGCGCCGCCGTGCGGGGGTGCGCCCGGACGCCAGCGTCCGCCGTGCCGAGGAACCCGTCGTATGTGCAGCAAGAATCGAATTCGTTGGACCCTGGGCATCGTGGCGATGCTGTGCCTCCAGTGGCCGGCCGCGGCGGGCGTGATGCTCGGCGGCACGCGCGTCATCCTGGGCGAGAAGGACCGCGAAGCCTCGATCCCGGTGAAGAACACCGGCACCTCGCCTTACGTGGTCCAGGCCTGGATCGACGCCGGCGAGGGCAGGAACAAGACCCCGATGCTGGTCACGCCGCCGCTGTCGCGGCTCGATCCCGGCATGGAGAACATCCTGCGCATCATGCGCGTGGCGGGCGAACTGCCGGCCGACCGCGAATCGGTGTTCTGGCTCAACGTGAAGGAGATTCCCGAGCGTTCGAAGGACGAGAACGTGCTGCAGATCGCGGTGCGCAGCCGCATCAAGCTGTTCTACCGGCCGAGCGGCCTGGGCGGCAAGTCCGAGGAGGCCCGCGCGCAACTGCAGTGGGCGGTGGCCGGCGGCGCGCAGGGCGCGGTGCTTCGAATCGGTAACCCGACGCCCTACCACGTGACCTTCACCGGTCTCAGGATCAATGGCGGCCAGCAGGACATCAACGCCGACATGGTGCCGCCCTTCGGCGAGTCGCTGTATCCGCTGACCGCGGTGAAGGCACCGCAGGCGATCCAGGTCAACTTCACCACGCTCAACGACTACGGCGGCGAAACCCCCGAGGAGCTGGTGCGCGTGCCCGCGGGCGATGCGCCAGTGGCCGTGAAGGCCGAGCTGGTGCCTGTCGCGGCGGACGCCGCGAAGCGCTGAGGAAGGCGAGCCGAGCCATGCGCCGCCGCGTGCCCACCTTCCCCGCGCTGCGTCGCGCGCCGGTCGCCGCCGCGCTGCTCGCGGGACTCGGCATGCACGGCGCCCATGCCGCACCCGCGCCGCAGAAGCAGCAGCTCGCCGCTTCGAGCTTCAACGAGGAATTCCTCGGCATCGGCGGCGACCAGCCGAATGCCGACCTCTCGCTGTTCTCCTTCGGCAACCGCGTGCTCGCGGGCAAGTACACCGTCGACGTCTCGCTCAACGAGCGCGGCGTGGGCCAGAGCGAGGTCCGCTTCGAGGACAGGGAAGGCACCAACGACGCCGTGGCCTGCCTCACGCGCGGCCTGCTCGACGGCTGGGGCGTGAACGTCGCCGTGTTCCCGGCGATCGCCGCTGCCGCCGACGAAGTCTGCATCGACCTCGCCGGCGCCATTCCCGAATCGAAGCTCAGCTACGACGCCGGCCGCCAGCGCCTGTTCCTGAGCATTCCGCAGGCCGCGCTCAAGCGCAGCGCGCGCGGCGCCGTGGGCCCCGAGAAGTGGGACAGGGGCATCACCGCCTTCATGCTGGACTACCAGCTCAACCACTCGCGCTTCAGCGGCAGCGACTACCGCAACGACAACCCGCTGACCAACCCGCAGCTCAACGTCTTCGATGCCGCCGATCCGTTCAACCGCAACCGCAACACGCTCCAGCGCAACACCTTCTTCGCGGGCGTGCGCGCGGGCTTCAACTGGGGCGACTGGCGCTTTCGCCACTACTCGACCTACAACCGCGGCCTGGACGGCCAGAGCCGCTGGCAGGGCGTCACCAGCTACGCCCAGCGCGACCTGGCCCCGATCAACGGCCAGCTGCTGATCGGCGACGGCAACACGCCCGGCAACTTCTTCGACAGCCTGCCGTTCCGCGGCGTGCAGCTGTCCTCCGACGACGCCATGCTGCCCGACAGCCTGCAGGGCTACGCGCCCACCATCCGCGGCATCGCCCAGACCAATGCGCGCGTCACCGTGCGGCAGAACGGCTACATCGTCTACAGCACCTTCGTGGCGCCCGGGCCCTTCGTGCTCGACGACCTCTATCCCACCGCCTCGAGCGGCGACCTCGAGGTGACGATCACCGAGGCCGATGGCCGCCAGACCAGGTACACCCAGGCCTTCTCGGCCGTGCCCACCCTGCTGCGCGAGGGCACCTGGCGCTACTCGGCCACCGTGGGCAAGTACCGCAACGGTTACGACAGCGTGAACGCCAACCCGCTGCTGCCGAGCCAGGCGCCGGCCGAGCCGGTGTTCCTGCAGGCGACCCTGGCGCGCGGCCTGCCCGACGAGTACTCGGTGTACGGCGGCCTGATCGCCGCGCGCAAGTACCAGTCGGGCCTGGTGGGCGTGGGCAAGAACATGCGCGCCTTCGGCGCCGTCTCGTTCGACCTCTCGGCCGCGCGCACCGTCGACCGCTTCGACAAGACCTACAACGGCCAGTCGCTGCGCTTCCTCTATTCGAAGGCCTTCGTCGACTCGGGCACCAACTTCCGCGTGGCCGGCTACCGCTACTCGACCAGCGGCTACCGCACCTTCCAGGAAGCGGCGCAGATGCAGGGCCTGCTGCTGCCCGACAACTTCAACAGCCGTCGCAACGAGCTGCGCTTCGAGCTCTCGCAGCAGATCGGCAGCTGGGGCTCGGTGTTCGCCTCGGCGCGCCAGCAGACCTACTGGGGCACGCCCGCCAAGGACCGGCTGGTGCAGGTCGGCTGGTCGGGCAACTACAAGCAGTTCGGCTACAGCGTCTTCTACAACCACAGCACCAACAACGGCGGCATCAACAGCTTCGGCGCCGGCACGGCCCGCCCGGTCAACCGGCAACTGATGGTGATGGTCAGCATCCCGCTGGGCGACACGCGCGCCAGCGCGCAGTACACCGTGAGCCGCGACAGCGACGGGCGCCTCAACCAGCAGGCCAGCGTCTACGGCAGCGCCTTCGAGGACAGCCGGCTCAACTACAACGTCACCGCGGGCCACTCGAACGTCGAGGGCCAGGGCTCCAACGGCAGCGCCAGCGCGAGCTACCTGTCGCCCGTGGGCCGCTTCGATGTCGGCCATTCGCAGGGCAAGGGCTACGGCCAGACCACCTTCGGCATGTCGGGCGGCCTGCTGGCGCACGGCGGCGGCCTCACCCTGTCGCAGCCGCTGGGCGAGACCATCGCGCTGGTGCAGGCGCCCAAGGCCGGCGGCGTGGGCTTCGAGTCGCAGCCGGGCGTGGCGACCGACAGCGCGGGCAATGCCGTCATCCCGAACCTGAGCCCGTACCGGCTCAACCGCCTCGCGCTGCGCACCGGCGACCTCGGCGACACCGTCGAGGTGAAGAACGCGGCGATGGAGGTGGTGCCCACGCGCGGCGCCGTGGTGGTCGCGAAGTTCGAGACCTCGGTGGGCTTCCGCCTGCTGATGACGCTGAGCGACGCGAAGGGCCGCGCCTTGCCGCTGGGTTCGAAGATCGAGAACGAGGCCGGCCAGGAGGTCGGCATCGTCGGCCCCGACGGCCAGGCCTTCGTGACCGGCGCGGGCCAGAGCGGCCATCTCACGGTGCGCTGGGGACAGGGCGCCAACGACCAGTGCACGGTGGCCTACAGCCTGCCCGAGGACGCCAACCCGCCGCCGATCCGCGAACTGGCGGGGCAGTGCAGCGGCCCCACGTCCGTGCCGTTCGCGACATTGAAAGGAGCGCGATGAGCGCCAGCACGCCGTCCCGTTTCATCCTCCCCGCGCTCGCGCTGCTGTTCGGCGCGCAGGGCGCCTGGGCCGAGTGCCGGGTGACACCGGGCTACATCGAGAAGACGGTCAACATGGCGATGGGCCGGGTGGTCATTCCGAACGATGCCGCGGTCGGCACCATCTTCAAGAAGCAGCTGTTCCCACTGCCCCTGACGGGCACCACCAACAAGCCGTGGACCTGCACCGGCGGCGGCAGCGTGAAGGGCGTGATGCTGCAGGGCACGGCGGTGCCCGGGTACGACCACGTGTACACGACCGCCGTACCCGGCGTGGGCATCCGGCTGTCGCGCTACTTCAGCGACACCGAGGTCAGCTACTACCCGCACGACCGCTCGACCACCACCGACTTCGGCGAGTTCAACGCGGCCTCGCGCTTCCAGGTGGAGCTGTTCAAGATCGCGACGGTCACCGGCAACGGGCCGCTGGCGCAGGGCACCTACACCCAGTACTACGCGGTGGGATCGGACAACCGCTCGGTGCTCACGACCTACCTGCTGGGCGAGGGCATCACCATCATCACGCCCTCGTGCACGGTGGACACGGGCTCGCGCAACATCTCGGTCCAGTTCGGCAAGGTGCCGCAGAGCAACTTCAAGGGCAGGGGCACCACCACGGGCGACCGCAACTTCAATATCAAGCTGAACTGCAGGGCGGGCCAGAACGCGCAGAACACGGTGTACCTGCGCATGGATGCGACCAAGGACCCGGCGGGCGACGATGGGGTGATCCGCATCACCCAGGGCGGCGCCGGCACCGCGACCGGCGTGGGCATCCAGGTGATCGACGGACAGAAGGTGCCCGTCAAGTACGGCGAGGAGGCGCTGGTGGGGCCGTCGAAGGACGGCGACTACGTGCTGCCGTACACGGCGCGCTACTTCCAGACCGGCAATGCGGTGACGCCGGGGCGCGCCGACGGCACGGCGACTTTCACGCTCGACTACAAATAGCCGGATCGGCCCGGCGCGTGCCGGGCCGGGACCGCATTCAGTCCACGTCCGGCCGCATCGGGATGTCGCCCATCGCGTCGTCCTCGCGCAGCCCGCGCGCGGCCTTCAGCAGCTCGATCGACAGTCCGTCGCCGTGGCCCGCGAAGCCCTGCGCGATGCCCTCCAGCGCGGTCGAGAGGCCGAGTTCGCCGTCGGCGCGCGCATCCATGCTGATGTTGAGCACGCGGGCCGCCATCTGGCGGTAGGTGACGGCGCCCGCGCCCTCCAGCGCCGCGACCAGGTCGAGGTACAGCGCCAGGTTCATGTCGAACACGAGCTTGGGGGTGATCTCGAAATCCTCGTTGTTGTTCTTCTTGTCCATGCGGTGACTCCTTTCTTCGGGAGTCACCACTCTAGCCACAAAAAGCGCGCGCGCCCGTCGGACACGGGCGATGTTGCGCCGCACGCACGCATCCGGTGCCGCCACTGCGCGCCGTCACCCCAGCCGCAGCAGCAGCGCCGAGGCCGCGCACACCAAGAGGAAGGGCACGCTCAGGCGATGGAACTCGCGCAGCCCGTTGGGCAGCTTCGCGAGCCGCAGCGCGATCAGGTTGGCGAGCGAACCCAGCACGCAGCCGAAGCCGCCCACGCTCACGCCGGCGGCCAGCGCCGGCAGGTCGTGCACGTAGCGGTCGAGCAGGATGGTGGCCGGCACGTTGCTGATGAACTGCGAGCTCACGATCGCCGCCAGGTAGGCGCGCCAGCCCTCGGCGATCGGCCATTGCGTCATCAGCGCGGCGATGAAGGGCAGCTCGGCGAGCTGGCGCAGGTCGACGAACATCAGCGCGATGATCGCGAGCAGCGCCCAGTCGACGTCGCGCAGCACGCGGCGCTGGAACAGCAGGTAGGCGCCGAACACCACCGCCAGGCCCGCGGCCAGCCAGTGCCGGTCGAGCGCGACCACGAAGCCCACGAACAGCAGGCCCGACAGCGCCAGCAGCCGCGGCTGCACCGGCGCGCTGTCGGCCGCGGGCTTGAGCGCGATGGCGGTGCGCGGCACCAGCAGCCAGACGGCGGCGAACAGCCAGAACAGCATCACGCCCACGGTCGGCGCCATCATCCCCATGAAGCCCGCGAAGCTCTCGCCGCTGCGGTGCCACAGGTAGAGGTTCTGCGGATTGCCGATCGGCGTGAGCGCCGAGCCCGCGTTGACCGCCAGCGCCTCCAGCACCACCAGCCGCGCCAGCGGCAGGTGCGCCTGGGTGGCGAGCACGCGCGTGAGCGGCACCAGCAGGAACAGGCTGACGTCGTTGGTGACCAGCGCCGACAGCACGGCGGCGCTGGCCACGAGCAGCAATGCGAGCTGGCGCAGGTTGGTGGTGCGCGCCAGCAGGCGCTGCGCGGCCGACTGCAGCACGCCGCTCTTCTCCACGCCCTGCGTGATCGCGAGCAGGCCCGCGAGCGCGCCCACGGTCTGCCAGTCGATCAGCTGGAGCCAGTCGAGCGGCGCGCGCGGCCGCACGAAGGCGAACAGCACCGCCACCGCCACCAGCACCCACAGCAGGCCGTTGCCGCCGCCCTCGTGCGGCGGGGCGGTGTCCGCGGCGGCGGTGGCGGGGGGCAGGGCGGACGCGGCGGTGTCTTTGGTCATGGAGCGGCGGTGGTCAGGGCGGCGGGAGCGTGCGCGGTGCGCGCGTCCCGCCCCCGAGTTTCGGGCATGGCGAGCGCGAACAGCGCGAGCGCGGCGGCGGCGATGGCCGCGAGCACGACGAAGGCGGTGCCGTAGCCGGCCGCGTGCGCGATGCTGCCCGCCAGCAGGTTGCTGAGCGCCGCGCCCAGCCCGACGCAGGCCGCGCCCAGGCCGAGCGCGAAGTTGAAGTGGCCGCTGCCGCGCGTGAGGTCGCCGATCATCAGCGTCAGCATCACGCCGAAGATGCCCGCGCCGATGCCGTCGAGCACCTGCAGCGCGAGCAGCGCGGCGGGGCTGTCGGCCAGCAGGTAGAGCAGCCCGCGCACCGGCAGCACCGCGAAGCCGACCAGGAACACCGGCTTGCGCGCGAGCCGCGGCGCCCAGCGTCCGACCGCCATCGCGATCGGGATGGTCACCAGCTGCGTGACGATCACGCCGGCCGACAGCCACAGCGTGGCCGCGGCGCCGGTGCGCGAACCGACCTTCTGCGCCACCAGCGTCAGCATCGCGGCATTGGCTAGGTGGAACAGGAAGGCGCAGGCCAGCAGCACGACGAGGCGGCGGTCGTGCCAGCGGACGGTGCCCGGGGTGAGGTCATCGGATGGCGCGTCGGCGCCGCGCGCCAGCCGCGGGTCGACGTCGCGGTCGCGGATCAGCAGCGCCGCCGCGATGGTCGGCAGCGCCATCGCCACCGCATAGAAGAACATCGCGCGCGGCCCGAAGGCATGGCCGACCCAGCCGGTGCCCAGCGCCCACAGCACCGTGCCGGCCGCGGTGATCGCGGCATTGCGGCCGATGCGCGCGTCGAGGCCGGCGCGGCCCACCATGCCGAGGCTGGTGGCCGCGAGGGCGGGCGCGACCAGCGTGCCCGCGGCGCCGATCAGCGACTGGCCCGCGAGGATGGTGCCGTAGAGCGGCCACTGGGCCATCGCCACCAGGCACAAGGCGATCAGCGCGACCGCGCCCGCGATCCAGCGCGGCTTGCGGCGCACGCTGTCGATCAGCGCGCCGGCCGGCGCCTGCACCGCCAGCCCGACCAGCGCCGAGACGAACATCACGCTGCCGATGCGTTGCGGATCCCAGGCCAAGGTGCCGGCCATGAAGACCACCAGGAACGGGCCGACGCCGCCCTGGATGTCGGGTGCGAAGAAGGCCAGCGCATCGAGGGCGCGCAGGCTGCGGCGGGAGGGCGCGGTCGTCATGGCGGGGCGGGGCCTAAGCTCAGGAAGCCGGGCCGCGCGGGGCGGGGCGCGGACCCGGGCCCACGCCAGGACCTGCGCCCGGCCCTGCGCCAGGACGCGGACCGCGCAGCACCTCGGCGACCGTGTCCGCCGTCGGGCCCAGGCCGGTGGCCTCGAGCGCCGTGCCCTGCGCGCCGCGCGTGCCCCAGCCGCGCGCATGGAGCTCGGCGCCCGGCTTCAGCTGGTCGCGATACATCGCGCCCACGTGCGGCGGGAAGCGCACGATGGTCTGGTCGGCCAGCAGCACGCCGCGCACGTCGCCGCGGTCGGTGTAGAGCAGGCGCTCGATGCGGCCCTGCGCGCTCAGCGCATCGAGCGCGCCCGGATCGCGCAGCGGCCGCGGCGGCGCCATGCCGGGCGCGGGCGGGGTGTCGACCAGGCTGCGGCCCTTGGCTTCGAGCGAGCGCATGCGCAGCACCGGCACGCCGGGCGCGCGCCAGCCGCCGACCTGCACCGTGTCGCCGGGCTGCAGCAGTTGCATCGCGTCGGCCGACAGGTGCGGCGGGAACGCGACCTGGGTGCCGTCGGCCAGCAGCAGGCCGTCGGCCTCGCCGCCGGGATTGAGCAGGAAGCGCTGCACGCGGCCGGTGACGACCGTGCCGGCCTCGGGCGCGGCGGCCGCGGCCACGGGGCCGGCGGCGGCAGGGGCGCCGGGCGGCGGGGGCGGCAGCTGGGCGAAGGCCGAGCCGCCCGCGAGCAGGAAGGCGGCGGCGAGGAAGGGGGTGCGGACTGTCATGGGAAGCTCCTTGCGGGTGAATGTCCCCAGGACATCTCACGCAACGTGCCAGCACCGAAACCCTTTGAAATCAACGACTTGCGAGCGCCGCCGCGGCGGCATCCGGATGATCCGGGGACAGCGGGCGTCCGCTTTCCGGACACCGCGTCACTCGAGGCCGTACTGCGTCAGCTTGCGATAGAGCAACTGGCGGTGGATGCCGAGCCGGCGCGCCGCCTCGGCCCGGTTGCCCTGCGCCTGCGCGAGCGCATGCGCGATCAGCAGCCGCTCCAGCCTCTCGACGGCCACCGGCAGCTCGCCCTCGAGCCAGTCCGCGGGCAGCGCCGGCGCGGCATCGGCGGCCGGCGCGGCACCCAGCGCGGCGGCCAGGTCGGCCTCGCCGATCAGGCGGTGCCGCACCAGCGCCTGGCAGCGCTCCATCGCGTTGCGCAGCTCGCGCACGTTGCCGGGCCAGGGGTGGCCGAGCAGGCGCCGGGCCGCCTCGGCCGACAGCGACTTCGGCGGCTCGGTCGCATCGCGCGGAACCGCGCGGCGCAGGAAGTGCTCGGCCAGCGGGATGATGTCGGCCAGCCGCTCGCGCAGCGGCGGCAGGCGGATCGACAGCACGTCGAGCCGGTACAGCAGGTCCTCGCGAAAGCGCCCTTCGCGCACGGCCATGCGCAGGTCGCGATGGGTCGCGGCGACCACGCGCACGTCGACCTTCACCGTGCGGTGCCAGCCCAGCGGCGTCACCTCGCCTTCCTGCAGCGCGCGCAGCATCTTGGCCTGCACGTCGAGCGCCATGTCGCCGATCTCGTCGAGCAGCAGCACGCCGCCGTCGGCCGCGCGGAAGCAGCCGAGCCGCTCGCCGGTGGCGCCGGTGAAGGCGCCGCGCACATGGCCGAACAGCTCGCTCTCGAGCAGCTCCTTCGGGATGGCCGAGCAGTTGATGGCCACGAAGGGCCCGCCGGCGCGCGCCGAATGGCGGTGCAGCGCGCGCGCCACCATCTCCTTGCCGGTGCCCGTCTCGCCGAGCACCAGCACCGGCATCGCGCTGGCAGCGGCCAGGCCGATGCGCTTGTGCACCTCGCGCATGGCTTCGCTCGGGCCGATCAGTTCGGAGTCGTCCGCGTCGTCGGGCGCGGCCGAGGGGGCAGTCGCCGTGCGCTGCTGCAGCGCGCGCTCGAGCACCTCGCGCACCGCCTCGCGGCCGATCGGCTTGGCCAGGTGGTCGAAGGCGCCCAGGCGCATCGCCTCGATGGTGTTGCCCGCGCTCGAGAACGCGGTCAGCACGATCACCGGCGGGAGCCTGCCCGCGCGGGCGCGCAGCGCCGAGAGCGTCTGCAGGCCGTCCATGCCGGGCATGCGGTGGTCGAGGAACACGGCGTCGAAGCGCGTGCGCGCGAGCGCCTCGATGGCCTCGGCGCCGCCGGCCACGGCCGTCACGTCGTGGCCCAGGCCCTCGAGGGTTTCGGCCAGCGTGTCGCGGAAGGCGTCGTCGTCGTCGACGATCAGGAGGTGCGCCATGGAAGCTCCAGTTCGAAACGGGTGCCCGGCGCCAGCGGCAGGTGGCGCAGCTCGCCGCCATGCGCCAGCGCCACCTCGCGTGCCAGCGCCAGGCCCAGGCCGGTGCCGTCGGCGCGGCCGGTGGCGAAGGGCTCGAACAGGCTGGCCTGCAGCGACTCGGGCACGCCCGCGCCGTCGTCATCGACGCGCAGCGCCAGCGTGCGCGCATCGGGCTGCGCGGCCGCGAGCACGACCTCGCCGCCGCGCGGCGCATGGCGCACGGCGTTGTCGAGCAGGTTGTCGATGGCGCGCGCCAGGTGCACGGGGTCGAACACGGCGCTGTCGGGCGCCTCGTGCCGCAGCACGAGCCGCACGCCCGCGGCCTCGGCCTTCGGCGCCACGGCCGCCAGCCGCTCCTCGAGCCAGCGCGCGAGCGGCACCGGCACCGGCGCCAGCGTCACCGGCTGCACCAGCGCCAGCAGGCTCTGCACCAGAGCGTCGAGCCGGTCGATCTGGCCGACGATGGCCTGCAGCGCCGGGCCTTGCCGTTCGGGCGAGGCGGCCAGTGCGTTCTCGGCCTTCAGCCGCATGGTGGCGATGGGGTTGCGGATCTCGTGCGCGATGCCGCCCGTCATGCGGCCCAGCGCGGCCAGCCGCTGGTCGCGGCTGCGCTGCTGGGCGGCCGCGCGCAGGTGGGCGCGCGCCTCCTCGAAGCGCAGCCGATAGCGGTTGAAGCCGTCGACGATGCGGTCGAGCTCGCGCACGCCGGTGCGCGGCAGCTCGGGCATGGCGTCGCCGTCGGCGTCGGCCTGGGCCAGCCGGCCCTCGAGGCGCTGCACGTGGCGCAGCCCGCGCAGCAGGATCGAGCCCAGCCACAGGCCCGAGGCCAGCACCAGCAACAGCAGCACGCCGAGCCCGGTGCGCAGGCTGTCCTGGGCCGCGAGCGCGCCGCCGTTGGTGCGCGTCATGGTCCAGGCGGCGAGGTCGTCGGCCGGTGCGGGCAGCGGGCAGGCCGAGACGATCAGCGCCTCGCGGCTGCCGCGCACCACGTCGGTCTGCGGTTGGCGGGTGCGCGCCGCGAGCTGCGCCAGCTGGGCGATCAGCGGCTGCTCGGCCGCGGGCACGTCGCGCTTGACGCCGCTGCCCTCGTAGGTCGGGTAGGCGTAGGCCAGCGGGCCGTCGACCGCATGCCAGACGCCGCCCTCGACATGCGGCGCCTCGATCAGCACGAGCTGCAGCAGCACGCGCAGCAGGTCGACCTCGGGCCGCGGCGGCGCGGGCGCGGCGATCGACTTGGCGTAGCGCGCCGCGATCGCGCGGCAGGACTGTTCGGTGGCGGCGCGCCCGGCCGCCACCTGGGCGCCCGCGCTGCTGCGGTAGAGCGTGAACATCACGACCG
This sequence comes from Variovorax paradoxus, assembly GCA_016806145.1. NCBI lineage: Bacteria > Pseudomonadati > Pseudomonadota > Betaproteobacteria > Burkholderiales > Comamonadaceae > Variovorax > Variovorax paradoxus. Next base: position 575,095 of record CP063166.1, read on the forward strand.
CGAGCGCGGCGCACATGCCGAGCAGCAGCACCCAGAAGAAGACCAGTTGACCGCGCAGCGATTTCATCTGCCGCGATCCTGCCCGGTCTTCGGTGCGCGGCGCGTCAGCCGCGAACGCGTTCTCGCAGCTCGCGCTTGAGCACCTTGCCGATCGCGCTGCGCGGCAGCTCGTCGATCAGTTCCAGGCCCGCGAGCCGCTGCGTCTTGCCGACCTGGGCATTGGCCCATTGCAGCAGCGCCTCGGCGGCGGTGGCATCGCCCTCGCGGCGCACCACGAAGGCCATCGGCGTCTCGCCCCATTGCTCGGAGGGCACGCCGACCACCGCCACGTCGGCCACGGCCGCATGGCAGCGCAGCACCGCCTCGAGATCGCTCGGGTAGATGTTGAAGCCGCCGCTGATGATCATGTCCTTCTTGCGGTCGAACAGCGTGAGGAAGCCGTCGGCATCGAAGCGGCCCACGTCGCCGGTGCGGATGAAACGCTTGCCCGTCGCGTCGAACCATTCGGCCTCGCGCGTCTTCTCGGGCTGGCGGTGGTAGCCGGTCATCATGCCGGCCGAGTGGCCGACCACCTCGCCGGCCACCTCGGTGTTGCCGGCCGGCAGCTCGCGGCCTTCCTCGTCGATCAGCCGGATGTCGCTGCCCGGCGCCGGCTGGCCCACGGTGTGCAGCTTGGTCGGATGCAGGTGGGCCTCGAGGATGCAGGTGCCGCCGCCCTCGGTCATGCCGTAGAACTCGATCAGCCCTCCGGGCCAGCGCGCGAGCACGTCGGCCTTGAGCGCCGCATTGAAGGGCGCGCTGGTGCTGAACTTGAAGCGGTAGGCCGAGAGGTCGTGCGCGTCGAAGCGGGGATGCGCCATCAGCCGCTGGTACTGCACCGGCACCAGCATGGTGTGGGTCACGCGGTGCCGTTCGGCCAGCTGCAGGTAGCCGAGCGCGTCGAACTTCGGCATCAGCACCACGCAGCCGCCGAAGGCCAGCGTGGGGAAGAACACGACCAGCGTGGTGTTCGAGTACAGCGGCGTCGACAGCAGCGTGACGGTCTGGCTGTCGTACGCGTACTTGGCGCCGCGCTGCACGTGGGCCCAGCGCATGCCGTGGCCCTGCACGATGCCCTTGGGCTCGCCCGTGGTGCCCGAGGAATAGATGATGTTGAAGGCCGTGCCGGGCTGTACGTCGGCCGCCTCGGGCGTGGCGCCTTCGGGCGCGAGCCAGTCGGCCAGCGAGCGGCCGATGGCCGAGCCGTCGAGCGCCACGCGCGCGATGCCGCCGGGCTGCGCCGCACCGATCACCTCGGCCGCGCCCGCGTCGGCGAAGAGGAGGCGCGCATCGGCGTCGGAGATCATGCGCGCCAGGCTGGCCGGCGTGGAGCCCGGGGCCAGCGGCGCCACCGCCACGCCCGCGCGCAGCGCGCCGAGGAACACGGCCGCGTAGTTCACCGACGAGGCGGCGCAGACCGCGATCGCGTCGCCGGCGCGCAGGCCGTCGCGCTGCAGGCTGGCGGCGATGCGGTCCATCAGCGCGTCGAGCGCGCGGTAGTCGAGCTGCTGCGCGGCGTCGGCGAGCGCGGGGCGCTCGGGGGTGTTGTGCGCGTGGAAGCGGATCAGGTCGGCGATCACGCCGAAGTCGCGTTCCATCATGGCCTGAAAGGAAGCGTCGGAAGAAGCGGGAGAGGCGGAAGCGGATTGCTGCAAGGTCGGATCCTCGGTCGTTGCCGGCCGTGCAGGATAGCGAAGATGCCCCGCGCCCGGTGAGCCCGAGGCGACGGGCCGCGCCATGAAAAAAGCGGCCCGGAGGCCGCTCGTTGCAGGGGGCTCGCGCGGCTCAGACGCCGGCCGCGTGCGCCTGCTGGTCCGCGTGGTAGCTCGAGCGCACCATCGCGCCGACGGCCGCGTGCGAGAAGCCCATCTTGTAGGCCTCTTCCTCGAACATCTTGAAGGTGTCGGGATGCACGTAGCGGCGCACCGGCAGGTGCGAGCCCGACGGCGACAGGTACTGGCCAATGGTCAGCATGTCGATGTCGTGGGCGCGCATGTCGCGCATCACCTGCAGGATCTCCTCGTCGGTCTCGCCGAGGCCGACCATGATGCCGCTCTTGGTCGGCACCTCGGGGTGCAGCGCCTTGAACTTCTTCAGCAGGTTGAGGCTGAACTGGTAGTCGCTGCCCGGGCGCGCTTCCTTGTACAGGCGCGGCGCGGTCTCGAGGTTGTGGTTCATCACGTCGGGCGGCGCGGCCTTGAGGATCTCGAGCGCGCGGTCGTCGCGGCCGCGGAAGTCGGGCACCAGGATCTCGATCTGCGTCATCGGCGAGAGCTCGCGGATGTTGCGGATGCAGTCGACGAAGTGCTGGCTGCCGCCGTCGCGCAGGTCGTCGCGGTCGACGCTGGTGATCACCACGTACTTCAGGCGCAGCTTGGCGATGGTCTTCGCGAGGTTCAGCGGCTCGTCCTTGTCGAGCGGATCGGGGCGGCCGTGGCCCACGTCGCAGAACGGGCAGCGCCGCGTGCACTTGTCGCCCATGATCATGAAGGTGGCGGTGCCGTTGCCGAAGCATTCGCCGATGTTCGGGCACGACGCCTCTTCGCAGACCGTGTGCAGGTTGCTCTCGCGCAGGATCTGCTTGATCTCGTAGAAGCGCGTGGTCGGGCTGCCGGCCTTGACGCGGATCCACTCGGGCTTCTTGAGCACCTCGCCCTGCTGGATCACCTTGACGGGGATGCGCGAGAGCTTGGCCGCGGCCTTCTGCTTGGCCAGCGGGTTGTAGGTTTCGGCGCTCTGGGCGTCGCGGACGACTTCGGTGGTGCTCATTGGAGTTCTCGTCAAGGCGCCAGGAAAGTACCGAGCTTGCGGCCCAGCACGGCGGCGGCTTCTTCCCATGTGGATTGGACGCCGATTGTAGAAAGGTCGACCGTTTGCAGCCCGGCGTAGCCGCAAGGGTTGATTCGCGAGAAGGGTTCGAGGTCCATCGCGACGTTGAGCGCCACGCCGTGGTAGGTGGCGTGGCGGCTGACCTTGATGCCCAGCGCGGCGATCTTGCCGAGGCCGCGGAACGGGTCGTGCGCGGGCCGCGGGCCGGTGAGGGCGGCATGCGAGAACGGGTCGTCCAGCCGCACGTAGATGCCGGGCGCGCCGGCCACGCGGTGGCCGGTGACGCCGAAATGCGACAGCGTGCGCAGCACCGCTTCCTCGAGCCGGTAGACGTATTCCTTGACGAAGTAGCCCGCGCGGCGCAGGTCGATCAGCGGATAGGCCACCACCTGGCCCGGACCGTGGAAGGTGACCTGGCCGCCGCGGTCGGTCTGCACCACGGGGATCTCGCCGGGGTTGAGGATGTGGTCCTGGCGGCCCGCGATGCCCTGCGTGAAGACCGGCGCGTGCTCGCAAATCCATAGCGCGTCGTGCGTGTCGGGCGTGCGTTCCAGCGTGAACTGCTTCATCGCGGCGAAGGTGGCGGCGTAGTCGACGCGGCCTTGCCAGTCGAGGGCGATGGGGGGCGCTGCGGTGTCGGTGCTCATCGTGGGGTCTGCCGCTCGGGCAGGGTGCGGGTCTCGCCGATGGCGAGCGTGAAGAAATCGTCGGCGGCCACGCCCTGGGCCTGGCGCGCGGCGGCGAGGTCGCGCGGCGGCTGGTCGAGCACCTCGTCGGTCAGCGCGAAGGTGCCCCAGTGCACGCCCAGGCTGCGCTTGGCGCCGAGTTCGCGGTGGATGCACACGCTCTCCTCGGGATTCACGTGCTGGTCCTTCATGAACCAGCGTGGCTCGTAGGCGCCCACGGGCAGCAGCGCGAGGTCGAAGCCGCCGCCCTGGGCCGGGCCCTGGCGCGGCGCGAAGCGGGCCTGGATGTCGGCGAAGTCGCGCGAATAGCCGGTGTCGCCCGAATAGAAGAGCTGCAGCTTCGGCGACAGCACGGCGAAACCGCCCCACAGCGTCTTGAGGCGGTCGCCGAGGCCGCGCGCGCTCCAGTGCTGGGCGGGCGTGAGGAAGACCTGGGTGGCGTCCGTCGCGGTCGCGAGGCCCGCGCCGTTGCGCTGGATGCGCACCTGCGAAGCCTGCGGCGGGGCGCTGCCGGTGCCGGTGCCGGTCGGCAGCTCGAGGCTGTCCCACCAGTCGAGCTCGACCGCGTTGGCGATGCCGCGCTCGGCCAGCCAGGGGGCGATGCCCAGCGGCACCACGAACAGCGGCGATCCGCCGGCCTGCGCGGCGAGCGCCTTCACGCTGGCCTCGTCGAGGTGGTCGTAGTGGTTGTGGCTGATCAGCACCAGGTCGATGCGCGGCAGCTCGGCCAGCGCCAGGCCCGGCGGCTGGAAGCGCTTCGGGCCCGCGAACGAGACCGGCGAAGCGCGCTCGCCGAACACCGGGTCGGTCAGCACGTGGAGGCCGCCGTTCGCGGTCGGCAGCTGCACCAGCACGGTGGCATGGCCGATGAAGGTGGCGGTGGGGCGCATCGGCTGCGCCGTGGCGTTGGCGCGCAGCAGCGCGAGCTCGGGCTTGACCACCGGCGGCGGCGCATCGGGCGCCTTCGGCAGGCCCTTGAACCACGACGGGATCTGCCAGCGCACCAGCACGTCGATGAAGAAGTTCTTGGGCTGGAACTCGACGTAGTTGTCCTGGAAACCGTCAGGCCGGTGGTGCGGGCGGCTCGCGTCGTAGTAGGGATTGGGGGCGGTGGAGCAGGCCACCGCCAGTCCGCCCGCGCACAGCGCGGCCGCGAGGTGCCGCCAGCGTGTCAGCGCACAACGCGGCATCGCTCGCCCGTGCTCAGAGCACGACCTTGACCATCGGGTGCGAGGACAGGGCGCGGTAGATGTCGTCGAGCTGCTCGCGGCTGGTGGCGGTCACGGTGATCGTCACGCCGAGGTAGTTGCCGGCCTTGCTGTCGCGCAGCTCGACGGTGGTGGCGTCGAAGCTCGGGTCGAAGCGCTCGGCGATCTGGGTGATCGCGTGCACGAAGCCGTCGACCTTCGCACCCATCACCTTGATCGGGAACTGCGAGGGGTACTCGATCAGCGAATCCTTGCGCGGATCGGTGACGGCGTCGGTGGCGGGCGTGTCGGGACGGTCGGTGCTCATGCGGATACTCCTCGTGGCGGCTGCTGCGCCTGTGCGTTGTGTCGCTTGGCCTCCTGGTAGGCCGCGTACAAGCTCTGGTAGATGGGGCCGGGTCGGCCATTGCCAATGGGCTGGTCGTCGAGCAGCGTCACCGGCAGCACCTCCTTCGTGGCCGAGGAGATCATCAGCTCGTCGGCCGCGAACACCTCCTCGCGCGCGATGCGCCGCAGCACGAACGGGATGCCGCGCTCGGCGCACAGGCGCTCGAGCAGGCCGTAGCGGATGCCGGTCAGCACCAGGTTGTCGCGCGGCGGGCCGAACACGGTGCCGTCCTTGACCACCCAGACGTTGCTCGAGGCCGCCTCGCTGAGCCATTCGTCGCGGAACATCACGGTCTCGGTCGCGCCCGCGTCGACGCCGATCTGGCGCGCGATCACCGCGCCCAGCAGGCTGGTACTCTTGATGTGCGCCTTGGCCCAGCGGAACTCGTCGGCCGTCACGCATTTCACGCCGTTCGTGCGCGCCGCTTCGTTCGGCAGGGTGAGCCGATTGACCATCGCGAAGACGGTGGGCGCGATGCCCTGGACCATCGCGTGGTCGCGCGGTGCGACCCCGCGCGTGACCTGGATGTAGACTGAAACGGTCGCCTCGTTCGCGGCCGAGTCCACGAGCCGCTGCGCCAGGGCGCGCCAACCCTCGCGGTCGTGCGGGTTCGCAATGCGGACCTCGGCGAGCGAACGCTCGAGCCGGGCCAGGTGCTCGTCGAGGCAGAACAGGTGGCCGTCGTAGGCCGGGATCACTTCGTAGATGCCGTCGCCGAAGATGAAGCCGCGATCGAGGACGCTGATCTTCGCGTCGCGCAGCGGAAGGTAGTCGCCATCGAGATGGCACAGGGTGGCGGGCAGGGCTTGCATGGCGCAAATTATGAGCGCCGTCCCCAATGTGTCGCTTGTGCGCCCAAGATGTCCGGATCGGGGCGGGTTTGTCCTTATAATCAGAGGCTTTGTAGAATTCTCGGCAGGCAAGGGGTTCGCATTCCAAATGACAACCAGGACCCCCGAAGCCGAACCCGAGGTCGAAATCTCTGATTTCGAGCCGCTCACGTCCGAAGAGGCGCGGCGGCTGCGCGAGCAAAATCCCGAACTGTCGCCCTGGTGGGTGATCGGGGCCCAGGTGGCCTTGGGAGTGATCGTGGCGGGAGTTGCATGGGTGTGGACGGGACTGTCGTCGGCCGCCGTGTCGGGGCTCTACGGAGCGATCGCGGTGGCCTTGCCGGCGGCGCTGTTCGTTCGAGGCGTACGGCGCGGAACGGGAGCAGTGTCACAGTCCGCTGCCATGCTGAGGTTTTTTGTGTGGGAGTCGATCAAGATCGTGCTGACCGTGGCCATGCTGGTTGCGGCGCCGTGGCTGGTCGGAGGGCTGAACTGGCTGGCGCTGGTCGCTGGCGTGATCGCCGCCCTGAAGACGTACTGGATCGCACTCGTGGTGCGGCCCAGGTTGTTGAACCGGATTTGACTTGTTTAAAAAGAGACGCTGAAGATGGCCGCCGAAGGACACGCACCGACTGCGAGTGAGTACATCGTTCACCACCTCCAACATTGGCAGGTCGACTGGAATCTCAATCCCGTGGTGCAGAAGTCGATCGTCGACTTCAACATCATCAATCTCGACTCGATCCTGTATGCGCTGATCATCGGCGCGCTGGGTTGCTTCGTGCTGTGGCTGGCCGCGCGCAAGGCCTCGTCGGGCGTGCCGGGCCGCTTCCAGGCCGCGGTCGAGATCCTGGTCGAGATGGTCGACAACCAGACCAAGGCCAACATCCACAACGCCAAGAGCCGCAAGTTCATTGCGCCGCTCGCGCTCACGGTGTTCGTCTGGATCTTCCTGCTCAACGCGATGGACATGCTGCCGGTGGATCTGCTGCCGGCCATCTGGGCGAAGCTGCATGAAGTTGCCGGCCACGATCCGCACCACGCGTACATGCGCGCCGTGCCCACGGCCGACCTGTCCACCACGCTGGGCCTGTCGACCTCCGTGCTGCTGCTGTGCCTGCTCTACAGCATCAAGATCAAGGGCGCCGGCGGCTGGGCGCACGAACTGGTGACCGCGCCGTTCGGCACCAGCAAGAACCCCGTGTTTGCCGTGATCCTCGGCATCGTCAACCTGCTCATGCAGATCATCGAGTACGTGGCCAAGACCGTGTCGCATGGCATGCGGCTGTTCGGCAACATGTACGCGGGCGAACTCGTTTTCATGCTGATCGCGCTCATGGGTGGTGCGATGGCTGCGTCGTTCTCGGGAGTGCTGTTGCCAGTGGGCCACGTCATTGCCGGTACTGTCTGGGCGATCTTCCACATTCTGGTGATCACGCTCCAGGCATTCATTTTCATGATGCTGACGCTCATTTATCTGGGCCAGGCTCATGAGGCCCACTGAGGCTCGGTTCCCTTTCGTTCTTTTTCTTTTGCATTCATCCAGTTAAATCTAAGGAGTCATCATGGAAGCATCCAACGTTCTCGGTCTCGTTGCCCTCGCCTGTGGTCTGATCGTCGGTCTCGGCGCTATCGGTGCATCGATCGGTATCGCCCTGATGGGTGGCAAGTTTCTGGAATCGTCGGCCCGTCAGCCCGAGCTGATGAACGACCTGCAGACCAAGATGTTCATCTTGGCCGGTCTGATCGACGCGGCCTTCCTGATCGGCGTGGCCATCGCCCTGCTGTTCGCGTTCGCCAACCCCTTCCTGTCCGCCCTGCCGAAGTAATCCGGTTTCAACGCCACTCTAGAAAGGTGTTGCCGTGAGTATCAACGCGACCCTGTTCGTTCAGGCCATCGTCTTCCTGTTGCTCGTGCTGTTCACGATGAGATTCGTGTGGCCGCCGATCGCGAAGGCTTTGGATGACCGGGCACAAAAGATCGCCGCGGGCCTGGCGGCCGCCGACAAGGCCAAGGCCGAACTGCAGTCCGCCAACCAGCGCGTCGAACAGGAACTGTCGGCGTCTCGCACCGAGACCGCCAGCCGTCTTGCCGACGCCGAGCGCCGCGCCCAGCAGATCATCGAGGAAGCCAAGGGCCGTGCGAACGAAGAGGCCAACAAGATCGTCGCGGCTGCCCGCGACGAGGCCGAGCAGCAGACCGTGCGCGCCCGCGAAGCGCTGCGCGAGCAGGTTGCCGCGCTGGCCGTCAAGGGTGCCGAGCAGATCCTCCGCAAGGAAGTCGATGCCGGCGTCCATGCCGACCTGCTCCAGCGCCTGAAGACCGAGCTCTGAGGACGACATGGCCGAACTCGCGACCATTGCCCGTCCCTACGCTGAAGCGCTGTTCCAGGCCAGTGCCGGCAACCTCGACGCCACCACCGGCTGGATCGACCAGCTGGCCGCGGTCGTCGGGAACCCGCAGCTGCTGCAGTTCGCGGCCAATCCCAAGGTCGCGCCCGAGCAGGTCGTCGGCCTGGTCGCCGGCCTGTTGTCCCAGCCGCTGCCGGACCTCGGCACGAACTTCCTGCGCACCGTCCTCGACAACGGCCGCCTCGCGGCCGTTCCCGAGGTGGCGGTCCAGTTCCGTGCCCTCAAGAACGCCAGCAGCGGTTCGTCCGATGCGGTGATCTACAGCGCCTTCCCGATCGAAGGCGCCGCGCTGCAGGACATCGAGGCGGCGCTCGTGCGCCGTTTCGGTCGCAAGCTCAAGACGAGCGTCGCGATCGATCCCGAGCTGATCGGCGGCATCCGTGCCGTGGTCGGCGACGAGGTGCTCGACATGTCCGTCAAGGCCCGGCTCGAACAAATGAAAGCTGCGCTCACCGCCTGAGGCGGTCTGTCGCCGCGGTAAGCCCTATTTATTGAAAGAAGGAAAGAGTCATGCAACTCAATCCCGCAGAAATTTCCGAGCTGATCAAGAGCCGCATCGAAGGGCTTGGCGTCAGCGCAGACATCCGTAACCAGGGCACCGTGGTGTCGGTGACCGACGGCATCGTGCGCGTGCACGGCCTGTCGGACGCGATGCAGGGCGAAATGCTCGAGTTCCCGCCCACGGCCGACGGCGTCCCGTCGTACGGCCTGGCGCTGAACCTCGAGCGCGATTCCGTCGGCGCCGTGATTCTGGGCGAGTACGAGCACATCTCCGAAGGCGACACCGTCAAGTGCACGGGCCGCATCCTGGAAGTGCCGGTGGGCCCCGAGCTCATCGGCCGCGTGGTCAACGCGCTGGGCCAGCCGATCGACGGCAAGGGTCCGATCAACGCCAAGATGACCGACGTGATCGAGAAGGTCGCACCGGGCGTGATCGCACGGAAGTCCGTCGACCAGCCGATGCAGACCGGCCTCAAGTCGATCGACTCGATGGTGCCCGTCGGCCGTGGCCAGCGCGAGCTGATCATCGGCGACCGCCAGACCGGCAAGACCGCCGTGGCGATCGACGCGATCATCAACCAGAAGGGTCAGAACATGACCTGCGTCTACGTCGCGATCGGCCAGAAGGCTTCGTCGATCAAGAACGTGGTGCGCTCCCTCGAACAAGCCGGCGCGATGGACTACACCATCGTGGTGGCCGCATCGGCGTCGGAATCGGCCGCCATGCAGTACGTGTCGGCCTACTCGGGCTGCACGATGGGCGAATACTTCCGCGACCGCGGCCAGGACGCCCTGATCGTCTATGACGACCTGTCGAAGCAGGCCGTGGCCTACCGTCAGGTGTCGCTGCTGCTGCGCCGCCCGCCGGGCCGCGAAGCCTACCCCGGCGACGTGTTCTATCTCCACAGCCGCCTGCTCGAGCGCGCGGCCCGCGTGAACGCCGACTACGTCGAAGCCTTCACCAAGGGTGAAGTCAAGGGCAAGACCGGTTCGCTGACCGCGCTGCCGATCATCGAAACGCAAGCCGGCGACGTGTCCGCCTTCGTTCCGACCAACGTGATCTCGATCACCGACGGCCAGATCTTCCTGGAAACCAGCCTGTTCAACGCCGGCATCCGTCCCGCCATCAACGCCGGTATCTCGGTGTCGCGCGTGGGTTCGTCGGCACAGACCAAGGCGATCAAGGGCCTGTCGGGCGGTATCCGTACCGACCTCGCGCAGTACCGTGAACTGGCTGCGTTCGCGCAGTTCGCTTCCGACCTCGACGAAGCCACCCGCAAGCAGCTCGACCGCGGTGCCCGCGTGACCGAACTGCTGAAGCAGGCCCAGTACAGCCCGCTGTCCATCTCGCTGATGAGCGCGTCGCTGTTCGCGGTCAACAAGGGCTTCATGGACGATCTCGACGTCAAGAAGGTCCTGGCCTTCGAGCACGGCCTGCACCAGTTCCTCAAGACCAGCCACGCGGCCCTGCTCGACAAGGTCGAACAGGCCAAGGCGATCGACAAGGACTCGGAAGCCGAACTGCACGCGGCGATCACCTCGTTCAAGAAGTCGTTCGCCTGATCGACCCCCAAAGGAATCCTCATGGCAGCTGGTAAGGAAATCCGCGGCAAGATCAAATCGGTGGAGAACACCAAGAAGATCACCAAGGCCATGGAAATGGTGGCCGCGTCGAAGATGCGCAAGGCGCAGGAACGCATGCGCGCCGCCCGCCCCTACAGCGAGAAGATCCGCAACATCGCGGCCAACCTCGGCCAGGCGAATCCGGAGTACACGCACGCGTTCATGAAGGAGAACGAGGCCAAGGCCGCGGGCTTCATCGTCGTCACGACCGACAAGGGTCTGTGCGGCGGCATGAACACCAACGTGCTGCGCGCCGTGACCGCCAAGCTGCGCGAGCAGCAGTCGGCCGGCAACGCGGTCGAGGCGGTCGCCATCGGCAACAAGGGCCTGGGCTTCCTCAACCGGATCGGCGCCCGCGTGGTGTCGCATGTCACCCAGCTGGGCGACACGCCGCACCTCGACAAGCTGATCGGCCCGGTCAAGGTGCTGCTCGACGCGTACGCCGAGGGCAAGCTGAGCGCCGTGTACCTGTGCTACACGAAGTTCATCAACACGATGCGCCAGGAATCGGTGGTCGAACAGCTGCTGCCGCTCGCCTCCGAGACGCTGCAGGTCGAGAGCGGCCAGCACGCCTGGGACTACATCTACGAGCCCGATGCGCAGAGCGTCATCGACGAGCTGCTGGTGCGCTACGTGGAGTCGCTGGTCTACCAGGCCGTGGCCGAGAACATGGCGTCCGAGCAATCGGCGCGCATGGTCGCGATGAAGGCCGCCACCGACAACGCGGGCAACGTGATCAGCGAACTGAAGCTGGTCTACAACAAGACCCGCCAGGCCGGCATCACGAAGGAGCTTTCGGAAATCGTGTCGGGCGCGGCCGCAGCGGCGGGCGTCTGATCGAGGCAGTGCACAGGGCCACATTGCCCACGGGTTCGTACGCGGACCGGTGACAACGGCCCAGCTCATAACAAGGGGACCCGACTCAATGAAGAAACTTCTCGCCCTGGTAGCCGTGGCTGCCGCTCTGACCGCCTGTTCCAAGAAGGAAGAGGCACCGGCACCCGCGCCCGCTCCGGCGGCCGCACCGGCGCCGGCGCCTGCTCCCGCTGCATCGGCTCCCGCCGCGGCACCGGCAGCGCCCGCTTCGGCACCGGCTGCAGCAGCACCGACGGCTTCGGCCGCCGACCTGCCGCAAGAGTGCAACGACTACCTGACGAAGGTCAGCGCCTGCGTCAGCTCGCAAAGCGGTGCCGCCGCCGACGCGATGAAGGCCAGCCTCGACCAGACCAAGGCGACCTGGGCTTCGATGGGTGCCGACAAGGCCGCCCTGGGCCAGGCCTGCAAGGCGGCGTCGGACGCTTTCGCCGCGCAAGCCACGGCGATGAAGTGCTGAGCACGGCGAGCGTAGAGATCCGAACGCATCGTCATTGACCTCGAGGATGCCGGCCCGGCCGGCATTCTTGCAAAAGCGGCCCGCATTGGCACCAGGACGCTTCTGCAAGAACCTGTCGCAAATTTATTGAGAATCCATCCAGAAGGAAACGCCATGGCTGAAGGAAAAATTGTCCAATGTATCGGCGCCGTGGTCGACGTGGAGTTCCCGCGTGACCAGATGCCCAAGGTGTACGACGCCTTGAAGTTCGAAGGCAGCGCGCTGACCCTCGAAGTGCAGCAACAGCTCGGTGATGGCGTGGTGCGTACGATTGCACTGGGCTCGTCGGACGGCCTGCGCCGCGGCCTCATCGTGACCAACACCGGCGCACCCATCACGGTGCCGGTCGGCAAGGCCACCCTCGGCCGCATCATGGACGTGCTGGGCGCGCCCATCGACGAGCGCGGTCCCGTCAGCCAGGAACTGACCGCCCCCATCCACCGCAAGGCGCCCGCGTACGACGAACTGTCGCCCTCGCAAGACCTGCTGGAAACCGGCATCAAGGTGATCGACCTGGTGTGCCCGTTCGCCAAGGGCGGCAAGGTGGGCCTGTTCGGCGGCGCCGGCGTGGGCAAGACCGTGAACATGATGGAACTCATCAACAACATCGCGAAGGCCCACTCGGGTCTGTCGGTGTTCGCCGGCGTGGGTGAACGTACCCGCGAAGGCAACGACTTCTATCATGAAATGTCGGACGCCAAGGTGGTGGACCTCGACGACCTGCCGAACTCGAAGGTGTCGATGGTCTACGGCCAGATGAACGAACCCCCGGGCAACCGTCTGCGCGTGGCGCTGACCGGCCTGACCATCGCCGAGTCGTTCCGCGACGAAGGCCGTGACGTTCTGTTCTTCGTCGACAACATCTACCGCTACACGCTGGCCGGTACCGAAGTGTCGGCACTGCTGGGCCGCATGCCTTCCGCCGTGGGCTACCAGCCGACGCTGGCCGAGGAAATGGGCCGCCTGCAAGAGCGGATCACCTCGACCAAGGTCGGCTCGATCACCTCGATCCAGGCCGTGTACGTGCCCGCCGACGACTTGACCGACCCGTCGCCCGCCACCACCTTCGCCCACCTGGACTCGACCGTGGTGCTGTCGCGCGACATCGCTTCGCTCGGTATCTACCCCGCCGTGGACCCGCTGGACTCGACCTCGCGCCAGCTCGACCCGAACGTGGTCGGCGAAGAGCACTACAACGTGGCCCGCTCGGTGCAAGGCACGCTGCAGCGCTACAAGGAACTGCGCGACATCATCGCGATCCTGGGCATGGACGAACTGGCGCCCGACGACAAGCTCGCCGTGGCCCGCGCCCGCAAGATCCAGCGTTTCCTGTCGCAGCCCTTCCACGTGGCCGAAGTGTTCACGGGCTCGCCCGGCAAGTACGTGCCGCTGTCGGAAACCATCCGCGGCTTCAAGATGATCGTGAACGGCGAAGCCGACCACCTGCCGGAACAAGCGTTCTACATGGTGGGCAGCATCGACGAAGCGTTCGAGAAGGCCAAGAAGGTCGCTTAAGAAGGAATCACCATGGCAGGCACCATTCATGTGGACGTGGTCAGCGCGGAAGAGTCGATCTTCTCGGGCGAAGCCAGGTTCGTCGCGCTGCCCGGTGAAGCCGGTGAGCTCGGCATCTATCCGCGCCACACCCCGCTGATCACGCGCATCCGCCCCGGCGCCGTGCGCATCGAAACGGCCGACGGCAACGAGGAGTTCGTCTTCGTCGCCGGCGGCATCCTCGAAGTGCAGCCGAACGCCGTGACCGTGCTGTCGGACACCGCGATCCGCGGCAAGGACCTCGACGACGAGAAGGCCAACCAGGCCAAGGCCGTTGCCGAGGAAGCGCTGAAGAACGCCAAGAGCGACATCGACATCGCGATGGCGCAATCGGAACTGGCCGTGATGGCCGCGCAGATCGCAGCGCTGCGCAAGTACCGCCAGAAGAAGTAAGCCCGCGGGCTTGCTCCTCGAAAAAGCCGCTCACTGAGGCGGCTTTTTTTCGTCCCGCCCCGGCGAGAGGCGGGGGCCTCAGGATCGAATCGAGCCACCTTCGATCCAAATATGGTCGAAGTTAAGCCTTGCCCGGCTGAAGCCGGCCTCCTAGTATTCGCCTTCGCCCGCCGGCCTCGATGCCGCCGGGTCACCACAAAGAACCGGAGACAAGCGCGCGTGGCACCCTGGAGCGGCATCACTGCGGACGAAATGCGTTTGCTGGAGACCACCTTCTGGTCGGCCGGCGGTTCGCGCCATGCCATGGCCGAGGAGCTCGGCTTCTCCAAGAGCAAGGCCAATGCGCTCATCGCCGGGCTGCTCGAGCAGGGCCTCCTGGCCGAAGCCGGCCTGCAGCGCTCCTCGGGCGGGCGCCGTCCCGAGAACCTCCAGCTCCATGCCGACCTCGGCGTGCTCGTGGGCGTCGACATCGGCGCCACCAGCCTCGGCGTCGCCGTGCTGCAGCCCGACCTCACGGTGCTCGCGCAGCACGAGGAAGCGGCCGACGTGCGCGACGGCCCCGCGGTGGTGCTGGCGCGCGTGCGCGCGCTGATGCGCGAACTGCTGGGCCGCTGCGGCCGCACGGCGCGCGACGTGTTCGGCATCGGCATCGGCGTGCCCGGGCCGGTCAACTTCGAGATCGGCCAGCTCGTCAATCCGCCGCTGATGCCGGCCTGGGACAGCTTCTCGATCCGCGACTACCTGCGCGAGGATTACGCCGCGCCGGTGTTCGTCGACAACGACGTCAACCTGATGGCCCTCGGCGAACTCTGGCGCCTCAAGCGCTCGCTCTCGAACTTCCTCGTCATCAAGATCGGCACCGGCATCGGCTGCGGCATCGTCTGCCACGGCGAGGTCTACCGCGGCGCCGCCGGCTCGGCCGGCGACGTGGGCCACATCTGCGTCGACCAGGAAGGGCCGCGCTGCCATTGCGGCAACCTGGGCTGCGTCGAGGCGATGGCGGCCGGTCCCGCGATCACGCGCATGGCGGTGCAGGCGGCCGAGGCCGGCGAGAGCGCCGTGCTGGCCGAGGTGCTGCGCAGCCAGGGCCGCATCGAGGCCCTCGACGTGGGCCAGGCCAGCCGCGCCGGCGATCCCGCGGCCAACGCCATCGTGCAGCGCGCGGGCAACCTCATCGGCCAGATGCTGGCTTCGGTCGTCAACTTCTTCAATCCGTCGCATGTGTTCATCGGCGGCGGCATCACGCGCATCGGCCCGCTGTTCCTCGCGGCCGTGCGGCAGAGCGTCTACCAGCGCTCGCTCGCGCTGTCGACGCGCCACCTCGAGATCCAGTACACGCCGCTGGCCGCGCAGGGTGGCCTGATCGGCGCCGGCGTGCTCGCGATGCAGCAGAGCCTCAAGGCGAGGGGGATCGCGCCATGAGCGAAGTGCAGGACAAGACTAGCGTCGCGGTCGAATTCGACGGCGTGCGGAAGTCCTTCGGCCCGGTGCAGGTGCTGCACGGCGTGAGCTTCGCGCTCGCGCCCGGCAAGGTCTACGGCCTGCTCGGCGAGAACGGCGCGGGCAAGTCCACGCTGATGAAGATCCTCTCGGGCTACGAGGGCCTCACGGGCGGCGCGCTGCGCATCAACGGCCAGCCGCAGCAGTTCGCCGGCTCGCGCGATGCCGAGGCGCTGGGCATCGTGCTGATCCACCAGGAGTTCAACCTCGCCGAGGACCTGAGCATCGCGCAGAACATCTTCCTCGGCCACGAGAAGAAGAAGGGCCTGTTCCTCGACGACGCCGCGATGGAGCGCGAGTCGTCGGCCGCGCTGGCGGCAGTGGGCCTGCAGGCCGATCCGCGCACCAAGGTGCGCCGGCTCATCGTGGCCGAGAAGCAGCTGGTGGAGATCGCCAAGGCCATCGCGCGCCGCGCGCGCCTCTTGGTGATGGACGAGCCCACCGCCACGCTCACGCCCGGCGAGACCGAGCGCCTGTTCAAGCTGATCGCGCAGCTGCGCGCCGACGGCGTGACCATCGTCTACATCTCGCACAAGCTCGACGAGGTCGAGCGCGTGACCGACGAGGTGATCGTGATGCGCGACGGCCGCTTCGTCGCGCGCTCGCCCACGGCCGAGGTCACGCGCCAGCAGATGGCCAACCTGATGGTGGGCCGCGAGCTGGCCGACCTCTATCCGCCGCGCGATCCGGTGTCGGCAGCGCAGGCGCCCGCGATGCGCGTGCAGGGCTTCAGCGTGCCCGGCTGGGCACGGGACGCGAGCTTCGAGGTGCGCCCCGGCGAGATCCTCGGCTTCGCGGGCCTGGTCGGCGCCGGCCGCACCGAGCTGTTCGAAGGCCTGCTGGGCCTGCGGCCCGCCGCCGGCAGCGTCGAGATGCTCGGGCGCGCGGTGCCCGGCGGCAAGGGCTGGCGCAGCCCGCGCGATGCCGCGAAGCACGGCCTCACCTACCTGAGCGAGGACCGCAAGGGCAAGGGCCTGCACGTGCATTTCGGCCTGCGCCAGAACCTCACGCTGATGGCGCTCGAGCGCTACGCCACGCCCTGGCTCAAGCCCGAGGCCGAGCGCGGCGCGCTGGCCGAGGCGGTCAAGGACTACGGCATCCGTGCCGGCTCGCTCGAGGTCAAGGCCTCGTCGCTGTCGGGCGGCAACCAGCAGAAGCTCGCGCTCGCCAAGGTGCTGCAGCCGCGCCCGCGCGTGGTGGTGCTCGACGAGCCCACGCGCGGCGTCGACGTCGGCGCCAAGCGCGACATCTACTTCCTGGTCCAGCGCCTGGCGCGCGAGGGCCTGGCCGTGATCGTCATCTCGTCCGAGCTCATGGAGCTGATCGGCCTGTGCCACCGCGTCGCGGTGATGCGCGCGGGCCGGCTGGTCGCCACGCTCGACGCCGACCACCTGAGCGAAGAAGCGCTCATCGCCCACGCCACCGGCGCGCACTGAGACACGACCCACACCCGGCCCCCATGAACAACAGCCCCGAACCCACCGCCGACACCCACCGCGCCCAGCCCAAGGCGCGCTGGACCGAGCACCTGCACGGCCTCGGCCCCGTCATCGGCCTGGTGCTGCTGTGCATCGCCGGCACCCTGCTCAACGGCGACTTCGCCACCGTCGACAACGCGATGAACGTGCTCACGCGCACCGCCTTCATCGGCATCATCGCGGTCGGCATGTGCTTCGTGATCATCTCGGGCGGCATCGACCTGTCGGTGGGCTCGATGGCCGCGCTGATCGCGGGCAGCGTGATCATGTTCATCAACTGGGCCGGCCCCGCCACCGGCTCGCCGCTGATGGCGGTGATGCTCGGCGCCGTGCTCGCGGTGGTGCTGGGCGCGCTGTTCGGCCTCGCGCACGGCCTGCTCATCACCAAGGGCCGCATCGAGCCCTTCATCGTCACGCTGGGCACGCTGGGCATCTTCCGCGCCTACCTCACCTACTTCGCCGACGGCGGCGCGCTCACGCTCGACAACGACCTGTCGGACCTCTACGCGCCGGTCTACTACGCGAGCCTCGCGGGCATCCCGGTGCCGGTGTGGGTGTTCGTCATCGTCGCCATCGTCGGCGGCGTGATCCTCAATCGCACCGCCTACGGCCGCTACGTGCAGGCCATCGGCTCCAACGAGCAGGTGGCGCGCTACGCCGCAGTCGACGTCGACCGCGTGAAGATCCTGACCTACGTGCTGCTCGGCGTGTGCGTGGGCATCGCCACGCTGCTGTACGTACCGCGCCTGGGCTCGGCCTCGCCGACCACGGGCCTCTTGTGGGAGCTCGAGGCGATCGCCGCGGTGATCGTCGGCGGCACCGCGCTCAAGGGCGGCGCGGGCAGCATCACCGGCACCGTGGTGGGCGCGATCCTGCTCTCGGTCATCAGCAACATCCTGAACCTCACCAGCATCATCAGCGTGTACCTGAATGCCGCGGTGCAGGGCTTCGTGATCATCATCGTGGCCTTCCTCCAGCGAGGAAAGCGATGACGCCGTTGGGCGTGGCCACACCTGGTTCCTTCCCGTTGTTCCGTTCCATCCACCAAGAGGAGACATCAGCATGACCCGTTTCACCCGACGCATCGCGCTCACGGCCGTGGCCGCCGCGGCATTCGCCAGCCTGCCCGCGCTCGCCGCGGACAAGGTCAACCTCGGCGTTTCGATCCCCGCCGCCACCCACAGCTTCATGGGCGGCATCAACTACTGGGCCAACCAGGCGAAGAAGGATCTCGAGAAGGAACACAAGGACCTGAAGATCACGATCAAGACCGCCGCCAACGCGCCCGAGCAGGCCAACCAGCTGCAGGACCTGTCGACGGTCACCAAGATCAACGCGCTGGTCGTGTTCCCGTTCGAATCGGCCGCGCTGACCCAGCCGGTCGCGCAGGTCAAGGCCAAGGGTGCCTACGTCACCGTGGTCGACCGCGGCCTGACCGACACCAGCGCGCAGGACGCCTACGTGGCCGGCGACAACACCGCCTTCGGCCGCATCCCGGCCGAGTACATCGTCAAGCAGCTCGGTGGCAAGGGCAACGTGGTGGCATTGCGCGGCATCGCGACCACGCTCGACAACGAGCGCATGGACGCCTTCAACGCGGTGCTCAAGAACAGCCCCGACGTGAAGCTGCTCGACGCCAAGTACGCCAACTGGAACCGCGACGACGCCTTCAAGGTCACGCAGGACTACCTCACGCGCTTCAAGCAGATCGACGCCATCTGGGCCGCCGACGACGACATGGCCGTGGGCGTGCTCAAGGCGATCGAACAAGCCAAGCGCGACGACATCAAGATCGTGTTCGGCGGCGCCGGCGCCAAGGGCATGGTCAAGACCATCATGGACGCCAAGGACAAGCGCATCACGGCCGACGTGAGCTACTCGCCGAAGTTCATCTACGACGCCATCAAGCTCACGGCCGAGGCGCGCCTGAAGGGCGACAAGCTGCCCGCGACCACGATCATCCCGTCGGTGCTGATCACCAAGGACAACGCGAAGGACTTCTACCACCCGAACTCGCCGTTCTGAACGGGATCGGCCGGCCGGCCGATCGCTTCGCTCCCTCTCCCCGCGGGGAGGGGGAACCCCGTCTCTGGAACCTCAAGGAGTTGGATGACCGACACCCCCCATCGCAAGCTGCGCTACGCCATGGTCGGCGGCGGCCGCGATGCCTTCATCGGCGGCGTGCACCGCAAGGCCATCGCGCTCGACGCCCGGATCGAGCTCGTGGCCGGCGCGCTGTCCTCCGATCCCGCCAAGGCGCGCGCCTCGGGCGCCGACCTCGGCCTGACCGACGCGCGCAACCATGGCGACTGGCAGGCCCTGCTGGCCGATGAACTGAAGCGGCCCGCCGACGAGCGCATCGACTTCGTCTCGATCGTCACGCCCAACCACGTGCACTACCCGGTGGCGCGGGCCTTCGTCGAGGCCGGCTTCCACGTGGTGTGCGACAAGCCGCTGGTCCACACGCGCGAACAGGCCGATGCACTGGTCGCCAGCGTGGCGGCGCGGGGCACGGTCTTCGGCGTCACCTACAACTACACCGGCTACCCCATGGTGCGCCAGGCGCGCGCGATGATCCGCGCGGGCGAGCTCGGCACGCTGCGCAAGGTGGTCGTGGAATACAACCAGGGCTGGCTCGCGAGCCAGCTCGAGGGCACCGGCAACAAGCAGGCCGACTGGCGCACCGACCCCGCGCGCAGCGGCGCGGCCGGCGCCATCGGCGACATCGGCTCGCATGCCGAGAACCTCGTCGCCACGCTGACCGGCCTCGAGATCGAGAGCCTGTGCGCCGACCTCACGGCGCACGTCGCCGGCCGCCAGCTCGACGACGACGGCAGCCTGCTGCTGCGCTACCAGGGCGGCGCGCGCGGCGTGCTCATCGCCTCGCAGATCAGCACCGGCCTCGAGAACGACCTGCGCGTGCGCATCTCGGGCACCCTGGGCACGCTCGAGTGGCACCAGCAGCAGCCGAGCCGGCTGCTGCACCTGCCGCACGACGGGCCGCAGCGCGTGCTCACGCGCGGTGCTCCCTGGCTGCACGAATCGGCGCGCCGCGCGAGCCGCCTGCCCGCGGGCCATCCCGAGGGCTTCATCGAGGCCTTCGCCAACGTCTACGCGGGCGTCGCCGCCGACATCCGCGCGCGCCTCGAAGGCCGGCGCGCCGATCCGCTCGAGGCCGACTATCCGCGCGTGGAGGACGGCGCGCGCGGCGTGCGCTTCATCGAACGCACGGTGGCCTCGGCCCGAAGCGATTTAAAGTGGACGCCCTGGTGATGCCGCGGCCCCGCACCCGCGGGGCCCGCGCGCATCGCCTCCGGCGCCCATGACCTCCTTTCCCGACCCCACGCCCGTCGCCACGCCGACGCCCTGGGCCCGCGCCCTGGGCCGGCGCGCGCTCGCGCTGTGGCCGCTCAAGCTGATCGGCAACACCCTCGCCACCATCGGCTTCTTCCCGCTGTACTTCTGGGTCATGCGGCACTCGGGCGAGGCCTGGGTGCTGCCGCTCACGCCGATCGACCGGCTCGTCGCCTTCTGGCCCGCGCTGCTGCCGGTGTACCTGTCGCTGTGGCTCTACATCGCGCTGCCTGTGCTGTTCTCGCGCGACCGGCGCGAGCTGTTCGCGTTCTCGCTGGCCTGCGCGCTGATGACGAGCATCGCGCTCGTCGTGTTCTGGTTCATGCCCACGGCGATCCCCAACTTCACCATCGACACCAGCCCCGGCACCACGCTGCACTTCCTCAAGACCAAGGACTCGGCGGGCAATGCCTTTCCCTCGCTGCACGTGTCGTTCTCGGTGTTCGCCTGCGTGGTGCTCGCGCGCCAGCTGCGCGACGCGGGCGCGCCCGCCTGGCTGCGCGGCCTCAACATCGCGTGGGCCGCGGGCATCGTCTACTCGACCATGGCGGTGCGCCAGCACGTGCTGATCGACGTGGGTGGCGGCTTCGTGCTGGGCGTGGTGTTCGGGCTGGCCACGCGCGTGCGCGCGGCGGCGAGCGGTGCACGTGGCATCGCCGGGGCCGGCCGCGCGGCGTAGACCGATCGCGGTATTCCGCGCCGCGGGGGCGCCCTGTACAAACCGGGGCATCGTCGAGCCCTCGACACGCCGCGCCCGGAGCCGCCCCATGAAGACCCTGCCCCTCGTCCTGGCCTTCCTCGCCGCCTGCGCCGCGGTGCTGCCCTGCGCCGTGCTCGCCGGGCCGGCGGTGGCGATCGACTATCCGGCGCGCAAGCCCGGCCTGTGGGAGATGCGCAGCGACGACGGCAGCGGCGCGAAGGAGGGCAGCCACACCATGCAGCAGTGCATCGACGCGGCCACCGACAAGGCCCTGCGCGAGATGGGCCAGGGCATGGGCCGCAGCCTGTGCTCGAAGCAGGACCTGCGCGCCGAGGGCGGCAAGCTGGTGATCGACTCGGTCTGCAAGATCGGGAGCACCACCGCCACCTCGCGCGCCGTGATGAGCGGCGACTTCGGTTCCGCCTACCGCGTGGAGAGCAAATCGAGCTACAGCCCGCCGCTGATGGGCCGCAGCGAAGGCATGGCCGTCGTCGAGGCGAAATGGGTCGGCCCCTGCAAGGCCGGCCAGAAGCCCGGCGACATGGTGATGGCCAACGGCATGAAGATGAACGTGCTCGAGATGACGGCCGCGCGCCGCGGCAAGCAGCCCTGAGCACCGCGGACGGGCGCCGCGGGTAGGCGCCGGCCCACGGCGCCTCGCGACATCCGGGCGGGGGCGCCGCGGGCCGCGAGCGCCTACGATCGCATGCCATGCCCGCGCAGCCAGAAGATCTCGTCGTCGCGCGCCCCGAGGGCCTGTACTGCCCGCCGGGCGATTTCTACATCGACCCCTGGCGGCCGGTCGCGCGCGCCGTCATCACGCATGCGCATTCGGACCATGCGCGCACCGGCCACGGCCACTACCTCGCCCACACCGACAGCGCCGGCACCTTGCGCGCGCGCCTGGGCGCCGACATCGCGCTGCAGACGCTGCCCTACGGCGAGGCGATCGAGCACCACGGCGTGCGCGTGTCGCTGCATCCGGCCGGCCACGTGCTGGGCTCGGCGCAGGTGCGGCTCGAACACGGCGGCCGGGTGTGGGTGGCCTCGGGCGACTACAAGACCGCGCCCGACGGCACCTGCGCGCCCTTCGAGCCGGTGCCCTGCGACACCTTCATCACCGAGTCCACCTTCGGCCTGCCGATCTACCGCTGGCCCTCGCAGGCGCAGCTCATCGCGGAGATCGACGCCTGGTGGCGCGCCAACGCCGAGGCCGGCCGCGCCTCGGTGCTGTTCTGCTATGCCTTCGGCAAGGCGCAGCGCATCCTGCATGGGGTCGATGCCTCGATCGGGCCGATCGTCGTGCACGGCGCGGTCGAGCCGCTCAATGCCGTCTACCGTGCCGCGGGCGTGGCGCTGCCGGCCACCTTGCGCGTGACCGATCCCGGCGTCGACGCGGCACTGCTGAAGCGCGCGCTGGTGCTGGCGCCGCCCTCGGCGCAGGGCACGCCGTGGATGAAGCGCTTCGGCGCCTATGTCGATGCCTTCGCGAGCGGCTGGATGCAGCTGCGCGGCACGCGGCGCCGGCGCGGCGTCGACCGCGGCTTCGTGATGTCGGACCATGCGGACTGGCCCGGGCTGCAGCAGGCGATCGCGGGCACGGGCGCCGAGCGCGTGTTCGTCACCCATGGCAGCGTGCAGGTGATGGTGCGCTGGCTGTCGGAGAACGGGCTCGACGCGCAGGGCTTCAAGACCGAGTACGGCGACGAGGACGACCAGGAAGCGCCACCGCCCGCCGGGGAGGCGGCGCCGGCATGAAGGACTTCGCCGCGCTCTACCGCGAGCTCGATGCCAGCACCTCGAGCCTCGCGAAGCAGGCCGCGCTGCAGCGCTACCTGCGCGCGGCCGATCCGGCCGATGCCGCCTGGGCCGTCTACTTCCTCGCGGGCGGCAAGCCGCGCCAGTTGGTGCCGACCAAGCTGCTGCGCCTGCTCGCGCATGAGGCCGCGGGCCTGCCCGAGTGGCTGTTCGACGAGAGCTACGAGGCCGTCGGCGACCTCGCCGAAACGATCGCGCTGCTGCTGCCGGCGCCGAGCGAAACGCACGAGCTCGGGCTCGCGGCCTGGGTCGAGCAGCACCTCCTGCCGCTGCGCGAGGCCGCGAGGGCGGCGCCCGATGAACTGGCCGACCGGCTGCGCGCGCAGTGGCGCCGGCTCGCGGCCGAGGAGCGGCTGGTCTACTTCAAGCTCATCACCGGCGCCTTCCGCGTCGGCGTGTCGAAGCTGCAGGTCACGCAGGCGCTCGCGGCCGTGGGCGGCATCGATGCCAAGCGCGTCGCGCAGCGGCTCATGGGCTACACCCACATCGGCGCGCGGCCGCGGGCCGACGACTACGGCACGCTGATCGCGCCCGAATCGGACGCTGAGCAGGTGCAGAAGACCAGTGGGCAGCCCTATCCCTTCTTCCTCGCGCATCCGTTCAACCTGCCGCTCGAGCAGTTCGACGCGGCGCTCGGCCCGCCCTCGGACTGGATCGTCGAGTGGAAGTGGGACGGCATCCGCGCGCAGCTCGTGAAGCGCGCGGGCGTGGCGTGGCTGTGGTCGCGTGGCGAGGAACTGGTGACCGAGCGCTTCCCCGAACTCGCGGCGCTCGGCGAGGCGCTGCCCGACGGCACGGTGGTCGACGGCGAGATCGCCGTGTGGCGCGACGGCCGGGTGCAACCCTTCGCCGAGCTGCAGAAGCGCATCGGCCGCAAGACGCTGGGGCCGAAGCTGCTGCGCGAGATTCCGGTGGTGCTGCTGGCCTACGACCTGCTCGAGTGGGAGGGCCGCGACCTGCGCGCGCTGCCGCAGGCCGAGCGCCGCGCGCTGCTCGACGAGCTGGTCGCGCGCCTCGCGCATCCGCTGCTGCTGCCGAGCCCGATGCTCGAGGGCGCCGACTGGGCCGATCTGGCGCGCCAGCGCGAGGCGGCGCGCAGCATGGGCGTCGAAGGGATGATGCTCAAGCGCCGCAGCGCGCAGTACGGCGTGGGCCGCACCAAGGACGTGGGCGTGTGGTGGAAGTGGAAGATCGATCCGCTGAGCATCGACGCGGTGCTGGTCTATGCGCAGCGCGGCCATGGCCGCCGCGCCAGCCTGTACAGCGACTACACCTTCGCCGTGTGGGACGGCCCGCCCGAACAGGCCGAGCGCAAGCTCGTGCCCTTCGCCAAGGCCTACTCGGGCCTCACCGATGCCGAGATGGCGCGCGTCGACGCGGTCATCCGCAGGACCACCATCGAGAGCTTCGGGCCGGTGAAGAGCGTCAAGCCCACGCTGGTGTTCGAGCTGGGCTTCGAGGGCATCGCGCGCAGCGCGCGCCACAAGAGCGGCATCGCGGTGCGCTTTCCGCGCATGCTGCGCTGGCGCGAGGACAAGCCGGTGCAGGAAGCCGACACGCTGCAGACGCTGGCCGCGCTGCTGCCGTCATGAGCAAGGCGGTCAAGGCGGCGCTCGACGCCTGGTTCGACGCGCGCGGCTGGAAGCCCTTCAAGTTCCAGCGCGACGTATGGAAGGCCGTGGCGCAGGGCCGTTCGGGCCTGCTGCATGCGACCACCGGCGCGGGCAAGACCTATGCCGTGTGGCTCGGCGCGCTGCTGGCCCATGCGCAGGCCGCGCGGCCGCGCAAGGAGGGCGCGCGGCCGGCACCGCCGCCGCCGCTCACCGTGCTGTGGCTCACGCCGATGCGCGCGCTCGCGGCCGACACCCTGCGCGCGCTCCAGCAGCCGCTGGAGGCGCTCGGCGCCGGGGTGCAGCCCTGGAGCGCGGGCGCGCGCAGCGGCGACACCTCCTCGGCCGAGCGCAGCGCGCAGAACACGCGCCTGCCCACGGTGCTGGTCACCACGCCCGAGAGCCTGTCGCTGCTGCTCGCGCGCGCCGACGCCAGCGAGGTGCTGGGCCAGGTGAGGATGGTGGTGGTCGACGAGTGGCACGAGCTGCTCGGCAACAAGCGCGGCGTGCAGGTGCAGCTCGCGCTCGCGCGGCTGCGGCGCTGGAACGCGGGGCTCGCGGTCTGGGGCATGTCGGCCACGCTCGGCAACCTGCACGAGGCGATGCATGCCTTGCTGGGTCATGACGACGGCGTGCTGGTGCAGGGCCAGGTGCCGAAGAAGCTGGTCATCGATTCGCTGCTGCCGGGCCGCGCCGAGCGCTTTCCCTGGGGCGGCCACCTGGGCCTCACCATGCTGCCGCAGGTGCTCGAGGAGATCGCGGCCAGCAGCACCACGCTGGTCTTCACCAACACGCGCTCGCAGTCGGAGATCTGGTACCAGGCGATGCTCGAGGCGCGGCCCGAATGGGCCGGCACCATCGCGCTGCACCACGGCTCGCTCGACCGAGAGGTGCGCGAATGGGTCGAGCTGGGCCTGAAGAGCGGCGAGCTCAAGGCCGTGGTCTGCACCTCGAGCCTGGACCTCGGCGTCGACTTCCTGCCGGTGGAGCGCGTGCTGCAGATCGGCTCGCCCAAGGGCGTGGCGCGGCTGCTGCAGCGCGCGGGCCGCTCGGGCCATGCGCCGGGTCGGCCCTCGCGCATCACGCTCGTGCCCACGCACAGCATCGAGATGGTCGAGGGCGCGGCGGCGCGCGCCGCCATCGCCGAGGGCCACATCGAGGCGCGCCATACGCCCGACCAGCCGCTCGACGTGCTGGTGCAGCACCTCGTGACCGTGGCGCTCGGCGGCGGCTTCGTGCCCGACGATCTCTACGAGGAGGTGCGCGGCACGGCCGCCTACGCCGGGCTCACGCGCGAGCACTGGGCCTGGTGCCTGGACTTCGTCGTGCAGGGCGGCGCCTCGCTCGCGGCCTATCCCGACTACAAGCGCGTGGTGCCCGATGCCGACGGCGTATGGCGCGTGCCCGATGCGCGGCTCGCGCGGCGCCACCGCATGAACATCGGCACCATCGTGAGCGACGCGAGCATGTCGGTGCAGTACCTCGGCGGCGCGAGGATCGGCAGCGTGGAGGAGGGCTTCGTCGCGCGCATGAAGCCCGGCGACTGCTTCCTGTTCGGCGGCCGGCTGCTCGAGCTGGTGCGCATCCACGACATGACGGCCTGGGTGCGGCGCGCCAGCGGCCAGCGGCCCGCGGTGCCGCGCTGGAATGGCGGGCGCATGCCGCTGTCGAACACGCTGGCCGACGCGGTGGTGCAGCAGCTCGCGCTGGCCGACCAGGGCCGGTGGGAGTCGCCCGAGCTGCGCTGCGTGCGGCCGCTGCTCGAGCTGCAGCAGCAGTGGTCGGCGCTGCCCACGCCTGGCACGCTGCTGGCCGAGACGCTGAAGACGCGCGAGGGCTGGCACCTGTTCCTCTATCCGTTCGCGGGCCGCCACGTGCACCTGGGGCTCGCGAGCCTGCTGGCCTGGCGCGTGGCGCAGCACGAGGCGCGCACCTTCTCGATCGCGGTCAACGACTACGGCTTCGAGCTGCTGAGCGCGAGCGAGGTCGACTGGCCCGCGCGGCTGCCCGAGGTGCTCGGCATGCCGGCGGGCGACGCGGCACAGGCGCACGAGGCGCTGCTGCACGAGGTGCTGGCCTCGCTCAACGCGGGCGAGCTCGCGCAGCGGCGCTTTCGCGAGATCGCGCGCGTGTCGGGGCTGATCTTCCAGGGCTATCCGGGCGAGAAGCGCAGCAGCCGCCAGCTGCAGGCCTCGTCCTCGCTGTTCTGGGAGGTGTTCCGCAAGTACGACCCCGACAACGCGCTGCTCGCGCAGGCCGAGCGCGAACTGCTGTCGCAGGAGCTCGAGATCGGCCGCCTTGCCGCCAGCCTCGCGCGCATGGGCACGCAGCAGCTGGTGCTGCGCGCGCTCGAACGGCCGACGCCGTTCTCGTTTCCGCTGATGGTCGAGCTGTTCCGCGAGAAGCTGTCGAACGAGAACGTGGCCGACCGCATCGCGCGCATGGTCGAGCAGCTCGAGAAAGCGGCCGGCGGGGCCGTGACCGCGGGCGGTGCCGAGCGGGTGCGCGGCTCGCTGGCCTTCGGGCAGGAGGGCGCCGCCCGGCCGCCGGCGCCGCGGCGCGAACGCCGGCGGCGGCCTTAGCGCTTCAGCCCGCGCCGTGGGCCCTGGCCCAGCGCACGATGTCGGCCGCGCCCATCGCGCCGGCCTGGCGCGCGACCTCGCGACCGCCCTTGAACAGCGCCAGGGTCGGAATGCTGCGGATGTTGAAGCGCGCGGCCAGCGCGGGCACGGCCTCGGTGTCGACCTTGGCGACGCGCACGCGCGGTTCGAGCTGCGCCGCGGCCTGCTCGTAGGCCGGCGCCATCTGGCGGCAGGGGCCGCACCACGGGGCCCAGAAGTCGACCAGCACCGGGATCTCGTTGCGCGCGATGTGGCGGTCGAAGCTCGCCACGTCGGGCAGCGCGGCCGAGTGGGCGCCGAACAGCGGCTGGTGGCAGCTGCCGCAGTCGGGCGCGCTGGCCAGTTGGGCCTCGCGCACCCGGTTGGTGGTGTGGCAGTGCGGGCAGACGATGTGCAGCGTGGGCGATTCGGTCATCCGGCAAAGCTAGGGGCGGCGCGGGTGAATTGCAAGTCGGACGCGGCCGCACGGCGCTTTTGCGACACTGGTCGGCGATGCGTTCCCTTTCCTCCTTTTCATCCTCTTCCGCCTCGACGCCGCTGCCGCTCCAATGGGCGGGCGAAGCGGTGCAGTTGCTGCCCGAGCGCGCGCTCTGGTGGCCGGCCGGGCAGGCGCTGTTCGTCGCCGACCTGCACCTGGGCAAGGCCGCCACCTTCCGCGCGCTGGGCCTGCCGGTGCCGGGCGGCACCACGCTCGAGAACCTCGCGCGGCTCGATCTGCTGATCGCGCGCCATGCGCCGGAGCGCCTGGTGTTCCTCGGCGACTTCCTGCATGCGGCGCCCGCGCGCGCCGTGCTGCCCGTGGTGCGGGAATGGCGCGAGCAGCATGCGGCGCTCGCGATGACGCTGGTGCGCGGCAACCACGACAGCCGCGCGGGCGATCCGCCGCCCGCGCTCGGCATCGAGGTGGTCGACGAGCCCTGGCTGCTCGGCCCCTTCGCCTGCTGCCACCATCCGCAGTCGCATCCCACGCACTTCGTGCTCGCGGGCCACCTGCACCCGGCGCGCCGGCTGCACGGGCCGGGGCGCGACAGCGTGCGGCTGCCGTGCTTCGTGCACGAGGAAGGGCAAGGGCAAGCACAAGGGCAAGGTCAGGCCGTGCTGCCCGCCTTCGGCGAGTTCACGGGCGGCTGGACGATGGAGTCGGCGCCGGGGCGGCGCTTCTATGCGGTGGGTGGATCGGCCGTGTGGGCGCTGCCCGCGGCCGAGTGAGCAAGAGGCTCAGAGCACCACGGGTTCGTCGGGCAGCTCGTTGCGGTCGGGCTCGTCGTCGCGCAGCGGGAAGTGCTCGACCAGCAGCGCCGACATCTCCTCGAGCGCCTGCGTGAGCCCGTCCTCGAAGCGGCCTTCGCGAAAGGCCGCGCCCATGCGCTGCGCCATCGCGCGCCAGTCGTCGTCGCTCACCCGTGCATCGATGCCGCGGTCGGCCACGATCTCGATCGCGTGCTCGGCCAGCAGCAGGTAGATCAGCACGCCGTTGTTGTGCTCGGTGTCCCACACGCGCAGCTTGCCGAACAGCGTGACCGCGCGCTGCCGCGCCGGTGCCTCGCGGCGCAGGTAGGACATCGGCAGGCCGGCCTCGATGCAGATGCGGATCTCGCCGCTGTGGCGCCGCTCGCTCGCGCCCACGCGCGCGGCCAGCCGCGCGAGCGCGTCGGCCGGCAGCACGCGGCGCACCGCGGCCTCGTCGATCCAGCGATGGCGCCACATGCGGCCGAGTTTGGAGAAGAGGGTTGCCATGCTCACCAGTCTCCCGAGGCGCCGCCGCCGCCGAAATTGCCGCCACCGCCCGAGCTGAAGCCGCCGCCGCCCCCACTGCGGCCACCGCCGCCGCCCCAGCCGCCACCCCCGCCGCCACTCCAGCCACCGCCGCCGCCCCCGCTGCTCCAGCCGCCACCGCCGAAGCGCGCGAGGCCCGAGGCCAGCGAGACCACGAGCGCGACCATGCCCGCGAGCACCGCGATCACGAGGCTGGTGGTGAGGAAGAACGCGACCACGCCGATGCCGCCGCCCATGACCACCGAGCCCAGGGTCTTGCCGAGGATCGCGCGCACGATCGGCGCGCCGATGAAGACGCCGACGAACAGGAAGATCGCGAGGTTCTCCCAGTCGAAGCCCTGGCTGCCGCCATTGCCGCCGTCGCGCGCGGGCTCGGGCAGCGGCTCGCCGTCGACCAGGCCGATCAGCCGGTCGACCGCGGCGTTGATGCCGCCCGCGAAGTCGCCGTTGCGAAAGCGCGGCTTCATCTCCTCGTCGACGATGCGCGCCGCCGCGAGGTCGGGCACCGCGCCCTCGAGCGCCTTGGCGGGGGCGATGCGCATCCGGCGGTCGTCCTTGGCGACGATCACGAGCAGGCCGTCGCCCACGTCCTTGCGGCCGATCTTCCAGGCATCGCCCACGCGCTGGGTGTAGCTCTCGATGTCCTCGGGCTGCGTGGTCGGCACCATCAGCACCGCGATCTGCGAACCCTTGCGCTGCTCGAAGGCCGCGAGCTTGGTCTCGAGGCCGGCGCGCTGCGCGGCGTCGAGCGTGCCGGTCTGGTCGATCACGCGCGCCGTGAGCGCGGGCACCGGCAGCGGCGCCTGCGCGAAGGCCGGCAGCGCAGCCCAGCCGAGCGCCACGGCGAGCAGCGCGGCCAGCAGGCGGCGGATCAGGGCTGCGGCCATCGGCGCAGCTTTGCCTTACTTCTTCGGCGCGCCGAAGTCGACCGTCGGCGGCACCGAGATCTGGGCTTCGTTCTGCACCGAGAAGTTGGGCTTGGGCGCGTAGCCGAAGACCTTGGCCGTGAGGTTGGTCGGGAAGCTGCGCGCGAGCACGTTGTACTCCTGCACGCTCTCAATGTAGCGGTTGCGCGCCACGGTGATGCGGTTCTCGGTGCCCTCGAGCGTCACGCGCAGGTCGCGGAACGCCTGGTTGGCCTTGAGGTCGGGGTAGCGCTCCGACACCACCATCAGCCGCGACAGCGCCGAGGACAGCTCGCCCTGCGCCTGCTGGAACTTGTTGAAGGCCTCGGGGTTGTTGAGCGTCTCGGGCGTGACCTGGATCGAGGTCGCCTTGGCGCGCGCCTCGATCACCTTGGTCAGCGTGTCCTGCTCGAAGGCGGCTTCGCCCTTCACGGTGGCGACGATGTTGGGCACCAGGTCGGCGCGCCGCTGGTACTGGTTGAGCACCTCGCTCCAGGCCGACTTGCTGGCCTCGTCGAGCGACTGGAACTGGTTGTAGCCGCATCCGCTGAGGGACAGGACCGCCGCGAGGATCAGGAGCCAGCGCTTCATCATCATTTGCATTACCTCCACAGAATGGGGCCGAAGTTAGCATAGGTGCTCCTATGTCCCTCGATCCGCTCCAAGCCCTGCGCGGCGCGAACCACCCGGCGGTGCCCATCCCCGACGCCTCCGCCGCCTTCGGCACGCTGCTCATTGCCGGCGCCACCGGCGCGCTGGGGCAGGAGCTGCTGCACCGCCTCGCGGGCAGCCACCGCCATGCGCATGTGCGCGTGCTCGTGAGCGAGCCCATGCACGACGGGCTGCCCGGCGTCGAGTCCTGCCTGTGCCCGCCGCTGCCCATCGAGCAGTGGCCGCCGACCTCGGCCCGGGCCGCGATCGTGGCCTTCGACGCGCCGCGCCTGTACCACGGCCGCGAGCGCGCGCTGTGGCTGCCCGACCCCGCGCAGCTGCCGGCGCTCGCGCGCTGGCTGCGCGCCTGCGGCGTGCAGACCCTCGTCATCGTGCAGCCGCACGACCAGGGCCGGCTGCCCGAGGCGCTCAAGCGCGGCCTCGCGAACCTCGACGAGCAGGCCGTGGTGGCCTGCGGCTTCGAGCGCCTGCTGATCCTGCGGTCGGCGCGCAAGCCGGCCGCGGCGCAGCGCGCGAGCCGTCCCGAGCGGCTGGCGGCCTGGATGCTCGGAACGCTGAGCTACATGGTGCCCAGCAGCGAGCAGCCGGTGCGGCCGTCGAAGCTGGCCGAGCTGGTCGACCTCGCGCTGCGCATCGCGCCGGCGGGCGTGCACATCGCGGCGCCCGAGGTGGTGTGGC